>NZ_BOOC01000001.1 GCF_016863035.1 Microbispora corallina
GCCGTCGGTCCAGAACGAATAGAAGTAGCCGTTGTTCGTGCCGGTCTGGTTGCTGGTGATCGCCGCGTGGGCGACGCCGGGCACCAGCGCCACGGCCATGGCCAGCGCCACGGCGCAGGCGCGGGCGAACAGCCCGGCACGGCCGCGCCCGCGGCCTCTGCGGCGGATGGGGATGTCGTACATCTGCGTGTTCCTCCTGGTGTGAGCCGGCTGGAGGCCGGGGGCGCGCGACGACCACGGCGGTGGCGGGCGGCCGGGTGGCGGCCGCCGCTCGCCGATGTCGTGCGGCGCGCGGGGGGTGGGCCGGTCGTCGTGCGGTCGACGTCCGGGGGACCAGGTCGCGACGGAGCGATTCGGATCGACGGAGCGCCCCGTCGGCAGCGAAACTATCGGTTGACTGGCGAAAGTATCGGCTCGCTGTCAGGCGCTTGTCAACGGTTCTCGAAACATCCCGGTAACCTCACCGTGGACGGAAGATTCCCGCGCAGCTCGGTCCCCGCCGCCACCTGCGCAGCCGCCATCCATGTCGATCGCCGAAGCATGCCGAAGCCGCGCCCCTGTCTCCGAAAGTTTCGGAAACCTTCTCGGTCTCCGTCAGACGGGCTCCGACCCTCCTGATGACGTCTCCCGTCGCGGTGTCGATCCGGGGACGAGTCGTTCGTATAGCTGGTGACGGGCCGGCGAGGGGCCGGCCGCGACGTGAGGAGGTCACCGTGGGCAGGGTCGTCGTGGTCGAGAACGTGACGCTCGACGGGGTCATGCAGGCGCCGGGCGGCGCTGACGAGGACGCGCGGGGAGGCTTCCGGCACGGCGGCTGGGCCCGCCCGTACGCCGATCCGGTCATCGCGGAGAAGATGGGCATGGGCAGGGCCATGAGCGGGGACGGCGGGCTGCTCTTCGGCCGCCGCACCTACGAGCAGTTCCACGGCTTCTGGCCGAAGCAGACCGACGGCAACCCGTTCACCGAGGTGCTCGACCGGCGACGCAAGTACGTCGCCTCGCGAAGCCTCGTGGAGCCCCTGCCCTGGAAGAACTCGGTCCTCGTGCAGGGTGACGCGGCCGATTCCGTGGCCGCGCTCAGGCGCGACGTCGAGGGCGACCTGGTCGTGCTCGGCAGCGGCGAGCTGGTGCGGTCACTGGCGCGGGCCGGTCTGGTCGACGTCTACACGCTGGCGATCCATCCGCTCACGCTCGGCACCGGGACGAGGCTGTTCGCCGAGGGTGAGCACGCGTACGGCACGCTGGAGCTGGTCGAGGCCTCGCCGGCCCCCAACGGCGTCATCGTCGCGACCTACCGCCCGGCCGGCTGAGAGGATCACGTGACATGCGGCAGTACCTGCTCAGTGTGTACCAGCCCGACGGCGAGCCCCCGCCACCGGAGGTCCTCGCCCCGATCATGGCCGACCTCGGCGTCCTCGCCGAGGAGATGAAGGCCGCCGGCGCCTGGGTCTTCTCGGTCGGTCTGCGCCCGGCGAGCAGCGCGACCGTCGTGCGCTACCGCGATGGCGAGGCGCTGCTCACGGACGGCCCGTTCACCGAGGGGAAGGAGCACCTCGGCGGCTTCACCGTCATCAACGCGCCCGACCTCGACGCCGCGCTGGAGTGGGGCGCCAGGATGTCCCGCGCCGCCACGCTGCCGGTCGAGGTGCGGCCCCTGGCATGAACGGCGACATGACCGGCGACATGAACGGCGATACGAACCGCGGTATGAACGGCGGCGACATCGAGGGGATCTTCCGGAAGGAGTACGGCCGGGCGGTCGCCGTCCTGGTCCGCGTGTTCGGCGACATCGACCTCGCCGAGGAGGCGGTGCAGGACGCGTTCGCCTCGGCCGTGCGGCGCTGGCCGGTCGACGGGCCGCCCCCCAGCCCGGCCGGGTGGATCATCACGACGGCCCGCAACCGGGCGATCGACCGCCTGCGCCGCGAGTCGACGCGAGCCGGCCGGCAGGCCGAGGCGCTGCTGGTGCACGCGCCCGGCGACGCACCCGATCCCGGACAGGAGGGCCCGGTGGACGACGACCGGCTCCGGCTGATCTTCACCTGCTGCCATCCGGCGCTCGCGCCCGCCGCCCGCGTGGCGCTCACGCTCCGGCTGCTCGGAGGGCTGTCCACGGCCGAGATCGCGCGTGCGTTCCTCGTGCCGGAACCGACCATGGCCCAGCGGCTCGTCCGGGCCAAGGCCAAGATCCGTGACGCCGGCATCCCGTACCGGGTGCCGCGCGACGCCGATCTGCCCGACCGCCTCCACGCGGTCCTCGCCGTCGTCTACCTGATCTTCAACGAGGGCTACACCGCGAGCTCGGGCGGCGAGCTCGCCCGCGACGACCTGAGCGCAGAGGCCGTACGGCTCGGGCGGCTGCTCGCGGCGCTGATGCCCGACGAGCCGGAGGTGCTCGGCCTGCTCGCGCTCATGCTGCTGATCGAGGCGCGGCGGCCGGCCCGCACCGGTCCGGACGGCGAGCTCGTGCGGCTCGGCGACCAGGACCGCGGGCTGTGGGACCGCGCGCTGATCGCGGAGGGCCGCGCGCTGCTCAGGGAGTGCCTGCGCCGGGACCGGCCCGGCCCCTACCAGGTGCAGGCCGCCGTCAACGCCGTGCACAGCGAGGCCGCCACCGCCGCCGGCACCGACTGGCGGCAGATCCTCGCCCTGTACGACCACCTGGCCGCGCTGACGCCCACGCCGGTCGTCGCGCTGCACCGTGCGGTCGCGGTGGCCGAGGTGCACGGCCCCGCCGCCGCCCTGCCGCTCGTGGACGCCCTCCACGGCCTCGACCGCCACCACGTCCTCCACGCCGTGCGCGCCGACCTGCTCCGCCGCCTCGGCCGTACGGAGGACGCGGCGGCGGCCTACCGGCGGGCCGCCGAGCTCACCGGCAACGCCGCCGAGCGCCGCTACCTCCGCTCCCGGGCCGCCTGCTGAATGTGTCGGCGCGTCGGGGGTCACGTGCCGGGCCGGTCGACGCGCTTCGCGGCCGTCGGGCTCGCCTGGTCTCCGACTGCGGTCAGGAGGATCCGGCGTTGCCGGTCGCTGAGGTCGGCGACCTGCTCTCCGGCGCCGATGCCGGTGGCGGCGAGAAGGGTGCGGACGGACTGGGCGGTGGCGCCGGGCAGGGCGCGCAGGACGCTGCGGACGGGGGTCTGCCGGGTGACCGGATCCGTGCGCTCGAGGACCTGGGTGAGGCTGAGCCGTCCGGACCTGACCGCCCGGCTCAGCTCACTCCGGCTGAGCGGCGCGGCCGCCTCCGGCGGCTGATCAGGCAGGCGGCCATGTGCCGTTGAACCCGCCGATGAGGTGGTGTGCGAGGTCGGCGGGAGCCCTGAGGCCGGGTGGTCCTGCTGCTTGCGGCGCGGGGGCGCGGTGGGTGCGGGCGTCACCGTCATGGCCGCCTCCGCGCTGTCCAGCTCGGCGGACATCGTCCCGCCGGCGGCCTCCTCGTGACCGTCGTCGCCGTCGAGGGTGTGCGCGCCGGCCAGGAGGATGCCCGCCCCCGCCGCCGCGCCGGCGGCGATGGCGATGTGCCGCGGGGACAGGCGCCCGCTCTCCTGTCTGCCGGCGGCGAGCTTCATCCCGACGATGGCGGTGCGACAGAGCACGCCCATGACGACGGCGAGCAGGATCGGGACGATCCGGTCCGGCAGGGGGCTGAGGGACGCGGTCAGCACGCCGACCGCCGGGCTGAGGCAGGCCACGACCAGCCAGGGGACGAGCCGCCGCCTGGCGATGTCGAGCAGCGCGGCCAGCGCCAGGCCCTCGCTGGCCGAGTGCACGACCAGGGCGATGACGACCACGACGGAGGCCGTCAGGGCGAGGGCGGCGCCCTCGATGGCCCGGTGCAGGGTGAGCGCGGCGGCGGTGCCCATGCCGCCGAAGACCGCCGCGTCCACGCCCTGTTTCACCCGCCGGTGCAGGCCGGGGGCGTGCATCCCGGCTCGGGGCGGCTGGTCGTCCGGGCAGGCGCAGCCGCGGCGGGTGAAGTAGGTGATGACGAGGAACCCGAATCCGGCCGACAGGCCCAGCGCCCAGGGCGGGACGCCGGCCTCGGCCGCCTCCGCCCACGCGTCGGGGGCGAGGTCGACGAGAGCGGTGACCAGGATCATCGCCGACGCGACGGCCAGCCACAGGCTCATCCGCTTCGAGTTGCGCCGGGCGAGGAACGCGCCGACGAGGGTGGAGACGCAGACGAGCAGGACCGCGCCCACCGCCTCCGGCCGGGGCGCCTGAACGGCGGACACGGGCCCCATGGCCCACACGACGGTCCATGACGACATGCGTGAGCACCTCCTTGATCTGCTGAACGGGTGGAAAGTCGTGGCCGGACCGCACGGCGGACGCCGGATGCGGCCTGTTTACTCTCCGTAGTTATCCAGTTACCTTCCCACTTACACATGTGAGCGAGTGGGCAAGTATGGATTGCCCGTTCGTGGCGGCGGCGAGAGGGTGACAGACCGATGGCCAGGCCAGGAGATGTCTTGACGGCAGGAATCGGCGGACACATACTCCGTCGAATGAGCGAGCGTTCACATGTCGTGCCCCTGGCGCCCGACGGCTGCGCGGTCCGGGTGGTGGACGCCGAACGGGTGGCCGGTGTCCGCGAGGCGTTGCCGTCCGAGGAGACGGTCGGCGACCTGGCGCGGGTCTTCGGGCTGCTCGCCGATCCGGGGCGGCTGCGCCTGATAGCGGCGATGCTCGAAGGGGGAGAGATGTGCGTGTGCGACCTGGCGGCCGCGACCGGCCACAGCATGTCGGCCGCGTCGCACGCCCTGCGACTGCTGCGCGCCAACCGGGTGGTGAGGGTCCGCCGCAGCGGGCGGATGTCCTACTACCGGCTCGCCGACAGCCACGTCCGGATGCTGTTCGACCTGGCCCTCGTCCACGTCCGGCACGAGGGTCACGCGCGTCCGGACGACGAAAGCGAGATGAGGCGATGACCGAGCACCCGCCCGCCCTGCCGTCCACTCCTGCGGACACCCCGGCCTGCGCCTGCGCGGACGCCTGCTGCGGCTCCGCCGCCGCGGCGGCGGTCCCCGCCTCCGGGGCGCAGCGAGCCGGTCGCGACGAGGGCTGGGTGCGGGCGGCCCGCTGGGCCAGGGCCCTGTCATGGGTCAGCCTGGTCTGGATGACGGTCGAAGGGGCCGCCGGCATCGCCGCGGGCGTGGCCGCCGCCTCCATCGCGCTGATCGGGTGGGCGCTGTCATCCGCCGTGGAGGGGCTGGCAAGCGTCATCGTCATCTGGCGCTTCACCGGCTCCCGCACCCTGTCGGAGACCGCCGAAGGGCGCGCCCAGAAGGCCGTCGCGGTCTCGTTCTGGCTGCTGGCCCCCTACGTGGCCGTCGAGGCCGTGCACAAGCTCGTCTCCGGGCAGGCGGCCGAGTCCAGCGTGCCCGGCATCGTCCTCACCGCGCTCAGCCTCGTCCTCATGCCGCTGCTCGGCATCGCCAAGCACCGGCTCGGCGCCCGGCTCGGCTCCGGCGCCACCGCCGGGGAGGGCACCCAGAATCTCCTGTGCGCCTATCTGGCCGGCGCGGTCCTGGCCGGTCTGGCCGCCAACGCGTGGCTCGGCTGGTGGTGGCTGGATCCCCTGATCGGCCTGGCCGTCGCCGCCGTCGCCGTCACGGAGGGACGCGACGCGTGGCGCGGTGAGGAGTGCTGCTGACGGCGCCACGAGCTGTATCGCGAGTCGGACTCATACCTTTACGGGCCTTCACGGATTCTCCAACTGCGGCTAGTTTTCCCGATCAGTACGTATCGGGGACCCCTGTCATTGGACCCGGAGGAGAGCCCAATGCGCATCGCCCTCGGCACGAGAGTGGGCGCCGCCACCGCGGCCGCCGCCCTCATGCTTCCGCTCGTACCGGCCTCGCCGGCGAGCGCCGACCCCGACCCCGCGCAGATCGCGCAGTCGGTGGCCGTGTCCGGCATCAAGAAGCACCTGCAGAAACTGCAGGAGATCGCCAACGCCAACGGCGGCACCCGCGCCGCCGGGACGCCCGGTTTCGACGCCTCTCGCGACTATGTGGCGAGCCAGCTCAAGAAGGCCGGCTACGCCGTCACCGTCCAGCCGTTCCAGTTCCCGTACTTCCGGGAGAACTCCACAGCGGTGCTCCAGCGGACCGCGCCCTCCCCCAAGACGTACGCCCCCACCCCGCCCGACGGCAGCAGTGTGGGCGACTTCGCCACGATGACCTACTCGGGGTCCGGCGACGTCACAGCCTCCGTGCAGAACGTCGACCTGATGCTGCCGCCCGGCCCCACGCCGAGCAGCTCGACCTCCGGGTGCGAGGCCGCCGACTTCGCCGGGTTCACGCCGGGCGGCATCGCGCTGCTCCAGCGCGGCACCTGCACCTTCCAGGTCAAGGCGGAGAACGCGCAGGCCGCGGGCGCGTCCGGGGCGATCATCATGAACGAGGGCCAGCCGGGGCGCACCGACACGCTCCAGGGCACGCTGGGCGAGCCGACCGTGCACATCCCCGTGGTCGGCGTCAGCTTCGCCGTCGGCCAGGAGCTCTCCACCGCCGGGACCGCGGTGCGCGTGAAGACCGACACCACGAGCGAGATCCGCACGACCCAGAACGTCATCGCCGACTCCAAGTGGGGCGACCCGGCCAAGGTGGTCCAGCTCGGAGCGCACCTCGACAGCGTGCCGGCGGGACCGGGAATCAACGACAACGGCTCGGGCAGCGCCACGATCCTGGAGATCGCCTCGAAGCTCGGCAGGATCCCGACGCGCAACAAGCTGCGTTTCTCCTTCTGGAGCGCGGAGGAGCTGGGCCTGCTCGGGTCCGAGCACTACGTCGCGAGCCTGTCGCCGGCCGACCTGGCCAAGATCAGGCTGTACCTGAACTTCGACATGGTCGCCTCCCCCAACTACGCGCTGAAGATCTACGACGGTGACGACTCGGACGCGGTGGGCTCGCCCGCCGGTCCCCCCGGATCCGACGAGATCGAGAAGCTCTTCGAGAAGTACTTCGACACCATCCGTCAGGGCCACGTGGGCACCGACTTCGACGGCCGGTCCGACTACGGCCCGTTCATCGCGGCCGGCATCCCGGCGGGCGGGCTGTTCACCGGCGCCGAGGGCGTCAAGACCCCCGAGGAGCAGGCGTTGTTCGGCGGCACCGCCGGCCAGGCCTACGACTCCTGCTACCACCAGGCCTGCGACACGATCGCCAACATCAACGACAAGGCCCTGCTGCTGAACGCCGGCGCCATCGCCACCGCGACCGTGGTGTACGCGTTCAGCCGCGACCTGCCCGGCCCGGACACGCGTACCACCGCGCGGACCGCGGCGGCTCGATCCGCCCAGACCGGCCTCCGCGGGCGGGCCGCCGAGTAACAGGACAGACCCGGCCGTGGCGTGGCCGTGACCGCGTCGAAGGACCCGGCCGGCGGCCCGCCGGCCGGGCCCAGGCGTCCGGCGATCCCCGAGATCCTGATCGCCGGACGCCTTCCCGTCGTCACGGTTGTGACAGAGCGGCCCGGTCCGTTCCGCCAGTGACAGTGGCCGGCGGGCCCCGGGTACCGGACCTGCTCGACGGGGTCAGCCGGCTTCCAGTGGCGCCCAGTCGCTCCAGCCGCCGTTCTTCGCGGTCTGCCAGATGTGGTACGGCTGACCGTCGCCGCGGGTGGCGACCACCTCGAGCCTGCCGTCCTTGTTGCGGCCCACGCCGAGCCCTGAGCGGGTGAAGCCGGTGAACGTGCCGAGCCTGTCCCAGCCGCTCCAGCCGCCGTTCTTCGCGGTCTGCCACATGTGCTGGATGACGCCGTCGACGCGAACCGTGAACGCCTCGATGCGTCCGTCATCGTTGTTGGCGATCGCCACCGGGGCCGTCGTGTCGATCTCGCCGTTGCCGCGGTTGTCGAAGCCGGACCAGCCGCCGGTGCTCAGCTGCCACATGTGGCAGAAGTCTCCCCGGTACACGTTGTTGGTCGGCATGATCGCGACGAGCTCGAGTCGTCCGTCCTCGTTCTTGGCGGCGGCTATCGTCGCCAGAGTGGTCTCGTTGCAGTGCTCCATCGGCGCCCAGCCGCTCCAGGCGCCACCGGGAGCGAGCTGCCACTTGTGGTAGATCGCCGGAATGCCGCAACCGTATGGGCTCGCTATGCCGCACCCCACGGCGAACGCCTCCAGCCGCCCGCCGTCGTTCTGCGCGGAGGCCACCGGGCCGTTGATCAGGAACGTGGTGGTCGGCCTGCCGAGGTTGAGCGACGACCAGGAGGTTCCCGGCGTGGCCGAGGTCTGGAAGACCGACCACAGGTCGGCGCCGTCCGAGAGGAGCACCTCGATGCGGCCGTCCTTGTTGGTGGTCACCGAGAGACCGGTCATCAGGTTCCACTTGCCGAGCTGCGCCCAGCCGCTCCAGCCGCCGTTCGCTGCGAGCTGCCACATGTGGTAAAGCCTGCCGTCGGCCGTCCCGGCGAACACCTCCATGCGGCCGTCCTTGTTCGACCTGACGATCGGCCCCTGGGTAACGACACCGTCGGGAATTCGGGCGCGGGCCTGCCAGCCGTTCCAGCCGCCGCTGGGAAGCTGGAAGTTCGCGTAGAGAGTGTCATCGAGACCGAACGCGAAGACTTCCAGTCGCCCGTCCTCATTTGTACCGACGACCGTGCCCCACAGGGCGGGTGCCGCCGACGCCGGTATCGCCGTCGAGACACCCAACGCCGTCAGCATGACCGCGACGACGGACAGCCCCATGAATCGCTTCATGAGCCGTCTCAAACTCTTGTCCGGCATCCAGCCCTCCAGTTCCGCGAGCCGGGAATCGGCTCGGGGTGAGGGTCGGACACGCGGTATAGGTCCGATATAGCCCCTGGTAGGCCGCCATTTCCTACCCGGGGTCGGCTCGGCCCGCCGCGCGAATCAGGGGCGCGGGAGAACGAGCTCGGCGCCGAGCTGGGCGTACAGTTCGAGCTGGTCGTAGAAGACGCAGTGGACGGCGATGCGATCGCCGTCCATGGTGCGCAGGGAGCACCCCCGCACGTTGACGCACCGGCCGGTGGCCTCGATGATCTCGCCGTTCGGCATCGAGAACGGGCCGTGGTGAGTGCCGGTGATGACCCACTGCGTGATCAGGACGTTGCCGCAGACGACGACCCTGCTCCAGGGAGTCCAGCGGACGTCGGGGAAGGCGGTGAGGAACGCGCCCAGGAACGAGGCGATCTCGTCGCGGCCCTCACCCACGCCGACCGGCGAGACGTAGACCGCTCCTTCGGTGTAGCACCGCAGGGCGCCGTCCAGGTCGTGCCTGTTCATCGCGTTGATCAGGTCGTCCGAAAGGCCGGTCAGGTTCGACATGCGCGAGTCCCCCTCGTCGCGGTCTCCACCCATCCACCACGCTATCCGGACGTGGGGAACCGTCTCAGCCCGAGGGTGCTCATCGAGCGAACGGCCACTCAGGCCCGAGCAGGCGACTCGGCGTCACGGGCCGCGGCGCTCAGCTTGGCCAGGGCGTCCTGGGAGGGACCCCCGGGCTCCGCCCTGGCGATGGGAAGACGCCGGCCGGTGGCACGTGGACGTGACCTTCCAGGGCCTCCCCCGTGAACGCTATGCGGACGCCGGATCGTCCTTCGCCAGGTGCAGGCCGAGCTGTGTGTACAGCTCCAACTGATCGAAGTACTCCCGGTGCGTGACGACCCTTCCGTTCTCGATGAACGAGGCGCAGGTCCCGCGCAGCGTGATGCGGCGGCCTGTCGGCTCCAGTTCCCGCCCGTCGGGCAGCAGGAACGGCCCGGTTTGCGTGCCGGTCCCCGTCCATTCGACCACCAGGGGATTGTCGGTGCCGGTGGCCTCGTACCACACCGTCAGGTGGAGGTCCGGAAAGCCCTTGAAGAACTGCTCGAAGATCCAAGCGATCTGTTCGCGTCCCTCTGCCAGTCCTACGGGCGAGACGAAGACGGCGTTCTCAGTGAACAAATCGAGCATTCGGGGCACGTCGTGGTCGTTGATCGCGTCGGCCAGCCTGCGCTTGATCTCCCACTTGTCAGCCATGGCCGTGGCTCCTCCGTGGTCGGATGTCAACCCATGATCACACTACCGAGAGTGAGGTCGATCACGAACCACGAGGCCGTCGCGGACACGCCAGGGAATGCCGGGCAATCTCCCAGTCGGGGCAAATGGGTGTATACCCGCGCCGCACCGCCGTTTCGAGCGGACAGCCCGTCCTGCCCTCGATCATGCAGGTGGACGGTACAGGGTGCGCAGGACGTCGAACTCGTTGCCCTCGGGGTCGGCCATGACCACCCAGCTCCGGCCGGCACCCTGTCCCACGTCCACCTTGACGGCGCCGAGGCCGAGCAGCCTGGCCACCTCGTCGTCGGTGCTGCCGTCGATCGGGCTGACATCGAGGTGGAGCCGGTTCTTCACGGTCTTGCCCTCGGGCACCCGGATGAACGTCAGGGTGGGCGGCATCTGGCGGGCCCGGACCTCCTCGACGGTCGGCTCCCAGGAGCCGATCTCGACCTTGCCCTCGGTCCGGTCGATCACCGTGAAGTCCAGGACCGCGCACCAGAAGGCCGCGAGCCGCTCCGGATCGTGGCAGTCGACGACCAATTCAGTGAACCTACTGGTCATGACTCCCTCAGACGGTACGGACGGGGGCTCAGTCTACGGGGGCCGCACCGCCCGTCCGGTACGTCCGGGTAGGCCAGGGCCAACCCTCGGGAATCGATCGCCTGAGGCATGTCATCCGCCCGCGACGTCCTCGGCCTCCCAGCGCAGCAGGTCGCCCGGCTGGCACTGGAGCACCTCGCAGAGCGCGGCGAGCGTCGCGAAGCGCACCGCCTTGGCGCGGCCGTTCTTGAGCACCGCCAGGTTGGCGGGCGTGATCCCCACCCGGTCCGCGAGCTCGCCCACGGACATCTTCCGCCTGGCCAGCATCACGTCGATGTCGACGGCGATCGGCATCAGATCACCTCGTCCAGCTCGGCCTGCATCTGCGCCGCCTCGACGTCGCGCGCGACGGCCTGGGCGAGCAGCATCCGCAGCACGAGCACGATGAGCGCGACCCCGAGGATGCCCACGCCGACCCCGCCCATGATCAGGGTGACGCCCGGGTCGTCCCGCTGGCCCGGCGCGTTGACGATCGTGACCGCGAACCACACGAGAGCGGCCGCCACGATCGCACCGATCACGCCGTCCACGTACCGGAAGGCGGCGTGGGAGAACACGGTTCCACGTCGCACCATCGACACCAGCCGCAGTACGCAGACCAGGGCGACCTGGACCGACACCATGCCCAGGATCGTGATCACGCGCAGCGGGGTCAGCGGGAGCGACCCGTCCTCCGGATCGGTGGCCAACGCCCACACCATCGATACCTGTATCAACACCGTGCCGGCGAGCACCACCAGGAGCACGGCACGCAGCGCATGCACTGTCAGCTTTCCCACGGCCTATCCTTCCATCGAGTCACGATAGGAATCTATCGAATGTCGATAGATGACGCAAGGTCGAAGCCGGCCTCACCGGAGCTGAAAGACCTGATGGCCAGTATGGGCCCGCAGACGGCAGAGGGCCGGCGACGGCAGGTACGGCGCCCCCGCCGGAGGCGGCGGCCATCACATGGCCGCGGGCCGCAGGCCCAGCCACTGCTCGGCGTCCCAGGCCTGGAACCGCTCGACCTCGGTGAACCCCAGCTTTGCCGCGAGGCGCATCGAGCCGACGTTGGCGCTCTGGGTGGTGAGCACCACCGGCTCGCCGGGAAGGACGCCGTCGAACCAGTCGAGTGCCGCCGCGCACGCCTCGGCGGCGTACCCGTGCCCCCAGGCTCTCGGAAGGAACAGGTAACCGAGATCGGCCTTCCCCACGGCAGCCGGGCGACGGTGCCCGGCCGCTCTCCTGAGCAGGATCTGGCCGATCATCGCCCCGTCGAGCTCGACGACGAAACTCCCCGGCCATCGCTCCGGCACCTCCGGCATCTCACGCTCAAGCTCGTCACGTGGGCGGGGACCGCCGAGGTAGGTGTGCACCTCCGGCGAGGCGAGCAGCTCGACGAACGTTGTACGGTCCCGCGCCTCGGGCTCACGGAGCACGAGCCGCTCGGTCCGGATCAGCTCAGGCGGCCAAGCCACATGTCCTAGATCTGACATGCGCGCACGCTAACAACCCTCTAGAACGACGTTCAACTCGGGGATGAACGCATGGCTCACCGGCCGAGCCATGGGCGCGGCCGGGTGAACAATCCCGGCTCGGGTGTTTCGTGATGCCCGCCGTGGCGGTGCAGTTCGCGGACGAGCACAGGCATGGGTCAGCGCGTCAGCCTCGATGGGCCACAAGATCGTCATGCAGGCCGATGCGCCCGATCTTGCCGCTCTTGGGATGAGGCCATCGTCGTGATCGCGCGGTCCGAGATTGGGCTGGAGTAGACGACGCTGGTCATGACGGAGCCGAGTCCGGCGATTCGGCCCGTCGTTGTTTCGAGGTGGCGCATGGAAGCGGCGAGGACCTTGAGCACGAAGCAGTCTTCGCCTGTGACGTGGTGGGCTTCTATGATTTCAGGTGTGGTCGCAACCAGATCATGGAACGGTTTGTAGTTGCCCGTGGGGTAGCGGAGGCGCACGAAGGCCAGGATGCCGAGTCCCAGCTGTTGCGGGTCCACCACTGCCGAGTACCCGCGGATCACACCGCTTTCTTCCAGCCGCCGCACCCGCTCGCTGACAGCACTGGCCGACATGGACACGATCCGTGCTAGCTCGGCGTAACTGGCCCGTCCGTTCTCCTGCAGGGCTTCCAGGATGCGCATGTCGGTCTGGTCGATGAAATCGGCGGCCATAGACAACAAATACCATTAGATCCCCGGTCGCAGCCCGGAACAGCCGGGGATCGCCTGTTCCGGTGTGTGGTGACACTTCGTAGTGTTTCACGCATGAACAACCCTGCTGCAAGCCCTGCACTGCGCGTGCCGCCCGCGCCTCCCATCGAAGCCGCCGCCTTCTTTACCGCACGCCTCACCTTCCAGGCGGACGTCTCCGACGTCCGCGCCTCACTCGACTCTGACAACCCGGGCTTCGTTCTGGTCGATTCGCGGGGGAGTGCCGGCTGGCAGCAAGGTCATGTGCCGGGCGCGGTTCACCTGCCCACCGCCGACATCCCGACCCGGGCCACAAGCCTGCTCGACCCCAAGGTCCCGGTCATCACCTACTGCTGGGGGCCTGGCTGCGACGGCGCCACCCGCGCGGCGCTCGCCCTCAGCCAGCTCGGCTACCGGGTCAAGGAAATGATCGGTGGTATCGAGTACTGGATCCGCGAGGGCTTCCCGGTTGTATCTCCGACCGGTACCGAGCAGCGTGAGGCGGACCCGTTGACCGCTCCCATCGGCTCCATCACCTGCGCATGCTGATGGACACCACACGGCTGGGCGGCACGGTCCGCCCAGCCGTGCCGGCCGACCTGCCTACAGTGGCGAGACTGTGCGCCGCCCATGCCACGTTCGAGCGCGCCGAACCTCTCCCTGACGATCTCGCGGCTCGCCTGGAGTCCGCCTTGTTCTCGGCACATCCGAGGGCGTGGTGTTTCGTGGCCGATCACAAGGGAGAACTGATCGGCTACGCAACATGCTCACTTGAGTTCTCCACCTGGCAGGCGGCCGACTACCTCCACCTGGACTGCCTGTTCATCACCGAGCCACACCGAGGGGAAGGCTGGGGGCGCAAACTGCTCGACGCCGTGAAGCGCACAGCAGCGGCCCTCGGCGCGGTGCAGGTGCAATGGCAGACGCCCGACTGGAACGCCGACGCCATCCGCTTCTATGACCGGGCAGGAGCCCAGGCATCCTCAAAGGTCAGGTTCTCGCTCCGCGTCTAGCCAACCGGTATGGGACTCCGGGTGGCGCCACGCTACAGATCACACGTCGTAGTTCTGATTAGTCCTTGATCCCCGCGCTGTCAGCTTGTCGCCGTTTGTTCTGGCACGCATCTGGCACGCGGTTCAGCCTGCGTAGCTGTCACTCGGGCGCTGAGCGCGCCGCCGGAGCTTGGGCTCCTCTCAGAGAGTCCAGCTTCGCCCGTGAGAGGATTGCTGTCATGACAGGTAAAGTGACTCCGGGCCGCGAGGTTGTGCTCGAGACGAGTCGCCTGCTGCTCAGACCTTGGCGGGTAGCCGAGGCTGTCGTCCAGCGTGAGCTGTGGACAGAACGGGATCCACGAGTGCCGCCACACCGCCGAATCGACGCGGATGGACACCCCACGGTCGCAGAGCTCGAGGATTCGATCCGCGCCAACCAGCCATCGTCGATCGGGTTGCTGGCGGTCGAGCGGAAGGCCGCTCGTGACGTTATCGGCTACTGCGGGCTGGTCGACAGCGGACGAGGATCGGAAGGGGAACCGGAACTGGCGTTCGAGCTGCTACGCCGAGTCTGGCGTCAGGGATACACGACCGAGGCCTCGTTGGCGGTTCTGGACTGGGCAAGATCGTCCGGGTACGAACGTCTGTGGGCCACGGTCTGGGAGTGGAACACCGCTTCTCGCCGTGTACTGGCCAAGGTCGGGTTCACCGAGACCGAGCGGAAGGAAGTGGACGCGGTCTACGGGACCACCCTGTTCACCACGAGAAGGCTCTGACGGTCGGCGTGGCTCGGTGCCGGGGTCGGCATTCGTACGGTCGCCGAGTACCTCGGTCACGCCGACCCTGGGTTCACGCTCCGGACGGACACCCACCTGATGCCGAACGCAGCGGATCGGGCGCGCAGGGCCATGGACGCGTTCTTCACGCAAGAGCAGACCGGGTCGAGTGCCCTGGTTGTGCCCTCAGGAAGATCAATACTGGCAGACGCGGGGTGCCCTTACTTCCACTGGAAGTAGACGAACAGGCGGCCGTGGTTCTTGGCGTCCTTGTCGATCCGGTGGTAGAGGGCCTTGATCTCCTTCTGCTCCAGGAAGCGCAGCACCTTCTTCTTGAGCTGCCCCGACCCCTTGCCGGGGATGATCTCCACCTGTGTCGCCTTCTTCCGGACGGCCTCCTGGATGATGCCGTGCAGCGCGCGGTCGATCTCGCTGCCCTTGTTGTAGATGTCGTGGAGATCCAGCTTGAGCTTCACGACCCCGAGTCTAGGACGACGCCCCCTCCCCCGTCTCACCCGAAAATCCCATGAAAAATCGTTCTATAGAACGATCTAGTCTGCAAAATGGTCGCCAGTTAGACTCCCTGTCAGGTTCGGCCACCCGGCACGGGTGGCCGTTCGCTCGTCGCCCACGGGGAGGGCCGCCGTCCTCCCGCGTCTTCCGGGCGGCGCGCACCCTCCTGCCGCCGGACGGCGAGGCCGCACCGGTTACAGGGAGGGTGTCGTGTCAAGGAAGCCCCCGCCTCGCTACTTACGCGCGGCCGCCGTCGTCGGCGGCCTCGGCCTGATCGCCGCGACGATCCCCGCGGGCTCCGCCGCGGCGGACCCGAGCCCCACCCCCTCGCGGTCGTGGACCGCGACGGCGCTGACGGGCGCCGAGCGGACACAGGGCGCCAAGTCCCCCAGCGGCCAGCTCGCCAAGAGCGACGAGGGCCTGTTGAGGTCCACCTCCGCAGACCAGACGACCGTCATGGTCAAGCTCGACTACGACTCCCTGGCCGCGTACAAGGGCGGGCTGTCGGGCCTGCCGGCGACGAGCCCCTCGGTCACCGGCCGCCCGCTCGACCTCAAGAGCGCCGACACGACCAAGTACGCCAAGCACATCGAGGGCATCGAGAACACCTTCCTCGGCGAGCTGGGCAAGAAGATCTCCGGCGCGCGCGTGGGGCAGAAGCTCCGCACGGTGTACGGCGGCGTGGCGCTCACCCTGCCCGCCAACAAGGCGGCCGACCTGCTGAAGCTGCCCGGTGTGGCGGCCGTCCAGGAGGACCGCAGGGAGCAGCCGCTGACCGACTCCAGCCCCGAGTTCATCGGCGCGCCCACGATCTACAACCGCCTGGGCGGGGCGAACTCCTCGGGCAAGGGCGTGATCGTCGGCATCCTCGACTCGGGCGTGTGGCCGGAGCATCCGCAGTTCAACGACCCGGGGACGCTGCCAGCTCCCCCGCCCAAGGCGGACGGCACGCCCCGGACCTGCAACTTCGGGGACAACCCGCTCACCCAGGCGAACGACGTCTTCCCGTGCAACCACAAGCTGATCTCGGGCCAGCCGTTCCTCGCGACGTACAACGCGCTGGTGGGCGGCGACATGTACCCCGACAGCGCCCGCGACTCCAACGGGCACGGCACGCACACGGCCACGACCTCGGCCGGCGGCCCGGCCGACCACGCCAACCCGCTCGGCATCGACCGCGGCCCGATCCACGGCATCGCCCCCGCCGCACACGTCGCCGTCTACAAGGTCTGCGGCGCGGAGGGCTGCTACCAGTCCGACTCGGTCGCGGCGGTCGCCCAGGCCATCGCGGACGGCGTACGGGTGATCAACTTCTCGATCTCCGGCGGCGCCGACCCGTACAGCGACCCGGTGGAGCTGGCGTTCCTCGACGCGTACGCCGCGGGCGTGTTCGTGTCGGCCTCGGCCGGCAACTCGGGCCCGGGCGCCGGTACGACCGACCACCGCGGCCCCTGGGTCACCACGGTAGCGGCCTCCACGCAGTCGCGGACGTTCCAGTCGACGATCACGCTGACCGGCGGGCCGTCGATCAAGGGGGCGTCGATCACGCAGGGGATCTCGACGCCGCTGCCCGTGGTGCTCGCCTCCGACCCGCCGTACAGCGACCCGCTGTGCGTCAACACGCCGCCGGCCGGGCTGTTCGCCGGCAAGATCGTCGCCTGCCAGCGCGGCCCCAACCGGGTGCTCAAGGGCGCGCAGGTCAAGAAGGGCGGCGCGGCGGGCATGATCCTGTACAACGCCACGCCGCTCGACATCATGACCGACAACCACTGGCTGCCGGCCGTGCACATCGACAAGCCGGAGACCGACGTCCTGCTGAGCTTCCTCGCCTCCCACCCGGGCGCGACGGCCACGTTCACGCAGGGCGAGAAGGCGACCTGGCAGGGCGACGTGATGACCACGTTCTCCTCCCGGGGGCCGGGCGGCGACTTCCTCAAGCCGGACGTCACGGCGCCCGGCCTGCACATCCTCGCCGGCCAGACCCCGACACCGGAGTCCGAGCTGGAGGGCCCGCCGGGGAACCTGTACCAGGCCATCGCGGGCACCTCGATGTCGTCGCCGCACGTCGCCGGCGCCGCCGCGCTGCTGTTCGCGCTGCACCCGTCGTGGACGCCCGGCCAGGTGAAGTCGGCGCTGGAGACGACCGCCACGACCAAGGTCGTCAAGCCCGACCGCACCACCCCGGCCGACCCGTTCGACTACGGCGGCGGGCGGATCGACCTGTCCAAGGCCGGGGACGCGGGGCTGACCCTCGACGAGACGGCCGCGCACTACGCGGCCTCGGCGGCCGACCCGCTCAACCGGATCGATCTGAACGTCCCGTCGGTGAACGCCCCGATCATGCCGGGCGTGATCAGCGCGAAGCGCACGTTCGTCAACACGACCAGCGGTTCGCTCACGTACGCGGCGACCGGGACGACCGTCAGCGGCGCGAACATCACCGTGCTGCCGCCGCTGTTCACGGTGAAGCCCGGCAAGAGCGTCACGGTCTCGGTCGTGATCACCGCCCCCGACCTGCCGGAGGGGCAGTACTTCGGCCAGGTCGACCTCAAGCAGGTCGGCGGCTCGCGTCAGCAGCACCTGCCGGTGGCGTTCTACCGGCGTGAGGGCGCGGTGCCGATCGACCAGACCTGCACGCCGACGACGATCGCCCGCAACACCGGCCAGTCCACCTGCACGGTGAACGTCCAGAACACCACCCTGGAGGACGCCGACGTCACCGCGGCGACCGTGCTCGACACCAGGCTCCGGGCGACCGCGGCCACCGGGGCGACCCGGGTCGGCACCCAGCTCGTGACGGCGCGCAAGACCCTCGCCGCGCGGCAGCCGGACAAGCCGTCGATCGCGCCGGGCGCCAACCCGGCCGGCGGGTGGCTCTCGCTGGCGGACTTCGGCATCGCGCCGACGCCCATCGGGGACGAGGAGGCGCTCAACTACAACGTCCCGGCGTTCACCTACGCGGGCGGCACGTTCACCAGGATCGGCGTCGTCTCCGACGGCTACACGGTGGCCGGCGGCACCAACGGCAACGCCGACATCCAGTTCGCGCCGCAGACGCTGCCCGACGCGGCGCCGCCGAACGGCGTCCTCGCGACGTACTGGACCGACCTGAACGGCACCGGCGCGCCCGGCGTCTACGTCGGCACCCTGAGCGACGGGGTGAACCGCTGGCTCGTCGTCGAGTGGCACGTCTACCTGTACGGCACCAGCGACCTGAAGGTCTTCCAGCAGTGGATCGGTCTCAACGGCGCCGAGGACATCTCGTACGCCTACGATCCCGGCCACCTGCCGGGCGACCCAGGGGCGGCGTACGGCCTGACGGTCGGCGCCGAGAACGCCGAGGGCACCGCCGGCAGCCAGATCAGCGGCCCGCCGACGCAGGACTACCGGATCGCCAGCACGCCGGGCGCCCCCGGCGGCACGCTCAGCTACTCCTTCACGGTGAAGGGCGCGTCCCCGGGCACCGGCACGGTCACGACCGGCACCTCCACCCCCCAGGTGAAGGGCATCACGGTCGAGGTCGACCGGATCACCGTCCAGTAGACGGCGCGCGAGGGGCCCGGCGGGTTCGCCCGCCGGGCCCCTTCTCGCCGCCGGTCAGCCGTGGAGGTAGCCGACCAGGGCCTCCTTCTCGGTCTCCAGTTCCTCGATCGCGCTCTTCACCACGTCGCCGATGCTGACGATGCCCACCAGGCGGCCGTCCCTGACGACGGGCACGTGCCTGACCCGGTGGTTCGTCATCGTGCGGCGCAGTTCCTCGACGTTCGCGTCCGGGGAGCAGGTCCGCACCTCGGAGGTCATGATCGAGGACACCGGCTCGTTCAGGACGCGGGCGCCGCGCTCGTGCAGCCGCCGCACCACGTCGCGCTCGGACACGATGCCGTCGATGGTCAGCCCGTCCTCCGACACCACCACCGCGCCGATGTTGAGCTCGGCCAGCGCGGCGAGGAGCTGGGTCACCGTCGCGTGCGGGCGCACGGTCGCCACGCCGGTTCCCTTGTTCTGCAAGATCGTACCGATGAGCATCGACACCGCCTTCCAGGGGCACCCGGGGGAGATCCCCGTCTCCCGCTCCGGCCGGCCGGCTGGAGCGGCATAAGCCTGTTTCCCCAGGCAACAGCGGTCGTCGTGGCCCGTCAAGGGCCTCGCCCCTAGCATGTGAAATAACGCTGCAGCCTTGGGAACGGGATGGCCGATGACGGAGAAGCTGAACACCGGGAGTCACGATCTGCCGATCAGCGACGAGCTCGCGGAGTTCATGCGCACCGGCTGGGGTGCCGCGGCGGGGGCCGATCCCGAGCCGCTCCCCGTCGCCCCGTACGCGGCCAAGCGGCGGGCCCGGCTCGCCGAGCGCTTCCCCGGCGAGCGGCTCGTCGTCCCCTCCGGCGTCCTGGTGGCCCGCAGCAACGACGACGACCACCGCTTCCGGGCGCACAGCGCGTTCGCCCACCTCACCGGCGGACAGCAGCCTGACTGCGTGCTCGTGATCGAGCCCTCCGGCGCCGCCCGGCTGTTCCTGCGTCCCCGCCCGCCCCGTTCCGAGGGGCAGGAGTTCTACCGCGACCGCCGGTACGGCGAGTTCTGGGTGGGGCACCGCCCCGACCTGGCCGAGGCCGAGGCCCTGCACCAGATCGAGTGCGTCCACATCGACCGGCTGCCCGACGCGCTGACCGGCCCGGCCCGGGTGCTGCGCGGCGTCGACCCCTCGGTCGACGCGCTGGTGCCCCCGTCCGGAACGGCCGACGCCGAGCTCGCCGCGGCCCTGTCGGAGCTGCGGCTGGTCAAGGACGAGTGGGAGGTCGCGGAGCTGCAGCGCGCCGTCGACGCCACCGTCCGCGGCTTCGAGGACGTCGTGCGGGCGCTGCCCGCCGCGCTCGCCCACCCGCGGGGCGAGCGGTACGTCGAGGGGGTCTTCGGGCTGCGCTCCCGCCTGGAGGGCAACGCGGTCGGCTACCAGTCGATCGTGGCCTCCGGCGCGCACGCCTGCGTGCTGCACTGGATCCGCAACGACGGCCCGCTCGACGCCGCCGACCTCCTGCTGCTGGACGCCGGGGTGGAGGGCGACAACCTCTACACGGCCGACGTGACGCGCACGCTGCCGCTGTCCGGCGCGTACTCCCCGGTGCAGCGGCAGGTCTACGAGCTGGTGTACGAGGCGCAGAGCGCCGCCATCGGCGTCCTGCGGCCGGGGGCGCGCTTCCGGGAGTTCCACGAGACCGCCATGCGGGTCATCGGCGACGGCCTGGTCGACTGGGGGCTGCTGACCCGGGCTCAGGCGGACGCGGGCCTCCACCGCCGCTACACCCTGTGCAGCAGCGGCCACATGCTCGGCCTCGACGTGCACGACTGCGCCCGGGCGCGCGCCGGGACGTACCTCGACGGCGTGCTGGAGGAGGGGCAGGTGCTCACCGTGGAGCCGGGCCTGTACCTCCAGCCCGACGACCTGACGCTCCCGCCTGAGCTGCGCGGGATCGGCGTGCGCATCGAGGACGACCTGGTGGTCACGGCCGACGGCGCCCGCCTCATGTCGTCCGGGCTCCCCCGCCACCCGGACGAGGTCGAGTCCTGGATGGCCGCCCTCACCGGCTGACCCGCGACGGGCCCGGACGAGGCCCGGCTCGGCGGGGGGCAGTTCACTTGATCGTCACATCGCTCCCCTATCGTGGGCAGCGTGCGCCCCCCGCTCGCCGTGGCCGGCTACACCGACGAGGTGCTCGACGTCGTCGGCGGCACGCTCACCGAGGAGGAGCACCGGCGGGCCGAGCGGTTCACCCGCAAGCGGGACCGCCTCGACTTCGTCGCCGCGCACCTCCTCGTACGACACTGCGCCGCCGAGCTCCTCGGCTCGCGGGCGTGCGTGCTGACCGTGGTGCAGCGGTGCGAGCGGTGCGGCCAGGGCCACGGGCGGCCGTGGCTGGCCGAGGCGCCCGAGGTGTCGATCAGCCTCGCCCACACCTCCGGATACGTGTGCGCGGTCGCCGGGGCCGGGCGGGTCGGGGTCGACGCCGAGCACGCCACCAGCGGCCCGGCCGACCACAACCTGAAGACGCTCGCGCTGACCCCGGCCGAGGCGACGCTGGTGGGCGACGACAACAGCAGGCTGATCCGCCAGTGGGTCCGCAAGGAGGCGCTGGTGAAGCGGGGCGAGCTCACGCTCGACCGGCTGCGCGAGGCGGACCTGTCCGCGCTCCCCCTGGGCGGCGCGCCGGCGGGGACGCTGGAGTGGGAGGGCCGCCACTTCACCGAGTGGGCGGCCGGCACGGTCATCGCCACCGCCGTCACCGACGAGCCGGCCGAGCTACGCCTCCTTGGCGGGTGACCGGCCCGGGGTCGGGTCGAGGAACACCTGCTTGATCTCGGGGAACCGCTCCGTCAGGCGCCGCTCCACCTGGTCGGAGGCGAGCTCCAGCCGCTCGCCGGTCGTCTCGTCCATGAAGTCGATCTTTGCGGCGACCATGACCTGGCCGGGGCCCATCATGACCGTGACGAGGTCGACCACGCCCTCGACCTCCGGCTGCCCGTTGAGCTCGGCGAGGATCTCCTCCTCAAGGATCTTCGGCGCGGCCTGGCCGATCAGCAGCGACGCGTTGGTCCTGATCAGGCTGAGGGCCACCCCGAGCAGCAGCAGGCCGATGACGATCGAGGCCGCGCCGTCCCACGCCGCCGAGCCGGTGAGCTGGGACAGGACGAGCCCGAGGGCCGCGACGGCGATGCCGGCGAGGGCCGCGACGTCCTCCAGCACGACCGCCTTGAGCATGGTGTCGGACGTCCGGGCGAGCAGGTCGCGCGAGCTGACCTGCCACCGGCGGGCCTCGCCGCGCAGCTGCGACAGGCCCTTCCAGAGGGAGACCGACTCGATCGCGAACGACACCGCCAGCACGATGTAGGAGACCAGGATGTCGCCCAGCTCCTCGCCGTGGACGATGGTCTGCCAGCCGTGCGTGAGCGAGAACCCGGCGCCCACGACGAGCGTGAAGCAGGCGGCCACGATCGCCCATAAGTAGCTGGCCCGGCCGTGCCCCAGGGGGTGCCGCCGGTCGGCGGGCCGCTCGCCCTGCCGGATCGCGGTGAACAGCAGCACCTCGGTCGCGGTGTCGGCCGCCGAGTGGGCGGCCTCCGAGAGCATCGCCGACGACGAGCTGAGCAGGCCCGCGACCAGCTTGGCCAGGGCGATCAGGAGGTTGGCCGCACCCGCGACCACCACAGTGCCGACGCTCTCGCCGCCTTCGTCCGCGCTCATCGGCACTCCCGTCCGCTCCGCCCCGCCTCGTGCGATCTTATGCTGGTCGTCATGGAAGACCCCCGCTGGCTAAGCCCGCAGGAGCAGCGCGCGTGGAGGGCGCACCTCGCCGCGCACCGGCTGCTCTTCTATCAGCTCGACCGCGACCTGCAGGGCAGCGGCCTGTCCCTCAACGACTACGAGATCCTGGTGAACCTCTCGGAGAGCCCGGAACACCGGATGCGGATGAGCGAGCTGGCCGACGCCACCATCCAGTCCCGCAGCAGGCTGTCCCACCAGATCTCGCGCATGGAGGCGGCCGGCCTGGTCGTGCGGGAGAACTGCGAGGACGACAGGCGCGGCACCTTCGCCGTCCTCACCGGCCGCGGCTGGGAGATCATCCAGAAGGTGGCTCCCGACCACGTGGTCAGCGTCCGCCGGCATTTCATCGACCTCCTCACGCCCGAGCAGATTGCCCTGCTCGACGAGATCTACACTCCCGTGGTGAACCACCTCCAGTCCGTACGCTCGCCGCGCTGAGCGCCGGGACGAACGGGCGCGCGGCCACTGGCCGCGTGGCGCGACGTGCCGGGGCGGCCCGCGGCCCCTCAGAAGGGGGCCGAACCGATACGCATGGATCCGCGTGCCTGTCGGGGCCGCTCGCTACGATCCGCCATGTGAGAACAATCGCCGGGCTGGTCGCAGCCGCCCTCCTGCTCCTGACGGCCTGCACCTCGACCGGCGGGGCGACCCTCCCCAGCGGGCCTGACCTGCTGAAGAAGTCGGCCGACGCGATGCGGGCGGTGAAGACCGTCGCCTTCACCATCGACACCAAGGACCGGCCCGCCGTCCCCGTCCGCCACGCCGAGGGCAGTCTCACCCGTGCGGGCGACGCCAAGGGCACGCTGCAGATCGAGATCGCCGGCCTGCAGGAGTTCGAGTTCGTGGTGTCCGGCGACACGGTGCGGTTCAAGGGCCCGACCGGCGGTTTCCAGACGATGACCCGGCAGCAGCTGACCGCGCTGTACGACCCGTCGGCCGTGCTGACCGGCGTGCCGGAGCTGCTGGCGACCGCGAAGGACGCCCGCACCGAGGGCGTGGAGAAGGTGGGCGGGTCCGACGCGTACCGGGTGGCGGTCACGCTGGCCCAGCAGACGCTGGCGAAGCTCATCCCCGGCGTGCAGCAGGGCGTCAACGGGACGCTCTGGGTCGACAAGGCCACCAGCCGGCTGCTCAAGATCGACCTTCCCCTCAGCGGCGGCTCTGTCGTCGTGACCCTGGGCGACTACGACGCGCCCGTGACCATCGCCGTCCCCTCCTCCAGCCCGTCGTGACCGCCTCGCTCGGCAGGAGGGTCGCGCTCGGCGCCGGCGGCGCGGCCGTGCTGCTGGCCGCGCTCGACGCGTACGTCGTCGTCACCGTGCTCGTCGACGTCGCGCAGGACGTGGGCGTCCCGCTCAACCACCTCGAACGCGCCACGCCCGTCGTCACCGGGTTCCTGCTCGGATACGTGGCCGCGATGCCGCTGCTCGGCCGCCTGTCCGACCGCTACGGCAGGAGGCCGCTGATCCACGCGTGCCTGGCCGGGTTCGCCGCGGGGTCGCTCGTCACCGCGCTGGCCGGGAGCGTCCCCGCGCTGGTGGCCGGCCGTACGCTCCAGGGGATCGCCGGAGGGGCGCTGCTGCCGATCACGATGGCGCTCGTGGGCGACCTGTGGGACGAGCGCGCCCGTCCGGTGGCGCTCGGCGCGGTCGGCGCCGCCCAGGAGCTCGGCAGCGTACTCGGCCCGCTGTACGGCGCGGGGATCGCCGCCGTCGCCGGCTGGCGCGGCATCTTCTGGATCAACCTGCCGCTCGCCCTCGCCGCCGCCGTGGCCGTCCAGTGGGCCGTCCCCCGCGAACGAGACGCCGCGACGGGCGGCGGAGGCGCCGCGCGCAACGGGGTGGACCTCGGCGGCGGCGTGCTGCTCGCGCTCGCCCTCGGCCTGCTCGTGGCCGGGCTGTACAACCCCTCGCCCGACCGCGCCGTGCTGCCGGCCTGGGGACCGCCCTGCCTCGTCGCGGGGGTCGTCGCGGGGATCCTGTTCGCGGTGTGGGAGGTCCGCTCGCCGGTGCGCCTGCTCGACCTGACCGGCGTCCCCCGGCGGCCGCTGCTCGGGACGCTCGCGGTGAGCCTGGTCGCCGGGGCGGCCCTGCTGGTCACGCTGGTCGACGTGCAGCTGGCCGCGCAGACGCTCATGGGGAAGGACGCCGTCGGCGGCGCCCTGGTCCTCACCCGCTTCCTCCTGGCGCTCGCCGTGGCGGCGTTCCTGGGCGGGGTGGCGGCCCGGCGGTTCGGGGAGCGGGCGGTCGCCGTGGCCGGCATGGCCGTGGCCGCCGCCGGCTATCTGATGATCTCGCGCTGGCCGCTCGACCCGGCGTCGGCCGGCCTGCGGATGGACCTCGACCTCGTCGTCGCCGGGCTCGGGCTGGGCCTTGTCGTCGCCCCGGTCTCGTCGGCGGCCCTGCGGGTCGTGCCCGCCGCCCAGCACGGCGTGGCCTCCGCGGCGGTCGTGGTGGCGCGGATGATGGGCATGCTGCTCGGCGTGTCCGCGCTGTCGGCCTGGGGGTTCCATCGGTTCCAGTCGCTCACCGCCCACCTCGACACGCCGCTGCCGTTCGGCGTGGACGCGGCCGAGTACGCCCGGCGGCTCGCCGCGTACACACGGCAGGTCACGGCGGCCCTGCACAGCGAGTACACCGAGATCTTCCTGATCACCTCGGTCCTGTGCCTGGTGGGAGCCGCGGCGGCCCTCACGCTCCCGGCGGCCCGGGGCGTGACCCGCGGGGTCCCGGCCTCCGCGCGGGTGGCCGAACACGACGGCGTCTGAGCGCCGGCGGGGCGGGCGGCGTCACCGCAGGGACGGCGTCGCCGTCCCTGCGGTGACCGGAGCGACAGGGGGCGGCAACCGGCCCCGGCGCCTGAACGGTCAGGAGCGCAGGTAGGCCAGCACGGCCAGGACCCGGCGGTGCTGGTCGCCGTCCTCGGCGTGCAGCCCGAGCTTGGCGAAGATGCTGCGGATGTGCTTTTCGACCGCGCCCTCGGTGACGACGAGGCGGCGGCCGATCGCCGGGTTCGACCGGCCCTCGGCCATGAGCCCGAGCACCTCCCGCTCGCGCGGGGTCAGCGACGCGAGCGGGTCGTCCCGCCGCCGGCGGACCATGAGCTGCGCCACGACCTGGGGGTCGAACACGGTCCCGCCGCCCGAGACCCGGCGCAGCCCCTCCATGAACTCCTCGACGTCCACCACGCGGTCCTTGAGCAGGTACCCCACCGCGCCGCGGGCGTCCGCCAGCAGGTCGTCGGCGTAGGAGACCTCGACGTACTGCGAGAGGATCAGCACGGGCGCGCCCGGGACCTTCTCCCTGGCCTCGACCGCGGCCCGCAGGCCCTCGTCGGTGAACGTGGGCGGCATCCGCACGTCGACCACGGACACGTCCGGCCGGTGCGCGACGACGGCGTCGACCAGGGCGTCCCCGGTGCCGGCCGTGGCCACGACCTCGCAGCCGAACTCCTCCAGCAGGCGGACGAGGCCCTCCCGGATCAGGACGGCGTCGTCGGCCACCACTACGCGCACGGAACCTCCGCCGTGATCATCGTGGGCCCGCCCGACGGCGAGCTCACCGTCAGCTCCCCCTCGACCGCCCGCAGCCGGTCGGCGAGGCCGGAGAGCCCGTGTCCCTTGGCGACGTGCGCGCCGCCGACTCCATCATCCCCGATCGTCAGCAGCAGGCTGTCGCCGATCCTGGTGAGCGTGACCCAGCAGGACGTGGCCCGGCTGTGCTTGGCGACGTTGGTCAGCGCCTCGGCCGTCACGAAGTACACGGTGTTCTCGATCAGGGCGGGGTAGCGCTCGGCGGTCTGGACGTCCAGCTCGACCGGGACCGTGCAGCGGCCCGCGAGCGCGGCCAGGGCGGGGGCGAGGCCGCGGTCGGCCAGGATGGGTGGCGCGATGCCGCGCGACAGCGCCCGCAGCTCGTCCAGCGTCTCCCGGGTCGCGGTGATGGCCTGCCCGATCGTGGCGTGCGCCGCGGAGGCGTCCCGCTCCAGCTCGCGCTGGGCCCGCGACAGCTCCATGGCGAGGTGCACCAGCCGCTGCTGGGGCCCGTCGTGGATGTCGCGCTCCAGCCGGCGCAGGGCGTTGGCCTCGGCGTGGGCGGCGGCGTTGCGGCCCTCGGTCAGGTCCTCGATGCGCTCCTGAAGCTGGGCCACGCCGGTCAGCAGCGCCTTGCCCAGCGACGCCTGCAGCACCGCGCAGGCCCGGACGACCGGGTAGAGCGTGAGCGCGGCCACCACGCCCATCGCGACGTAGAAGACGCTGTCGATCAGGTACCCCCGGCCGAGCCCGAGCAGCTCGGGCAGGCCGTGGTTGCCGGGGATGTTCGAGAAGATCCAGCCGTACAGGGGGTAGGTCAGCGCGGAGACGGTCGTCGCCCACCAGGTCACGGCCACGCAGAACGTGGCGACCGCGACGGGGAAGACCACCAGGGCGTGCAGGGCGTCGAGCCAGGGCTGCCCCCCGGCCAGCGGCGTGAGCATCCGCCGGAACCACCTCGCGCCGTCCGGGGACCGCGGGTACCGTGGCCGGACCGTGTCGACGCCGAGGACGGCGCGGATGCGGGCCCGCTCCACCTCGCCCATGCCCCGCGCGACGAGCAGGGTGAGGGCGAGGATCGGCACGCCGACCCAGACGACCAGCGTCCCGGCGCCCGCCGACAGGCCGGCCACGACGAGGCAGAACGTGACGGTCGCCAGGGGGAACCCGACGAGCAGGTAGGCCGTGTCACCGGCCAGGCGGGGCAGCAGTCGTCTCATGTCGTCCACGGTATTGAGCGGCGGCCCGCCGATCGATCCCGCCGACGGCAGTCCCGGTGGTAGGGCAGGCCCTACCACCGGGTCCGTCCGCTACTTCTTCTTGCGCTTCTCGCGGATCTTCATGGTGACCTCGATCGGCGATCCGGCGAAGCCGAACTCCTCGCGGATCCGCCGCTCGATGAAGCGCCGGTAGGTCTCCTCCAGGAAGCCCGAGGTGAACAGCACGAACTTGGGCGGCTCGACCGACGCCTCGGTGGCGAAAAGGATCTTGGGCTGCCTGCCGCCGCGCACCGGCGGCGGGGTGGCCTGCACCAGCTCGGTGAAGAACTGGTTGAGCCGGGACGTCGGCACCCGGGTGCCCCACGACTCCAGGGCCCGCTCGATCGCCGGGGCCAGCTTCTCGACGTGGCGCCCGGTCTTGGCGGAGATGTTGACGCGCAGCGCCCACGGCGTGCGGACGAGCTGGCGGTCGATCTCCTTCTCCAGGTAGTGGCGCCGGTCCTCGTCGACCAGGTCCCACTTGTTGAACGCCACGACCATGGCCCGGCCGGACTCGATGACCAGGCCGATGATCCGCAGGTCCTGCTCGGTCAGCACCTCGGAGGCGTCGATCAGCACGACCGCGACCTCCGACCGCTCCAGCGCCGCGCGGGTGCGCATGGCGGCGTAGAAGTCGGCGCCCTTCAGCTCCCGGTCGCGGCGGCGGATGCCGGCCGTGTCGACGAAGCGGTACGTCCGGCCGCCCAGGTCGATCAGCTCGTCGACCGGGTCGCGGGTGGTGCCCGCCACCGGGTCCACGAGCACCCGCTCCTCCCCCGCCAGCCGGTTGAGCAGCGACGACTTGCCCACGTTGGGCTTGCCCAGCAGGGCGATCCTGCGGGGGCCGCCACGCGCGCCGAACGTCTGCGGCGGCGTCTCGGGCAGCGCGTCCAGCACGATGTCGAGCAGGTCGCCGCTGGCCCGGCCGTGCAGGGCGGAGACGGGGTACGGCTCGCCCAGCCCGAGGGACCACAGCCCGGTCGCCTCCAGCTCCATCTGCTGGTTGTCGACCTTGTTGGCGGCCAGCACCACCGGCTTGCCGGCCCGGCGCAGCACGGCGCCCACGGCCTCGTCGGAGTCGGTCACGCCGACGCTCGCGTCGACCACGAAAAGGATCACGTCGGCCAGCTCGGCCGCGATCTGCGCCTGCTCGGCGATGCGCAGCGCCATCCCGGTGGCGTCCGGGTCCCACCCGCCGGTGTCGACCAGCGTGAACCGGCGGCCCCGCCAGGTGGCCTCGTAGGTGACGCGGTCGCGGGTCACGCCCGGGACGTCCTCGACGACCGCCTCGCGGCGGCCGATGATCCGGTTCACCAGCGTCGACTTGCCCACGTTGGGGCGCCCGACCACCGCGACGACCGGGAGCGGCCCCGCGTCGGGCTCCTGCTCGGCCTCGTCGCCGCCCAGATCCGCGAGCTCGGCCTCGATCCAGCCCGCGTCGTCGTCGTCGTAGTCCCCCGCCACGTCCACACCCTGCCTCATCGGCTGCTTCCTCTTTCCCGGCGTCCCGCCGGTCTCCCGGCGCCGGTCGGCCGTCCCGCTGGTCCGCGGGCCCGCCGGCGCCCTGGCCGTACGCCCGGAGGCGTCAGGTCCGCTCCTTCACCAGCCGCAGCACCTCGGCGATCACCTCGTCGAGGTCGAGCGGGGTGGTGTCCAGCTCCACGGCGTCGGCCGCCTTGGCGAGGGGATCGATCGTGCGGGTCGAGTCGAGGGCGTCGCGCCGCGCCATCGCGGCCCGCTGCGCCTCAACCGTGGTCCCGGCGAGCTCGGCCGTACGGCGGACGGCGCGGGCCTCGGCGCTGGCCGTCAGGTACACCTTCACCGGCGCGTCCGGGGCGACCACGGTGCCGATGTCGCGTCCCTCCACGACGATCCCCCCGGACGGGAGGGCCGCGGCGATGATCTCGCGCTGGAGGTCCACGAGCCGCCTGCGCACCTCGGGGACCGCGCTCACCGCGGAGACGGCGCCGGTCACCTCCGAGCCGCGGATGGGTCCGGAGACGTCGGCGCCGTCGACGGCGATGCCCGGGGAGTCGGGGTCGGTGCCCACCGTGAGCGCCGGCTCACCCGCCCGCGCCGCGATCGTCGCGGCGTCGGCGAGGTCGACGCCCCGCTGGAGCATCCACCACGTCACGGCGCGGTACATCGCGCCCGTGTCGAGGTATCGCAGGCCGAGCGCCCGGGCGACGCCGCGCGACGCGCTCGACTTGCCCGACCCCGAGGGACCGTCCATGGCGACGACCAGACCTGACACCGGCTGTCTCCTTCTCCCTGCGCGCCCGCCTTCGAGCTGTCGCCCTTGAGGCTACCGGGAGTCGGGACGCGGCCGGGCATCGGCGGCCGGGCCGGGGACGGTCAGGAGAAGATCCCCGGCCCGGGGGTCAGGATGCGGCCGGGGTCGTACCTGGCCTTGCGGCGCAGCAGGTCGGGCCACCGCTCGCCGTACTGGGCCCGCCAGTCGTCCCCGGTGAAGTCGAGGGAGCCGATGGGGTAGCGGGTGCCGCCGAGCGCCCTGGCCTTGTCGTACAGGCGCCGGTTGCGGTCGAGCATCTCGGCGGCGAAGGCGGGGTCGGGCCCGGGGGCCGGGGAGGAGGTGAGGACGTCGAACAGGTAGACGAACTCGCTGTTCCCCGGCGGGATGCGGAAGAAGGGCCGGGTCAGCTTCGACCGCCGCTGGGGGAAGACGAAGCCGATGCCGGTGGGCGGGCCGAAGTCGCGGGCCGTGAGCGTCGGCACCACCTCGGAGACGTACCCCTGGGCCGTCTCGCCCGGGAGGATCACGTCGAACCAGGGCTTGAGCAGGTCGTCCCAGGCGTACTGCCGCCGCCAGCCGTCGATGACCCGGTCGTACCGCTCCACCCACTCCAGGTAGGTGGAGTCGACCACGGCGGCCGAGGAGGCGGGCGCGCTCAGCCCGCGCAGCAGGCGCCCGTCGTCCGGCGCCCGGCCGTCGTCGTAGAAGACGACGCCGTTGAGCTGGTAGACGACCGTCTTGCCGTCGGGCGCGAACATCAGGATGTAGGCGCCGTCGAGCTCCCGCCGCTCCAGCAGCACGTGCAGGTCGGCCCAGACGCGGGCGGTGTCGGTGGTCGGGTACTGCAGCAGGTAGTTGCGGGCCCGCCCGCGGGCGGGCACCAGGTCGATCGTGGCCCGGGTGATCACGCCGCACTGGCCGAGGCCGCCCAGCATCACCTCGAACAGGTCGCGCTCCCTGTCGGGGGAGCATCGGTGAAGCCGGCCGTCGCCCGTGACCACGTCCAGCTCGCGGACGTGGTCGATCTGCAGGCCGAGCTCGTTCTGCGCGGGGAAGCCGCCGACCGACAGCGTGCCGCCGACCGACAGGCCGACGTACGTCGTGAACAGCGGCGGCGTGAGCCCGCGGGCGGCGGCCGCGTGGGCCGCCTCCCGCCACAGCACGCCGGAGTCGACGCTGATGGAGTCGGCGCCGACCGAGTGGATCGCGGCCAGCGACCGGTTCTCGATGATGAGGCCGTCGGTGAGGCCCTGACCGTGGGTGGAGTGCCCCTGGCCGCGGGTGGCCACCGGGATGCGGTGCTCGCGGCAGAAGGCGATCATCTTCTGCACGTCGCGGACGGAGCCGGGCCGCAGCACCGCGCGCGGCAGGCGCCTGACGATCCTGCCGAGGTCGCGGCCGTCGGCCTGCCGGGTGGGGAGGTCGGTGAGCAGGACGCCGTCCAGGTGGGGGATCCGCTGGACGCTCCGGGAGCCGGTGCTGGTCGCCCAGGCCCGGGTGGTGGGGTCGAAGCCGACAATGAGGGCGCTCGCCCCGAGAGTGCCGAGAAATCGTCGTCGTGTAACCACGTCTGGGACGCTAGTGATCGCCCCGAAGCCGGAACAACGCGCCTTTCGTGACATTGCGGATCACACGTCCAGCGTGCACAGGACCTCGCCGTTGGCGACGGCCTGGCCCACCTTCACGGCCAGCCCCGCGACCCGGCCCGCCCGGTGCGCGAACATCGGCTGCTCCATCTTCATGGCCTCCAGGACGAACAGCAGCTCCCCCTCCTCGGCCGCCTCGCCGTCCTCCTTGAGGATCTTCACGATCGTGCCCTGCATGGGGCTCACGACCGCGCCCTCGGCCGCCGGGGCCCCGCGGCCCCCGCCGCCCCGCCGGGACGTCCTCCGCGCGGCGGGGGCCCTCCCCGCGGGCGCGGGCGCGGCGGCGCCGAGGCCCGCCGGCAGCACGACCTCCACCCGGCGCCCGTCCACCTCCAGCACGACGGTCTCGGTGCCGGCGACGGCGCCGGCCTCCCCCGGCGGCCCGGCGAACGGCTCGATCCCGCCGGCGAACTCCGTCTCGATCCACTGGGTGTGGACCTCCAGGTCGAAGGCGAACGCCGGGTCGTCCACCACGGCCCGGTGGAACGGCAGCGTGGTCGGCAGCCCGCCGATCTCGAACTCGGCGAGCGCGCGGCGGGCCCGGGCGAGGGCCTGCTCCCGGTCGCGCCCGGTCACGATCAGCTTGGCCAGCAGCGAGTCGAACGCCTGGCCGACGGTCGTGCCCTCCACGACTCCGGAGTCCAGGCGGACCCCCGGGCCGGCCGGCGGCCGCCAGCGGGTCACCGTGCCCGGGGACGGCAGGAAGTTCCGCCCCGGGTCCTCGCCGTTGAGCCGGAACTCGATCGAGTGGCCGCGCACCTCGGGGTCGCCGTAGCCGAGCCGCTCCCCCGCCGCGATCCGGAACATCTCCCGGACCAGGTCGATGCCGGTGACCTCCTCGCTCACCGGGTGCTCCACCTGGAGGCGGGTGTTGACCTCCAGGAACGACACCAGGCCGTCCCGGGCCACGAGGAACTCGCAGGTGCCGGCCCCGACGTACCCGGCCTCGCGCAGGATGGCCTTGGAGCTGTCGTACAGGACGCGCAGCTGGCCGGGGGTGAGGAACGGCGCGGGGGCCTCCTCGACCAGCTTCTGGTGGCGACGCTGCAGCGAGCAGTCGCGGGTGGAGACCACGACGACCTCGCCGTGCGCGTCGGCCAGGCACTGGGTCTCGACGTGCCGGGGACGGTCGAGGTACCGCTCGGCGAAGCACTCCCCCCTCCCGAAGGCGGCGACCGCCTCCCGCACGGCGCTCTCGTACAGCTCCGGGATCTCCTCCAGCGTGCGGGCGACCTTGAGGCCCCGGCCGCCGCCGCCGTACGCGGCCTTGATGGCGACGGGCAGGCCGTGCCGCTCGGCGAAGGCCACCACCTCAGCGGCGCCGGAGACCGGGCCGGGGGTGCCCGGGGCGAGCGGCGCGCCCACCCGCGTGGCGATCCGCCGCGCCGACACCTTGTCGCCCAGCTCCATGATCACGGCGGGCGGCGGGCCGATCCAGGTCAGCCCCGCGTCGATCACCGCCTGGGCGAAGTCGGCGTTCTCCGACAGGAACCCCCAGCCCGGATGGACGGCGTCCGCGCCCGACTTCAGCGCCGCGTCGAGCACCTTCCCCACGTCGAGGTAGCTGGTGGCGGGGGTGTCCCCGCCCAGGGCGAACGCCTCCCCCGCCAGTCGCACGTGGGGAGCGCCGGCGTCCGGCGCCGCGTACACGGCGACGCTGTCGAGCCCCGCGTCCCGGCAGCCCCGGACCAGCCGGACCGCCACCTCGCCCCGGTTGGCGATCAGCACCTTGCGCACCGCGTCTCCTCTCGGGTCTCCCCCTCGGACCGCCCGGTGACGGCGGTCACCACCACGTCTCCCGGTCCAGCCGCCAGCCGGCCTCCACCGACCAGCGGGGGCGGGGAGCGGGCCGCTCGGGCTCCCGGCCCTCCCGCGCCCGCCCGGACGCGGCCAGCACGGCCAGGACGGCGGCCAGCTGCTCGTCGGTCGGGGCGCCGCGCACGACCGCCGCAGGCTCGCGCACGACCGGCACGGGCTCGCGCCCGTCCGGCGCCGTCGCCGCGCTCATGCCGGGGGGTTGGCGTGCTTGCGGTGCGGCAGCACGGCCTGCTTGCCCCGGAGCGTGGCGAGGGCGCCGGCCAGCACCCTCCGGGTGTCCCTCGGGTCGATCACGTCGTCCACCAGGCCGCGCTCGACCGCGTAGTACGGGTGCATGAGCTCGGCCCGGTACTCGTCGATCAACTTGGCCCGGGTGGTCTCCGGCTCGGCCGCGGCGGCGATCTCCTTCCGGAAGATCACGTTCGCGGCGGCGTCCGCGCCCATGACCGCGATCTCGTTGGTCGGCCACGCGAACGACAGGTCGGCGCCGATCGAGCGGGAGTCCATGACGATGTACGCCCCGCCGTACGCCTTGCGGACGATCATCTGGATCCGCGGGACGGTGGCGGCGCAGTAGGCGTGCAGCAGCTTGGCGCCGTGCCGGATGACCCCGCCGTGCTCCTGGTCCGTGCCCGGCAGGAAGCCCGGCACGTCGACGAACGTCACCAGCGGGATGTTGAACGCGTCGCACATCTGCACGAACCGCGCCGCCTTCTCCGAGGCGTGGATGTCGAGCACACCGGCCATCGACATCGGCTGGTTGGCGATGACGCCCACCACGTGCCCGTCGATCCGGGCCAGCGCGCAGATCACGTTGGCGGCCCACCGCTCGGAGAACTCCAGGAACTCGCCGTCGTCGACGATCTCCCCGACGACCTCGCGCATGTCGTACGGACGGCCGGCCTCGGCGGGCACGATGTCGAGCAGGGCCTCGCAGCGCCGGTCGGGCGGGTCGAGCGTCGGCGCGACCGGGGGGCTCTCCAGGTTGCTGGCGGGCAGCAGCGAGACGAGATACCGCACGTCCTCCAGGCAGCTCGTCTCGTCGTCGTGGACGAACGTGGCAACGCCCGAGCGGGTGGCGTGCACGTCGGCGCCGCCCAGGCCGTCCTGGCTGATCCGCTCGCCGGTGACCGCCTCCACCACGTCGGGGCCGGTGATGAACATCTGCGAGGTCTCGCGGACCATGAACACCACGTCGGTGAGCGCCGGGGCGTAGGACGCGCCGCCCGCGCATGGGCCGAGCATCACGCTGATCTGCGGGATCACGCCGGAGGCGCGGACGGTCCGCTGGAAGATGCCGCCGTAGCCCGCCAGGCCGGTCACGCCCTCCTGGATGCGGGCGCCGGCGCCGTCGTTGAGGCTGATGAGGGGGGCCCGGGCGGCGTACGCCAGGTCCATCACCTTGTGGATCTTCTGGGCGTGCGCCTCCCCGAGGGAGCCGCCGAACACGCGGAAGTCGTGGGCGTAGACGAACACCCTGCGCCCGTCGATCGTGCCCCACCCGGTGACGACGCCGTCGCCGTACGGGCGGCGCTGCTCCATGCCGAACCCGGTCGCCCGGTGCCGGCGGAAGCCCTCGATCTCGGTGAACGAGCCGGGGTCGAGCAGGATCTCCAGGCGTTCGTGCACGGTGAGCTTCCCCCGTGCGTGCTGCGCCTCCGTCGCCCGCGCGCCCGGCCCATCGGCCAGCCGCCCGCGCATCCGGTCCAGCTCGGCGACCCGGCCCCGCATGGACGCGGGCGGGTCTTCGGCCACGACTTTCCTGTCGTCGAGCAGTGTCATTCGCGAAGGCCTTTCGACAATTCATCCGGGCATTCGCTGGAATGATTTCAAGAAGGGCCGCCGGGGCAAAGGAGAGTCACCCCTAGGAGGCATGCGCATATGTCTTAGGTGACATGGCCCGCGACTCCGCGGAATGATGGGATCGACGCTGTGGAGAACACTGCCCGCAATACAGGAGGAGCCCCGTCGTGAGGATCGACTTCCACGGTGTCACCGTCGGGCCGGACGTCTTCGAGAATTGGTCGGCGCAGGCCGAGAAAATGGGCTACGGCGCCGTGTGGATGTCCGAGACCCAGCACGACCCGTTCGTGAGCCTCGCCGCCGCCGCACTGCGGACCGAGCAGGTGGACATACGGACCGGAATAGCGGTGGTGTTCGCCCGGAACCCCATGTCCACCGCGATCCTGGCGAACGACCTCCAGTTGCTGTCGCGCGGCCGGTTCGCCCTCGGGATCGGGTCGCAGTTGCAGAGCCACATCACCCGGCGGTTCTCGATGCCGTGGTCCCGGCCGGCCGCCCGCATGCGGGAGTACGTGCTGGCCCTGCACGCCATCTGGGACTGCTTCGAGGACGGCGGCCGGCTGCGGTTCCGGGGGGAGTTCTACCGCCACACCGTCATGAGCCCGTTCTTCAACCCCGGGCCCAACCCGTACGGACGGCCGCGCGTGCTGGTCGCCGGCGTGGGCGAGAAGATGACCGAGCTGGCCGGCGAGCTGTCCGACGGCTTCCTGGCGCACATCATCGCCACCCGGAAGGTCCTCGACGAGGCGACGATGCCGCTGCTGCGCGCCGCCCGAGAGCGGGCCGGGCGCACCATGGACGGCTTCGAGCTGCACGTCACCCCCATCGTGGCGACCGGGGCCGACGAGCGGGAGTACGAGACGGCCGTCGCCCGGGCCCGGTCCACCATCGCGTACTACGCCTCGATCCCGAGCTACGCGCCGGTCTTCGACCTGCACGGCCTGAGCGGCCTGTGCGAGGAGCTCTACCGGCTCGCGGCGAGCGGGCGGTCGTCGGAGATGCCCGGCCTGGTCGACGACGAGGTGCTCGACACGTTCGCGGTCACGGGCGAGCCGAAGGAGGCCGCCCGCAAGATCCACGAACGGTTCGCCGATCTCGCGACCAGCGTCGCGTTCTTCCAGCGCGACGACGAGAAGGCCCCCGAGGGGTGGCAGCCCCTCTACGACGAGCTGCGGCACCTGCTCGGGGCTTGAGGGGAAACACGAGAGGGGCTCCGGCGATCCCGGGGCCCCTCGTTCCGTCTCCGGCCCCTGTTCCGAGAGGCCCGCGTCTGGAGCCCGGACGCCGAGGAGCCCGGACGCCGAGGAGCCCGGTCCCCGTACGGGACCGGGCTCCTCTGTGGGTGGGGTGCGGCGGATCAGGCCTGGGCCTCGGCGGCGTCGGCCGGGGTCACGTGCTCGGGGGCGAACAGGCCCAGCTCGCGCAGCAGGGTGAGCTCGTCCCTGGCCCCCCAGTGCTCGACGGCCTGGCCGTTCTCCACCCGGTAGAAGTGCAGGTGCTGGATCTCGAACTCCTTGCCCGTGGGCGGCACCCCCAGGAAGTCGCCGGTGTGGCGTCCGCTGAACGTCACCCGGCAGGCGAACTTGTCGCCCTCGGAGATGAAGTCGTCCACCTGCCAGCGCGCGTCGGAGAACGCCGAGCGCATGTACCGGGCGGTCGCCAGGTACCCCTCGGGGCCGCCGCCGACACCCTCCGACGCCTCGTGGTCGACGAAGTCCGGCGCGATGTAGCGGTGCGCCGCCTCCTCGTCGAGCTCGCCGAAGACCTTGGCGATGCCGATCGCCACCTCGAGGACCTGCTGCGCGGCGTCCGGCGGGCGCTCCTCGAGCGGCGCCAGCATCTCCTGGACCTCGTCAGCCATGCTCGTCCCTCTCTTCGCAGTCGTTCGCAGTCGTTTCTGAGGCGCTCTCAGTGACCCAGTCCCTGGCCGCCGCTGACCGGGACGAGGGCGCCGGTGATGAAGCTCGCCTCGTCGCTCGCGAGGAAGCGCACCACCGGCGCGACCTCCTCCGGCCGGCCCGACCTGCGCAGCGCGGTGATCCCGTGCAGGTACGCCCGGTGCTGGTCGGTGAGGCCCGACACCATGTCGGTCTCGATGAGACCGGGGTAGACGACGTTCACGGTGATCTTGCGGGGGCCGAGCTCCCAGGCCAGCGTGCGGGCGAAGCCCATGAGCGCCGCCTTGGACGCCGAGTAGTTGGTGACGCCGGGCGAGCCCCAGAACGCGGTGGTCGAACCGATCATGATGATCCGCCCCCAGCGGGCCTTCACCATGTCGTGGACGGCGCAGCGGGCGGCCCGCACCGTGCCCATGAGGTTCGTGTCGATCACCGCGGCGAAGTCCTCCTCGGACATCGCCAGGAAGAGGTTGTCCCTGGTCGTGCCGGCGTTGGCCACCAGCACCTCGACCGGCCCCTGCTGGGCCCTGACCTCCTCGAAGGCCCGCTCCACCGAGGCCGAGTCGGTCACGTCGCAGCGGACGCCGAACAATCCCTCCGGGGGCTCGCCCGACCGGTAGGTGATCGCGACCTTGTCGCCGTTGTCGGCGAACGCGCGGGCGATCGCGAGGCCGATGCCCCGGTTCCCGCCCGTGACCAGAACAGAACGGGTCATATGGCCACTCCTAGGTGCTCGTTGAGGGCGGCGACGGCCTCGGCCGTACCGGTGAAGTGGACGGCCCGCCACCCGGCGGCGCGGGCGCCGTCGCAGTTCTTCGGCAGGTCGTCGACGAACAGGGACAGCCCGGCCGGGACGCCGGAGCGCTCCACGGCCAGGTCGAAGATGCGCCGGTCGGGCTTGCGGCAGCCGACCTCGAAGGACAGCACGACGTCGTCGAACAGCTCCGCCGGGTCGACCATCCGCCGCCAGTGCAGGTCCCAGGCGGGGACCATGTTGGACAGCATCCCGACGAACAGCCCGCGCTCCCGCAGGCCGCGCAGCGCGGCGACCCACTCGGCGTTGGCCTCGCGGCCGTCGAACCACGCGTCGGCGAGGGTCGTCAGGCGCATCTCGACGCCGTGGTCGGCCCGCAGCACCTCGCCGATCTGCGCGACCCACTCCGGCTCGCTCACGAGGGGGGTGTCGATCGGCAGCATGATGTCGTCGGTGCCGTACGACGCGGTGACCTTGAGGATGGCGTCGATGAGCGCCTCCTGCGGCAGGTCGTGCGCGGCGCAGAACCGGGCCATCGTCACGCTGATGGGCGGGGTGAGCACCCCGCCGAAGTCGGTCCAGACCGCCGCCACCGGCTCCGCCGTCATCGCCCCGCCTCCCCGCTCAGCCGCAGCCGCATCTCGGCCACGATCCCGTCGCCCTGCGCGAACCTGACCTCGACCGCGCCGCCGGGCCCGGCCTCCGCCTCCGCGACGCAGGGCAGGTCCAGCTCGGCGAAGCGCAGGAAGCGCCCCGACACCTCGTACGGCACGGCCTCGTCGCCGGCCAGGACGACGGCGAGCTGGCGGGCCGCCTCGGCCAGGGTGGTGGCGGGCAGGTGGTCGTACTCGTGGTCGAACAGCGACCGGTTGGCGAACGAGGGCGCGACCAGCGCCCGCGCCCGTCGCGGTGCGCGCTCCACGTCCGCGACGACGACGTTCAGCGGGTTGCTGCGGCCCACCTCGTGGGGCAGCGCGCGCGACACGCCCTCCGGGTCGCCCAGGTCGCGGGTGGACGGCGCGGGCGTGCCCCGCATGAGCCGCCGCAGGGCCTCGTGCTCGCCCGGCGTGACGACGTTGACCTCCATCGTGTGCACGCCGGCCGGCTCGCCGTCCAGGACGAGGTCCTGGGTGACCGAGCCGGTCCGCACCCGGCCGCCGCGCGTCCTGCGGGCGTCGAACCGGTTGTCGATGCGCAGCTCGCCGGGCAGGTGCCCGGCGAGGAGCGGGCCGTCGAGCGTGATCGTGAAGCTCGCGACCATCATCATCGCCCGGGGCGGCAGGCCCAGCAGGTGCGCGCCCGCGATGCCGGCCTGCCGGCCGGCCTCCAGCACCAGCAACGGGTCGAACACAGCGGGCCGCGCGGTGTGGTCGCTGTAGTAGCCGTGGCTGAGCGGAAGCTGCGCCGCGGCCAGGAACCGGGCCTCGCCGGCCGGGCGGATATCGGTCACGAAGACCTCGGCGACCGAGGCGCGGTGCACCAGAGCGCGGTCGATCGTGCGACCGAAACTCAGCTCCACCGGCTCGGCGAGATCGGCGACGGCTTCCGTTGTGGCCGCCATCGTCACCCCCCTGGATAGACGGTTGTGGCATCACTTTCGCAGCCGCCGATGAAAGGCCGCTAAATTCGCGATAAAAGCGGCGCGATGTCACTTTCGATCCGTTCCCTTGTTCCTCGGGAGGGCCGGTGGTTAACGTCGTCGGCGAGAAACGGTCGGATATTGAGAAGGGGAATCCGCGAATGACTGTTGATGTCAGCGCCCTGCAGGAGAAGATTCGCGACATCATCGAGCAGGAACTCGAGCTGGAGCCCGGCGAGCTCACCGGGTCGGGTCATTTCATCGACGAATACGACGCGGACTCGCTGTCGCTCATCACGATTCTCGCCCGGATCGAGAAGGAGCTCGGCGTCGCGGTTCCGCAGGACGAGCTGCCGAACATGCCGAACCTGGACGGCGTCTACGCCGTGGTCACGAAGGTCGCCGGCCGGGAGCCCCAGAATGCCTGACCGGCGCGTCGCCGTTACCGGCCTGGGGGCGGTGAGCTGCATCGGCACCGGTGTCGAGGCGTTCACCGCCGCCATCCGGGAAGGGAGGAACGGCGCCTCCGAGATCTCGAGCTTCGACACGGACGGCTTCCCCTACACGGTGGCCTGCGAGGTCAAGGACTTCGAGCCGGAACGGCTGCTGCGGCGGATCGACACCGCCCGGTGGGGCCGCAGCGCGCTGTTCGCGGCCGCGGCCGCCCGGCTCGCGGTGGAGGACTCCGGCCTCGACCCCGGCGACCTGTCGGCCGCGCGGACCGGGTCCATCATGGGCACCACGGCCGGCGAGTCGCAGGTGCTCATGGAGGTCGTCGACCAGTGGATGAGCCAGGGCCTCAAGGCCGTGGACCCCCGCCTGGTGCCGATGGCCCCGGCCAGCCAGATCGCCAACGCGGTCAGCGCCGAGCTGCACCTGACCGGGGACTCGCAGACGATCCCCACGGCCTGCTCCGCGAGCAACATGGCCCTCGGCTACGCGTACGACCTCGTGCGGACCGGGCAGGCCGACTTCATGCTGGCGGGCGGCGCCGACGCGGTGAACCGCTCGTGCCACGCCGGGTTCTACCGGCTTGGCGCGCTCGCCGAGAAGGTCTGCCGGCCGTTCGACGTGAACCGCTCCGGCATCCTCACCGGTGAGGGCGGCGCCGTCCTCGTGCTGGAGCCCCTGGAGCACGCCCAGGCCCGCGGCGCGCGGATCTACGGCGAGGTGCTCGGCTACGGCGTCAACTGCGACGCAAAGCACATGGTGAACCCGGACGCGTCCAGCTTCGCCGAGTGCATCCGCATCGCCCACCGGTTCGCCGGGGTCGAGGCCTCCCAGGTCGGTTACATCTCGGCCCACGGCACCGGGACGCGGACCAACGACATCACCGAGGTCACCGCGGTCCGGGAGGCGTTCGGCGATCACATCCCGCCGATCAGCTCGGTCAAGTCCATGATCGGGCACACGATGGGCGCGGCCAGCGCCTTCGGCGCCATCGCCTGCCTCAAGGCGATCCAGGAGGGCTTCCTGCCCCCCACCGCCAACCTGGAGGAGCTGGACCCGGCCCTCGGCCCCGGCCTGGACGTCGTGCCGAACGTGGCCCGGCCCGGCCGGGTCGACGTCGCGCAGAACCAGGGACTCGCCTTCGGAGGCAACAACGTGGTGACCGTCTTCGGGAGGGTGGCATGACGGCCGGCGCGGCGGTGGCCGCGCCGGTCCGGCCGCTCCTCGTCACCGGGTGCGGGGTGGTCTCCCCCGCGGGCGTGGGGCTGGCCCCGCTGGCCGGGGCGCTGGAGAGCGGCCCCGCCGCCCCGGGCGCCCCGGAGGACTCGCCCGACGGGTACCCCCCGCAGCCGCTGTGGGCGCTGCCCGAGCTCCCGGTCGCCGAGCACCTCGGCACCAAGGGGCTGCGCCACGTCGACCGGTTCACGCTCATGGCCCTGATCGCCTGCCGGTCGGCGCTGCGGCAGGCGGGCGCCGAGGGCGACGGCGCGGACATCGGCGTGGTCGTCGCCACCAGCACGGGCAGCCTGCGGACGCTCTCGGAGGTCGCCTGCGACACCGTGCTGCAGGAGAAGCCGTACATGGTCAACCCGGGGAACTTCCCCAACGTGGTCATGAACGCCTGCGGCGGCCAGATCGCGATCAAGAACGGCCTGCGGGCCGTCAACTCCACGATCTCCGGCGGCCAGGTGTCGAGCCTGGCGGCCGTCCGGTTCGCCCGTACGGCGATCGAGGGCGGCCGCGCCTCCCGCGTGCTCGTCGGCGGCGTGGAGGAACTGGTGCCGATCTCGGCCTGGGGCTGGCACCTGTCGCAGGCCCTGGACGCGGAGGCGCCGATCGGCGAGGGCACGGCCATGTTCCTCCTCGAGGACGCCGAGGCGGCCCGGGAGGCCGGCCGCACCGGGCTGGCCGAGGTGCTGGCCTGCGAGGTCGGCTACCACGGCGTGGACGACGCCGACGGCAGGGCCCGCGGCCTGGCCGCGTGCGTCGGGCGGGCGCTGTCGCGCAGTGGAGTCCTCCCCGACGAGGTGGACGTGGTCTCCGTGGGCGCGGCGGGGCACCGGGACATGGAGGCCGTCGAGGAGCGGGCGCTGCGCGCCGCGCTGGGCCGCGACGTCCCCCTGATCCGGGCCGCCACCGCCGTGGGCGAGTGCTACAGCGCCAGCGGCGCCCTGCAGCTGGCCGCGCTGCTCGCCTCCTGGCAGGAGGCCCCGGACGGCGACCCCCGCACCGGCCTCGTGACCAGCGTGGGCGACGACGGCAACGTGGGCTGCCTGGTGGTGCGCCGATGGCTCTGAACGTCGCGTGCGTCGGCAAGAGCTACCCGCCCAGCGAGCCGTACGAGGTGGGGCGGGAGAAGATCTGGGAGTTCGCGAACGCGATCCGCGACCCCAACCCCGTCTACCGGGACCCGGAGGCGGCGCGGGCGCACGGCCACCCGGACGTCATCGCCCCGCCGAGCTTCCCCATGGTGATCTCGCTGGAGGCCGAGCGCCAGGTCGTGTACGACCCGGAGCTCGGCGCCCGGAACCAGGTGCGGTTCGTCCACCGGGAGCAGCGGTTCGCCTACCGGCGGCCGATCCGCGCCGGGGACGTCCTCACCGTGACGGTCTCCATCGCGGCCATCGACATCATCGGTGACAACGACGTCATCACGTTCGAGAGCCGGATCGACGCCGGGGGCGACGAGCACGTGTGCACGGCGAAGTCGACGTTCGTCATGTTCGATCCCGAGAGGAAGGGCGAGCCCGCACCATGACCACGGTCATCACCCGTCCGGCGCCGGCCAGGCGCCGCTACGACGACGTGGAGCCCGGCACGAGGCTCCCGGGCCGCACCGTCACGGTCCAGCGCGGGGACCTCGTCCGGTACGGCGGGGCCTCGTGCGACTACAACACGATCCACTGGGACGAGCGGACGGCCGAGGCCATCGGCCTGCCGCACCCCATCGCACACGGCATGTTCACCATGGCCCTCGCCCTGTCCGTGGTCTCGGACTGGGCGGGCGACCCGGCGGCCGTCGTCGACTTCGGCGGCCGCTTCCCCCGGCTGGTCCCCGTGCCCAACGACGGGAAGGGCGTCCTGCTGGAGGTCGAGGCCGTCGTGGTGGAGAAGCTCGAGGCCCCGAACGTGCGGGTCAGCGTCGCCGTCCGCCTGGACGGCGCGAAGGTGCTCACGATGCCGCGGACGATCGTAGCCCTGGCATAGGGCGCGTCCCCACCTCGAGGATCTCCCGCTGCAGGCGGCGCACCTCGGGCGAGGGCTCCAGCCCCAGCTCCCGGTCGAGCACCCTGCGCAGGTCGTGGAAGGCGGTCAGCGCCTCCCCCCGCCGGCCCACCCTGTGCAGGGTCTCGATCAGCCGGGCGTGGAACCACTCGTTCAGCGGATTGGCCGCCACCAGGCCCCGCAGCTCGCCCACCAGCTCCCGGTGGCGGCCCAGCCGCATGTCGGCCTCGATCCGCAGCTCGAGCGCCCTGATCCGCGCCTCCTCCAGCTGGGCGAGGTGGCGGGTCAGGACGGGGCCGCAGGCCACGTTGCCGAGCGGCCTGCCCCGCCACAGGGCGAGCGCCTCGCGCAGGACGGCCGCCCCCTCGGCCGTCTCCCCCCGGGCGACCCCGGCCGCCCCGCGCTCCGCGAGCCGCCGGAACCGCTCGGCGTCGACCTGCTCCCCCGCCACCTGCAGCACATATCCGGTGGGCTCGGTCAGCAGCGGCGCCGGAGGGTCGCCGTCGGCCCCCAGAAGCCGGCGCAGCCGGTAGACGTGCGTGTGCAGCGACTGCAGGGCCGTCCGCGGCGGCGCGTCCTCCCACAGCTCCTCGACCAGCGTCTCCACCGGGACGACCTGGCCCGGCCGCATCAGCAGCAGGGCGAGGACCTGACGGACCTTGGGCCCCGGCGGTATCACCACGCGGTTTCCTGAACGTATCGCCAACGAGCCGAGAACAGTGAAAATACGCATTTCCAATTTCTCCCGAATAATTGGGATCGTATGGTGCCTGGTCCTCGGTGTTCGATCCGAACGTAATCAGGAGCCCCCACCTGGCTGCAACGCCGGGACCCTCAAGTGCCGCCAAAGACGCAGCACCATGCGCCTTTCGGGGCATCGATTACCTCCCAAGTGACATCCCGTCAGCCTCGAAGAGAAGTCCATATCCCGATAAAGTCGGAAACCGGTCTGCCATCTCGAAAGGAAGCCCGATGCCGCTGAATCCGGCGTTCAAGGGCCGGGTCTACCCGCCGACCGAGCCGTACGAGGTCGGCCGCGAGAAGATCCGCGAGTTCGCCGAGGCGATCGGCGAGCCCGACCCCGCCGCGGACCCGGACGGCCCGGTGGTCGCGCCCCCGACGTTCGCGATCGTGCTCACGATGCGGGCCGAGCGGCAGGCGGTGTTCGACCCCGAGCTCGGGCTCGACCTGTCCCGCCTGCTCCACCGGGAGCAGCGGTTCGACTACACCCGCCCGATCGTGGCCGGCGACCGGCTCACGGTCACCGTGCGGGTCGAGGACGTGGGCGGCGCCGGTCCCGCCGACGTGCTGACCCTGTCCAGCGCCGTGACCACGACGGGCGGCGAGCACGTCTGCACGGCCACCGCCACGCTCGTGACCATGGGAGACGAGGATGCCTGACGTCCCGCGCTACTCGGCCGTCCGGGTCGGGGACCGGCTGCCCCGCCTCACCCACCCGATCCGCCGCTACGACCTGGTCCGCTACGCCGGCGCCTCGGGAGACTTCAACCCCATCCACTGGAGCGAGAGCGCGGCCGAGGGGGCCGGGCTGCCCGGCCTCGTCGCCCACGGCATGCTCACCTTCGGCGTGGCGATGCGCCTGGTGAACGAGTGGGCGGGCCGCCCCGGGCGGGTGAGCGGCTGCGGCGCCCGGTTCACCCGGCCCGTCGTCGTGCCCGACGGGTACGACGGCACCGAGGTGGTGGTGGAGGGGGTCGTGGCCGAGAAGCTGCCCGGCTCCCGGGTGCGGATCGACCTGACCGTGCGGCACGGCGGCGAGAAGGTGCTCGCCCGCCCGCGCGCCGTGGTCGCGCTCGACGACTGACGACCCGACCGGCGGGCCCGAGCGGCGGGCCCGGCCGAGAGCGACGACGAGGAAGGCCCGGCTGCAATGCGACTGTTCGTCGGCGGATACTCCTGGACCGAGACCCTCGCCAGGGGCGTGCGCGTCGTGATGACCGATCCCGCGACCGGCGGGCTGGTGCTCACCGGCTCGTTCACCGACATCCCCAACCCCTTCCACCTGCTGCCGTCCCCTTCGGGGCGGACGCTCTACGTGGCCGCCAACGTGCCGGACGGCCGGGTGCACGTCCTCGGCGTCGGGCGGCACGGCTCGCTGGAGCACCGGGGCGAGCGCCCGGCCCTCGGCGCCGGCACCGTCCACCTGTCCCTGCACCCGTCGGGACGGCACCTGCTCGCGGTCAACCACGACTCGGGCGAGGTCGTCGTCTTCCCCGTGGAGGACGACGAGCTGCTCGGCCCGGCCGTGGACGTCGTGCGCCACGACGGGAAGGGCCCCGACCCGGTCAATCAGGCCGGGCCCCACCCGCACATGACCGCGACCGACCACACCGGGACGTTCGTCCTCGTGCCGGACAAGGGCGACGACCACGTCCACGTGTACCGGTTCTCCGCGTCCAGCGGGCACCTGTCGGCCCTCGGACGGACCCACCTCGGCGAGGGCGTCGGCCCGCGCCACCTCGTCTTCCACCCCTCGGGCCGGTACGTCTACGTCGTCGGCGAGCTCCAGCCGGTCATCGTGGTGTGCGGCTTCGACACGTCCGGGGCCCTGTGGCCGCTGGGCTCGGTGCGCACGGTGCCCGACGAGGCGGACGGCTGGATCGCGCCCTCCGCCATCGTGATCTCGGCCGACGGGCGGTACGTCTACGCGGCCAACCGGGGCCACGAGAGCGTGGCCGTCTTCGAGGTGGCCGCCGGGGGCGCGGTGCTGAAGCGGACCGGGGAGCACCGGTTCGGCGACCCGTTCACCACCATGCCGTGGGACCTGCTCGTCGATCCCTCGGGCACGGTCGTGTACGTGGCCAACCAGATGGCGGGGACGGTCGCCGCGCTGTCCGTCGACCCGGAGACGGGCCTGCTGGGGGCGCTGGGCGCGCCGGTGGCGGTGCCCGACGCGGCCTGCCTGGTGGCCGCGCCCGCCTGATCCCCGCCCGGTGTCCCGGGCCTGCGAGCGAACGAAGCCCTCCGGCCGGCGCCGGAGGGCTTCGCGCGTGCGGGGAGTCTCAGAAGTCGCCGAAGAGGCGGGTCGACTCGGCCTCGTGGGCCAGCCGGCGCAGCGACGCGAGGATCGTGTCGCCCATGGCGGTCCAGATGACGACGCCCTCGACGATGCTGTCGAGATCGCCGCGGTGCAGCAGCGTCTTCACCTCGTCGGCGGCCACGCGCTCGGCGGCGTCGGCGTAGGAGCCGAGGACCTTGGCGAAGTCGTCCTGGCCGAGCCGCCGCATGGTGGCGAGCGCGTCGGCCAGCGTGCGGCGGGCGGGGTTGGTGGGCTTGACCTGCCAGCCGCGTTCCTCCAGCAGCCGGTCGACCTCGGCGACGGCCTCCTGCCACGCCTCGTCCTCGGTGTAGTCGCGCGGCGCGGTCATCACGTACTGCGCCTTACCGATGGTGTCGAGCTGGGAGACGCCGGTGGAGAACATCAGGGAGAGCACCTCGCGGGCCGAGGCGATGGACAGGCCGCCCACCTCGACGAGGGCGCGCGCCAGCTTGAGGCGGCGCACGTGCGCCTCGCCGTACTGGGCCTGGTTGGGCCCGGTCCGCTCCCCCGGCGGGAGCAGCCCCTCCCGCGTGTAGTACTTGATCGTGGGGATGGGAACGCCGGTGCGCCTGCTCAGCTCAGCGATCCTCATGGTGTCTCTCCCTGTCGCCGCCTCCAAGGATAGATCCTGGTCGCGTCCGGCGTACCACGCCCGATTGCGCGGCACACCGGACGCCGTCAGGCGCTCAGGCGCTGACCTCGCGCACCGGCGCCGGCTCGGCGGGCCGCTCGCGCGGCGGGGACGGAGGGACGAGCGCGGCGCACAGTGTGGCCGCGGCGACCATCGCGGCGCCGCCCCACAGCGCCGCCCGCAGGCCCGAGGTGAACGACGCCGCCGTCGCGTAGCCGCCCGTCACCGCGAACACCTCGGCCAGCACGGCCACGCCGAGGACCACCCCGACCTGGCGCAGCGCGTTGTTGACGCCCGACGCGAGGCCCTCCTCCGAAGGGGACGCGAAGTCGAGGGTCTGCCGGGCGCTCAGCGCGAAGAACAGGCCCATGCCGGCCCCGGCGACCACCATGGCCGGCAGCAGCAGGAGATAGGACACGCCGGGCTCGGCCACGACGGCGAGCCACCCGAGCGAGGCGGCCTGCAGGGCGCATCCCGCGATCATGAGCCGCCGCACGCCGAGGCGTTCGCCGAAGATCCCGGCGAGCGGCGCCACGAGCAGCGGCATGGCGGTCCACGGCAGCGTGCGCAACCCGGCCTGCACGGGCGAGTAGGCGAGCACGTTCTGCAGGTACTGCGTCAGCAGGAAGACCGCGCCGAACATGCCGCCCTGGACGAGCAGGGCGACGGCGTTCGACAGCGTGAAGCCGCGCCGCCGGAACAGGTGCGGCGGCAGCACGGGATGGGGCGCCCGCCTCTCCCACGCCACGGTGGCCGCCAGCAGCGCCGCCCCGGCGGCCAGCGAACCCACCACCTGCGCGTCGCCCCACCCGAGCGCCGAGCTGCGCACCAGCCCGTAGACGACGCCGAGCAGGCCGCCGGTGACGAGCAGCGTGCCGCGGACGTCGAGCCGCGCGTACGGGCCGTGGCTCTCGGCCAGGCGGGCGAGGGCGAGCGGCAGCAGCAGCACGCCGATCGGGACGTTCAGCCAGAAGACCCAGTGCCAGTCGCCGAGCTGGACGATCATGCCGCCGACCCACGGGCCGAGGGCGATGGCGAGTCCGCTCATCCCGCTCAGGCCGGCGATGGCGATGCCGCGGCGCCTCTCGCCGACGGCCGTGACGACGAGCGTCAGCGACAGCGGGAAGATGACCGACCCGCCGACGCCCTGGAGCACCCGGGCGGCCACGAGCATCCCGGCGGTGCCGGACAGGGCGGCGGCCGCGGACGCGACGGTGAACAGCGCGACGCCCGCGACGAAGACGGTCCTGCGGCCGAAGCGGTCGCCCAGGATGGCCGCGCCCAGCAGCAGGATCGCGAACGACAGGGTGTAGGCGTTGACCGTCCACTCCAGGCTCTCGAGCGAGGCGTGCAGGTCGCGCCGGATCGTCGGCAACGCGGTGGTGACGATCAGGTTGTCGAGCGACGCCATGAACGCCGCGGTCCCCGTGATCAGAAAGGTGGCTAAGGCTCCGCCACGAACGCTCATCGTCCGGCCTCCAGTGATGACCTCTTGCCCCCCAACTTAGATAGTGGATAGTATCACTATCGATAATTAGATGGATAGTAATGCTCACCGCTATCTACGGTGGAGGCGTACATGTTCCGCACACTCGGCCGCTTCGCCATCCGAAGCCGCCGCTGGATCATGCTCGGGACCCTGCTGTTCGTCGTGTTCGCCGCCGTCTGGGGCACGGGCGTGTTCGGCCGCCTCGGCGGCGGCGCCGGGTTCGACGACCCCGGCAGCCCGTCGGTGCACGCCGACAACGTGCTGGCCGGCCCCCTCGGCCGGTACGCCAACGACGTCGTCGTCCTCTATGAGAGCGACCACCTCACCGTCGACGACCCCGCCTTCGCCGAGCCGGTGAAGCGGGCCCTGGCCGCCGTGCCGCGCGGTGACGTGACGCGGCTCGACTCGTACTGGTCGACCGGCTCCGCCGGCTACGTCTCGAAGGACCGGCACGCCACGTACGCGGCGGTGCAGCTGCGCTCGCCCGACGACCAGGTCCGCGTGCAGCAGCTGCGCAAGATCCAGGACAGCTTCGCGGTGCCCGGGCTGACCGTGAGGTTCGGCGGCACCACCTCGATGACCGACCAGGTCAACCGGCTCACGCTGCGCGACCTCGGCCTCGCCGAGGCGATCTCGACGCCGATCCTGCTGATCCTGCTGATCGTGGTGTTCCGCAGCGTCCTGGCCGCCACGCTGCCGCTGGTCATCGGCTTCACGGCGGCGCTGGGCTCGCTCGCGCTGCTGCGCTTCGTGACGCTGTTCGCCGACATCTCGACGTTCGCCATCCAGGTGATCAGCATCCTCGGCCTGGGCCTGGCGATCGACTACGCGCTGCTGGCCGTGACCCGGTTCCGCGAGGAGCTGTCGTCCGGCGCGTCCGTGGACGCCGCGGTCGAGCGGACGATGGCGACGGCGGGGCGGACGATCACGTTCTCCGGCGTCGTGGTGGCCATGTCGTTCGCCGGCCTCACGCTCTTCCCCTCGCGGTTCCTGCTGTCGATGGGCTACGCGGGCGCGGGCACCGTGGTCGTGGCCGTCGTGGCCTCGCTGACCGTGCTCCCGGCGCTGCTGAAGATCATGGGCACCCGGCTCAACCCGGCGCGGGTGCGCGTGATCGACCCCACGACCGGCCGGTGGTACCGGGTCGCCCACGCCGTCATGCGCCGCCCGCTGGCGAGCACGCTCGGCATCGTCGTCGTCCTGGTCGCCCTCGGCCTGCCGTTCCTCGGGGTGAACTGGGCGCGGCCCGGCGACTGGGTGCTCCCGGCGAACGCTGACGCCCGCGCCGTCACCCAGGAGGTGGGACAGCGCTTCGCGGCCGATCCCGGCAAGCTCGTGACGGCCGTCGTCGAGTCGCCCCGCGCGCTCGACAGAGGCGCCCTGGACGCCTACGCCGCCCGCCTCGACGCGGTCCCGGGCGTGAACGGCGCCAGGGTCACCGGCGCCGCCGGCGACCAGGCCCGGCTCACGCTCGGCTACGCCATGGACCCGATGTCCCGCGACGCCCGCCGGATGGTGGACGGCCTGCGGGCCGTCGCCCCGCCCCCCGGGACCACGGCCGCGTTCACCGGCATGCCCGCCTCCCGGGTGGACATCGTCGACATGGTCACCTCCCGGATGCCGTGGATGGCGCTGTTCGTGACCGTCGTGTCGTTCGTCGTGCTGTTCCTGGCCTTCGGGTCCGTGGTGCTGCCGGTGAAGTCGGTGCTGCTCAACCTGCTGTCGCTGTCGGCCTCCTTCGGCGCGATCAAGCTGATCTTCCAGGACGGCTGGCTCGACGGCGTGCTCAACTTCGTCCCGGTCGGCGCGGTGGACGTGAACTTCCCCGTGCTCATCGTGGCCATCGCCTTCGGCCTGGCCATGGACTACGAGGTGTTCCTGCTGTCGCGGGTCCGCGAGGAGTACGAGCGCACGGGCGACGTCGCCGAGTCGATGGCCCGGGGGCTGCAGCGGACGGCCCGCGTCATCACGAGCGCGGCCCTGCTGGTGGCCGTGGTCGTGGGCGGGTTCGTCCTGTCCGGGATCACGTTCATGAAGATGGCCGGCGTCGGCCTGGTGATCGCCGTCGCCGTCGACGCCACGATCGTGCGCGGCCTGCTCGTCCCGGCGACGATGCGGCTGCTCGGCCGGTGGGCCTGGTGGGCCCCGGCTCCGCTGGCCGCCTGGTGGCGCCGCCACGGCGTGCCCGAGCACGGGCACGGGCACGACGCCGCCCCCGCCGCGCCCGCCGAGGTCGCGCCGCGGCCCGCCTGACCCCCGACACTCAGGGAGATCACATGCAGTACGAAGTGCTCGGCCGCACCGGGGTGACGGTGAGCCGGCTGTGCCTTGGAGCGATGATGTTCGGGTCGTGGGGCAATCCCGACCACGACGACTCGATAAAGATCATCCACCACGCCCTCGAGAACGGCGTCAACTTCATCGACACCTCCGACAACTACTCGGCCGGGGAGTCGGAGGAGATCGTCGGCAAGGCCCTCGCGCAGGCGGGGGCCCGGGACCGGGTGGTCCTCGCGACCAAGTGCCACTTCCCCATGGGCGCCGACCCCAACATGCGGGGCAACTCCCGCCGCTGGATCACGCAGGAGGTGGACAACAGCCTGCGCCGGCTCGGCACGGACTGGATCGACCTCTACCAGATCCACCGTCCCGACCCCTCCACGGACATCGACGAGACGCTGAGCGCGCTGACCGACCTGGTTCGGGCCGGCAAGATCCGCTACTTCGGCACCTCGACGTTCCCGGCCCACCTCATCGTGGAGGCGCAGCTCGTGGCCGCCCGCGGGTTCCGCGAGCGGTTCTCCGCCGAGCAGGCGCCGTACTCGATCCTCGTTCGAGGGATCGAGCGCGACGTGCTCCCGGTCTGCCGGCAGTACCGGGTGGGCGTGCTGACCTGGAGCCCGCTCGCCGGCGGCTGGCTCACCGGCCGGTACCGCAAGGACCAGGAGGTCCCGTTCAGCATGCGCAGCTTCGTCGTGCCCGGCAGGTACGACATGGAGCTGCCCGCCAACCAGCGCAAGCTGGAGATCGTCGAGGAGCTGGCCCTGCTGGCCGAGCGCGCCGGGATCAGTCTCATCGACCTCGCCCTGGCCTTCACGCTCCGCCATCCCTCGGTCACCTCGGTTATCATCGGCCCGCGTACCACAGAGCACCTTGACAGTCAGCTCGGAGCGGTGTCGGTCGAGCTGACCGGCGACGTGCTCGACGAGATCGACCGGATCGTCCCGCCAGGCACCACGCTCAATCCGCACGACGAGGGCTGGCAGCACCCTGAGCTGGCCGACCCCGCTCTGCGGCGGAGATAGTACAGAATTACACGAATAAAAATCTCTTTACACGGGATTAACATGACCTGATTCTCAACACGCTTCTCTACTATCCGTCATGAACGCAGAAACCCCTCCCCTGCCCATTGCCGAGAAACGCTCGATTTCTAGATAATTGTGGCGATCGATGCCTGCGGAATCGCGGGCCAGCACCATGTGACGGTCGTAACGCGGACCCCCCTTCTGGTCCGTGGCCAAAGTCGGGGGCGAACAAGGTGCAGGGGATCGGATATGGCGGAAAGCACGTCGCCGGAGGTGCTCGTACGGAGCCCGGCGTTACTGCAGGTGTACGAATCCCGCCTGCGTGAGCTGGCGAGTCCCGTGGTCCAGGACCCCCTGGTCTGGCGGGAGTGGCGCAGGCAGACGGAGAGTCTCCTGGAGCTCTGCGCGGAGTCCGGCGGGGGCCGGCCCGCGCGGGCGGCGATCGAGCCGCCGAGCCCGGCCGTACGCGCGGTCGGGCTCGTGGCGGCCAGCGCCGCCTGGGCGGAGCTGTTCCAGGCGGTGGCCGACCACCTGGCCGGGACGGCCTGGGACCCCGTGGAACGGGAACGGCCGCGCGACCACGTGCTGCCGGCGCTGAACCGGGCGATCCTCACGCTCGTGGGCGCCTTCGGCGCCGAGGCCGAGGCGGAGACGCTCGACCGGATCGGCGCCGAGCAGGAGCGGATCCGGATGGTCGTCGCCCGGGACGTGCACGACTGGGTGGGCAGCAGCATCAGCCTGGCCATGCGCCGGCTCGACCTCTACGAGCTGCGCCGCGGGACGCCCGAGGCGCAGGACGACCTGCGTCAGGTGCGCCAGGCGCTGAACGAGGCCTGGGAGACCGTACGGCGGCTGGTGAAGGGCCTGCGGCCCTGGCCGCCCAGGATCGGCCTGGAGGGCTCGCTGCGCGCGTTCGCCGAGGCGGTGAAGCCGCCGGGCGTGGGCCTGGAGGTGTCCGTGCGCGGCGAGGAGTCGTCCCTGCCCGTGGACGTGCGCGCCGAACTGCTGGCCATCATCAGGGAGGCCCTGCGCAACGCGCTCGCCCACGCCGGGGCCGGCGGCGTCAGCGCCCACGCCGAGATCCTGCCGGGGAAGGTGGTGGCCGTCGTCCAGGACGACGGCGCCGGGCTCGACCCCGGCCGGGCCTGGCACGGGGCCGGCCTCGCCTCCATGCGGGAGCGCACCGAGCTCCTCGCGGGCGAGTTCCGCATGAGCAGCCATCCGTCCGGTGGGACGAGGATCGACATCTCCGTGCCTCTCGGAGGGCGCCCGCATGAGCATTGAGCATCCCATCCGCATCGTCGTGGCCGACGACCACACGCTCCTGCGCGAGGCGCTCTGCGAGCTCCTGCGCTCCGAGCCCGACTTCCGCGTCGCCGGCCAGGCCGGGGACGGCCGCGCCGTCGTCTCCACGGTCGCCGCGGTCCGTCCCGACATCGTTCTTCTGGACGTCGAGATGCCGGGCCACCCGCCCGCGTACACGCTGAACCAGATCGCGCACGTGTCGCCGCACAGCACGGTCGTCGTGCTGACGATGCACGACGACCCGCACCTGGTGCAGGAGATGCTGTCGGCGGGCGCCCGGGGCTACCTGCACAAGGGCGTGAGCTGGCAGGACCTGACGGCGGCCCTGCGCAGCGTGCACCGCAGCTCCCACCGGGTCATCGTCTCCCCGCGCCCGCCGAGGACCATCGCGCAGTCGGCCCCGCGGGCCCTGCTGACCGAGCGGGAGGAGGAGGTGCTGGCTCTGGTCGCCCGCGCGCTCAGCAACCGGCAGATCGCCGTCCAGCTGTCGATCACCGAGGGCACGGTCAAACGGCACCTGCGCAACATCTTCGGCAAACTCGGCGCCGTGTCGCGGCTCGACGCCGTGAACCGGGCGAAGGTCTCCGCGCCGGCCTTCACCTCGCCCGTCCCGGCGCCGGCCCTCCCGCCCGTACGGATCGAGCGGATGCCGTCCACCTCTTGCGAACCGGTCGGCCAGAATGGATCCTGGAGCTATCGATAGTTGAACTATCCATAGGAGGATTGGCCATGCCGCTCCGATGGCATCGCCCGCTGATGCTCTTCTGCGGCGCGCTCGGCGTGCTCGCCGTCGTCTGCGTGGCCGGGCTGGCGTTCGACGACCGGGTGCTGATGGGCGAGCCGATCTGGCTCAAGCCGCTCAAGTTCTGCCTGTCGTTCATCGCCTTCGGCACCGTGATCGCCTGGATACTCCCGCTGATGCGCCGCACCCCGGGCCTGGCCCGGCTGGCCGGCAACCTCCTCGTGACGGCCGGGATCATCGAGATCGTGCTGATCGTCACCCAGGTCCTCCGGGGCCGGCGCAGCCACTTCAACGAGTCGACGCCGCTCGACGCCGCGATCTTCGGGGTGATGGGCCTCACCATCACGTTCCTCTGGATCACCAGCATCGGGATCGGCGTGCTCGCCCTGCGGCAGCGGCTCGCGGACCGGCCGACGACCACCGCGCTGCGGCTCGCGCTGGTGCTGTCGGTCATCGGCATGGCGGTCGCCTTCCTGATGGTCGGACCCACTCCGGAACAGTCGCAGGCGCTGGCGGACGGCACGTTCGACGGCGTCATGGGGGCCCACAGCGTCGGCGTGCCTGACGGCGGCCCCGGCATGCCGCTCACCGACTGGAGCACCACGGGCGGGGATCTGCGCGTCCCGCACGCGGTGGGCCTGCACGCGCTGCAGGCGATCCCACTCGTGGCGGTCATCCTGTCCCTGGCGGGCCGGTGGGTGCCGGCGCTGCGCGACGAGGGCGTCCGGGTGGGCCTGATCCGGGTGGCCGCCGCGGGCTACCTGGCGCTGGTGGCGCTGCTGACCTGGCAGGCCCTGCGCGGGCAGCCGCTGGTCCGGCCGGACGCCGCGGTCCTCGGCGGGCTGGCCCTGATCGCGGCCGCGGTGGCGGCCGGGTCCCTGGCCGTGGTCCTGGCCCGGCGCAGGCGGCCGGTCGCCCCGGTCCTCACCCCGGTGCCCGAGGCGGGCGTGCGATGACCCAGGCGCTGTTCCAGCTCACGTTCCCGCTCGCCGTGCCGTTCTGGGCCCTGATGATCTTCGCTCCGGGCTGGTCGTGGACCCGAAGGATCGTGTCCTCGCCCCTGATCGTCGTGCCGCCGCTGCTCGTCTACCTGGCGCTCGTGATCCCGGACTTCGGCGGCCTGTGGGCCGCCGTGAGCCGCCCGGACCTGCGCGTCCTCGGCGACTTCTTCGGCAGCCCGGAGGGCGCGGCCGCCCTGTGGGCGCACCTCATCGGGTTCGACCTGTTCGTGGGCCGCTGGATGTACCTCGACTCCCGCGAACGGGGCGTCCCGCCGCTGGTGACGAGCCCCATCCTGGTGGTGACGATCCTGCTGTCCCCCATCGGGACGCTGCTCTACCTGGCCGCCCGCCTGCTCGCCCCGGCCCGCGCCGACCGGGCGCGGGTGGTGAGCCTCCAGCGCGGCTGACCTCCCGCCGGGCCCGGCCACGTCGTCGCGGGCGTGACCGGGCCCGGACGGGCCGCTGCGGCATCGGATCGGGTCGCGGCTCGCGCCACCGGCCCAGCGGCAGAGACGGCAGGAGGCCCTGGCGTCAGCTGGTGGGCACCTGCCAGCCGCGCTCGCGCAGCCCCTCGGTGAGGGCCGCGGCCGCCTCCGGCTGGACGTACAGCTCGGCGGCGCCGACCGGCAGCCCGGGGGCGTGCTCCAGCCGGATGTCCTCGATGTTGACGCCGGTCTCGCCCGCGGCCTGGACGAGGCGGGCCAGCTCTCCCGGCCGGTCGCCGATGACCACCTGCACCACGGCGTACGTGCGGGCCGGGCCGCCGTGCTTGCCGGGGATCCGGCTGGTGCCGGCGACGCCCCGGGACAGCAGGTCGGTGACGTCCCCGACGGCGTTGCCGTCGCCGGCGAGCGCCCGCAGCGCCCGGGCCGCGGCGGACAGGTCGGCCACGACGGCCTCCAGCACCTCGGCGACCGGGATCGCGTTGCCGGACAGGATCCCGGTCCACAGCGCCGGGTCGCTCGCCGCGATCCGGGTGACGTCCCGCACCCCCTGGCCGGACAGGCCGAGCGCGGCGTCCGGCGCCTCCGCGAGCCGGGCCGCGACGGCGGCGGCGGTGACGTGCGGCGCGTGGGAGACCACCGCCACCGCGCGGTCGTGCTCGCCGGCGTCCACCCGCACGGCGTTGCCGCCGCACAGCGCGATCAGCCCCTCGACGGCCGCGACAGCCTCAGGGGCCGCCTCCGGCGTGGGGCAGTACGCCCAGGGACGCCCCAGGAACAGGTCGGCGCGGGCCGCGGCCGGCCCCGACCGCTCGCGCCCCGCCAGGGGGTGTCCCGCCACGTACGCCGTCAGGTCGCAGCCCAGCTGGGCCGCCTGGGCGAGCGGCAGCACCTTGACGCTGGCCACGTCGGTGTAGACCCGGGCGGCGTCCCTCTTCTGCAGGTCGAGCAGTTGCTGGGCGACGAACTGCGGGGGCACCGCGACGACGGCGAGGTCCGCCCTGCTGTCGCCCGTCCAGTCCTCCCCCGCGCCCAGCTCCCGGGCGAGCCGCACGGCCGCCGGGTCGCGGTCGGCCAGGAACACGCGCACGTCCCGCTGGCGCAGCGCCAGCGCGATCGAGGTGCCGATCAGGCCCGTGCCGACAACGACCACGCTGCCGATGGCGGCGTCCTCGATGGGAGTCATCGTGCTCTTCCTACATGCCGTACGGAGGCCGGCGCGGGACCGGCCCTGGTCGATGTGTCCCCCCGTCCCGCCGGGCGCCGGCCCGGCGGGGGCCGCCCTACTGGGCGATGTCCACGCGCAGCGCCACGGCGCCCCGCAGGTACACGTGCTGGATGTCCTGCCGCGGCTTGCCGGTCCACACGTGGGCCATCAGGCGGACCACGCGCGGCAGCGCGCCGGGAACGTCGATCTCCGACGCGCACAGCAGCGGGACGTCGTGGAAGCCCAGCTTGCGCGCGGCGAGCGCGGGGAACTCCGCGGTGAGGTCGGGGGTCGCGGTGAAGATGACGCTGATGACGTCGTCCGTGGTGAGGCCGTTGCGCTCCATCACCTCGGTCACCAGCTCGGTCGTCCCGGCCAGGATCGACTCCCGATCATTGCCGTCGACCTGGATCGCCCCTCGGATCGCCCGCACCATGTCGTTCCCCTCTCGCCCTCTGGCAGGGGACGGGCGGAACCGCACCCGTCCCCTATCGCGCATATGAGCAATTGTCCCCGGCTTGCGCGTTTCGCCTGCCAGGCGGCAAGGCTACAGGCCGACGGCCGAGTACAGATCGCCGACTTCCTGCACCGTCAGCGTCCTGACGGTCCCCGGCTTGAGCCTGCCGAGCTTGACGGGCCCGAACTCGATGCGCGCCAGGTCGATCACCCGGTGGCCGACCGCCTCCATCATCCGCCGGACGATGTGCTTGCGCCCCTCGTGCAGGACGATCTCGACCAGCGCCTGCTGGCCGTGCTCCTGCACGATGCGGAACTCGTCGACCTTGGCCAGGCCGTCCTCCAGCTCCACGCCCTTGCGCAGGACGCGGTGCAGGTCGCGCGGGATCGGGCCGGGCACCTTGGCCCAGTACTTCTTCTGCACGCCGTAGCTCGGGTGCGTCAGCCGGTGGGCGAGCTCGCCGTCGTTGGTGAACAGCAGCAGGCCCTCGGTCTCGGTGTCGAGCCGGCCGACGTGGAACAGCCGCGGCGCCAGGTCCTGGACGTAGTCGTGCAGGCACGGGCGGCCCTCGGGGTCGTCCATGGTGCTGACCACGCCGATCGGCTTGTTCAGCGCGTAGTACACGGTCTCCGAGGACGTCGGGACGCGCTTGCCGTCCACCCGGATGACCTGCTTCACGGGGTCGACGCGGGCGCCGAAGCGGCGGACCACCTGGCCGTCGACCGTGACCCGGCCGTCGCCGATCATCTCCTCGCAGGCCCGGCGGCTGGCGATGCCCGCCGCCGCGAGGACCTTCTGCAGCCGCTCGCCGCCCGGCACCTCGGTGGTGTCGCGCTCGTCGGTGTAGTTCTCGTCGTAGAAGTCGGGGTCGCGCAGCGGCTGGCGCGCGCTCTTGAACGGGTTGCCGCCCTGGGCACCCCGGCCCTGCCGGGTCCCGGCGCCGGAACGGCCGCCGGCCGCGGACGAGCGCCGCGGGCCGTCCGAGCCGAAACGGCCGCGGGAGGCGCCTGCGCCGCCGATCGTCTGCACCTCGTCGCGGTCGCTCCCGGTCCGGGCGCCGCCGCGCGCCGCGCGGAGGCCCGGTGCGCCCTCGCGGTCGCCCGCGGTACGCCCGTAGCGGCCGCGCGTGCCGCCGCCCTCGCCGCGGAAGGAGGCGCGCTCCCGATCTCCACGGCCCGCGGCGTCCCGGCCGCCGTCACGGCCGAAGTCGCGACCTCGCCCGGAATCGCGCCCGGCGTCACGGCCGGAGTCGCGGTCGCGGCCACCGGAACGGCCGGGCTCACGGTCGCTGGACCGGCCGAAGTCGCGGTCACGGTCGCGCCCGCCGCCCGTACGGCCCGCGTCACGGTCACGGCCGAAGTCCCGGCCACGGCCGGAATCGCGTCCGGACTCGCGGTCACTGGAACGGCCGAAGTCGCGATCACGCTCGCGCCCGCCGCCCGTACGGCCGGACTCGCGGTCACGGCCGAAGTCCCGGTCGCGTCCGCCGCCCGTACGGCCCGAGTCACGGTCACGGCCGAAGTCGCGGTCGCGGCCGGACTCACGGAAGGAGTCGCGGGAGCCGTCGCGGTCGCCTTCTGGGCGGCCGTAGCGGCCCCGGGAGCCGCCGCGCTCGGCCCGGAAGGCGGCGCGGTCGTCGCCGCGGGAGAACGCGCCGGAGAAGCCGCGCGACGGGCGGCCCTCGTCGCGCCGGTCGCCCCCGCTCCGGGGGCCCCGGTCGGCGTCGCGGTAGCGGTCGCCCCGCGCGCCGCCGTCGTCGCCCCTCGACGGGCGGGACGGCCTGGAGTCGGCCCGGAAGGGCCGGGAGTCGGAACCGTGTCCGGATCGGGAACCCGTGCCGCGGGAGCCGCCCCGCCGGTCGCCCTGGGAGCGGAACTCGCTCCCGGACCCGCCGCGGGATCCGCGGGGTCCCTCCTGCCGACCGGTGTTCCGGCTCCGACCGCGTCCCTCACCGGACGGGGTGCCACGCCTGCTGTTCACTGCTTCTCCTCAAGGGTTTCCACGTCGTCCGGGAGGAACGGGGCGAGCTCGGGAAGCTCGTCGAGGCTCTTGAGCCCCAGTTTCTCCAGGAAGTAACTCGTCGTCCGGTAGAGCACGGCCTGGCTCTCCGGGTCGGTGCCGGCCTCCTCGACCAGCCCGCGCGCGACCAGCGTCCGCATGACGCCGTCGCTGTTCACACCGCGTACCGCCGCCACCCGGGCCCGGCTGACCGGCTGCCGGTAGGCGACCACGGCGAGGGTCTCCAGCGCGGCCTGCGTGAGCCGCGCCTGCTGGCCGTCCCTGACGAACCGCTCCACCAGCGGGGCGCACTCCGCCCGCGTGTAGAAGCGCCAGCCTCCGGCCACCTCTCGAAGGTCGAAACCCCGTCCGGCGGCCGTGTATTCCGCCGACAGTTCGCGCAGGGCCTTCGCGATCTCGCCCGTGGGCCGTTCCAGGACCTGGGCGAGGGTGATCTCGGCCACCGGTTCGTCCACGACCATGAGGACGGCCTCCAGGGCCGCCCGCAGGCTCTGGACGCCGTCGGGACGCTCGCCGGAGGCCGCCGAGTCGTCCCCGGAGGCTGGGGCGTCGTCGGGGCTCGGGACGTCCGGCACGTCCACGGGGACGCCGGGGGATCCCGCGGCCGGGCCGGCCGCCGGGTCGTCCCGGTCGTCCGTACGGGCGGGGCCGGCCTCGCCGGTTCCCTCGCTGCGTTCCATCGCTCCTCGCTCGTCCTCGACAGGCGACCCGGGGCGGCGTGCGCCCCGCCGCGGCCCGGTCACCGGAATCCGTCCCGCCGGCCCCAGTCAGGAGCCCGGACGGGCGTCGCCGGGGGCGGGGTCGCCGCCGTCGTCACCGTCCGCGGGCCCGTCCCCGCCGGGCCGGCCGCCGCCCTCGTCGTAGTCGTCGCCGACCGTCACGTCGCCGTCCGCGGCGCCCGTCCAGGAGACGTACAGGTCGCCGAGCGGTTCGAGCTGCTCGAACGCGACGGCGGACTCCCTGAACAGCTCGAGGACGGCCAGGAAGCGGGCGACGACCTCGTACGTGCCCCCGCAGTCGGCGGTCAGCGCCCGGAAGGTCGCCTTCTGGAGCCGCCGCAGCCGCTCGACAAGGATAGCGGCTTGCTCGCGGACGCTGGCGAGCGGTTGGTAGATGTGGGAGACCGACACGGCCGGCGGGGCCTTCGGCGTGAACGCCCTCGCGGCGATCTTGGCGAGCTGCTCGGGGCCGATGCCCAGCACGAGCTCCGGCAGCAGGTCGGCGAACCGCTTCTCCATCGGCACCGAACGGGGGAAGCGCAGCGCCTCCTCGGCCATCCGGGCCGTGAAGATCTTGCCGACCTCCTTGTACGCCCGATATTGCAGGAGCCGGGCGAACAGCAGGTCGCGGGCCTCCAGCAGGGCGAGGTCCTCCTCGTCCTCCACCTCGCCGGTGGGCAGCAGCCGGGCCGCCTTGAGGTCGAGGAGGGTGGCGGCGACGAGCAGGAAGTGGCTGGTCTGGTCGAGGTCCCACTCGGGGCCGCGGGAGCGGATGTAGGCGATGAACTCGTCGGTGACCTTGTGCAGGGACACCTCGGTGATGTCCAGCTTGTGCTTGGAGATCAGGCCGAGCAGCAGGTCGAAGGGGCCCTCGAAGACATCCAGGTGGACCTGGAAGCCGCCCTGGGCACCCGGCTCCTGCTCGGTCGCCTGATCCGTCACGCCTGCCATTCTCGCTCACCCGCCGGGCCCGGCCGCCGCCCCGGCGGCGGCCGAACGGGACCGGGCCGGGACGGAGACGGGGGCGCTCCGGTGGTCAGACTCGGGCGGGCCACCGGGCGAGCAGCTCGCGGGCCAGCTCGCGGTAGGCCGTGGCGCCCATCGACGCCGGGTCGAACTGCGTGATCGGCTCCCCGGCCAGGGTGGCGTCGGGGAAGCGGACCGTGCGGTTGATGACCGTGTGGAAGACCTTGTCGCCGAAGCCCTGCATGATCGTCTGGAGCACTTCCCGGGCGTGCAGCGTGCGCGGGTCGTACATGGTAGCCAGCAGGCCGTCGATCTCCAGGCTCTTGTTCAGCCGCTCCTGGACCTTGGTGATCGACTCCATGAGGAGCGCGACGCCGCGCAGCGCGAAGAACTCGCACTCCAGCGGGATGATCACGCTGTGCGCGCAGGTGAGGGCGTTGACCGTGAGCAGGCCGAGGGACGGCTGGCAGTCGATCAGGCAGATGTCGTAGTGCGGCAGGAGGGGCTCCAGCACCCGCTGCAGCGCGTACTCCCTGGCCACCTCGTTGACGAGCCTGATCTCCGCGCCGGACAGGAAGATGTTACTCGGCAGCAGCTGCATGCCGTCGACCGTGGTGTCGAGCAGGACATCCTCCAGGGTGACGTCCGGCTCCTCCATGAGCAGGTCGTAGACCGTGGCCTCGAGCGGCCGGGGGTCGATGCCGAGGCCGACCGAGAGCGCGCCCTGGGGGTCGAAGTCGACGAGCAGGACCCGCTGGCCCACCTCGGCCAGCGCGGCGCCGAGGTTGATCGTGGTCGTCGTCTTGCCGACGCCGCCCTTCTGGTTGACCATGGCGACGATGCGCGCGGGCCCGTGGGTCTGCGGAGGTGTGGGATCGGGGAACACCGGGCGGGGACGGCCGGTGGGCCCGATCGCGCCGGCGGCGGCGCCCGCGGTCCACGTCCCCTCTGTGGTGGCAGTCACCTGTTGGTCCTCCCTGACGGCGTCGAACCTGATCGAATCTAAAGGGTCGGCACCCGTGCGGCAAGGCGGCGCGCCCATGCCGCGGCGATCGGGGCCGGTCCGGGGGCGGCGCGCGCCGCCTCAGTGCAGCGCGCGGGGGTGGGCCGCCGCGTAGACCTCCCTGAGCCTGTCGACCGTGACCAGGGTGTACACCTGCGTGGTGGTCACCGAGGCGTGGCCGAGCAACTCCTGGACAACCCTAACGTCGGCGCCGCCGTCCAGGAGGTGTGTTGCGAACGAATGCCGCAACATATGCGGTGAAACCCCAGAAAGTCCGGCCCGTTCCGCGGCCGCCTGGAGCACCTCCCAGGCGCCCTGCCGGGTCAGCCTGCCGCCCCGCGCGTTGAGGAACAGGGCGGGCGTACCCCGGCCGTGCGCGGCGAGCAGGGGACGGGCCCGGACGAGGTACGCGTCGAGCGCGCGGCGGGCGAAGCGGCCGAGCGGCACGATCCGGGTCCGGCCGCCCTTGCCGCGCAGGCGCACCTGGTCCTGGTCGGCGTCCCGCTCGCGTGGGGACGAAATGAACGACGGCACCGGCCAGTCCGGCGAGCCGGACGACGGGAGCGACGTGCCGGACGAGGTGGGCACGTCGTCCACGGCCAGCCCGACGGCCTCGGAGATCCGGGCGCCCGTCCCGTACAGGACCTCCAGCAGCGCGCGGTTGCGCAGGGCGAGAGGGGAGTCCGCCGGGCCGCACGCGGCGATGAGCCGCTCGACCTCGGCGACCGTGATGGCCTTGGGCAGCCGCCGCAGCTGCCGCGGCGGCCGCACCTCGTGCGCGGGGTCGTGCCCGGACACGCCCTCCCGCAGGGCGAACCGGTGCAGGCCGCGCACGGCGGACACGGCGCGCGCGGCCGAGCTGGCCACCAGGGCCGGGTGGTCGTCGTCCCCCTCGCGCAGAGCGGCGAGGAAGGCGACGACGTCCGACTCGGCGACCTGGGAGAGCGTGTCCAGCCCCCGGGCCCGGAGATGGTCGAGGTATCGACGCAGGTCACGGCGGTAGGACGCGAGCGTGTTGGCAGACAGCCCCCGCTCCACCGCCAGATGGGCGAGGTAGCTGGACAGCACCGCCTCGGCCTCGCTCAGGACGTCCCCCTACGGACTCATGCCTCCGGCGCGTCGGCGGGACGAAGGCCCTTGAAACCGTCGGCGGAAGCGGCGTACGCGGCGAGGATACCGGCGACGGCCGGAGAATTGTGGATCATTCCGTTCAGGGCGCGGTCGACCGCCGCTCCCAGGGGAATCCACTCCACCGGCATGTCGGTCTCCTCGTGCTGGCGGACGAACCCGTTCTCCTCGTCGGGGATCGGCTCGAGGTCACGCGCGAGGAAGACCCTGATCCGCTCGTTCGACATCCCGGGCGAGGTGTAGAGGTCCACCAGCGTGTGCCACGTCCGGGCGCGGTAGGACGCCTCCTCGGCCAGCTCGCGGGCGGCGCAGGAGACCAGGGGCTCGCCCGGCACGTCGCGGATCCCGGCCGGGAGCTCCCACAGCAGGCGCCGGCAGGGGTGGCGGTACTGCCGCAGCAGCAGCACCCGGTCCTCCCCGTCCAGCGCCAGCACCGCGACCGAGCCGGGGTGGACGACGTAGTCGCGGTCGGCCGTCACCGCGCCCGGCATCACCACGGTGTCGGTCCGTACGGTGATGACCCGCCCGGCGAACCGGTCGGCGGAGGCGACGACCGGCCACGACTCCTCGGTGTCCTGGATGTTCACCTCGGGGTTCACTTGGCCCGGCCCGCCTTCGCGGAGGTCTCCCGGGCGTCGGCGTACACCAGGGCGGCCTGGATCAGCCCCTTGAACAGGGGATGCGCCCGCGTCGGCCGCGACCGGAACTCGGGGTGGGCCTGGGTGCCGACGAAGAACGGGTGCTGCTCGGCCGCCAGCTCCGCGTACTCGACGAGCCGGCCGTCGGGCGACAGGCCGGAGAAGACCATGCCGACCTTCTCCAGCCGCTCCCGGAAGGAGTTGTTCACCTCGTACCGGTGGCGGTGCCGCTCCTCCACCTTGGCCTTGCCGTACAGCTGGCGGGCGAGGGTGCCCTCGGCCAGCTTGGCCGGGTAGAGGCCGAGGCGCATGGTGCCGCCCATGTCGCGCTCGCCCGCGACGACGTCCTCCTGGTCGGCCATCGTGGAGATCACCGGGTCGGGGGTCTTCGGGTCGAACTCGGTGCTGTCGGCGTCCGGGATGCCGGCCAGGTTGCGGGCCGCCTCGATCACCATGCACTGCATGCCGAGGCAGATGCCGAGCAGCGGCACCTTCCGCTCGCGGGCGTGCCGGACGGCGCCGACCTTGCCCTCGATGCCGCGCACGCCGAACCCGCCGGGGATCAGCACGCCGTCGACGCCGTCCAGCTCGCGGTCCGCGCCCTCGGGGGTCTCGCAGTCGTCGCTCTTGACCCACCGGATGTTGACCCGGGCGTCGTTGGCGAAGCCGCCCGCGCGCAGGGCCTCGGTGACCGACAGGTACGCGTCGGGCAGGTCGATGTACTTGCCGACCAGCGCGATCGTGACCTCGGTGGCCGGGCGGTGCACGCGGCGCAGGACCTGGTCCCACTCGGTCCAGTCCACGTCGCGGAACGGCAGGCCGAGCCGCCTGACGACGTACGCGTCGAGGCCCTCGGCGTGCAGCACCTTGGGGATGTCGTAGATCGAGGCGGCGTCGACGGCGGACACGACGGCGTCCTCGTCCACGTCGCACATCAGGCTGATCTTGCGCTTCAGCGACGTCGTGATCGGCCGGTCGGAGCGGCAGACGATGGCGTCGGGCTGGATGCCGATGCTGCGCAGCGCGGCCACCGAGTGCTGGGTCGGCTTGGTCTTCAGCTCGCCGCTCGGGCCGATGTACGGCAGCAGCGACACGTGCAGGAAGAACACGTTGTCACGGCCGACCTCGTGGCGGACCTGCCGGACAGCCTCCAGGAACGGCAGCGACTCGATGTCGCCGACGGTGCCGCCCACCTCGGTGATCACGACGTCGACCTCGGGACCCGCCATGCCGCGGATCCGGTCCTTGATCTCGTTGGTGATGTGCGGGATCACCTGGACGGTGTCGCCGAGGTACTCCCCGCGCCGCTCCTTGGCGATGACGTTGGAGTAGACCTGCCCGGTCGTGACGTTCGCGGACCCGTGCAGCTCGGTGTCGAGGAACCGCTCGTAGTGGCCGACGTCGAGGTCGGTCTCGGCCCCGTCGTCGGTGACGAACACCTCGCCGTGCTGGAACGGGTTCATGGTGCCGGGGTCGACGTTGAGGTAGGGGTCGAGTTTCTGCATCGTGACCCGGAGGCCGCGAAGCTTGAGGAGGCGCCCGAGGCTGGAGGCCGTGAGCCCCTTGCCCAAACTGGAGGCGACGCCGCCGGTGACGAACAGATGCTTGGTTTGTGCGGCGCTGCGCAAATAAGGCTCCCGTGGTCGTTGCCGATCCGGCCGCCCGGATCGGCGGTCGCGATGCCCACGGGCTCTCAGAATATCAAACGCTTGGCATAATCGGGCCCCCCACGTGCGCTGATCCGCCATAGCGGGTAAGCCGACCAACCGGTAGCTTGTCCGATTATGTCGATCGTGAAGCGAGCCGTCGGCCGGCTGGTCCACCGCGGGTGGGCCTACATGCGCGAAGCGGCCGCGATCAGCCCCGGCTCGACCGGCGGATATCGGTTCCGCAGCCTCGGCGAGGGCGCCTGCATCGCCTTCCCCGTCGGTGCGATCTTCGGTGAGGCGTGGATCGAGATCGGCGCCCACACGCTGGTCGGGGAGCGCGTCTCCATCTCCGCCGGGATGGGTCCCGGCGTGGACCTCGGCCCCGCCTCGATCGTGCGCATCGGCCGGGGCTGCTCGATCGGCCGGGGCAGCCACATCGTCGGCCACCAGTCCATCGACATCGGCGACGACGTCTTCACCGGCCCGTACGTCTACATCACCGACCAGAACCACGTGTACGACGATCCGGACACGCCCATCGGGCGGCAGTGGCCGCGCAACAAGCCGGTCGTCATCGGCTCGGGCTCCTGGCTGGGGACGGGGGCGATCATCCTGCCGGGGACGAGGATCGGCCGCCAGTCCGTGGTGGCGGGCGGTGCCGTGGTCCGTGGCGAGTTCCCCGACCACTCCGTCATCGCCGGCGTCCCGGCCAAGGTCGTCCGCACCCACTCCCCCGAGCTCGGCTGGCACAACCCGTCCGGCCTCCGGCTGTCCGGCCCCCTGACCGCGCCCCGCCCCCCGGCCGAGAGCCTGACCTGGACCGACCGGCTCTCGTAGCGCCCTCGCCCCGCAGCCCACGACCTGGACCGACCGGCTCTCGTCGCGTCCTCGTCCCGCAGCCTGCGAGTTGGACCCACCGGCTCTCGTCACGCCCTTGCCCCGGAAGCCCGCGACCTGGACCGACGGGCCTGCCGGACGTAGGTTCACGGCATGCGCACCCGACTCACGGAGCTGCTGGGCATCGAGTTCCCGCTGGTCGCCTTCAGCCACTGCCGCGACGTCGTCGCCGCCGTGACCAACGCGGGCGGCTTCGGCGTGCTCGGCGCGGTCGCCTACTCCCCCGCCCGCCTCGACCGCGAGCTGTCGTGGATCGACGAGCAGGTGCGCGGCCGGCCGTACGGCGTCGACGTACTGCTCCCGGGCCGGGTGGACGCGGCGGCCGCGGACCCGGCGGCCCGGCTGGGAGAGGCGATCCCCGACGCGCACCGCGACTTCGTCGCCCACCTCATGCGCAAGTACGACGTGGGCCGTCCCGACATCTGGCCCCCGGACGGCGGAGCCTGGGCGCCGCCCACGACGGCCGCCGGCCGCGCGGCGGACGAGGCCGGCCGGCGGGTGACCGCGGCGGGGGCGATGGGCCTCGTCGACGTGGCCCTCAAGCATCCCGTCCGGCTGATCGCGAGCGCGCTCGGCCCTCCCCCGCCGGAGATGGTGGACAGGGCCCGGTCGGCGGGGGTGCCCGTGGCGGCGCTCGTCGGCACGGTCGAGCACGCGCGGCGGCAGGTGGCCGCCGGGGCCGACGTCGTCGTGGCCCAGGGCACGGAGGCCGGCGGTCACACCGGGGAGATCTCCACGATGGTCCTGGTCCCCCAGGTGGTCGACGCGGTCGCGCCGGTGCCGGTGCTCGCCGCCGGCGGCGTCGCGTCCGGCCGCCAGATGGCCGCCGCGATCGCGCTCGGCGCCGAGGGCGTGTGGTGCGGGTCGGTCTGGCTGACGACCGAGGAGGCCGAGACGCCGCCGGTCGTCCGGGACAAGCTGCTCGCCGCCACGTCACTCGACACGGTCCGGTCCCGGTGCCGTACGGGCAAGCCGGCCCGCCAGCTGAAGTCCGCCTGGACCGAGGAGTGGGACGAGGCCACCGAGAGCCCCGGCCCCCTGCCGATGCCGCTGCAGATGCTGCTGGCCGAGCCGGCGCTCGCCCGGGTCGTACGGGCGGCGGAGGCGGGCGGCGAGGGCGCGCGGGACCTGGCGAACTACTTCGTCGGCCAGGTCGTCGGCCAGATGAACCAGGTCAGACCGGCCCGCGAGGTCGTCTACGCCATCGTCTCCGAGTACGTCGAGGCGGTGGCCCGGCTCAGCCGTCTGAGCGGCTAGCGACCTCGCCCGGGCGGGCATGGCCGGCCGTCAGGCCATGCGCCCCGATGCCCGGACCGCCCGTCATCGCACGCGTCGACAAGCTGGAGGCGTGAGCGGCGCCGGGCACGCCCGTATGGGCCACGCGGGCGGGCGGAATCCGTCAGGGCGGGCCGTGAACGGGGGCGTCAGGGCGCGCGCCCGGGATCGGCGGCGGCGCGGACCCGGCGGTTCTCGCGGTAGCGGCGCACCCGCCGGACCAGCCGCCACGCGACCACGGCGAGGACGACGAGCGCGACGATCACCAGCACCGGCACGAAGATCGCGATCAGGCTCATGCCGAGGGAGCTCACGTCCTCGACCGTGCTGACCACCGGCGCGCCCACCCCGGCCGTGGTGGCGTTCACCACGGGCCGCGCCCCGGCCTTGATCAGGTGGACGGTGAGGGCGACCACGATGCCCAGCACCCACCCCACCGCCGGGTGCTCAGCCATCCAGGCCGAGTTGTCCAGCTTGGCCGCTGCGGCCGTCGCGCTGAAGACCACGCCGCCCGCCGCGGGCCGCACGGCGGTCTGGATGATGTCGTTGACGTGGTCGACCACGGGAACCTTGTCGAGGACGAACTCCGCGACCAGCAGCACGGCGATGATCGCCAGCACCCAGCCGTTGGACAGCCACGCGTACTCGTGCGGCAGCCGTACGGCGTCGCTGAAGTTGGCGAGCAGGCCGACGACCATCAACGGGATGTACGCGTTGAGCCCGGCCGCGGTCGACAGTCCGAGCCCGGTCAGCGCCGCGAACATGAACCACCTCCTCCGCTACGCGAGACACCCTCGCGTTCACTCAACGGACGGGCGGCCTCGCGTGTCCCCGCTTACTACCTCGGATCGCGCGGCCGACACACGGATTCACGCCCCCGGCGCCTCGACCAGCGCGTCGAGGAAGCGGGTGATCTCTTCGGCACGGGCTCCTCTCTTGCCGAGGGCACTCATGCGCTGCGCCTGCTCGGTCGTCGGGAGGAACCCGACCAGCAGGGCCGGCAGGAACAGCCGCCGCATGAGCAGCTCGGGGGCCGACACGCCCTCGGGACGGCGGACGACCGAGACGTTCACCCGGACGGCGTGCTCGTTGCCCGGCGGCACCCCGGGACGGTCGGCCTCGATCGCCGCGTAGCGGAATCCGTGGGCGAGGTCGCAGCGCGGGCATCCGGCCCGGCGGCCGAGGGCGCCGCCGCACTCCCCGCACGTCAGCCGGTCGAGGGCGGCGTCCACCACCCGCCAGTCGTGCCGGTGCGGCTCGTCGGCCACCATCCCGGCGACGGCCCGTTCGTCGTCCGCCGACGGGCTGCCGAACTCCGCGAACAAGAACCCCCGCCAGCTCTCCTCCACGACGGCGTCCACCAGGGCGGCGCACCGCGGGCAGCCGGGTGCTCCCCCGTACTCCCAGCCCCCACAGGACAGGCATCGCCTCAGGGGTTCGCCGACCGCCGGTCGCATACCGGACCTCCTTCACCGCGAAACGGCCGCCGGGCGAGCGACGGACGTCGAATCCGGTCGCCGGATCGCGCGGGACGTGACGGTGACGGCGCGCCGGGGGCCGCCGCCGGCCGCAGGCTAACCGCCCGCGACCGGGCACAGCCACCCGTTTTCCCGGCCCTGCCGGCGGCTCCCGAGTGGCGGCGGGCGCCTACCGCACGCCGGCTTCGCGCATGTCCCGGACCTCGCGCTTGAGCTCCTTGATCTCGTCGCGCAGCCGGGCCGCCACCTCGAACTGGAGGTCGGCCGCCGCCGTGTGCATCTGCTCGGTGAGCGATTCGATCAGCGACTCCAGCTGGGCCCGCGGCATCTCGCCCGCGATGGCCTTGGCGTGCTGCCCCGCCGTACGGGACGCCACCCCCGGGACCGGAGCCTTGCCGCGCGACTGCTGCCGCCCGGCGCCGCCGAGGAGCTGCTCGGTGTCGGCGTCCTCCCGCGCCAGGCTGTCGAGGATGTCCGCGATCCGCTTGCGCAGCGGCTGCGGGTCGATGCCGTTGGCCTTGTTGTAGGCGATCTGCTTGGCCCGGCGCCGGTTGGTCTCGTCGATCGCCCGCTCCATGCTGGGCGTGACCTTGTCGGCGTACATGTGGACCTGGCCCGACACGTTGCGGGCCGCGCGGCCGATCGTCTGGATGAGCGAGGTCTCCGAGCGCAGGAAGCCCTCCTTGTCGGCGTCGAGGATCGACACCAGCGACACCTCGGGCAGGTCGAGGCCCTCGCGGAGCAGGTTGATGCCCACCAGCACGTCGAACTCGCCCATCCGCAGCTCGCGCAGCAGCTCGATCCGCCGCAGAGTGTCGACCTCGCTGTGCAGGTAGCGCACCCGGATGCCGTTCTCCAGCAGGTAGTCGGTCAGGTCCTCGGCCATCTTCTTGGTCAGCGTGGTGACCAGCACCCGCTCGTCCCGCTCGGCCCGCGCCCGGATCTCCTCCATGAGATCGTCGATCTGGCCCTTGGTCGGCTTGATGACGACCTCCGGGTCGACCAGGCCGGTGGGCCGGATGACCTGCTCGACCACGTCGCCCTTGCTCCGCCCCAGCTCGTACGGCCCGGGGGTGGCGGACAGGTACACGGTCTGGCCGATCCGCTCCAGGAACTCCTCCCACTTCAGCGGGCGGTTGTCCATGGCGGACGGCAGGCGGAAGCCGTGATCCACAAGGGTGCGCTTGCGGGAGGCGTCGCCCTCGTACATGGCGCCGATCTGCGGGACGGTCTGGTGCGACTCGTCGAGCACCAGCAGGAAGTCGTCCGGGAAGAAGTCGAGCAGGGTGTGGGGCGCGGTGCCCGCCTCGCGCCCGTCGATGTGGCGGGAGTAGTTCTCGATGCCGGCGCAGGTGCCGATCTGACGCATCATCTCGATGTCGTACGTCGTGCGCATGCGCAGGCGCTGGGCCTCCAGCAGCTTGCCCTGCCGCTCCAGCTCGGCCAGCCGGTCGACCAGCTCGGCCTCGATCCCGGCGATCGCCCGCTCCATCCGCTCCGGGCCCGCCACGTAGTGGGAGGCCGGGAAGATGTGCAGCTCGTCGTCCTCCCCGACGACCTCGCCGGTCAGCGGGTGGAGGGTGGCCAGCTTCTCGATCTCGTCGCCGAACATCTCGATGCGGACGGCCAGCTCCTGGTAGACCGGGATGACCTCGACCGTGTCGCCGCGCACCCGGAACGTGCCGCGGGTGAAGGCCAGGTCGTTGCGCGCGTACTGCATGTCGACGAGCTTGCGCAGCAGCTGGTCGCGGTCGATCCGCTGGCCGACCTTGAGCCCGACCATCCGGTCGACGTACTCCTGCGGGGTGCCCAGGCCGTAGATGCACGACACCGAGGCGACCACGACGACGTCGCGGCGCGACACCAGCGACCAGGTCGCCGAGTGGCGCAGCCGCTCCACCTCCTCGTTGATCGAGGAGTCCTTCTCGATGTAGGTGTCGCTCTGCGGGACGTACGCCTCGGGCTGGTAGTAGTCGTAGTACGACACGAAGTATTCGACGGCGTTGCCGGGCAGCATCTCCCGCAGCTCGTTGGCGAACTGCGCGGCCAGCGTCTTGTTCGGCTGCATGACCAGCGTCGGCCGCTGGACCCGCTCGATGAGCCAGGCCACGGTGGCCGTCTTGCCGGTGCCGGTCGCGCCCAGCAGGACGGTGTCCTTCTCCCCCGCCCTGACCCGGCGCTCCAGCTCCGCGATGGCGGCGGGCTGGTCGCCGGACGGCGTCATGTCGGTGACCACCTCGAACGGCGCCACCCTGCGCTGCAGATCCGCGATAGATGTCATCGCCCGCTCACCACTCCTCGCTCGTCTCGCGGTCGCCCCGTCCCCCGGCTGCCCCGCCGGACGCCGCGCCGCCGGCCGTGCCCTTCGGCGCCCCGGACCGGCTCTCACCGCACCTCACATAACCTACGCGCCGCCACCGACAATTCCGCCGCCCTCCAGCGGCGGCGCCCGGCGGAGGACCGGGACACGCGTCCCCGTCCGGGCCTTTGCCCGCGCGTGACCCGGTGGTTACGATGCGGGCGGGGGCCGACACCGGCGGATGCGGGGCTGACTCATGGCGGGGTTCAAGGAGGCCGCTGGCCGTTCCCTCTCATGGGCGGCGAAGAACGTCGACGGCGCGATCGCCCTGGTGCTCGCCGTCGCGGTGGGCGTGCTGGGCGTGCTGCCCGACTCCGTCCTTAAAGACACGGTGAAGTCCCAGCTCGTCAGCAGCAGCACCCTCGTCATCCTGGCGCTGGTCGCCACCGCCCTCCTGCGCGACCGCGTACGGCAGGAGCCGGTCGAGGAGGCGATGAACGCGACCTCGGCCGCGATCACCGGGCTCCCGGAGCGGCTGCGCCGCCTCGACGAGCTGGAGGCCCTGGTCGGCGACACCCGCCGGGCGCTGGAGGACATGTCGGTCGTGCGGGTGCTCGGCAGCCAGCACGAGATCGCCCAGGCCCACGCGGACGCGCGGCGCGGCACCGACCGGTGGACGTTCAAGGGCGGCACCGGCACCTACATCCGCGCCGTAACGCTCCCCGAGTGCGTCGCCGCCGCCCGCCGCGAGAAGCGGCACCTCACGATCCGGCTGGAGATCATCGACCCGGCCGACGAGGAGGTCTGCGAGAGCTACGCGCACTACCGCCGGTCGCTGTCCGACCGTCCCGACGGCACGGGCGAGGTGTGGACGACCGACCGGGCCAGGAAGGAGTCGTTCGCCACCGTGCTCGCGGCGTTCTGGCACCGCCAGCGGTACGGCCTGCTGGACATCGCGGTCGGCCTGTCGTCGGTGATGACGACGTTCCGCTGGGACCTGTCCAGCCACGCCGTGATCATGACGGTGGAGGACCCCAACCGCGCGATGACCGCCCTCGCCGGCACCTTCTACTACGAGAGCTGCGACACCGAGCTGCGCACCAGCCTCGAACAGGCCCGCCGGGTGCCGGTCGACCGGTACAAGACCGTGCCGCTCAGCGACGAGCCGACGGTCGAGGAGGTCCGCCGGCTCTTCGACCGGATCGACCTGCCCCTGCCCAAGTCGTTCACCGACCGGGACGTCGTCCAGATCACCCGGAAGGCACTGCGGGCGAAGGACCCGTACGGATCATGAGATACCAGGACGTGCTGGACACGATCGACGGCGGCCGCACCCGCAAGTGGGCGCTGGAGGTCCTCGGCGAGATCGCCGCGGGCGGGTCCGGCGTGCGCGCGGTCCGCCACCCCCTCGGGTTCCTCTGCCTGCCGGTCGAGCGGGCGGGCGAGTTCGGCGTGTGCGTGCACGTGTGGTCGGCCGGCGCCGCGCACGCGGTGAGCACGACGTCGCAGGTCCACTGCCACAGCTGGGACCTGGTCAGCCACGTGCTCTACGGCCAGGTCCGCAACGTCCACGCGGTGGTGGCCGACGCCGCCGACCACCCCACCCACCGCGTCTTCGAGGTCGTCAGCACGCCGGACGGCGACGTGATCAGGCCGACCGGCCGCACCGTCCGGTACGCCGCCGGGCGGGCCGAGCTGTTCGGCCCCGGCGACACCTACACGCTCGGGGCCGGCGCGTTCCACAGCAGCGTCATCCCCGAGGGCGGCGAGGCCGCGACCGTCGCGCTGGGCCGGGGCAGGCCCGGCCTCGGCGACCTGTCGCTCGGCCCGCTCGCCACGCCCCTCCACCACGTGAGGCGCGAACGCCTCGACGACGCCGAGACCGCCCGCGCCGCCGAGCTGGCCAGGAGGAGCATATGGACCTCGAACACGCGCGGCGGGTAGCCGTCGAGGCCGCGGAGGCCGCCGGGACCGCCCTCCGGGCGGGCGCCTCCGGTCCCGTCGGCGTCCACCCCAAGGGCCGGTCGGGGGACGTCGTGACCGACCTCGACCTCGCCGCCGAACGCATCCTCCTCGACCGCATCCGGGCCGCGTTCCCCACGCATCGGATCGTCGCCGAGGAGTCGGGCGTCCACGGCGGCGGCGACTGGACCTGGCTCATCGACCCGCTCGACGGGACCAACAACGTCGCCATCGGGCTGCCCGCCTACGTCGTGGGGCTCGCCCTGTGCTCCGGGGGGCGCCCGCTGCTCGGCGTCGTCCACGACCCCGTCACCGGGCACACCTGGTCGGCCGTGCGCGACGCGGGCGCGCTCGGCCCGTCCGGCCCGCTGTCCGGTCCCGCGCCGCGCGACCTGCCGCACGGCCCGGTCCTCGCGTGGACCCAGGGGTACGGCGTCGCCCGCGACGACCCGGCCGTACGGTCCCTGAAGATGACGATGGAGGTACGGGCCCGGCGGGTGCTCCAGCTGTGGGCGCCGCTGCTGTCGTGGGCCATGCTGGCCCGGGGGGACATCGACGGGATGATCGGCTACCGCGCCGAGGCCGTCGACCTGCCGGCCGGCGCGCTCATCGCGCAGGAGGCGGGCCTGGAGATCCGCGCCCTCGACGGCGGCCCGTTCGAGGAGGACGTCGACGGGCCCCGGGAGGACCGCAGCTTCGTGGCCGCCCGGCCCGAGCTGATCGGCGACCTGCTCGCGCTGGTCGCCGAGGCGCGCGTCCTCGCCGCCGCGCTCCCGCCCGCCCCGACCGCGCACGCCTGACGGCCCACGCCCAGCGCCCCGACCGCGCACGCCTGACGGCCCACGCCCCGGCGAACAGCCGGCCGGTCAGGGGCCGAGCAGGGCGACGGCGAGGTCGCGGACCGACCGCCTCAGCCGTTCCACGCCCCCGTCGGCCATGACGTGGCGCACCAGGTCGCCGTCGAAGAGCGCGAGCAGCGCGTGCGCGGCGAAGCCGGCGTCGAGGTCCGGGCGGATCTCCGCGACGAGGGCGGTCAGGTGGCCGTGCCAGCGGACGTACGTCGGGTCGGCGTACCGGTCCTCGGCGCACACCCGCTCGTGCGCGGCGAACAGGGCAACGTTCCGGCCGGCGAGCTCGGCGAGCTCACCGAGGAAGCCCAGCAGCCGGGAGCGCGGAGGGGCGCCGGGGCCGAGCGCCGTGCCCGGGGTCGCGACGGCCTCGGCGAGCCGGGCCGCCCTCTCGGCCAGCAGTTCCTGGAACAGGCCCGCCCTGCTCCCGAACCGCCGGAAGACCGTGCCCTTGCCGACGCCCGCCCTGGCGGCGACCTGGTCGAGGGAGAACCGCTCGGGGCCGTGCTCGGCCAGCAGCTCCTCCGTCGCCCGCAGGACGGCGAGGCGGTTGCGGGCGGCGTCGGCGCGTTCCCGGACCACTCGACCACTCCCTCTTGTAACCGGACCGGCGGTCCTCCTAGTATCCCATGGGAGGAATGCGGACCATTGGTCCGGATAATGACGGAAGGAAGTGGCGTGCGCGCGCTGATCGTCTCCCCCGGCGGACCCCTGCTCACCCAGGACGTGCCGGAGCCCGAGCCCCGCCCGGACGAGGCGCTGGTGGAGGTGCGGCACGCCTCCGCCAACTTCGGCGAGCTGCGCCACGCGGCGGGCCTGCCGCCGGGCACGGTGATGGGCTACGACGCCGCGGGCGTGGTCCTGCGGCCGGCATCCGACGGGAGCGGGCCGGGGGCGGGCGAACGGGTCGTCGCCTTCGGGGCGGGAGCCTGGGCCGAGCGGGCCGCGTTCCCCACCGGCTCGCTGGCCGTCGTGCCCGCGGGGGCGGACCTGGCCGAGGCGGCCGCGCTCCCCCTGGCCGGGCTCACGGCCCTGCGGACGATCCGGGCGGCCGGGCCGGTCCTCGGGCGGCGGCTGCTGGTCACCGGGGCGTCCGGCGGCGTCGGCCGCTACGCCGTCCAGCTGGCCAGGCGGGCCGGGGCGTACGTGATCGCCTCGGTCGGCGCGCCCGGACGCGGTGAGGGCCTGCGCGAGCTGGGGGCCGACGAGGTCGTCGTCGGCCTCGACGGCCTGGCGCCGGTCGACGTCGTGCTGGAACTGACCGGCGGCCCGGCGCTGGTGCGCTGCTGGGAGCTGCTGCGCCCGGGCGGCAGCCTGCAGAGCGTCGGGTGGGCCTCCGGCGAGCCGGCCGTCCTGCCGCCCGGGTGGAACTTCTCGCTCGGGCCGGCCCGGACGCTCAGCTCGTTCGGCGACGTGTCCGAGCCCGGCCCCGACCTGGCGTACCTCGCCGGCCTGCTGACGTCCGGCGGCCTGTCCGCCGAGGTGGCCTGGCGCGGGTCGTGGGAGCGGATCGGCGAGGCGTCCCGCGCGCTGCTCGGCCGGCGCCTGGCCGGGAAGATCGTCATGGACCTGTAGCGCCGGAGGCGGCTCAGGCGGTGGCGAGGAGGACGGCGACGGTCGCGGCGATGGCGGCCGCGGCGAGGCCGGCGCCCGTCAGCACGAACTTGACGAGCGGCACCCGCACCTCGCCGCGGCGGCACCACTCGAACCACAGCAGGGTGGCCAGCGACCCCCAGGGCGTGACGACCGGTCCCAGGTTGGTGCCGACGAGCAGCGACAGCAGCTGCGTGTGGTTCGCCGCGGGGATGACCTGCTCGCCCGCGACGTAGGCCGGCAGGTTGTTCACGACGTTGGACAGGCCCGCCCCGGCCGCCGCGGCCCGGTAGGCGCCGTCTCCGTCGCCGCCGGAGCCGACGATCGCGTGCATGACGTCCGCCAGCCCGAGCCTGCTGAGCGTCGGGACCACGAGGAACAGCCCGGTCACGAACACCAGCAGCCGCCACGGCAGCAGGCTCCAGACGAGCTTCGACCGGTCGCGCCACGCGAACGCCGCGACCACGGCCACCGCCGCGACCAGCGCCGCCACCCCGATCTGGACGCCCGCGAGGATGGCGGCGACGAACAGCACGCAGGCCACGCCCGCCACCCCGAACAGCACGCGGTCGGCCACGGCGACGGGGGGCGGCGGCTGGTAGCGGGCCTCCCCCCGCTCCCCGCGCCGCCAGTAGAACACCCACAGGAACGCCATCGTGACGACGATCGAGACCAGCGTCGGCGCCCACATCCGGGCCGCGAACGCCCGGGTGTCGAGGGCCACCCGGTTCATGGCGAGCAGGTTGGTCAGGTTGGAGACCGGCAGCAGCAGGCTGGCGGTGTTGGCCAGCCACGCCGTGGTCATCGCCAGCGGCAGCGGCGCGATCTTGGCGCGGGGGGCCAGCGCCAGCATGACCGGGGTGAGCAGCACGGCCGTGGTGTCCAGGTTGAGGACGATCGTCACGAGGGACGCGAACGCCGTGCAGAGGAGGAACAGCGCGAAGTAGCTGCCGCGGCCGACGATCGCGAGGCGGGTCGCGATGACGTCGAAGACCTGCGCCTCCTTCGTCAGCTCCGCCAGCACGATCACGGCGCCGAGGAACAGCAGCAGGGGCGCGATGCGGTCGATGCTGTCCCTGGCCGTCGCCGCGGGCAGCAGGCCGGTGGCCACGAACACGATCCCGGCTGCCAGCAGCCCGAACCGGATCCAGTCGAGAACGGACACCCGCCGAAGCCCACCCGCCACGGGGCACACCCTATATCGGTGTGATCGGCCCGGTACCACCGGAGATCGCGCAAGCCCTCCAAACCGTCGGTGAGAGCGGGGATACTGGCGTCATGACCCGTGGCGATCTCCCCCGTCGTCCCCGCCCCGCCGTCCCCGCCCCGGGAGCGGGCGCACGGGAGACGGCATGAACGGCCGCGAGGACGCCCGGACGGAGATCTTCATCAGCTACTCCCCCGCCGACGAGCGGTGGGCGACGTGGATCGCCTGGCAGCTGGAGGCCGCCGGCTACCGCACCATGCTCCAGGCGTGGGACTTCGTGCCCGGCACCAACTTCATCGACTTCATGGACCGCGGCGTCAGCGAGGCCGACCTCGTCGTCGCCGTGCTCACCCGCAACTACCTCCAGTCGCGGTACGGACGGCTGGAGTGGCAGGCCGCGCTGCGCGCCGATCCCGACAACCCCTCCAACAAGCTCGTCACCGTGCGGCTGGAGGACTGCCCGCTCGAGGGCCTGCTGTCGACGATCACCTGGGTCGACCTCCTCGGGGTGGCCGATCCCGACGAGGCCCGGCGGCTGCTGCTCACCCGGATCCGCCAGGCGCTCGCCGGGCGCGCCAAGCCCGCCGAGCAGCCCCACTTCCCGCCGGCGGCGGTCGCGGCGCGTCCCGGCCCGCCGGACGAGCCGCCCCGGGAGCCCGCCGTACGGGTGCCGCGGCCGCGGCGCACCCCCGCGACGGCTCCCGCCTTCCCCTCGGCGGCCCGCGCGGGCGGCGCGGCGACGGTCAGCATGCTGCACGTGGCCGGGCCGCGGTTCGGCCGCGGGCTCGCCGAGGCCGACGAGCCCATCGACGCGGGTGAGCTGCAGGCGAGCATCTGGGCCGACCTGACCCGGCTGGCGGACGCCGGGGTGCCCCGGCCCGACCTGCTGGTCGTCACCGGCGACCTCACCGAGTCGGGCAGCATCCGGGAGTGCGAGCAGGCGCTGACGTTCCTGACGGGGCTGCGCGTGCTGCTGGGCCTGGAGCCGGGCCGCCTGGTGGTCGTCCCCGGGCCGCGCGACGTCACCAGGGCCGCCTGCCGCGCCTACTTCGCCACCTGCGAGGCCGACGACGTGGCACCCCAGCCGCCGTACTGGCCGAAGTGGCGCCACTTCTCCACTCTCTTCAAGGAGATCTACCAGGGCCTCGACGGGCCGGCGTTCGACAGCGCGCAGCCGTGGACGCTTTTCGAGCTGCCCGAGCTGCGGACGGTGGTGGCCGGGCTCAACTCCACGATCGCGATGAGCCACCGCGAGGAGGACGACCACGGGTTCGTCGGCGAGGCCCAGGCGGCCTGGTTCGCCGAGCGGCTGCGGCAGTACGACGGCTGGCTGAAGGTGGGGGCCGTCGCGCACCCGCCGCCGGGCCTGCGCGACGCCGGCACGCTGGAGCGCCTGCTCGGCTCCCGCCTCGACCTCCTCCTGCACGGCCGCGACCCCCGCCGCGGCCCCGAGGACCTCTGGGAGCTCGACGGGCTGCCGTGCCTGCCCGCCCTCGCGCCGGGCCGCCACCAGATCGTCCAGCTCACCCCGGAGGGGCTGCGCCGGTGGCCGCGCGACCGGGCCGAGCTGGGCGGGCCCGAGGTCGTCCCGTACGCCTGGCGGCTGTGGCGGCCGCAGAGCCCGCCCGCGCCGGCCGAGCCCGGGCCGCCGCCCGAGCCCGACACCCAGGCCGGGCCGGCCGACCTGCTGCTCGACCGGATCGTCGAGGTGTGCGAGACGCGGTTCGAACGGGCCAAGATCCGCCGGGTCCCGGGCGACCCGCCGCACCTGCTCGTCACCCACCCCGAGGACGGCTTCGTCCGGCAGTTCCTCATCGGCGCCCACGCCGGGCCGCTCACCCGCGACCGGGTCGAGGCGTTCCTCGCCCACGTGCACGCCGCCGGGCTGGAGCACGGCTCGGAGCTGGTTTACCAGGGGCCGACCCCGGCCCAGGCGCTGCGGGACGACGCGCTGCGGCGCGGGCTGCGGCTGCGCAGCTTCACCGAGTTCCAGGGGCTGCTCGACCTGTCCGACCACGTGGCCGGGCAGACGGCCCGGCTGCGGAGCGACCGACGCTACCCGCCCGACCTGTACGTGCCGCAGCGGTTCCGGGAGCTCGACCGGGCCGGGGAGGGCGTCCGCGACGACCTGGCCGGGGAGCTGATGCGGCTGCTCGCCGCCGACCACGGCCGGTTCGTGCTCGTGCTCGGCGACTTCGGGCGGGGCAAGACCTTCGCCCTGCACGAGGTGGCCCGGCGCATCCCGTCCGAGCTGCCGCACCTCACGCCGATCCTGATCGAGCTGCGCGCCCTCGACAAGGCGCACTCGGTCGACGGTCTGGTCGCCGCCCACCTGGCCAACCACGGCGAGGAGCTGATCGACCTCAAGGCCTTCCACTACATGCTGCGCCAGGGCCGGATCGTGCTGCTGTTCGACGGCTTCGACGAGCTCGTCACCCGGGTCACGTACGAACGGGCGGCCGACCACCTCGACACCCTCCTGCAGGCCGCGGAGGACAAGGCGAAGATCGTGGTGGCCGGCCGCACCCAGCACTTCAAGTCCCGCAGCCAGGTGATGACCGCGCTCGGCGAGAAGGTCGGGCTGCTGCCCAACCGCCGGGTGCTGAGCATCGAGGAGTTCACCCAAGACCAGATCAGGGCGTACCTGGTCAACCGGTACGGCTCGCAGCGGGCGGCGGACGATCGCATGGACCTGCTGCGGGGAGTCGGCGACCTGCTCGGCCTCGCGCAGAACCCCCGGATGCTCAGCTTCATCGCCGACCTGCCCGAGGAGCGGCTGCGCGCCGTGGCGCAGGCGGGGGAGGCGATCAGCGCCGCCGGCCTGTACCAGGAGATCCTCGACACCTGGCTGGCGTTCGAGGAGAACCGCACCCGCGGCGTCGCCGGCTCGCCCGGCGGGCTGACCCGCGACGAGCTGTGGCGGGCCGCGACGACGCTCGCCCTGCGCCTGTGGGAGACCGGCGAGACCTACCTGCGCCCGTCGGAGCTCTCCGAGGTCGCCGACACGCTGACCGGCCTGACCGGTTCCGCGGACCGGCCTGGCGGGGCCGAGACCGAGCAGGAGGGCGCCGGGCGCGCCGCGGTGTCGGGCGACCGGCTGTCGCCCGGCCAGGCGGCGCACGCGGTGGGGGCCGGGAGCCTGCTGGTCCGCACCGACGAGGGGCTGTTCGGCTTCATCCACGCGTCGGTCGTGGAGTGGCTGGTCGCGCGCCACCTGTCGGGCTCGCTCGACGACCTGGCGCTGCGCCCGCTGTCGGCCCTCACCGTCGACTTCCTGTGCGACCTGGCCGACGCCGCCCGCCTGCAGTCGTGGGCCGCCCGCACGCTCGCCTCCCCGGCCTCCGGCGACGCGGCCAGGGCCAACGCGATCAAGGTGACGACCCGGCTGCGCACACCGGCGCGGACCGACCTGCGGGGCGCCCGCCTCAGCGGGGAGGACCTGTCGTACCGGGAGCTGTCGGGCGTCGACCTCACCGGCGCGGACCTCACCGACGCGCGGCTGGTCGGCGCCAACCTGGCGCACGCCGTGCTGCGCGACGCCACGCTCGCGGGCGCCCGGCTGGACGAGGCCGTGCTGGCGGGCGCCGACCTGCGCGGCGCCGACCTGTCGCGGGCCCGGCTCGCCCGGGCCGACCTGCGCGACGCGGCCGTCGAGGGCGGCACGTGGGACCGGGCCGCGTTGATCGACGCCGTGGGCGTCCCGGCCGACGCCCCCGAGCTCCGCGGCGCCGCCGTCGCGCCCGGCCGGCCCGTGACCGCCGAGCTCGCGCCCGCCCTCGTCGGCGTGCCGTACGGCTACCACTTCGAGAGCAGCCGGCTGCCCGAGCCCGTCGCGTACAGCCCCGACGGCGGGATGCTCGCGGTGGGCAGCGAGGACGGCGGCGTGCTCGTCTGCGACAGCGTGACCGGCTCCGCCCTGCGGACGCTCCAGGGCCACCGCGGGCGGGTCTACAAGGCCGTGTACGGCGCGACGGGACTGGTGACCGGCGCCGCCGACGGGACCGTCCGCGTCTGGGACACGGCGACCGGCGCCGCTCTCCACGTCCTGCAGGGCCACCCCCAGGGCGTCTGGCCGGTCGTGACGTCCGGCGACCTGATCGCCGCGGGCGGAGCCGACGGGGTGGTGCGGGTGTGGTCGGGCGGCGAGCCGCTGCTGGAGCTGCCCGGGCACGCTGCGCCCGTCTACACGGCCGTCTTCCTGCCGGGCCTGCTCGTCACCGGCGACTCGGCGGGGGCGATCCGCGTGTGGGACCTCGCCACCGGCCGGGTCCGCCACCACCTCCACGGCCACAGCGGCGCCGTCTACCGGCTCGTCCTCAGCCCCGACGGCACGCTGCTCGCCGCGGGCGACGGTCAGGGCGTGCTGCGGATCTGGGACCCCCGCACCGGCGAGCCGATCCACGAGCTGACCGGCCACCCCGGCCGGATCTACGCCATGGCGTTCCACCCCGGAGGCCACCTGCTCGCGTCCGGCGACACGACGGGAGCCGTGCGGCTGTGGGACCCGGTCGCGGGCACCCCGGCGGGCGACGTCCCCGGCCACCGGGGCGCCGTGTACCAGGTGCTGTTCAGCCCGTCCGGGGAGCTGCTGGCCACCGGCGACAGCGACGGCGTCGTACGGACCTGGGACACCGCGACGGCCCGGCCCCGAACCGAGCTGACCGGGCACCGCGGTTCGGTGTGGCCGTTCGCGTTCCGCCCGGACGGCCGGCAGCTCGTGACCAGCAGCAACGACGGCACGACCCGCCTGTGGGACCCGCTCACCGGGCAGTGCAGGCAGACGCTGCGGGGGCACGGCCGCCGGATCACCTCCGTGCGGTTCTCCGCCGACGGCAGCATGCTCGCCACCTGCGGCAACGACGGCTACGTGCGGCTGTGGGACCCCCGGACCGGCCGCCGGCACCGCTCCCTCACCGGCGCGGCCGACCGGCTGGTCTCGGCCGTCTTCAGCCCTGCCGGGCCGCTGCTGGCGACCGCCAGCAACGACGGCGGCGTCTACCTGTGGAACCCGGCCGCCGGGACGTACGAGCGCGAGCTCAACGTCGAGACCGACCACGTCTGGGCGGAGGCGCTGAGCCCGGACGGCGAGCTCCTCGCGACCGCGAACGACGACGACAGCGTCCGGCTGTGGTTCCGCACCACCGGACGGCAGGTGGTCAACCTGGCCGGCCACCGGGGCCGGGTGCGCTCGATCGCGTTCAGCCCGGACGGCCGCCTGCTCGCCACCGGCTGCGACGACCGGAAGGTCCGGCTGTGGGAGGTGCCCTCCGGGGCGTACGTCGCCACCCTGGACGGCCACGAGGACCGGGTGTACTCCGTGGTGTTCCACCCGGACGGCCGGTTGCTGGCGAGCGCGAGCAACGACGGCACCGCCCGGCTGTGGGACGTCACGAGCGGCCGATGCCGGCACGTGCTCGAACGCGGAGCCGGCCGGCTCTGGACCGCCGCGTTCAGCCCGTCAGGCGACCTGCTGGCCACGGCCGGCGACGACCTGACCGTGCGGCTGTGGGACCCGGTGTCGGGGGCGCACGTCCAGTCGCTGACCGGGCACACCCGCCGGGTCTGGTCGGTGGCGTTCCACCCCTCCGGCGACCTGCTCGCGAGCGCCGGCGACGACGGCGTGGTGATCCTGTGGGACGTGCCGGCCTGGACCCGGCGGGCCACCCTGCTCGGCCTGCCCGAGGGCTGGGCGGCGTTCGCGCCGGGCGGCCACTACAAGCTGGAGGGCGACGTGTCCGGCCAGTTCTGGTACGTCGTCGGCATGTGCCGCTTCGAGCCTGGCGAGCTCGACGAGTACCTCCCCGAGGTGCGCCGCCTGGCCCTCGACGAACCCTTCTGAGCGCCTTTACGTCGTAGATCAGCGACGGGTGGTCAGGTCGAGCCAGACCTTGTCGGCCTGGGCGTCGAGCGACTCGAGCGTGCCGCCGTTGTCGATCACGATGTCGGCGACGGCCAGCCGGTCCTCCCGGGTGGCCTGCGCCGCGATCCTGGCCCGCGCGTCGGCCTCGGCCATGCCGCGGAACGTGCGCAGCCGCTCGATCCTGACGTCGTCGGGCGCGTCGACCACGATCACGACGTCGTACAGGGGGGCGAGGCCGTTCTCGGCCAGGAGCGGGACGTCGTAGACGACGACGGCGTCCTCGGGGGCGGCCCGCTGGAGCTCCTCGACGCGGGCGCCGACCTTCGGGTGGACGATGCCATTGAGGATCTTCAGCTGGGCGGCGTCGGCGAACACGATCGACCCGAGCTTCTCGCGGTCGAGCGTCCCGTCGGGGCGGAGCACGCCCTCGCCGAACGCCTCGACCACCTCCGCCAGCCCCGGGGTTCCCGGTTCGACCACCTCTCGGGCGATCGTGTCGGCGTCGATCACGACCGCGCCGTGGGCCGCGAGCCTGCGCGACACCTCGCTCTTGCCCGACCCTATGCCGCCCGTGAGCCCGACCTTCAGCACGCCCGAAGCCTACCGGCCGCCGGGCCACCCACGGGAGGCCGGTCGCCCGTGGGCGCCGCGGTCGCCTCAGCCGAGGGCGCGACGGAGGTGGATGAGGGTCAGATGGTCCTGCAGTCGTTCGCGGTGGGTCTCGCGGTAGCCGAGGCGGCGGTACAGGCGCAGGTTCCCCTCGGACAGGTGCCCGGTGAACAGGTCGAACGCGGTCGCCTCGGGGACGGCCTCGTGCAGGGCGGCCAGCAGGGCGCCGCCGATCCCCTGGCCCTGCCGGTCGGGCGCCACCACGAGGCGGCCGACGAGGCAGGTCGTGCCGGACATCCGGCCGCGGACCGACCCGACGATCCGCCCGGCGTCGACGGCCTTGAGCACGATGCCGTTCTCGACCACGGCGCGGACCTGGTCGAGGGACTCGACGAGCGGGCCGATGAACGGGTCGCCGTACATCTGGGCCTCGGTGACATAGGCCGCCCGCTGGAGCGTGAGGATCTCCCCCGCGTCCTCAGGCCGCGCCCGCTCGATCTCCACCACGCGATCACCCTACCGGTGGCCGCCCCCGCCGCTTCGCGGCCGTCTGGAAAGCAGGACGCCGACATGCCGACCGGTGCGGCGCGGCCGCATGGCGCGGCCGCATGGCGTGGCCGAGGCGCGGGAGGCGCCGCCACGCGCCAGGAGTTGCCTGTCCGGCCGCTTGGCGAGGGCTGGGGACGCGGAAAGGCCCCGCCCGGAAGGGGCGGGGCCTTTCGCTCGGTCTTACCGCCGGCTGGGCCGGTGGGCGATCAGCTCTGGCCGCCGGCCAGCTTCTCGCGCAGGGCCGCGAGGGCCTCGTCGGAGGCGAGGGCGCCGCCGGTCTGGGCGTTGGTCTCGCCGCCGCCGCTGTAGGACGAGGGAGCGGCCTCGCTGGCCGCCGCCTCCTCCTGGCGGGCCTTCTCGATCTGCGAGCGGTGCGCCTCGAAGCGGGCCTGGGCCTCGGCGTACTGCCGCTCCCACTCCTCGCGCTGCTTGTCGAAGCCCTCGAGCCACTCGCCGGTCTCGGCGTCGAAGCCCTCGGGGTAGATGTAGTTGCCCGCGTCGTCGTAGGTCGCCGCCATGCCGTACAGCGTGGGGTCGAACTCGACCTCGGTGCCGACGCCCTCGTTGGCCTGCTTCAGCGACAGCGAGATCCGGCGGCGGTCCAGGTCGATGTCGATGATCTTGACGAAGATCTCGTCGCCGACCTGCACGACCTGCTCCGGGATCTCCACGTGGCGCTCGGCCAGCTCGGAGATGTGGACCAGGCCCTCGATGCCCTCCTCGACCCGGACGAACGCGCCGAACGGCACCAGCTTGGTGACCCGGCCGGGGACGACCTGGCCGATCTGGTGGGTCCGGGCGAACTGCTGCCACGGGTCCTCCTGCGTCGCCTTCAGCGACAGCGAGACCCGCTCGCGCTCCATGTCGACGTCGAGGACCTCGACCGTGACCTCCTGGCCGACCTCGACGACCTCGGACGGGTGGTCGATGTGCTTCCAGGACAGCTCGGACACGTGGACCAGGCCGTCGACGCCGCCGAGGTCCACGAACGCGCCGAAGTTGACGATCGAGGAGACGACGCCCTTGCGGACCTGACCCTTCTGCAGGGTGTTGAGGAAGGTCTGGCGGACCTCCGACTGCGTCTGCTCGAGCCACGCGCGGCGGGACAGGACCACGTTGTTGCGGTTCTTGTCCAGCTCTATGATCTTGGCCTCGAGCTCGCGGCCGACGTACGGCTGGAGGTCGCGGACACGGCGCATCTCGACCAGGGACGCCGGGAGGAAGCCGCGCAGGCCGATGTCGAGGATCAGACCGCCCTTGACGACCTCGATGACGGTGCCCGTGACGATGCCGTCCTCGTCCTTGATCTTCTCGATCGTGCCCCAGGCGCGCTCGTACTGGGCGCGCTTCTTGGACAGGATCAGGCGGCCTTCCTTGTCCTCCTTCTGGAGGACCAGGGCCTCGACGTGCTCTCCGACCTCGACGACCTCGGCCGGGTCGACATCGTGCTTGATCGAGAGCTCGCGGGACGGGATGACGCCCTCGGTCTTGTAGCCAATGTCGAGCAAGACCTCGTCTCGATCGACCTTGACAACGGTGCCTTCAACGATGTCGCCGTCGTTGAAGTACTTGATGGTCTCGTCGATCGCGGCGAGGAAGGCCTCCTCGGAACCGATGTCGTTGACCGCTACCTGCGGGGTGCTCGAGGTGGCCTCAGTGCTGCTCGTCATGTGTGGAATTGCTCCGAACCGGACAGATGTCGTTGTGACAGAAGCGCAGCGGGCCTGTTTTCGTTCACCGAAGTCTGATCTTTCCTGAACCTACGGATGACCGAGCGCGAGCCCGCTCCGTCCGTGACGCGCGCGAGCCCACAGCGCAGCGATCAGCATATGAGACCTGAAGGGCGGGGTCAATCCGGACCGGCCACAGAACCGCTCGCCCGCGCCTCTAGTACGCGATGACCGCTTTGGCCTCACTTGACCGGACCCGGCCCTTCAGTTTCCGCGGAACGGACACATGGGTGGGGTCCCCATCGGACGTATAGCGCTCCTGTGGGTGTTTGTCCAGCCAATCGAGCCAATAGGTCGTGCACCAGCGGCTGCAGTCACCGTGTTTTCCGTTGCTCTGGATCCTCGGTATCGCGTACCGCTGGAAGCTTTTCGCGTTGGGCGAAACCGCGGGCTCGGCCCCGGCGAGGAACACGCCGTCGAAGTGGTACTTCGTCCCGTCGTAGGAGCCGTCGTGCGCCGTGCCCGCCTTCTTCGGCTGCGACCCGTACGGCAGGGCGAACGTGGTGGACGAGGTCACCCCGAGCGTCTTGAGGAGCCGCTCCTGGCGGACGATCTGCTCGCGCACCTTCGCGCTGGGCAGGCGGTGCAGGTCGGGATGGGAATAGGTGTGGTTGGCCACCTCGAAGCCGTGGCCGAGCAGCCACTTCACCGCCTGCGCCTCGCTCGCCCTGTTCCGCACGCCGAACGGCTCCCGGTTGACGTAGAACGTGGCCACCGGCCGGAAGTCCGGGTGGCGGGCGGCGACCTCGTAGATGATCCCCACGGCCGTGTCGTTCCTCGGCATGCCGTTGGCGTCGACCGCGAAGTGCGAGGGGCTGCCGTCGTCGAACGTGAGGACGACCGGGTGCGACCCCGCGGGGATGTCGATCTTCCGGGAGACGAACTCGGCGGCGGTGACGGGGACGTAGTTGTCCTTGGCCAGCCGTTCGAGCTCGCCCCGCAGCTCGGCGGGTGTTCGGTCGATCGACGCGACGCGCCGGCGCAGCAGCCGGTGGTACATGATCACGGGCACCAGCCCGACCTCGTTCGCGCGCACCTTCTTCGCCGACTCCGCGGTCGCCTGGACCGGCTCCGCCGTCCGGGCGGGGGGCAGCGCGGCCTTCGGCGGCAGCGCCGTCCGCTCGGGCTCGGCACGCTCCACAGGAGGCAGCAGCACGAGCACGGCCAGACCGACGACGACCACGACGACGTTGGCGATGGCGGTCATCTGGGCAAGGCTTCGCACAGTTATTTGACCTTAGTGCCCGTCCTCACCCGATTCACATGTGTTGTGATTTCCCTGTGGACTGGAGTCTTCGCGCCTGCGGCCGGCATGGCCACGTCACGTATTCGCCGGACGAGGAGGCGCTGCGCTCGCGGCTGAGGGCCGAGACCGTTCTCGGCGAGGCGTGGCGCTGCCTGCGCTGCGGCGACTTCACGCTCGGGCCGCCGCGCGGGTCGGGCCCGGCGCGCGACGCCCCCGTCGTGCTGCGTGGGAACGCGCTCCGCGACGCCACGGTCCTGCGGCTGATCGCGGTCTTCCGCTGGCTGAAAGGCGTGCTCGTGCTCGCCGGCGCGTACGGCGTGTGGCGCTTCCGTGCGGAGCGGGACGCGGTGCAGCGGGCGTTCGACCAGGATCTGCCGCTGGTCAAGCCGATCACCGATCGGCTGGGCTGGAACCTCGAGGAGTCGGGGGTGGTCCACACGCTGCGGTCGGTGCTGGCGGCCAAGACCACGACGCTGACCGGGATCTCCGTCGGCCTCGTGGCCCTGGCGACCCTCATGATCGTCGAGGGCGTCGGCCTGTGGCTGCTCAAGCGGTGGGGCGAGTACTTCTCGGTGGTGGTGACCTCGGCCTTCATCCCCGTGGAGATCTACGAGATCACCGAGAAGGTCACCGCGCTGCGGATCGTCGTCCTGCTGATCAACATCGCGGCGGCGCTGTACATCGCCCTGAGCAAGCGGCTGTTCGGGCTGCGCGGCGGCCGGGCCGCCTACGACGCCGAACGGCACGAGGCGAGCATCCTGGAGGTGGAGGCGGCCGGTCTGGCCCCCTCCCGCCGCCCCTGACGCCAACCCTCCCGCCGCCCCTCAAGCCGGAGACCGACGCCGCCTCTCGACGCAGCCTCTGATGACGGCGGCGCCCCGGCCCCGGCCGGGGTCAGCGCCGGGCCCGTGCCCGGGGTCAACGCCCAGGCCAGCGCCGGGGGTCAGTGCCGGGATCAGTGGCCGGCGTCCTCCCAGGTGGGCCCGACGCCCACGCTCACCTCAAGGGGGACGCGCAGCTCGTAGGCGGCGCACATCTGCCGCCGCACGACGTCGGTGAGCTCCTCCAGCTCCCCGGGGGCCACCTCGAACACCAGCTCGTCGTGGACCTGCAGGAGCATCCGCGAGCGCATGCCCTCGACGGCCCTCTGGACGTCGAGCATGGCGACCTTGATGATGTCGGCGGCCGAGCCCTGGATCGGGGCGTTGAGCGCCATCCGCTCGGCCATCTCCCGCCGCTGCCGGTTGTCGCTGGTCAGGTCGGGCAGGTAACGCCGGCGGCCGAGGATGGTCTCGGTGTACCCGTCGGTGCGGGCCTGCGCGACGATGGCCTCCAGGTAGTCGCGGACGCCGCCGAACTCCTCGAAGTACTCCTCCTTGAGCGCCCGCGCCTCGGCGACCGGGATGTTGAGCTGCCCGGAGAGCCCGAAGTCGGACAGCCCGTAGGCCAGGCCGTAGTTCATGGCCTTGATCCGGGCCCGCAGGTCGCCGTCGACCTTCTCGGGCGGCAGGTCGAAGACGCGGGACGCGGTCGCCTGGTGGAAGTCGTGGCCGGACTCGAACGCCGCGATCAGCGACGCGTCCTGCGAGAGGTGGGCCATGATCCGCAGCTCGATCTGGCTGTAGTCGGCCGTGAGCAGGGTCTCGTAGCCCTCGCCCACGACGAAGCCCTTGCGGATGCGGCGGCCCTCGACCGTGCGGATCGGGATGTTCTGCAGGTTGGGCTTCTCGCTCGACAGCCGGCCGGTCGCGGCGACGATCTGGTTGAACGTGGTGTGGATCCGCCCGTCGTCGCCGATCTCCTTGATCAGCCCCTCGACCGTGGTGCGCAGCTTGGTCTGGTCGCGGTGGCGCAGCAGGATCGTCGGCAGCTCGTTGTCGGTCTGCAGGGCCAGCCAGGCGAGGGCGTCGGCGTCGGTCGTGTAGCCGGTCTTGATCCTCTTGGTCTTGGGCAGGCCGAGCTTGACGAACAGGATCTCCTGGAGCTGCTTGGGCGAGCCGAGGTTGAACTGCTCCCCCACGGCCTGGTGGGCGGCCTCCGTCGCGTGCTTCACGGCGGCGCCGAACTCCGCTTCCAGGGCCGCGAAGTACTGCCGGTCGGCGGCGATGCCGGCCCGCTCCATCTCGGCGAGCACCCGGACCAGCGGCAGCTCCACCTCGGTGACCAGGCGGGTGCCGCCCCGCTCGGACAGGTGCCCCTCCAGGGCGTCGGCCAGGTCGCGCACGGCCTGGGCCCGCAGCGCCAGGTCGCGGGCGGCGCTCACGTCGGCGTCGTCGAACAGCGAGCCCTGCCCGTCGGGCGCGGACTCGGCCCGCAGCTCGCGGTGCAGGTAGCGCAGGACCAGGTCGTCGAGCGGGAACGTCCGCTGCCCCGGCATGGCGAGATAGGCCGCCAGGGCCGTGTCGCAGGTGAGGCCGCGCAGGTCGTGGCCGTGCGCCCACAGCGCCAGCAGCGCGCCCTTGGCGTCGTGGACGGCCTTGGGCCGGGTCTCGTCGGCCAGCCAGGCACCCAGGGCCGCCTCGTCCTCCTCCGTGAGCCGGGAGGGGTCGAGGTAGGCCGCGCCGTCCGGCCCGGCCACCGCCACGCCGTCGAGCCTGCCGGTGCCGCTGCCGTACACGCCCTGGAACGCCAGGCCGGCCCTGCCCTCGGGGAGGGCGGCGAGCCAGGCGGCCACCTGGCCGGGCTCCAGCACGGCGACCTCCAGCTCGAAGCCCTCCTCGGCCTCCGGCTCGGTCGTGCCGAGGGTCTTGAACAGCCGCTCGCGCAGCTCGCCGCGGATCTGCAGGGCGTCGAGGAGCTTGTTGACCTCCTCGCGGTCCCACAGGCCCATCCGCAGGTCGGCCGTCTCGGCGTCGATCGCGACGTCGCGCTTCAGCTCGGTGAGCATGCGGTTGTGGATCACCTGGCCGAGGTGCTCGCGGAGCTTGTCGCCGACCTTGCCCTTCACCTCGTCGGCCCGCCGGACCAGCTCGTCGAGCGAGCCGAACTCGGCGATCCACTTCGTGGCGGTCTTCTCCCCCACGCTGGGGATGCTGGGGAGGTTGTCGCTCGGGTCGCCGCGCAGCGCCGCGAAGTCGGGGTACTGCGCCGGGGTGAGGCCGTACTTCTCGGCGACGGCCTCGGGCGTGAAGCGGGTCATGTCGCTGATGCCGCGCCGGGTCATGAGCACGGTGACGCTGTCGTCGACCAGCTGGAGCGCGTCGCGGTCGCCGGTGACGATGAGCACGTTCATCCCGTCGGCGGCGGCCCGGGTGGCGAGAGTGGCGATGAGGTCGTCGGCCTCGAACCCGGCCACCGACAGCCGGGGGACGCGCAGCGCGTCGAGCAGCTCGAAGATGAGCTGCATCTGGCCGCGGAAGTCCTCCGGGGTCTCCGCGCGGTTGGCCTTGTAGCCGTCGTAGGCCTCGTGCCGGAACGTGGGCTCGCTGCGGTCGAAGCAGACGGCGATGTGGCTCGGCTGCTCGTCCCGCAGGATGTTGGCCAGCATCGAGGTGAAGCCGTAGACCGCCTCCGTGTGCTGCCCGTCCGTCGTCATGAGGTTCGCGTCCTTCAGTGCGTAGAAGGCGCGGTAGGCGAGGGAGTGCCCGTCCAGCAGCAGCAGGCACGGACGGGTGGGGGTCGCTTCACTCTTCGGCACACCCGCAGCCTAGTCTCCCTCTACGACAGAAACCCCAGGCTCTTCCCACAGGAGGCGTCCCCTTGACCTTGACGAATCCGGAGGACCTCGTCGCGTCCATGAACGAGGCCGGGAAGGGCCACCTGCACGAGCGCATGGGCATCGAGATCCTCGAGGCGAGCGCCGAGCGGGTCGTCGCCCGCATGCCCGTGAAGGGCAACACCCAGCCGTACGGGCTGCTGCACGGCGGGGCGTCCTGCGTCCTGGCCGAGACGATCGGGTCGACCGGCGCCGCCCTGCACGCCGGCCCGGGGAAGATGGTGGTCGGCATCGAGATCAACGCCACCCACCACCGCTCCGCCACCTCCGGGGACGTGACCGCCGTCGCGACCCGGGTGCACGGCGGCCGCACGCTCGCGACGTACGTCATCGAGATCGCCGACGAGGAGGGGCGCGCGGTCTGCACGGCCCGGCTGACCTGCCTCATCAGGGACGCGTCCTGACGCCGCGGCGAGCCCCGCGGGCCGGTGAACACCACATTCACGGCCATACCGGAAAGGCTTACGACTCTCTTTGCACGGGAGCCCCAGGGGTCGCTACCGTTGTGGCTCCAGAGCCCGTGGGAGACCGAGTAGACAACGTGCGGAGCCGGGGAAGCTGTGTACGGTCCCAAAGGTCCACCGCGGGCTCGCCGCTGTCCAGAATCAGAAGTCACCGGACGCGCCGCCCGCAGCCGTCCTGACCTGGGAAGCTTGCTCACGCCAGTGACACACCCTGGTCACCGATTGGTGACGAACAGCCCTGAAACGGGCGACACGGGCTTATGCTCCGGCCACAACGTCGCAGACCCGTTGCGATGTTGCGTGTCCGAATGGGGGGACACCACCCCGCCATGACCTATAGAGGGAGCACCATTGCGCAGAGCCGTGATCGCGTTCACGGCCTTCCTGGGTGGACTCGTCTTTCTGCTCGCCTCCCCCGCCTGGGCGGACGGCGAGGCGCTGAAGGGCACACTCCAAAACCAAGGCCAGCCGGTGAACGGCGTCAAGATCAGCGTGGTGACGGAGGACGGACAACCCGTCAAGGAGGTCACCACGGGGGCCGACGGCAAGTGGGAGGTCCCGGTCCCGAAGGCCGGTAAGTACAAGGTCACTCTGGACCAGAAGACGCTCCCCAAGGGGGTGGCCCTCAAGTTCGCCAACCGTGCCACCCTCGACGTCCAGGTCTACGAGGAGAGCCAGCGCAACGTGCTGTTCGCCCTCGTCCCGGCCGGCGCTTCGGGCGCTCCCACCCCCTCGTCCTCCTCGGAGTCCTCGTTCTGGGACCGGGTGGCGCAGCTCACGTTCGAGGGCTTCAACCTCGGCCTCATCATCGCGCTCGCGGCAATGGGCCTGTCCCTGGTGTTCGGGACGACGGGCCTGACCAACTTCGCGCACGGCGAGCTCCTCACGCTCGGCGCCATGTCGGCGTACTTCTTCAACGTCGTCGTCGGCATCCCGCTCATCTGGGCCGCCGTGGCCGCGGTGGTCGTCGGCGGCGCCTTCGGCTGGCTGCAGGACGCGTTCTTCTGGAACAAGCTCCGCCGCAGGGGCAGCAGCCTGATCGCCATGATGATCATCTCGATCGGCCTGGCGCTGCTGATGCGCTACATCTTCCTCTTCGTGTTCGGCGGCGAGAGCTCGGCCTACCTCGACTACAACGCCCAGCCGGGCATCCAGGTCGGCCCGATCTCCGCGGCCCCCAAGAACTTCATCGCGATGGGCATCGAACTCGTCGTCCTGGTGATCGTCGGGCTCGCCCTGCTGCGGACCCGTGTCGGTAAGGCGGCCCGCGCCGTCGCCGACAACCCCGCGCTCGCCGCCTCGTCCGGCATCAACGTCGAGCAGGTCATCCGCATCATCTGGACCGTCGGCGGCGCCGTGGCGGCCCTGGCCGGCGTGATGCTCGGCCTCGCGCAGAACGTCAACTACCAGATGGGCTTCCAGATCCTGCTGCTCGTCTTCGCGGGCGTCACCCTCGGCGGCCTCGGCACCGCGTTCGGCGCCCTGGTCGGATCCATCGTCGTCGGCCTGTTCATCCAGCTCTCCACCCTCGTGGTGCCCACCGAGCTGAAGACCGTCGGCGCGCTGATGGTGCTCATCCTCGTCATGCTCTTCCGGCCGCAGGGCATCCTGGGCCGCCGCGAGCGCATCGGCTGATCGGAGACCCTCGTGGACTGGTACGCGATCTTCGTCACCACGGTCAAGGCGTCAATCGGCCTGGAGACCGTCGTCTACGCGCTCGCCGCCATCGGCGTCAACGTCCAGTTCGGCTACGCCGGGCTGCTCAACTTCGGCCAGGCGGCCTTCCTCGGCGTCGCGGCGTACGGCATGGCCGTCACCGTGGCCACCTTCCACCTGCCCTTCTGGCTCGGCATCGCGATCGGGCTGGTCGCCACGGTCATCCTGGCGTTCCTGCTCGGCATCCCGACACTGCGGCTGCGGGCCGACTACCTCGCGATCGTCACCATCGCCGCCGCCGAGATCGTCCGGCTGATCTTCCGATCGGTGAAGTTCAGCAGCGTCTTCGGCGGCTCGGACGGCCGGCAGAACTTCTCCGGCGACTTCTTCGCGATGAACCCCTACGCCCCCGGCACGTACGGCATCGGCCCGATCAGCTTCAACGAGCGGGTCAGCTGGGTGCTGACCGTCGGCTGGGTCCTCGTCGCGCTGTCCTGCGCGCTGGTGTACCTGCTCATGAAGAGCCCGTGGGGCCGCGTCCTCAAGGCCATCCGTGAGGACGAGGACGCGGTGCGCAGCCTCGGCAAGAACGTCTTCTCCTACAAGATGCAGGCCCTCGTCCTCGGCGGCGTCATCGGCTGCCTCGGCGGCTTCGTCTTCGCGCTCGGGCAGGCGTCGGTGCAGCCCGACCTGTTCAGCACCGAGTTCACGTTCTACGCGTACACGATCGTGATCCTCGGCGGCGCCGCCCGGGTCTTCAGCCCCGTCGTCGGAGCCGCGATCTTCTGGGTTCTGCTGGTCTTCGTCGGGAACACCTTGAGCGAGGCCGTCGGCGCCGGAGTCATCCCCGCTTCGATCATGACCGTCAACCAGGTCGGCGCGGTGCGCTTCATGCTCGTCGGACTCGGGCTGATGCTCCTGCTCATCTTCCGTCCCCAGGGCATCTTCGGCGACAAGAGGGAGATCGCGCTCGATGCACGCTGACACCACCACGACGCGGAAGGCGGCCGCGGCGGCCGTCTTCGAAGGACTCCCCACCGAACCCGGCGTCCCCAAGCCCGACCCGATCCTCGTCGTCGACAAGGTCGTGCGCAGGTTCGGCGGCCTCACCGCCGTCGACGTCGACCACCTGGAGATCCAGCGCGGCTCTATCACCGCCCTGATCGGCCCGAACGGCGCCGGCAAGACCACGTTCTTCAACCAGCTCACCGGCTTCGACACCGCCGACGCCGGCTCCTGGACCTTCAACGGCAACCAGCTCAAGGGCGTGCCCGCGCACCGCGTGGCGCGGCAGGGCATGGTGCGGACCTTCCAGCTCACCAAGGCCCTGTCGAAGCTCACCGTCATGGAGAACATGCGGCTCGGCGCCCAGAACCAGCGCGGCGAGAACTTCTTCCGCGCCCTCATCCCGGGCAGCTGGCGCCGCCAGGAGGACGAGATCACCGAGCGCGCCGAGGAGCTCCTCGAGCGCTTCAAGCTGGACGCGAAGCGCGACGACTTCGCCGGCTCCCTGTCCGGCGGCCAGCGCAAGCTGCTGGAGATGGCCCGCGCGCTGATGGTCGGCCCCGAGCTCGTCATGCTCGACGAGCCGATGGCCGGCGTGAACCCCGCCCTCACCCAGTCGCTGCTCGGCCACGTCAAGGCCCTGCGCGAGGAGGGCATGACCGTCCTGTTCGTCGAGCACGACATGGACATGGTCCGCGACATCAGCGACTGGGTCGTCGTCATGGCCCAGGGCAACGTCATCGCCGAGGGCCCGCCGGACACCATCATGTCCGACTCCCGGGTCGTCGACGCCTACCTCGGCGCCCACCACGACGCGCCGATGTCCGTCGAGGAGGCCGAGGAGCAGCTGCAGGAAGCAGAGGCCGAGCTGGAGATCGAGGAGAAGGCATGACCGCCGCCGAGCCGGACCCCACCCCGGCCGTGACCGACGAGGAGTCCGCGGAGACCGCGCCGGAGACCTCCGGCGCCGCCGTCACCGACCGGTCCGACCACCTCGCCGGCGCCGAGGACGCGCTGCTGCGGGCCGACGAGCTGTACGCCGGGTACATCCCGGGCGTCAACATCCTCAACGGCGCCGACCTGTACGTGAAGAAGGGCGAGCTGATCGGCATCATCGGCCCCAACGGCGCCGGCAAGTCGACCCTGCTCAAGAGCCTGTTCGGCCTGGTCACCATCCGCACCGGGACCGTGACCCTGAACGGCGAGGACATCACCAACCTCAAGGCCCACTCCCTCGTGGCCCGCGGGGTCGGCTACGTCCCCCAGACGAACAACGTCTTCCCCAGCCTCACGATCGAGGAGAACCTGGAGATGGGCGCCTTCCAGGTGCCCGGCAAGTTCAAGGAGCGGTTCGAGTTCGTCTGCGAGATCTTCCCCGCCCTCCGGGAGCGGCGCCGGCAGCGGGCCGGCTCGCTGTCGGGCGGCGAGCGGCAGATGGTCGCCATGGGCCGGGCCCTCATGACCGAGCCGTCCGTGCTGCTGCTGGACGAGCCGTCGGCCGGCCTGTCGCCCAAGCTGCAGGACCTGGTCTTCATCCAGGCCCAGCAGATCAACAAGGCGGGCGTGACCGTCATCATGGTCGAGCAGAACGCCCGGCGCTGCCTGCAGATCTGCCATCGCGGCTACGTCCTCGACCAGGGCCGCAACGCCTACATGGCGAGCGGGCGCGACCTGATCAACGACCCCAAGGTCATCGAGCTCTACCTGGGCACGCTCGCCCGGGCCTGAGAACGACCCCGAAGGCCCCGGCGGACCCCGCGTCCGCCGGGGCCTTCGGCGGTTGTGACCGTTCGCCGACCACATCGACGACAGACGACGACAGACGTCCACAGACGCGGCCACAATGGGCCGTATGACGCGAACCCCCCTCGTGGCGGCTCTGGCGGTCACAACGCTCGTCGCGGGCCTCACCGCCTGCCAGGGCCCCGCCGCCGGCCCGCCCTCCGCATCGGCGACCGGCCTCCGCTCCTCCGCCTCCTCCGGCTCCTCCGGCTCCCCCGGCGCCGACGGCGCCGTGTACGTCACCGGCGCCCGGGCCGGCGACGACGCCTGCGCCCGCGTGCTGTCCGCCATCGGCTACCTCGGGCTCTCGCTGCTGCCGTCCGGCCAGGAGGACGCCCAGCACTGGGACGGCGACGTCCGCGGCCGCTTCGGCTACCTGCGCGGCACGCTCGCCATGTACGGCCCCCACCTGCCGGCGTCCACCGTCGCGGCCACCGAGACGATCGACCGGGTCGCCGAGGTCCTGTCCCGGGCCGACACCCCCGGCGCCGTCCGGCCGTCCCTGCTGCGCCGCTACCGCTCGGCCTCCGGCGTCGTCACCGGCGCCTGCCACGGCGGCACGTCCTGACAGACCCGGCGCGGCGCCCGGACACGCGAGAGGGCCCGGTCCGTCGCGGACCGGGCCCTCAGGCGGCTTCAGGTCAGCCGGCGATCTTGCCGGTGTTGAAGGCGATGTTCTTGTTGGTGTTGTCGGCGCCGTACTGGTAGACGCCGATCGTGGCCTCGGCCGGGTCACCGGCGTCGTTGAACTCGATCGGACCGGACGCGCCGTCGAAGTCGATGTCCTTGCCCGCGTTCAGCAGGTCGGCGCAGGACTTGAAGTCCTTGCACTTCTCGCCGCCCGAGGAGACGTCCTTCAGCTTCGCCGCGATGTCCTTGCCGACGTCGCTCTTGGCCGCGATGGCCGCCAGCGCGGTGAGGATCGTCGCGTCGTACGACTCGGGGCCGTAGTTGAAGTCCTTCAGGTTCGGGTCGACCGACTTGAGCTTGGCCTTGAAGTCGTCCGACACCTGGGCGCCCGGCTGGGTGCCCTTCGCGCCGTCGAGCGTGCCCTTGGGGAAGCCGTCCTTGCCCGTGCCGTAGTTAGACAGGTTGCCGTCGACGAAGTAGTACTTCACCTTGTCGGCGGTCAGGCCCTGCTTCACCAGCTCGGGAACGATCTTCTTGGTCTCGTCGAAGCCGATCAGGGCGACGGCCTTGGGGTTCGCCTCCTTGATCTTCGCGACGTCCGCCGAGTAGTCGGCCGCCTTCGGGTCGTAGATGACCTTCTCGACGACCTGGCCGCCGCCGCCCTCGACCGCCTTCTGGACGTTGTCGGCGAGACCCGTGCCGTACGCGTCCTGCAGGGCGAGGATGCCGACCGTGTCGTTGCCGTCCGCGAGGATCAGGTCACCGAGGACGCGGCCCTGGAGAACGTCCGGCGGAGCCGTGCGGAAGTACAGGCCGTGGTCGTTGTACGTGGTGAACTGGTCCGACGTGTTCGCCGGCGAGATCTGCACCACACCCGCACCAGTGATCTTGTCGATGACCGACAGCGACACGGACGAGGAGGCGGCGCCCACGATGACGTCGGCCTTCTGCTGCAGCAACTTGTCAACCGACTGGGAGGCAATGTTGGTCGAGGTGTCACCCGAGTCGGTGTCGATCTCGGTCACCGGCTTGCCGAGCACGCCACCCGCGTCGTTGATCTCCTTGACCGCCAGCTTCACGCCCGCGAACTCCGGCGGGCCGAGGAAGGCGAGCGAGCCGGTCTGCGGCAGCAGGGTGCCGATGGTGAGGGTGCCGTCGCCCTGGGCGGCAGCGGCAGGCGCAGAGGAGGCGGCCGGCGCCGAGGACGCCGGCGCGGCGCTCTCCTCGCCACCGCCACAGGCCGTGAGGGCGAGACTGGCAGCCGCGGCGACGGCCAGCGCCCGCCCAAGGGGGGCAATGCGGATCATGAAGTATCTCCTTCATCCAGGCCCGGGAAACGTCAGCGCTGCCGACCCGTCCCGATCGATGGGTGAAAGGTACATAGGCCAAGGGGCCTCCGACCAGGCATGCGTCAGAACTGTCCACACTTGGATGCGGAGTCGTAATAACTCCTCAACCAAGTGCGCACACCCGTCCTGACCAGCGGCCTCTTCCTTCACCGCCCTCCCGGGCGCGCGTGAGACGGCCCTCCGGCCCCCTCTCCGCGACCCCGGGAACCCCGTCCCCGGGCCCCCCGACTCGGGCGGGGGGCCGCCGGCACCGGGGCGGACGGTTCGCCTCAGGCGGGGGGACGCTCCTCGCCGGCGTTCTCGCTGACCACGATCTGCGCCACCTGCCGCATGCTCATACGCCGGTCCATGGACGCCTTCTGGATCCACCGGAACGCCTGCGGCTCGGTCCACCCGTGCTGGGCCATGAGCAGGCCCTTCGCCCGCTCCACGAGCTTCCTCGTCTCCAGCCGCTCGGAGAGGGTGGAGACCTCCTTCTCCAGCGCCGCGATCTCCTCGTGGCGGCTCACCGCCATCTCGATCGCCGGCACCAGGTCGCCCTTCGTGAACGGCTTGACGAGGTAGGCCATCGCCCCCGCGTCCCTGGCCCGCTCGACCAGGTCGCGCTGCGAGAACGCGGTGAGGATGAGGCAGGGGGCGATCCGTTCCGAGACGATGCGCTCGGCCGCCGAGATCCCGTCGAGCACGGGCATCTTGACGTCGAGGATCACGAGATCGGGCCGTAGCTCCGTGGCCAGCTTCACCGCGGTCTCGCCGTCGCCGGCCTCGCCCACCACGGCGTAGCCGTCCTCTTCGAGCATCTCCTTCAGGTCGAGGCGGATCAGGGCCTCGTCTTCCGCGATCACCACTCGCCGCTGCGTACTCACGCACAAGAGGTTACCGACGTCCGCTAGATTAGGACCACGCGAGGGGCCGTGGCAGCCGATCTACGGGAAGATCGTCCATACGCTCCCAGCATTCGCAAATAGGACAAATCCCGAAATAGCCCCGATAGACCAATCGGCAGAGTCGATGGCCTCAAAATCCATTCAGTGTGGGTTCGAATCCCACTCGGGGCACTTTTACTGTTTGTACTCGCAGCGAAACTGTCAGTGCCGGTCGGCACGATGGGTGCGTGTACGACTCGTCCTTGCGCCGGCGCGCGATCCTGCTTCTCGGCTCCGGGCTCACAATCAGTGAGACCAGCCGCCGTCTTGGCGTCTCCCGCGCCGCCGTCACCGACTGGCGGGACAATCAGGGACGGGAGAGCCTGCGGCACGCCACGTGTCCCCGATGCCGCGACGTCCCCGGGCCGCCTGAGCCTCCCGAGGCCTACGCCTACCTGCTCGGGCTCTATCTCGGCGATGGCTGTATCAGCCCCGTCGGCGACGCGCCCAAGCGGGTCTGGTCGCTGCGGATAATGTGCGCCGATTCATGGCCGGGACTGCGTGACGAGTGCGTGCGGGCAATCAGGGCCGTCCGGCCGCTGAACAAGGTGCGCGTGCTGCAGAAGCAGGGCTGCACCGAGGTGAACAGCTACTCCAAGCACTGGCCGTGCCTGTTCCCGCAGCACGGGCCGGGAAAGAAGCACGAGCGGGCGATCGTGCTGGCGGACTGGTAGGAGGCGATCGCGGCGGAGCAACCGGGGCCGCTCGTGCGCGGGCTGATGCACTCGGACGGCTACCGGGGGGCGAACCGGGTCCGCAGGCCGGTGGGCGGCGAGGACAAGTGGTACGAGTATCCGCGTTACCTGTTCAAGAACGAGTCCGCGGACATCCTGCGGCTGTGCGGCGACGCGCTCGACCGGCTCGGGGTCGACTGGCGGCACAACAAACGCAACGAGATCTCGGTGGCCCGGCGGGCGGCCGTGGCGCGGCTCGACGAGTTCGTGGGGCCGAAGTACTGAGCCCCGGCTCGGCCGGCTTCCGCGCGGGCACGGGGGTCGTCTCGACGGCGCCCGGCAACGCCGGCCGCCGGGCCCGGGTCGCCTCCGCCGGAGGTTCCAGCGGGGTGCGGGGGGCGAAACGCGTTTTCCAGGAGCTCAGGGCTCGGGGTGGAGGCGGACGGCGTCGAGGGCGAGGGACAGCTCGACCAGGTCGCGGGGGCGGGACAGGGACCGGCCGGTCATCTGCTCGATCCGGCGGACGGGGTTGAAGACGGTGTTGCGGTGGCAGTAGAGCTCCCCCGCGGCCCGGACGGCCGAGCCCTCGCAGCGCAGCCAGGCCGTCGCAGTCGGGCTTCGAGGGCGGCCTCGGGACGCCGATGGACTTCACCGCCGTGGACAAGCCGTCGTCCCGCGCTTCGTACGTGGTCAAGCCCGACAAGACCGCGCTCGGCGGCTCGGTGATCTTCCGTCCGGCGGCGGTGTCCGGCCTGGCCGAGGGCTACCCCGTCCCGGTGGGCTGAGGCGCGGATCCCGGCGGGCGAGGCGGATCAGGCTAGGCTGTCGAGCCAGGCCCGGTGCAGGCGGGCGAAGCGGCCGGAGCCCGCGATCAGGCGGTCCGGCGGGCCGTCCTCGACGACGCGGCCGCCCTCCATCACGAGCACCCGGTCGGCGATCTCCACCGTCGACAGCCGGTGGGCGATGATCAGCGCGGTCCGGTCCGCCAGGACCGTGCGCAGGGCCCGCTGGACGAGCCGCTCGCTCGGTACGTCGAGGCTGCTGGTGGCCTCGTCGAGGATGAGCACGGCCGGGTCGGCGAGGAAGGCCCGCGCGAAGGCGACGAGCTGCCGCTGGCCCGCCGACATCCGGCCGCCCCGCTTGCCCACCTGCGTGCCGTACCCCTGCGGGAGCGACGCGATGTAGCCGTGCGCCCCGATGGCCTCGGCGGCCTCGGCGACCGCCGCCATCGGGGCGTCCGGCCTGCCGAACCGCACGTTGTCCTCGACGGTGCCGCTGAACAGGAAGTTCTCCTGGGTGACCATGACGACGTGGCGGCGCAGCGTGGCCTCGTCGAGGTCGCGCAGGTCGACCCCGTCGAGGAGCACGCGGCCCGCGACGGGGTCGTAGAACCGGGCGATGAGCTTGGCCAGCGTCGTCTTGCCGGCCCCGGTCGTGCCGACGACGGCCACCGTCTGCCCGGCGGGGATCTCCAGGTCGAAGGCCGGGAGCACCGGCGGGCCCGCGCCGTAGGCGAACTCCACGCGTTCGAACCGCAGGCCGCCGGCGGCGCGGGGCAGCGGCACGGGACGCGCGGGCTCGGGGACGCCGGGCCGCTCCTCCAGCACGCCGGAAAGCTTCTCCAGGGCCGCCCCGGCCGACTGCAGGGCGTTGTAGAACTGGGAGATCTCCTGCATGGGCTCGTAGAACTGCCGCAGGTAGAGCAGGAACGCGGCCAGCACGCCGACCGTCACCTCGCCGCGGAGCGCGAGCCATCCGCCGTACAGCAGGACGGCGGCGACCGTGACGTTGCCGATGAGCTTGATCCCGGGCATGAACACGGCGACGAGGCGGGAGCCGCGGGTGTTCGCGTCGCGGTAGTCGGCGTTGAGGCGCTGGAAGATCTCCTGGTTGCGCGGCTCCCTGCGGAACGCCTGCACGGCCCGGATGCCCGTCATCGACTCGACGAAGTGGACGATGACCAGCGCGACGGCCTCACGGGTGCGGCGGTAGGCGGCGCTCGACTCGCGCCGGAACCACCGGGTGAACAGCATCAGCACCGGCAGCGGGACCAGAGCGACCAGCCCCAGGTGCACGTCGAGCACGAGCAGCATGACGGCCGTGCCGCAGAGCGTGAGCACGGCCGTCACCAGGCCGTCGAAGCCCGAGTCGAGCAGCTCGGCGATGGCCTCGACGTCCGAGGTGAGCCGGGAGATCACCCGTCCCGAGGTGTACTTCTCGTGGAACGACAGCGACAGCCGCTGGAAGTGGTCGAAGACCCGGCGGCGCAGCTCCAGCAGCACGTCCTGGCCGATCCGCCCCGCCATGTACAGGAACGCCTGGCGGGTCAGGGCCTGGGTGAGCGCGGCGAGCAGGACGAGGCCCACGATCGTGAGCGCCAGCCCCGGCCCCTCGCCGCGCGCCATCGGCGGGATCCCGCTGTCGATGCCGGTCTTCACCAGGTACGGCATGGCCAGCCCGGCGGCGTTCGACACGACGATGACGGCGGTCAGCACCGCGATGGCCCGCCGGTGCGGCCGCAGCAGGCCGGCGAGCAGGCGGCGCGAGCGGGCCCGCAGCAGCAGGGAGACGCTCTCGGAGAGGTCGTCGCGGTTCTCGGCGGCCACGCCGCGCCAGGAGTCGCTCATCGGACGGCCTGCTCGGGGTCGAGGTCGGCGTCCTGGGCGAGCAGCGCGCGGTACTCCGGCACCTCCGACAGCAGGTCGGCGTGGCGGCCGACGTGGCTGACCGTGCCGTCCCGCAGCAGCGCGACCCGGTCGGCCAGCAGCACGGTCGAGGCGCGGTGGGCCACGACGAGGCCGGTGGCGTCGGCCAGCACCCGGCGCAGCGCCTCCTCCACGAGGGCCTCGGTCTCCACGTCGAGGGCCGACAGGGTGTCGTCCAGCACGAGGACGCGCGGCTTGCCGAGGATAGCGCGGGCCAGCGCGAGCCGCTGCCGCTGGCCGCCCGACAGCGACATGCCCTGCTCGCCGATCCGGGTGTCGAGCCCCCACGGCAGGTCGTACGCGAACGTCGCCTGGGCGATCTCCAGGGCCTCCCGGATCTCGGCGTCCCCGGCGTCGCGGTGGCCGAGCGCGAGGTTCTCCCTGACGCTCATCGAGAACAGCGTGGGCTCCTCGAACGCGGTGGCGACGACCGAGCGCAGCGACGTGAGCGACAGGTCGCGCACGTCGTGGCCGTCGATCGTGACGCGGCCGTCGGTCACGTCGCACAGCCGGGGCACCAGGGCGGTCAGCGTGGTCTTGCCCGAGCCGGTCGCGCCGACCACGGCGACGGTCTCCCCCGGGCGGACCTCCAGCCAGACGTCGCGCAGCACCGGCCGCTCTGCGCCGGGGAAGCGGAACCCGGCGCCCTCGAAGCGGACGTGGCCGCGCGGGCGCGGGATGACGGCGCTCCCGCCCACGATGTCCGGGACCGTGCCGAGCACCTCGACCACCCGGTCGGCCGAGCTCATCGCCTCCTGGCCCATGGCGAGGATGTAGCCCAGCGACGCCACCGGCCAGACCAGCTGGAGGACGAGCGTCGTGAACGCCACCAGCGTGCCGAGCGTGAGCGCGCCGGCCCCGACGGCGACCGCGCCGAGCAGGAGCACCATGGCGAGCGTGACGTTGGGGACGACCTCCAGGAACGTGAAGAACCGGGAGGCCAGGCGCACCTTCTCCAGCGACGTGCGGTGGATGTCCCTGGCGGTGCGGTCGAAGCCGTCGTACACGTGGGCCCGCCGGCCGAAGGCCTTGACGGTGCGGATGCCGACCGCGGCCTCCTCCGCCAGCGTCGCGAGGTCGCCCTGCTGGTCCTGCACCGTGCGGGAGATCCGGATGTAGCGCCTCTCGAACCGCAGGGACAGCGCGACCACGGGCGCCGCCGAGGCCGCGACGAGCAGCCCGAGCGGCCAGTACATCCGCAGCAGCACCACGGTCACCGCGGCGAGCTGCAGGATGTTCATGATCAGGAAGAGCACGCCGAAGCCGAGGAAGCGGCGGATCGTGGACAGGTCCGTGGTGGCCCGCGACAGCAGCTGACCCGACTGCCACTCGCCGTGGAAGCTCATCGGCAGGCGCTGCAGGTGCCGGTACAGGTCGTCGCGGATGGCCGTCTCCAGGCCGAGGACGGGGCCGGTCTGGGACCAGCGGCGCACGAAGATCAGCACGGCCTCGGAGACGCCCAGGCCGAGGGCGAGCAGGCCGAGCGGGAGCAGCGCCCCGCGGTCCCCGTGGGTCACCGGGCCGTCGACGATCTCCTTGCCGACCAGCGGGATCACGGTGCCCGCCGCGATGCCGAGCAGGGCGGCCACCCAGGAGACGACCAGCGCCGGTACGTACGGCCGCAGGTAGGAGCGCAGCCGCCACAGCGAGCGCCACGAGCCGCGGCCGGCGGGGGGACCTGACGGGTCTGCCATCGTCGGCGCAGCGCTCCTCACCGGGCGGTCGGACACGATCGGACGACTCGATCTGCCCATGCTCGGTCAGCGCGCCGCACTCCATCAACCGGTTTTCCGGCGGCTCCCGGTGCTCCAGCCGGCCGCGCCCGCCCCCGAAGCGCACGAAGGCCCGCACGCCCGGCGCGGAGCCGGGCCGTACGGGCCGTGACGGGCGGGCCTAGCGGGGGTGGGCCACCGCGGAGCCGATGGTGTGCACGCGCAGGGCGTTGGTGGAGCCCATGTTCCCGGGCGGGGAACCGGCCACGATGACGACCTTGTCGCCCTTCTCGCACACCCCGAGGGAAAGCAGCGAGGCCTCGACCTGGCGGACCATGTCGTCGGTGTGGTGCACGAACGGCACCTCGAAGGTCTCGACGCCCCAGGTGAGCGCGAGCTGGCCGCGCACCTTGGGGTTGGACGTGAACGCCAGCAGCGGGATCGGCGAGCGGTAGCGCGCCAGCCGCCGGGCGGTCTCGCCGGACATGGTGAACGCCACCAGGGCCTTGGCCTTGACGATCGCGCCGACCTCGGCGGCCGCGCGGGCGATGGCGCCGCCCGTGGTCTCCGGCAGGCGGTCCAGCGTGTGCTTGGCCTGGAGGGTCGTGCCCTCGGCGGCGACCGCGATGCGGGCCATGGTGGACACCGACTCGATCGGGTAGGTGCCGACCGAGGTCTCGCCGGACAGCATCACGGCGTCGGCGCCGTCCATCACGGCGTAGGCCACGTCGGACGCCTCGGCGCGGGTGGGCCGGGGGGCGCTCATCATCGAGTCGAGCATCTGGGTGGCCACGATGACCGGGTGCGCCTTCTCACGGCACAGCTCGATGATGCGGCGCTGGACGATCGGCACCTGCTCCAGCGGGAGCTCCACGCCGAGGTCGCCGCGGGCGACCATCACGCCGTCGAAGGCGTCGACGATCTCCTCGAGGCACTCCACCGCCTGCGGCTTCTCGATCTTGGCGAGGAGCGGCAGGTGGACGCCCTCCTCCTCCATGATCCCCCGGACGAGCGCGGCGTCGCCGGGCGAGCGGACGAACGACAGGGCGATCATGTCGAAGCCGCTCCGCAGCGCCCAGCGCAGGTCGGCCTCGTCCTTGTCGGTGAGGGCGGGGGCGGTGACGGCCACGCCCGGCAGGTTCAGGCCCTTGTTGTCGGAGATCATGCCGCCGATGACCACGCGGGTCACGACGCGGGGGCCCTCGACCGCGGTCACCTCGAGGTTGAGGCGGCCGTCGTCGACGAGGATCGTGTCGCCCGGGCTGACGTCGCCCGGCAGGCCCTCGTACGTGGTGGAGACCAGGTCGCGGTCGCCCGGCACGTCCTCCGTGGTGATCGTGAACACGTCCCCGTAGCCGAGCCGCACCGGCCCGGAGGCGAAGCGGCCGACCCGGATCTTGGGACCCTGCAGGTCGGCGAGGACGCCGACGGCGCACCCCAGCTCGTCGGCCGCGGCCCTGACCCGGTCGAGGATCTCCTTGTGCAGCTCGTGGCTGCCGTGGGACAGGTTGAAACGCGCCACGTTCATGCCGGCCGTGATGAGCTCGCGGAGGCGCTCCGGAGAGGAGGTGGCGGGTCCCAGGGTACAGACGATCTTTGCTCGACGACTCACATGCCCTACCCTAATTGGTACAGACCACTTGATGTGACGGCGCCCACAGCTGTCGCCTAATGTTCAGACTCTTCACGCGATCACGCCCATGGCCTAGCCTTGCCAGCCATGGGACGTACCCGCACATTGGGCGCGATAACAGCGCTGCTCACCGTGGCCGCCTGCGGTGGACAGGCTACCCAGTCCGAAGCGCCCCCGAAGGGCGTTTCCGTGACGCTCAACCAGTGGCGCAACGACGACCCCGCGCACGCCGTGGAGATCTCCGTCCGCAACGACACCACCACCCCGGTCCGGTTCGTGGACGTCCAGCTCGTCACCGACTCCCTGAAGACCCTGCCGCCCGAGCGGGTGGACAGCACGCTCGGGCGGACGCCGCGCACCGACCTGCGGATCCCGTACGGCGCGGCGCGCTGCGACCCCGTGAAAATCCCTCCGGTCAAGCCGGCGACGGTGGTCGCCCACGTCCAGGTCGGGAACGGCCCGGTGCGCCTGGCCCGGTTCCCGGTGCCGCACCCCGACCCCACCCTCGCCATGCTCGTCGCCAACGAGTGCGGGGCGTACATCCTGCGCCAGTCGGTGGACGTGACGTTCGAGGACGCCTGGGCCCACGTCGGCAAGACCCTGCACGGCACGCTCCTGGTCAGCAGGAAGGGCGGCGAGGACAGCCTGTCCGTGGACGACCTCGGGAACACCACGCACTTCAACCTCAGGCCGCTGTCGGGGCGGCGCCGGCCCGTGGTCGTGCTGCCGCCCGGGACGACCCGCCTGGAGATCCCGGTCGAGATCACCCCGGCCCGCTGCGACCCGCACGCGTTCGCCGAGGCGAAGAAGGCCTACCTGTTCCCCGTCTGGGCCACGGTGGGCAGCGGGCAGGAGCACTGGCTCATCGCGACGCCCCCGCCGCCGGTCCAGGCGACGTTCCTGTCGTACGCGGAGAAGACCTGCGGCGTCGGGTGACCACGGCGACGCCCGCCCACGACAGCAGGATGAGGACGACCACGCCGGCGCGCGCCTGCGTGAGGTACTCCCTCGGGTAGACCACGCCCGTGATGTAGGTGTCGATGAAGCCGCCCGGCGCGAGGCCGCGCTCCCCCGCGGCGCGGCGCCCCCAGTTCTCCAGGGCCGTCAGCGGGCACTCCACGAGGCCGGTGAGCTGCACGAGCGCCCACGCGCACGCCGCGAGGTGCGGCCAGATGAGCCGCGGCCACCGCCACGCGAGGAAGCCGCCCAGGCCGATGTACGCGATGACGAGGAAGTGCGACGCCATCGTGGCCTGCCACACGAGCTGATAGATCATGATCTGCCCTCCGCGCCCCCGAAGGTAGATCGGCTCCCGGCCCGCGGGCATCCGCCCGCGTACTCATTGTGCTACTCAGGCGGCGCGGTCAGGGGGTGAGCGAGGCCGCCTTCGAGGCGCTGGCCACGCCGTGGCCGAAGAAGCCGTTCTTCGCCGTGCCGCCCTCGCAGAGCTGGCCGCCGTCGGCGCCGCCGTACTGGTAGAGGCGGGGGGACGGGCAGGCCTTCGGGACGGCCGTGGCGTACAGCAGCTTCTCGACCCGGCGGGGGTCCATGTAGAGCCCGCCCTTGCCGGGCTTGCCGAAACGGCTGATGATGATCGCCGCGACGCCGGTGACGTGCGGCGCGGCCATCGAGGTGCCCTCCATGTACTGGTAGTAGGCGCACCTGCCGCCGTGGCAGTCGCGCACGACGGCGGAGGTCTTGGGCCGGCCCGACTTGTCGATCAGGCCCTGGGCCCGCAGCGCCGCCTCCGGCGCGGCGGCCAGGATCTGCCTGCTCTCGCCCCGCAGGGCGGTGCCGCCGTCGAAGACGTCGCCTCCGGGCGCAGCGATGTCGGTCTGCTCGGTCCCGTAGTCGGAGTAGCCGGCCTTGCGCCCGCTCGGGCCGACGGACGACACCGAGATCACGCCGGGGAGCTCGGCCGGGACGTCGATGCACGAGTTGTCGATGGTCCGCAGCCGCTCGGAGCCGGGCGGATAGTCGGGGCTGGCGGTGTCCTTCGTCGGCTTGCCGAGATCGTGGCCGCTGTTGCCGATCGCGCTGATCAGCGTGACCCCGCGCGCCCGGGCGTAGTTCACGGCCCGGCGCATGCCCTCGAGGATGGCCCGCTGCTCCAGCCGGGCCGCCCGCGAGTCCTGCGGGTTGTTCGGGCAGTTGTACGTCCAGGGGTCGACGTAGAAGCTCATGTTGACCACGTCCACGCCCACGTCGGCGGCGTACGTCAGGGCGTCCATGGTCGGCTTGAGGAAGAAGAAGCCGGAGTCGGTGCCGGCCCGGAGGTTGACCAGCGACACGCCGGGGGCGACCCCGCTCACGCCGATCCCGTTGATCGGGGAGCCGATCGTGCTGGCGACGTGGGTGCCGTGGCCGTCGTCGTCCTCGTCGGCCGGGTCCTTGCAGCCCGCGTGCTCGCAGGGGCCGTCGAGCTTCTTTCCGTTGGGGTCGTTCGGGGTGTCGGTGACGAAGTTGCGGCTGAGCGCGCGGTTGAAGTTGGGCGCGATGTCGGGGTGGCGCCCGTCCACGCCGGTGTCGATGATGCCGACCAGGACCTTGTGGCTCCCCCTGGCCGTGGCGTACGAGCCGGACGGGGTGGCGCCGATCATCCGCATGTCCCACTGCCGGTCCGACAGCGGGTCGCCGGCCCGGGCCCGGCGGGCGGTCTCCGCTCCGGACGTGCCCCTCGCCACGCTCGACGCGCCGCCCGCCGGCGCGGCGGCCCCGGCGGCCCCGGCGGCGGTGTCGTCGGCGGCCCTGCCGATCGCGCGGTCGGCGGTGACGCCCACGACCGAGGAGGAGGCGCCGAGGCGGTCGGGCGAGCCGGCCCTGACGATGAGGTAGCCGAGACGGTCGTCCCGGCCCTCCACCACACCTCCGGCGGCTATCACGTCGCGCGTGGCGGCGGCCCGGGCGCCGTCGGCGTAGAACACCAGGTAGTCGCGCAGAGGTCCGGCCGGGCTCCGTGACCCGGCCCCCGTGGCGGCCACGCCGCCGACTCCGGCCAGCAGCGCGAGCGCCGCGGCCGCCCCCGTGAGCCGCCCCCGTACGTTCAACGATCCTCCTCGATCCGGGATCAGCATCTTTCAGGGGGCCGGGTCGCGCGCGCAACCCAACCACCCAAATTCGGATATTCCCGATTTGTGCCACTATCGCCGCGGCGGGGTCCCCTTCCGCCGCGGCGACCGGCGTTCAGATCACGCGCCCGTCACACCAGCGGGCGGGCGGTCGGGGGGATGGCGACGGGCAGGGCCGTGCGGCCGGACAGGTACCGGTCCACGGCGGCCGCGGCCGAACGCCCCTCGGCGATGGCCCACACGATCAGCGACTGCCCGCGGCCCATGTCGCCGGCGGCGAAGACGCCCTCGACCGCCGTCTCGTAGGACTTCCCGCGGGCCACGTTGCCCCGCGGGTCGAAGAACGCGGCCGGGTCGCCGGCCAGCGCCGCGAGGCCGTCGAGCAGCGGGCCCCTCTCCGGGCCCAGGAAGCCCATGGCGAGCGTGACGAGACCGGCGGGGATCTCCCGCTCGGTGCCCGGGATCGGCCGGAACCCGTTCGCCGGGCCCTCGACCTCGACCAGGCGCAGCGCCCGGACGTTGCCCTCCTCGTCGCCGACGAACTCGGTGGTGGAGACCGCGTAGACCCGGTCGCCTCCCCCGGCCTCCAGCTCCTCGTGGGCGCTCTCCATCTTGAACAGCATCGGGTACGTCGGCCACGGCTGGGCGTCCGGGCGGGACTCCGGCGGCCTCGGCATGATCTCCAGCTGGGTCACGGTCAGCGCGCCCTGGCGGATCGCCGTGCCGATGCAGTCGGCGCCGGTGTCGCCGCCGCCGATCACGACGACGTGCTTGCCCTCGGCCGAGATCGCAGGCTCGGCCAGGTCGCCCTGCTGCACCCGGTTGGCCAGCGGGAGGTACTCCATGGCCTGGTGGACGCCCTTGAGCTCGCGGCCGGGCACCGGCAGGTCGCGCCAGGCGGTGGCGCCGCCCGCGAGCACGACGGCGTCGAACTCCTCGCGGAGCTGCGCCACCGTGACGTCCACCCCGACGTTCACAGAGGTGCGGAACTCGGTGCCCTCGGCCTCCATCTGGGCCAGGCGCCGGTCGACGTGCCGCTTCTCCATCTTGAACTCGGGGATGCCGTACCGCAGGAGGCCGCCGATCCGGTCGGCCCGCTCGAACACGACGACGTCGTGACCGGCCCGGGTGAGCTGCTGGGCGGCGGCCAGACCGGCCGGGCCCGAGCCCACCACGGCGACGCGGCGGCCCGTCCTGACGGCGGGCGGCTGCGGGGCCACCCAGCCCTCGGCGAAGGCGCGGTCGATGATCTCGACTTCGACCCGCTTGATCGCGACGGGGTCGGCGTTGATCCCGAGGACGCAGGCCGACTCGCACGGAGCCGGGCACAGGCGGCCGGTGAACTCGGGGAAGTTGTTGGTGGCGTGCAGCCGCTCGATCGCCTCGCGCCAGTCGTCGCGGTAGACGAGGTCGTTCCACTCGGGGATGAGGTTCCCGAGCGGGCAGCCGTTGTGGCAGAACGGGATGCCGCAGTCCATGCAGCGGGCCGCCTGCCTGGTCAGCGCCGGTCGCGGGAAGTCCTCGTAGACCTCCCGCCAGTCGCGGATGCGCACGTCGACGGGACGGCGTGCCGGCAGCTCGCGCCCGTGTGCCAGGAACCCCTTCGGGTCGGCCATCGGTGTACCCCCCTCTTATCCGTGCGCGGCGGCCATGACCGCCTCGTCGATGTCCCGGCCCTCGGCCTCGGCGGCGGCCCGCGCCAGCAGGACCCGCTTGTAGTCCGACGGCATGACCTTGGCGAACCTGGCGAGCGCGGCGTCCCACTCGGCGAGCAGCGCCTTGGCGACCGTCGAGCCCGTCTCGGTGAGGTGCCGGTCCACGATCTCGTGGAGGAACTCGGCGTCGTCCTCGGTGAGCGCCTCGATCTCGACCATCTCGCGGTTGACCCGCTCGGGCCGCAGGTCGAGCACGTACGCGACGCCGCCCGACATGCCGGCCGCGAAGTTGCGCCCGGTGGGGCCGAGCACGACCGCGCGGCCGCCGGTCATGTACTCGCAGCCGTGGTCGCCCACGCCCTCCACGACGGCGGTGGCGCCCGAGTTGCGGACGCAGAACCGCTCGCCCACGACGCCGCGGACGAACACCTCCCCGGAGGTGGCGCCGTACAGGCCGACGTTGCCCGAGATCACCTGCGTCTCCGCGGCGAACGGGGCGTCGGGGTGCGGCCGCACGACCAGGCGGCCGCCCGACAAGCCCTTGCCGAGGTAGTCGTTGGCGTCGCCGGTCAGCCGCAGCGTGACCCCGCGCGGCACGAACGCGCCGAACGAGTTGCCGGCCGAGCCGGTGAACGACACGTCGATCGTGTCGTCGGGCAGGCCCGCGCCGCCGTACCGCCGGGTCACCTCGTGGCCGAGCATGGTGCCGACCGTGCGGTTGACGTTGCGGATGGGCAGCTCAAGCGTGACCTGGTCGCCGAACTGCAGGGCGCCCTCGGCGAGCTGGATGAGCGTGTTGTCCAGGGCCCTGTCGAGGCCGTGGTCCTGCTCGACCACCTTGTGGCGCGGCGTGCCCTCGGGCAGCTCCGGCTGGTGGAGGATCGGCGTGAGGTCGAGGCCGGCGGCCTTCCAGTGCTCGACCGCCCGGTCGGTGTCGAGCAGGTCGGCGCGGCCGATGACCTCCTCCAGCGAGCGGTAGCCGAGCTCGGCCAGGTACTCCCTGACCTCCTGCGCGATGAACTCGAAGAAGTTGACCACGAACTCGGGCCGGCCGCTGAACCGCTTGCGCAGCTCGGGGTTCTGCGTCGCGACGCCCACCGGGCAGGTGTCGAGGTGGCAGACGCGCATCATGACGCAGCCGGACACCACCAGCGGGGCGGTCGCGAAGCCGTACTCCTCCGCGCCGAGCAGCGCCGCGATGACGACGTCGCGGCCGGTCTTGAGCTGGCCGTCCGCCTGCACGACGATCCGGTCCCGCAGGCCGTTGAGCAGCAGCGTCTGCTGGGTCTCGGCCAGGCCGAGCTCCCAGGGGGCGCCCGCGTGCTTGACCGAGGTCAGCGGGGAGGCGCCGGTGCCGCCGTCGTGCCCGGAGATCAGCACGACGTCGGCGTGGGCCTTGCTGACGCCCGCGGCCACGGTCCCGACCCCGACCTCGGCGACCAGCTTCACGTGGACGCGGGCGCGCGGGTTGGAGTTCTTCAGGTCGTGGATGAGCTGGGCCAGGTCCTCGATCGAGTAGATGTCGTGGTGAGGCGGCGGCGAGATGAGGCCGACGCCGGGCGTCGAGTGCCGGGTCTTGGCGATCCACGGGTACACCTTGTGGCCGGGCAGCTGGCCGCCCTCGCCGGGCTTGGCGCCCTGGGCCATCTTGATCTGCAGATCGTCGGCGTTGACGAGGTACTCGCTGGTCACGCCGAACCGGCCGGAGGCCACCTGCTTGATCGCGCTGCGCCGCTCCGGGTCGTAGAGCCGCTCGGGGTCCTCGCCGCCCTCGCCCGTGTTCGACTTGCCGCCGAGGCGGTTCATCGCGATGGCCAGCGTCTCGTGCGCCTCCATCGAGATCGACCCGTACGACATGGCGCCGGTGGAGAACCGCTTCACGATCGACTCGACCGGCTCGACCTCCTCGATCGGGACCGGCGGGCCGCCCGGGCGCAGCCGGAACAGGCCGCGCAGCGTCATCAGCCGCTCGGACTGCCCGTCGACGAGCGAGGTGTACTCCTTGAAGATCTCGTACCGGCGGGTGCGGGTCGAGTGCTGCAGCTTGAAGACCGTCACCGGGTTGAACAGGTGCGGCTCGCCCTCGCGGCGCCACTGGTACTCGCCGCCGACCTCCAGCCGGCGGTGCGGGTTCTCGGCCCGCGGGTAGGCCCGCTGGTGCCGTTCGATCGCCTCACGGGCCAGCACGTCGAAGCCGACGCCGCCGAGCCGGGAGGTCGTGCCGGTGAAGCACTGGTCGACGACCTCGGAACCCAGGCCGAGCGCCTCGAAGATCTGCGCGCCCGTGTACGAGGCGACCGTGGACACGCCCATCTTGGACATGACCTTCAGGACGCCCTTGCCGTACGCCTTGATGAGGTTGCGGACGGCCTTGCGCGGCTCCAGGTCGAGCGCGCCGGTGGCGATCATGTCCTCGGCCGTCTCCAGGGCGAGGTACGGGTTGATCGCGCTGGCGCCGTACCCGATGAGCAGGGCCATGTGGTGGCACTCGCGGGCCTCGCCGGTCTCGATCACGAGGCCGACCCGGGTACGCGACTTCTCCCGGATGAGGTGGTGGTGCACCGCGCCGGTGAGCAGCAGCGACGGGATCGGCGCCCGGTCGCGCGAGGAGCCGCGGTCGGACAGCACGATGATCCGCGCGCCGTCCGCGATCGCTCGGGACACCTCCTGGCGGATCTCCTCCAGGCGGGCGACCAGCGCCTCGCCGCCGCCGGCCACGTCGAACAGGCCGGACACGACGTACGGCTGGAAGCCGGGCAGCGCGCCCTCGTCGTTGATGTGGACGATCTTGGCCAGCTCGTCGTTGTCGATCACCGGGTACGGCAGCACGAGCCGGCGGCACGAGGCCGGTCCGGGCTCGAGCAGGTTGCCCTCGGGGCCGATCGTCGACTGCAGGGAGGTGACGAGCTCCTCGCGGATGGCGTCCAGCGGCGGGTTGGTGACCTGCGCGAACAGCTGGCTGAAGTAGTCGAACAGCAGCCGGGGCCGCTCGCTCAGCACGGCCACGGGCGTGTCGGTGCCCATCGAGCCGATCGGCTCGGCCGCGTTCTTCGCCATCGGCGCGAGGATGACCCGCAGCTCCTCCTCGGTGTAGCCGAAGGTCTGCTGCCGCTTGACCAGGGCCTCGTGCGTCGGGTGCTCGTGCTCGCGCTCGGGCAGCTCCTCGAAGCGGACCAGGCCCGCGTGCAGCCACTCGCCGTACGGCAGGGCCGCGGCGAGCTCCGCCTTGATCTCGTCGTCCTCGATGATCTTGCCGCGGGAGGTGTCGACCAGGAACATCCGGCCCGGCTGGAGGCGGCCCTTGCGGACGACCTTCTCCTGCGGGATGTCGGACAGCACACCCGCCTCGGAGGCGAGCACGACCAGGCCGTCGTCGGTCACCCAGAACCGGCCGGGCCGCAGCCCGTTGCGGTCGAGGACGGCGCCGACCAGCGTGCCGTCGGAGAACGTGATCGACGCCGGGCCGTCCCAGGCCTCCATCAGCGTCGAGTGGAACTCGTAGAACGCCCGGCGGGCGGGGTCCATCTCGGTGTGGTTCTCCCACGCCTCCGGGATCATCATCAGCACGGCGTGCGGGAGCGACCGGCCGCCGAGGTGGAGCAGCTCCAGCGTCTCGTCGAACGACGCGGTGTCCGACCCGTCCGGGTCGCAGATCGGGAACAGGCGCTCCAGGTCGCCGGGGATCAGGCCGGTGGCCAGCATGGCCTCGCGGGCCCGCATCCAGTTGCGGTTGCCGCGGACGGTGTTGATCTCGCCGTTGTGCGCGACGTACCGGTACGGGTGGGCCAGCGGCCACGAGGGGAACGTGTTGGTGGAGAACCGGGAGTGCACCAGCGCGATCGCGGTGACGTAGCGCTCGTCGCTCAGGTCGGGGAAGAACGGCTCGACCTGCAGCGAGGTCAGCATGCCCTTGTAGACGATCGTCCGCGACGACAGCGAGGCGAAGTAGACGTCGGCCTCGTGCTCGGCGCGCTTGCGGAAGCCGAAGATGATCCGGTCGAGGTCGACCCCGGTCTCGCCGCCGGGCGAGGAGACGAACAGCTGCCGGAAGAACGGCATGACGGCCCGCGCGCTCGCGCCGGGCAGGCCGGCGTCGACCGGGAGGTCGCGCCAGCCGAGGACCGTGACGTTCTCCTCGGCCGCGATCTCCTCGATCAGGCGGACGGCGGCCTCCCTGGCCTCCTCGTCGAGCGGGAGGAACGCGGTGCCCGCGGCGTACGAGCCCTCGGGCGGCAGGGGGAAGTCGACGACCGCGCGGAAGAAGGCGTCGGGGATCTGGGTGAGGATGCCCGCGCCGTCGCCGGTGTCGGGCTCGCTCCCGCTCGCGCCGCGGTGGTCGAGGTTACGCAGCGCCGTCAGCGCCTTGGCGATGATGTCGTAGCTCCGGCGGCCGGCGACGTCGGCCACCATGGCCACGCCACAGGCGTCGTGCTCGTTGGCGGGGTCGTAGAGTCCCTGGGGCCGCGGCAGGCCCCTGTGAAGGCCAAGGCGGGCAGCAGGCATGTAGTCACTCCCGTCGTCATCGTCTGCGCGTAACAGAGGGACGACGTTGGCCCTGCTGCGGTTGTGGTGAGTAGAGATTACCGCACCCTGCCGGAATAGTGCCCCCCCGGTCCACTTCGCGAACCTTCACTGGTTAACACCATGGATACAGTTGCCGCATGGCGGTTGGTGAGGCGATCGACGACGTGTTGGCCAAGGCCGGGGTGGACGGCCTCCGCCTCCGGGAAGCTCTGGCGCTTCTCGGCGACGGTCGCTGGTGGACCCTGCCCGACCTGGTGCGGGAGACCGCGACGTCGCGGCGATCGGTCGAGGCGCTGCTGCGTGCGCTCCCCCTTGAGCGTAGCGGCGACCGCGTCCGAATCCCTACCGATCAGGCTAAACGCTATAACACCCCCATCCAAGAGGATATTTCGGATCTAGGGAATCCGGTGGCCGGCCTGGTCCCCCGATACGCCGACGTCCTCGACCGGCTGGAGTCCCTGATCGCCCGGGCCCCGCGCGGGCGGTCGGCGCTCGACCACGTCTCCGCCACGGCCGAGACCGTCCTGCGGCGGGCCCTGCTGCTCGGCCGGCGCTTCTGGCTGCCCGGCGCCCGGCTGCTCTGCGTGGGCGACCACGACCTCACCTCACTGGCCGTCCGCATGGTCCACCCCGAGGTCGAGGTGGCGGTGGCCGACATCGACGACCGGATCCTCGCCTACATCGACGAGCAGGACCTCGGCGTCCGCACCCGCTGGGCCGACCTGCGGCTCGGCCTCCCGGTGTCGCTGCGCGGCTGGGCCGACCTCGCGGTGACCGACCCGCCGTACACGCCGGAGGGGGTCGGGCTGTTCGCCGCCCGCGCCGCCGAGGGGCTGCGCGACCGGGACGAGGGCCGCATCCTGCTGGCGTACGGCGCCTCCGAGCGCACGCCGATGCTCGCGCTCAAGGTGCAGAAGGCGCTGTCCGACCTCAACCTGCTGAACGAGGCGATCTTCCCGAACTTCAACCGCTACCACGGGGCGGAGGCGATCGGGAGCGCGGCCGACCTGTACGTGCTGCGGCCCACCACGAAGACCTGGCCGTCCGTGGCCGCCCGCCTCGACCGGCTCGCCACCGCCATCTACACGCAGGGGCCGCAGGCCGTGGAGGCCGCCCCGGCTCCTGCGCCGTCGGCGCCGTCGGCGCAGGAGCCGGGCGACCTGGCGGCGTTCGCTCCGGGCCTGCTCGTGGGCGACTGGCCGCGCGAGGTGCTGCCCTCGGTGCCCCGGGTCCGCCTCGCCACCTGGCTGGCCAAGCCGTACGCCGCCGACCCCGAACGGGTGGCGGTCGCCGTCCCTGCCGGGCTGGAGGCCGCGCTGCCGCGCCTGCTGCTCGCCACGCGGGCGCGCCGCGTGCGGGTCGTGCTGTCCGCGCCGGTCGGGCCGCCCGCGCCGCTGACGCCCGTGTACGACCTCACCGCGGAGGGCCAGGTGATCGACGCCGTACGGCTCCCGCTCCCGGACGGCCCGGCCGAGCGCGTCGTCCGGCGGATCCTGGACAACGCCCACGGAAAGGTCGCCAACGCCTGGCGGGAGGGGCTGACCGAGGCCGCCGGGCTCACGAAGAGGCAGGCCAGGGCCGCCGTCGAGGAGGTCGCGCCGTGGGCCGGCGACGTCTCCCCGCTGGAGCTCCCCCTGCACCGCCTCGCCGGCCTCCCCGCCGCCGTCGCCTGCACCCTGCGCCCCCCGGCCTGACACGGCCGGGGTCGCACCTGCCGTCAGCGGGCGGTGGGCCGTCAGCCGATGGCGGGGCGGCCGCCGGCCACCTCCAGGACGACCCCGGTGATGTAGCTCGCGCGAGGGGAGGCGAGGAAGACGACGGCCTCGGCCACCTCCTCGGGTTCGGCGACCCGGCGCAGGGCGGTCGTCGCCGCGATCGCCTCGAGCACGGCCGCGTCCATGTCGCCGGTCCCCGGTGTGCGCGTCGGGCCGGGGGCGACCGCGTTGACCCGGATGCCCTCCTCGGCGTACTCGGCGGCCCACACCCGGGTCAGCTGTTCGAGCGCGGCCTTGGAGGCGGCGTACATCCCGGCGCCCTTCGTGGGCACGGTGGCCGCCATCGTGCTGACGTTCACGATGGTGCCGCCTCCGCGCTCCGCCATGCCCGGCGCCAGCGCCCGGACCAGCAGGTACGGAGCCCGGGTGTTGAGGTCCATGTGCAGGGCGAACAACTCGTCCGTCATCTGCGAGGTCGGCAGGAACCGGTAGACGCCGGCGTTGTTGATCAGCACGTCGACGTCGCCCGCCTCCTGCGCCAGGCGCAGCACGTCGGCACTGTCGGTGAGGTCGGCCCCCGCGAAGCGCCCCCTTCTCCCCGCCTCCTCGGTCTCCCCGACCACGGCGGCGCCGCGCTCGGCGTCGCGTCCGTGGACGACGACCTCGGCGCCTTCCCCGGCGAGTCGAACGGCGACCGCCCTGCCGATCCCGGCCGTCGCGCCGGTGACGAGAGCGGTGAGCCCTGACATCTCCATGGCGATCCCCCTTCGCCCGAGACAGGCGGTCGTCTCACCGCCGCGCCGGCCCGCCCGCGGACCCCGCCGGAGTGGATCAGCGGGTTCGGCGCCGATCGGCGAGGACGGGGCCGGCGCCGGCTCAGCCGTCGTCCTCCCCCACATCGCGCCCGCTCACACGACGGATCCGGCTTCGCGTCCCTCGTCCGCGACCGTCCGGCCGTCCGGCGACCTCATTGCGGGGCGAGGCTCCCGGACGGGACGGCGCCCGACGGGGACGGGCTCGGCCCGGCGCCGGGCTCGCTGGGGGCGGCCTCGGACGGCTGGGCGGTGTCGTCCCCGGACCCGGGCTTCACGGGGGCGGTGGGCACCCCGGCGACGTCGACCACCCGGCGGTAGAGGGCCTTCTCGACCTCGCGGGCGGCCAGGCCGAGCATGACGAAGTCGTCCTTCTCCCCCGGCTCCGCGCCGTCGGACCTGCCGATCCACACCACCCCGGCGTAGTGGCCCATCGCCTGGCCGCTGCCCTCGGTGTACGCGCCGAAGGCGGCCTTCGGGGACTCCAGGGGGAGCGTCCAGCCGCCACGGTAGAGCGTCCCGAGGGACTGCACGAGGGTGTTGGCCGACTTCTCGTCGGCGAGGTTGAACATCGTGTACTCCGCGACATACGCCCCGTCCTGGGTGGCGTACAGGCCGCGCAGCGCCTGGGTGCACCCCGCCCCGTTGAGCGCGTCGACCACGTCGGCCCCCCAGACGGCCCCGGCGCAGCCGGAGTCCAGGTGGGCGGCGACCCTGCGCAGCGTGACCTTGCCGGCCGTCAGCGTCCGGGCGCCGAACACCTCCTGGGCCGTCAGCGGCCGCGCGTCGGCCCTGCGGTCGGCGATCGGCGCGAACTCCTTGACCGACGGCCATGCCTGGTACGCCGACGGACGGCCCTGGCCGATGACGCCGCCCCCGGACTCAGGGACCGGCGCCGCCTGGCCGCCCGCGAACACGTTGACCAGCAGCGTGAGGACGAGCGCCACGGCCAGGACGGCCACGACGGACCCGGTCCACACGAGGATCCGCTGATTCCGCTCGGACAGCCCCCATTCGGACAGCGCCGAGCCGGTCCAGCGCGGCGCCGGTGCGGAGGACCGGCGCTTGCGCTTGGTCATAGGCCGCCGGCCCCGATCAGCGAGCCGAGTCCCCAGGTGAGGGCGGCCGCGAGCGCGCCCACCAGCAGCTGCCGCAGTCCGCCGAACCACCAGCTGCGGGCAGTCACGCGGGAGACGACGGCCCCGGCGGCGAACAGCGCCACCATGGACACGATCGCCGAGATCCACAGCCCGCGGACGCCGAACAGGTAGGGCGCCAGCGGGACCACCGCGCCGACGCTGAAGGACAGGAACGAGGAGACCGCGGCCAGGACCGGCGACGGCAGGTCGTGCGGATCGACGCCCAGCTCGGCGCGGGCGTGCACGACGAGCGCCTGCTCGGGGTTGCGGGAGATCTGCCGGGCGACCTCCCGCGCCGTGGCCGGGTCGACGCCGCGCTGGACGTAGAGCTGGGCGAGCTCCTCCTCCTCGGCCTCGGGATTCCGCTCCAGCTCGCGACGCTCGATGTCGATCTCGGCCTGGGCCAGCTCGCTCTGGCTGGCGACCGAGACGTACTCGCCGCCCGCCATCGAGAAGGCCCCGGCCGCCAGACCGGCCACGCCCGCCAGAGCGATGATCTTCGTATCCGCCGTGCCTCCCGCCACGCCCGCGATCAGGGCGAAGTTGGACACCAGGCCGTCCATGGCACCGAAAACCGCGGGCCGTAACCAGCCTCCGTTGACATCGCGGTGCTGGTGGTGGATCTCGGCCCGCTCCCCCGAGTCCGCCTGGGTCATCGCCGGCCGGCCTCCCGATCGGAGGCGGCCCCCACCTCCGCGGCGGACGCGGAGGCGGTGTCGACGGCGGTGCCGGCAGCGGTGTCGGCGGCGGTCCCGGTGCCGGTGTCGGCAGGGGTGCCGGCAGAAAGGGCGGCCTCGTCCCGAGCGGTCCCGTCCGCGCCCTCCAGGGCGGCGGCCGGCCCGCCGGGATCGTCGCCGGAGGTGCGCTCTCCCCCGGGCGACGCCTCGTCGTGGTCGCGCAGGTCGGACTCGTCGGCCTGGTCCCTCTGGTGGGCCGGGTCGGCGTCGCCGTCGGCCGGGCCGCCCGCGGGCTCGGCGGTCACGCCCAGCGGCTCGTCCCCGGACTTGTCGCGGGTCACCCAGAAGTACGCCAGCGCGAGCAGGAAGATGACGATCGAGGTCCACTGGTTGAGCCGCAGGCCGAGGACGTGGTGGGCCGGGTCGACCCGCAGGCCCTCGATCCAGAACCGGCCAAGGGTGTAGCCCGCGACGTACAGGGCGAACAGCCGGCCATGGCGCAGCCCGAACCTGCGGCCGGCCAGCACGAGCACGCCCGCGAGGGCGAGGTCCCACAGCGACTCGTACAGGAAGGTGGGGTGGTAGGTCTCCACCCCCGGCACCGTGCCGGGACGGCCCGGATCGATGCGCAGCCCCCACGGCAGGTCGGTCGGTCCGCCGAACAGCTCCTGGTTGAAGTAGTTGCCCCACCGCCCGATGGCCTGGGCGACGGCGACGCCGGGGGCCAGGGTGTCGGCCACCGCGGTGAACGAAATTCTCCGGCGGCGGCAGCCGATGTAGACGCCGAGGGCGCCGAGGGCGATGGCGCCCCAGATGCCGAGGCCGCCCTCCCAGATGAAGAGCGCGTCGACCGGCCGCTTCGGGGCGTCGGCGCCGAAGTAGAGCTGCCAGTCGGTGATGACGTGGTAGAGGCGGCCGCCGACGAGGCCGAACGGCACGGCCCATACGGCCAGGTCGGTGACGGTCCCGGGCGCGCCGCCGCGGGCGCGCCAGCGGCGCTCGCCGATCCAGACGGCGACGATGACGCCGAGCACGATGCACAGCGCGTACGCCCGGATCGGGATCGGTCCGAGATTCCAGACCCCCTGGGACGGGCTGGGAATCGAGGCGAGGAGGGGCATGTCACGTGACGTTACCGCAAGAGGGGGTGCCCTCGGTGCGCGCCGTGGACGAACGTGCCCAGTCCGTCATCCGCCGTTCCGCCCGGCCTCCCCCCGCCTTCGCGGACCGCCCCCGGACGCCCCGATCCCGGGCAGCGGAAGAGCCGGGGACCGGTCCCCGGCTCTTCACGTCCCGTCGATTTCAGCCCTTGGAGGAGGCCTTGACCACGGCGTCGCGCAGGGCGCTCGGCACGAACGCCGTGCCCGTGTCGAGGCTCTGGCCGTTGAGCATGACCGTCGGCGTCCCGCTCAGCTTGAGGGACGACATGATCGTGCTGGTGTACTGCTCGTGGGCGGAGACGTTGCGCTGCTGCCGCACGCACGTCTCGAAGTCGGGCGCGGTGACGCCGGCCTCCTTGCCCCACTTCACGAGGTCGTCGGGACTGAACCCGGTCTCGGTCTCACTCGGCTGCCTCTGATAGAGCAGGTCGTGGAACTTCATGTACTGGGAGCCGTCGGTGACGCACCGGGCGGCGTTGGCGGCGCGCAGCGAGTTGGAGTGGGCCGGCTCGTCACTGAAGATCGTGATCATGTGATAGACGACCTTCGCCTTGCCCTCGGCCGCGAGGTTCTTCAGCGTCGAGCCGCTGGTCTCCTCAAGCTGCTTGCAGGCCGGGCACTGGTAGTCCTCGTACACGTCGACCACGGGCGCGGTCACGCCCGGCTTGGCCATGACGACCGAGCCGTCCTCCTGGATCGTGACGGGGGCGAGGCCGCCGGTGACCTTCTCCGACTCCCCCTGCCGCATCGACCACCAGCCGATCGCCACAGCGACCACGGCGATCACCACGACCGCGATGATCGTCGTCATGCGCTTGCGCTGCTCCTGCTTGCGCAGGGCCTCCCGCTGCGCCGCGATGCGCGCCCTGGCCGCCTCGCTCGTTCGCTTGCTCACCGAGCCTCCCCCCTGGCCGCGCCCACCGGCGCTCCCCCGCCTGCCTGTGGTGGCGTCACCGCCTCACGTCCTCGCCCCCGGACGGACTCCCGGACGCACCCTCGGACCGGGCCGCGGACCGGGCCTCGGACCGGGCCTCGGACGGGGCCTCGGAGCGGGCCTCGTGCAGGCCCTCGGACGGGGCGTCTTCCTCCCCCGCCTCCGGCGGCCCGGTGAGGCCGAGCGCGGAGTCGAGAGCCAGGCGGCCGGGCGGCCTGATCACCGTCCAGGCGGCGCAGGCGAACAGCCCGATGTCCCGCAGCAGTTCCCAGAAGTAGTTGGGATCCTGGCCCGCCGCGAGGCTGCCGTCGCCTCCGAAGCACCCGCAGTCGATGCGCAGGCCCCTGGCCCACGCCGACGCGATGCCGACGATGAACATCGCCATGAGGACGCCGCCCACCGCGGCGACCGGACGGGTCAGCAGTCCGACGACCAGCAGCAGGCCCAGGATGATCTCCAGTACCGGCAGCCCGTACCCGAAGGCCGTGGCGAGACCGTCCGGCAGCAGCTGGTAGGCCCGAACCGCCTGCACCGACAGGGCCGGGGCGCCGATCTTCATCGCCCCCGCGACGATGAGCACGCCGGCGAGCACCAGCCGCGCCGCCGTCGTCACCCAGGAGAGCGCCGGCTTCGCGGTTTGTAACCTCTCCGACACCGAGGTGCCGGACGCCAACTGAACCATAGTCTCCCCGCCCGGTAGGCAACTCCGACTGAACAGTACCGGGATCCAACCTCACCATGTGTTGGATAAGAGCATGGTAAGCCGTGCCGTACGGACCGGCGACGGCCGCATGGCCTGGTCAAACGACCCGAAGGGGTCAGCGACGGACACCCCGGGCGAGCTCCGCGGCGAGCTCCCGGACCGAGGCGAGCCCGGACGCCTCGTCGGGCGCGTCGAGCAGGCGCCGGATGAACGCCGAGCCGACGATCACGCCGTCGGCGTACGCGGCCACCTCGGCGGCCTGCGGGCCGGTGCCGACGCCGAGGCCGACGCAGACGGGCAGCGGCGTGTGCTCCCGCGTCCGCTTGACCAGCCCCTCGGCGGCCGCGCCGACGGTCGCCCTGGCGCCGGTGACGCCCATGAGCGAGGCGGCGTACACGAAGCCGGTGCAGCACCCGGCGACCCGGGCGATGCGCTCGTCGGGCGAGCTCGGCGCGACGAGGAAGACCGTGTCGATCCCGGCCTCCTTGCTCGCGGCGAGCCACGGCTCGGACTCCTCCGGCGTCAGGTCGGGCGTGATCGTGCCCACGCCGCCGGCCGAGGCGAGGTCGCGCGCGAACCGCTCGGCGCCGTACCGGTCGATCGGGTTCCAGTACGTCATGACGAGCGTGGCCGCGCCGGACCTCGCGACGCCCTCCACCGTGCGCAGCACGTCGGCGATGCGGGTGCCGTTGGTCAGCGACCGGTGCACCGCGTCCTGGATGGTCGGGCCGTCCATGAGCGGATCGGAGTACGGCAGGCCGATCTCGATCACGTCGCAGCCGGCCTCGACCATGGCGGTCGCCGCGGCGACCGCGCCGTCCTTGGTCGGGAAGCCGGCGGGCAGGTAGCCGACGAGCGCGGCCCTGTCCTCGGCCCGGGCCTTGTCGAACACCGCTTGGAGAGTCGTCATCGGGATGCCCTATCGGTGCCGGTTCAGAGGTTGAAGTACTTCATCGCGGTGCCCATGTCCTTGTCGCCGCGGCCCGACAGGTTCACCAGGATGGTCGCGTCCGGGCCGAGCTCGCGGCCGAGACGGAGGGCGCCCGCGAGCGCGTGCGAGGACTCGATGGCCGGGATGATGCCCTCGGTCCTGGCGAGCAGGGCGAACGCCTCCATGGCCTCCTCGTCGGTGACGCCGTGGTACGCGGCGCGGCCGGAGTCCTTCAGCCAGGCGTGCTCCGGGCCGACCCCGGGGTAGTCGAGGCCGGCCGAGATCGAGTGGGACTCGATCGTCTGGCCCTCCTCGTCCTGCAGGACGTAGGTGCGGGCGCCGTGCAGGACGCCCACGCTCCCCTCGGTCAGGGTGAGCGCGTGCTCGCCGGTCTCGACGCCGCGGCCCCCGGCCTCGTAGCCGTGGAGCTGGACGCCCGGGTCGTTGATGAACGCGTGGAAGATCCCGATCGCGTTGGACCCGCCGCCGACGGCGGCGGCGACCGCGTCGGGCAGCCGGCCGGTCAGCTCCAGCGTCTGGCGGCGGGCCTCCACCCCGATGATCCGCGCGAAGTCGCGCACGATCTCCGGGAACGGGTGCGGGCCGGCCACCGTGCCGAACAGGTAGTGGGTGTGGTCGACGTTGGTGACCCAGTCGCGGAACGCCTCGTTGATGGCGTCCTTGAGCGTCTGGCTGCCGTTGGTGACCGGGACGACGGTGGCGCCGAGCAGCTTCATGCGGGCCACGTTGAGCGCCTGGCGCTCGCAGTCGACGGCGCCCATGTAGATGACGCACTCCAGGCCCATGAGCGCCGCGGCGGTCGCGGTGGCCACGCCGTGCTGGCCCGCGCCCGTCTCGGCGATGACCCGGTTCTTGCCGAGCCGCTTGGTCAGCAGGGCCTGCCCGAGCACATTGTTGATCTTGTGGGCGCCGGTGTGGGTGAGGTCCTCGCGCTTGAGCAGGATGCGGGCGCCGCCCGCGTGCGCGGCGAAGCGCGGCACCTCGGTCAGCGTCGTGGGCCGCCCCGCGTAGGTCCGCAGCAGGTGGTCGAACTCCCGCAGGAACTCCGGGTCGCCCTTGGCCTTCTCGTACTCCGCGGCCACCTCGTCGAGCGCCGGGATGAGCGCCTCGGGCACGTACCGGCCACCGAAGATCCCGAACTTGCCGCGCACGTCGGGGTCGTCGCCGTACACGCCGTTGCCGGCCAGGTCGGCGGGGGTGAGCAGGGTGTCATCCGTCGCGGTCACACCGCCTCCTTCGTTGGCTCCGCGGTTCACGACTGCTTCTCGGACCCGCTGTCCTGCCGGGAGGCAGGGTGGGCGCCCGCGGTCACCAGGTCGTTGACCGCGGTCTTGGGGTCGCGGCCCGTCACCAGGCTCTCCCCGACGAGGACGGCGTCCGCCCCGGCCCTCGCGTACGCGAGCAGGTCGTGCGGCCCGCGCACCCCCGACTCCGCGATCTTCAGGATGCCGTCCGGCACCTTGGGCGCGAGCTTCGCGAACACCTCGCGGTCCACCTCGAGGGTCTTGAGGTTGCGGGCGTTCACCCCGATGATCCGGGCGCCGGCGTCGACCGCGCGGTCGAGCTCCTCCTCGGTGTGCACCTCGACGAGCGGGGCGAGGCCGATCGACTCCGCCCGCTCGATCAGGGACACGAGCGCCTGCTGGTCCAGGGCCGCCACGATCAGCAGCGCGAGGTCGGCGCCGTACGCGCGGGCCTCCCACAGCTGGTACGACGTGACGATGAAGTCCTTGCGCAGGATGGGGATGTCGACCGCGGCGCGCACGGCCGCCAGGTCGGCCAGCGTCCCGCCGAACCTGCGCCGCTCGGTCAGCACGCTGATGACGTGGGCCCCGCCCGCCTCGTAGTCGGCGGCCAGGGACGCGGGGTCGGCGATCGCGGCGAGCGCGCCCTTCGAGGGGCTCGACCGCTTCACCTCGGCGATCACCGAGACGCGGTCCCCGCCCAGCGCGGCGTACGCGTCGCGCGGCTCTGGGGCGCGGGAGGCCTTGCGCTTGAGCTCATCGATCGACACGGTGCGCTGCCGGTCTTCGAGATCCTCCCGTACGCCCAGGATGATGTCGTCGAGAACACTCACGCGCCCTCCTCGCCTTCGGCTCGGAGCTCGCGCGAAGTACCTGTCCGCTCGCTCACGCGTAGGGATCCCTCCGGTCGGCTGGTCTCGCTGTCCTGCCCTGCGATGGTATCGGCCCGTCTCGCGTCGAGCCGCCACCGGGTGGTGTCAGGGTGCGAGGAAATGTCCGTAAGACGTATTACGCGCCACCCAAAAAACGATCACGATCGCGAGGAGTCCCCAGAGGTACGCGGGGTGCGCGAGGCTCGTGCGCGCAGGCCGTCCCTGCCATGATCGTAGCGCCCAGCGGCCCCACCAGAACAGGAGGAACGGGACGGTCGCCACGGCGAGCGGGTTGAATCCGAGCGCTCCGGCGACGTCGGCGTGTCCCAGGGCGTGCATGGCGCGAAGGGTGCCGCAGCCCGGGCAGTACAGCCCCGTCAGGAACAGGAAGGGGCAGGTGGGGTAGTGCCCGGGCCGGTTGGGGTCGACGACCCCGACGTACACGAAGGCCGCGGCGGTCGCGGCCGCCACACCGAGCGGCGCGAGGACCGACCGGAGCCGGTCCGCCCCGCGCCGCCCGGGGACGATCGCCGCCATGGCCTCAGTATGACGAGCTCGAGGTGCTGAAGCTGAACACGCCGGCCACCACGACCAGAACGATGTACAGCACCAGGACCACGAGACCGGCCGCTAGGGAGGCGATCCACCACTTCTTCGCCGACTCGGAGGCCGCCACGGCGCCCTGGTAGTCGCCGGCGGTCCACTTCGAGTTGACCTGGCTGGCGAAGACGATCGAGACGATGCCCAGGGGCAGGCAGCAGAAGATCGTGGTGAGGATGGCCATCACCAGGTGGTTGTTGGGCGGCGTGGGGCCGGCCCCGTATCCCCCCGGAGGACCGTAGCCGCCGGGCGGCGGGTAGCCTCCGGGCGGTCCGTATCCCCCTCCGGGCGGCTGGGCCCCGTAGCCCCCCGTGTCGCCCGGCTGATTTCCGTAGCTCATTGGATACTCCTGTGAGATCACTGATTGCGGCGAGAGCTTAGCGACGGGCCCGCCATAAGGTCGGGATAAGTCCAGTTTGTGGACAAGTTGTGATCTGAGCCCGGCAACGATCGGCGTCAGGCCGCCGGCCCGGGGCCCTCACAGGGTGTCACGAGGAACGGTCCCGCGGAGGCTCGATCGTGGGATCCGCCCCCTCGTCGAGGGCGTCCCACATCGCGCGCTCGCTCCGCGGCGCCCGCTCGCGCCCCGGGGTGCGGGCGGGACCGCCTCCGGCGGGCCGGTCGTACCGGCTGGACATTCCCGGCCAGCGCCCTCCGGCCACGGCCGCGACGACGCCCGCCGCGACCAGGACCAGCCCGCCCGCCACGGCGGCGAGCGGCCACGCCCACGTCACGGAGTGCGCGACCGCTCCGCCCGAGGGCACCATCGCGGTCGAGGCGTGCTCCCGGGCCGTCCCGGCGATGGTCTCCGCCCGCGTGCCGCTCCAGGCCCCGGCCGCGGCCGCGAGCCCGCACAGGGAGATCACCGCCCCGATCACGCGGCGGGCGATCCCCCGCGTGGCCAGCACGGCGACCGCCGCGGCGAGCGCGGCCAGCACGGAGGGGGTCAGGGAGGCGACCAGCTCGCCCCCGGACAGGGAGACGCGGCCGGCCGACAGGGGGCCGGCCTGCGCGGAGAAGGTCACGGCCGCCCAGGTCCGTCCCGCGGCCAGCAGCGCGAGACCGCCTCCGGCCGCGCAGGCGGCGAGCCAGACGAGCAGCGACCGGCGGGCCGCCCGCGCGGGGTCGCGCGGCCCGGCCGCCGCCGCCGCGTCCGGCGCCCGCCCGCCGCTCATGCGCCGCCCGCGCCCGCCACGTGCGCGTCGAGCACGTCGGCGTCGAAGCACGTGCGGTCGCCGGTGTGGCAGGCCGCTCCCACCTGGTCGACCTTGAGCAGCACGGTGTCGCCGTCGCAGTCGAGCGCGACGTGCTTCACCCACTGGACGTGGCCGGAGGTGTCGCCCTTCACCCAGTACTCCCCGCGGCTGCGGGACCAGTAGGTCGCCCGGCCGGTCGTCAGCGTGCGGTGCAGGGCCTCGTCGTCCATCCAGGCGAGCATCAGCACCTCGCCGGTGTCGTGCTGCTGGACGATCGCGGGCACCAGGCCGTCCGGGGTCCGCCTGAGGCGGTCGGCGATCTTCTGGTCGAGGGCCATGGGCCAATTGTGCCGCAGCGGTCCCGTGCCCCCGCCGTGCCCCCGCCGTACCCCCGCCCGCCGTGCCCGCCTGGGCACGCGCGGGACCGCGGGCGTCAGGCGCCCGTGACGAGGGACAGGGGCAGCTCGCCCACCGGCCGCACCGTGTAGCCCTCGCCGCCCCGGTAGACGGAACCGGCGGTCCAGCGGGCGGTGTTGGAGGCGACCACGCGGCCCCCCGCGTTCACGAGGAACGCGGGCGCGGGGATCCCGCGCAGCGCGGGCAGCACGGCGCCCTCGAACCGGCGGACGAACACGTCGGCGGCCGCCACGCCCGCGAAGGCCCCCTCGACCGTCACGGGCACGGAGAGGGTGAGGCTGTACTCGTCGGTGCACAGGTAGTCGACGTACGGACCGCAGACGGTGAGCTCCGCGCCGGACAGCGGGCCTGTGTACCAGTCCCAGTGCGTGTAGTCGTAGAAGGCGCTGCTCGACGGGTCGAGGTCGCGCAGCAGTTGAACGGGGTCGCCGGCCGGGTTCTCCTGCCACCACTCCAGGTACCAGGGCGCGTCGGCAAGCAGGCCGGGGGCGGCGATGAAGCCGATCCCGGCGATCAGCGCGGGCAGCGCCGGGACGCGGCCGGCGTCGAGGCGGGACCACAGCAGCGGCCGCAGCGCCGCGAGGTCGGCGACGACGGGCCGGCGGCCGCCCGCCGGGCGCAGGGACGCGACGGTGGCGGCGCGCACCTCGCGCAGCGCCGCGAACACGCCCTCGGCCGCCTCGCGGACCCGCGCCACGGCCTCGGCGGCGTGGTCCCGGACGGCGGGCGCTTCCGGGACCGGGACGGGTACGGGGGCGGCCACAGGGGCGTTCGCGGTCATCTCGTCTACTCCTGAAGCAGCAGCCGAAGCTCGATGAGGTGTTCTGTCGCGTCGAGCACGTGCCGCTCGGCGACGGCCCTCGCGCGGTCGCCGTCGCCGTCCTCGATGGCGCCGGCGATGGCCCTGTGCTGTGCCGCCATCTCATCGTGCCCGCTCAGGGAGCGTCGCGGAAGCCAGAGCAACGGTCCGATGTCGGCCTGTAACCGGATCTCCTCCCGGGTGAGCCTGGCCGACTGCGAGGCGGCCGCCACCTCGATGTGGAACCGTCCGTCGAGCCGCCGCAGCAGCGCGTACGCCTCGGGGGCCGGCTCGCACCCGTCGCCGAGGGCGGCGGCCGCGGCGGCCATCTCGTCGAGGGAGCGCCGCAACGGCGCGACGTCGCCGGGCAGCGCGCGCCGGGCGGCGAGCCGGGCGGCCGAGCCCGCGATGGCCGCGTAGTGGTCGCCGAAGTCGCGGATCTCGTCGGCCGCGAGCGTCCGCAGCCGGATCCCGGGGTCGAGCTCGGGCGGCACCCGGACGAAGCTGCCGCCGCCGCGGCCGCGGCGGGTCTCCACCATCCCCCGCTGCCGCAGCGCCATCAGCGCCTCCCGCAGGGTGACCGTCGACACGCCGAGGCGGCCGGCGAGCTCGGCCTCGCTGGGCAGCTGCTCCCCGTCGGCGAGCAGGCCGACGGCGATGGCGTCGGCGAGACGGCGGACCACGGCGTCGACCCTCGCGGTGCTGTCCACCGGCGAGAAGACGGCCAGGCGTGCCATGTTCACGGGCGCCCCCGCTGTCGTCGGCTCGTCCGGGTCCCGCTCCGGCGCCGGGAGGAAAGTTAACACAGTGATACCGGGCGGACCCTTTACGAGAAACATTTAACTCCATATGTTTCCGTTCATGCCAGACCAAGCAGTCAGCCTCCGGGGCCTGCGCAAGAGCTTCGGCGCCGTGCAGGCCGTCGCGGGCGTCGACCTCGACGTGGCGGACGGGGAGTTCTTCGCCATGCTCGGGCCGTCGGGCTCGGGCAAGACGACCGTGCTGCGCATGATCGCCGGGTTCGAGGCGCCCACGGCGGGGACGGTCGAGCTGGGCGGCCGCGACGTCACCCGCCTCGCGCCGTTCGAGCGCGACGTGAACACCGTCTTCCAGGACTACGCCCTGTTCCCCCACATGAGCGTGCTGCAGAACGTCGAGTACGGCCTGCGGGTGAAGAAGGTCCCCCGGGGGCCGCGCCGCGAGCGGGCCCTCGACGCGCTGCGCTCGGTCCGGCTGGAGGGATTCGAGGGGCGCCGCCCGGCACAGCTGTCGGGGGGCCAGCGGCAGCGGGTGGCGCTCGCGCGCGCCCTCGTGAACCGGCCCCGGGTGCTCCTGCTGGACGAGCCGCTCGGCGCGCTCGACCTCAAGCTCCGCGAGGAGATGCAGGTCGAGCTGAAGGCCATCCAGCGGGAGGTCGGCATCACGTTCCTGTTCGTCACCCACGACCAGGAGGAGGCGCTCACCATGAGCGACCGGGTGGCGGTGTTCAACCAGGGCCGGATCGAGCAGGTCGGCACGCCCGCGGAGATCTACGAGCGGCCCGCGACGGCGTTCGTCGCCGGGTTCGTCGGCACCTCGAACCTGATCTCCGGCGAGGCCGCGGTCGCCGTGCTCGGCCGGGAGGGCACCTACAGCGTGCGCCCGGAGAAGCTGCGGGTCGTTCCGGGCGACGGGACGCCCGGGCCGGACGAGCACAGCGCCGCCGGGACGGTCCGCGAGGTGGTCTACGCCGGGCCGTCGACGCGGTTCGTGGTCGACCTCGACGCGGGCGGCCGGCTGATCGCCCTCCAGCAGAACCTGCAGGTCTCGTCCATGGACGTGATGGCCCTGCGGGGCGCCAGGGTCACGCTCGCCTGGCACCGCCGCCACGAGTTCCCCGTCGCCGCCCCCGATCCCGACCCCGTGGCCGCCGGCGGCTGACCGCCGGCGCCGCCCCCTCCGGCACCACCCGCACGCGCACAACCCCAAGGAGAACACGATGCGGTCCCCCCGCCCGCGCCTCGCGCGGCCCAGCCTCGTCGTCACCGCAGCGCTGGCGCTCGCCGCCGTCGCCGGCTGCGGCGGCTCGTCCACCACCACCGGATCGGCCCCCGCGGGGGCCGGCGGCGCCTTCACCCCGCCGAAGATCGAGGCGCTGAAGTCCCTCGGCGCAGGCGAGGGCCAGGTCAACCTCGTGGCCTGGGCCGGGTACGCCGAGGACGGCTCCAACGACCCCAAGGTCGACTGGGTCCACCCGTTCGAGAAGGCCACCGGCTGCACGGTCAACACCAAGACCGCCGGGACCTCCGACGAGATGGTCAACCTCATGAAGACCGGCGAGTACGACGCCGTCTCCGCCTCCGGCGACGCCTCGCTGCGCCTCATCGCGTCCGGGACGGTCGCCCCGGTCAACACCGACCTGATCCCGAACTACAAGGACGTGTTCGACGGCCTCAAGCTCAAGCCGTGGAACTCGGTCAACGGCGTCGCGTACGGCGTGCCGCACGGCCGGGGCGCCAACCTGCTGATGTGGCGGTCCGACAAGGTCAGCCCGGCGCCCGACTCGTGGAGCGTCGTCTTCGACCCCAACTCGCCGTACAAGGGGAAGGTCACGGCCTACGACTCGCCGATCTACATCGCCGACGCGGCCCTGTACCTGATGTCGGCCAAGCCCGAGCTCGGGATCAAGGACCCGTACGCGCTGGACGACAAGCAGCTCCAGGCCGCTGTCGACCTGCTCAAGCAGCAGAAGTCGATCATCGGCGAGTACTGGTCCGACTACACGAAGGCCGTGCAGTCGTTCAAGGGCGGCGACACGGTCGTGGGCACGACCTGGCAGGTCATCGCCAACCTCGTCAAGGCGGAGAAGGCCCCGGTCGACGTCACGCTGCCCAAGGAGGGCTCGACCGGCTGGTCGGACACCTGGATGGTGGCGGCGAAGGCCAAGCACCCCACCTGCGCGTACAAGTGGATGGACTGGATCATCTCCCCCAAGGCCAACGCCCAGGTGGCCGAGTGGTTCGGCGAGGCGCCGTCCAACTCCAAGGCGTGCCAGGAGACCTCCGACAAGTCGTTCTGCGACACCTACCACGCGACCGACGAGAGCTACTTCTCCAAGGTCCACTACTGGACCACGCCGATCGCCCAGTGCCTCGACGGCCGCACGGACGTGAAGTGCACGGACTACTCGCAGTGGACCCGCGCCTGGACCGAGATCAAGGGCTGACGCTCCCCCCGCCCGCCCGGGAGGCGGCTCCCGGGCGGGCGGCCGAACTGGAGGACCACCAATGACGACACCGGTCGTCGCCGCCGGGCCCCGGCGGCGGGCGGCGGCGTTCCTGCACCGGCACGCCGGCGTACGGCTGTCGCTGCTGCTGTCGGCCCCGCTGGCCTGGCTGGGCCTGGCGTACCTGGGCGCCCTCGCGGCCCTGTTCGTCACCGCGTTCTGGTCGACCGACGTCTTCACCGGCGACGTCGTGCGCGTCTTCACCTGGGCCAACTTCCACGACCTGGTCACCGGCGACGTCTACCGGACGGTGGCCCTGCGCTCGGTCGGGGTGGCGGTCGCGGTGACCGCGATCGACCTGGTGATCGCGTTCCCGATGGCGTTCGCGATGGCCAAGGTCGCCTCGCCCCGGGCGCAGCGGTGGCTGGTCATCCTGGTGCTCACCCCGCTGTGGGCGTCGTACCTGGTCAAGGCGTACGCCTGGCGGGTCATGCTGTCGTCGGACGGCGTCCTCGGCTGGGGGTACGGGCTGACGGCCACGATCCTGACCCTGTCGTACCTCTGGCTGCCGTACATGATCCTGCCGATCTACGCGGGCCTGGAGCGGCTGCCCGGGTCGCTGCTGGACGCGGCCGGGGACCTCGGCGCCCGGGGGTGGCGGACCTTCCGCACGGTCGTGTGGCCGCTGACGTTCCCGGCCGTCGTGGCCGGCTCGATCTTCACGTTCTCCCTGTCGCTGGGCGACTACATCACCGTGAAGATCGTGGGCGGCAAGTCCCAGCTCATCGGCAACGTGGTCTACGACAACATCGGCGCGGCCAACAACCTCCCGTTCGCGGCCGCCGTGGCGACCGTGCCAGTCGTGATCATGCTGGTGTACCTCGCGGCCGTGCGGCGCACCGGCGCCCTGGACAACCTCTGAAGGAGGCCCGGTGAACCTCTCCCGCACGGCCAGGATCGCGCTCCGGGCGGCGCTCGCGGCCGGCCTCGCCGTCGTCTACGTGCCGCTGGCCGTGGTGCTGCTCAACTCGTTCAACTCCGACCGGACGTTCGGGTGGCCGCCCGCCGGCCTCACGCTGCGCTGGTGGGGGACGGCCCTGGAGTCGGCGGGCCTGCGCGACGCGCTGTGGACCTCGGTCGAGGCGGGCCTCGGGGCGACGGCCGTCGCGCTCGTGCTCGGCACGATGGCGGCCTTCGCCGTGCAGCGGTACCGGTTCTTCGGCCGCGACACGGTCTCGCTGGTGATCGTCCTGCCGATCGCGCTGCCAGGCATCGTGACCGGCATCGCCCTCAGCAACACCTTCCACGCGGTGCTCGGCGTGCCCCTCGGCCTGCTGACCGTGATCGTCGGCCACGCCACCTTCTGCGTGGTGACCGTCTACAACAACGTGCTGGCCCGGCTGCGCCGCATGGGGCTGTCCCTGGAGGAGGCCTCGGCCGACCTGGGAGCCGACACGTTCACCACGTTCCGCCTGGTGACGTTCCCGATGATGCGCTCGGCGCTGCTCGCCGGGGGCCTGCTGGCCTTCGCCCTGTCGTTCGACGAGATCATCGTGACCACGTTCACGGCCGGCGCGGGCGTCCGCACGCTGCCGATCTGGATCTTCGAGAACCTCTTCCGGCCCAACCAGGCGCCCGTCGTCAACGTGGTCGCGGCCGCCCTCATCGTGCTGTCGGTGATCCCGATCTACCTGGCCCAGCGCCTGTCCGGCGACAACGCCCGCGTCCAGGGCGGGTAAGGGCAGCCGCTGACCGGCCCTCGCGCGCTTTGGCACGGCCGCGGAGGGCCGGGGCGCGAGGTCAGCTCTCGATGAACTGGTGGTCGGTTCTGATCCGGCCGTCCTCGCCCAGTGTGAGGAAGTCGAAACCGACCGAGTCCACCTCGCCGGAGGCGGTTCTCACCATCTCCCAGTGGAAGCGGAACGCCGCCGTGCCGGCGGCCGGGATGGCGGCGTTCCACCCCGGCGCCGGTCACGGTCACGACGCTGCCGCTTCGACTGTAGGCGCCGTTCCACGCCTGGCTGATCGCGCCTACGAGGTCACGGCGCTGGTCCAGGAGGCGTACAGGTCGGCGTAGACGCCGGGCTCCTCCACCAGGACGTCGTGCGGGCCGCGCTGCACGACGCGGCCGTGTTGGAAGACGAGGACCTCGTCGGCCGCCTGGGCGGTCGACAGGCGGTGGGCGATGGAGACGGCGGTGCGGCCGCGGGTGACGCCGTCGAGGGCGCGGGCCAGCCGCACCTCGGTGGCCGGGTCGACGGCGGAGGTGGCCTCGTCGAGCAGCAGCAGGTCCGGGTCGGCCAGGTAGGCCCGCGCGAGCGCGACGAGCTGGCGCTCGCCGGCCGACAGCGACTCGCCGCGCTGCCCGACCGGGGTGTCGAGGCCCGCGGGCAGGCCGTCGAGCCAGTCGGCCAGCCCCAGCTCGGTGAGCGCGAGCCGCACGTCGTCCAGGGTGGCCGAGGGCCGGCCGAACCGGATGTTGTCCGCCAGCGTGGAGTCGAACAGGAACCCGTCCTGGGGCACCATGACGATCCGCTCCCGCAGGGAGGAGAACCTGACCTTCCGCAGGTCGACGCCGTCGACCAGGACCCGGCCCGAGGTGGGGTCCATGAGCCGGGTCAGCAGCTTGGCGAACGTCGTCTTGCCCGAGCCGGTCTCCCCCACGATCGCCACCCGGGTGCGCGGCACGATCTCCTCCGACACCTCGTGCAGCACCGGGGCTCCCCCCGGGTAGGCGAACCCGACGTCCTCGAACCGCACGGAGATCGGGCCGCGCGGCAGCGTCACGCCCTCGCCGGCCGGGTCGGCCACGTCGGCCGGGGTGTCGAGCACGCCGAGGACGCGCCGCCAGCCCGCGATCGCGTTCTGGGCCTCGTTGAGCACCTCGGTCGCCGTCTGCAGCGGGCTGATGAACAGCGTGATCAGGAACAGGAACGCGATGAGCCGCCCGGCGCTGATCGACCCCGCCGCGCCCAGCCCGACGCCGGCGACGACCACGAGGGCCACCGCGATCGACGCGACCAGTTCTGTGACGGGGAACGTGAACCCGATGATCTTCTGCGCCCTGGTCTGGGCCGCCCGCTGCCCGTCGACGGCCCGGTCGATCCGCTCGGACGTGCGGTCCTCGGAGCCGTAGGCCCGGATCACCGCGCTGCCGACGACCGACTCGCTGACCGCGGCCAGCACGTCGCCGGTGCGCTCGCGCACCCGGATGTACGCCCGGGCCACGAGCCTCTGGAAGCGCGGCAGCGCCACCACCAGCGGCAGGAAGCACCCCCACACCAGCAGGGTGAGCTGCCAGGAGTAGACGGCCATCAGCACGGTCGCGACGAGGAGCTGGCCGAAAGCGACCACGATGACCAGGCCGCCCCACTGCATGAAGGCGCTGATCTGGTCGACGTCGCCGGTCACCCGCGAGACGAGCGCCCCGCGCCGCTCGCTGTTCTGGCTGAGCACCGACAGGTCGTGCACGTGCCGGAACGCCTTGCCCCGCAGGGTCGCCAGGCCCGACTCGGTCGAGCGGTAGAGCCGGACGTTCATGAGGTAGCCGCACAGGGCGGTCAGCAGGACGGCGAGGGCGCACAGGACGATGGCGTTCCGGATGAACGGCACGTCGGGGGCGCCGCCGCCCAGGCCCCGGTCGATCACCTGCTGCACCGCGATCGGCACGATGACCTTGCCGACGGTGGCCAGGACGGCCAGCGCCAGGGTCCCGGCGAGGCCGCGGCGGAACTCGGGCGACAGCCGCATGCCGTGCCTGATCGTCTCCACGGCCGTACGCTCGGCCGCCCGCAGGCCGGTGGTCTCCTCCGTCACGGCGGTCACGCCACGACCTCCTCGTCGCTGTCGAGCGCGGCGCGCTCGGCCTCCTCGCGTTCGTAGGCCGTCACCAGCCTGCGGTAGCCCTCGCAGCGGGCCAGCAGCCGCTCGTGGGTCCCGTGGTCGGCCACGGCGCCGTGCTCCAGGTAGACGACCTCGTCGGCCAGCGCAATCGTCGCCATCCGGTAGGCCACCACGATCACCGTGGAGTCCCCCGCGCCGTCCCGCAGGCCGTACAGGATCCGCTTCTCCACCTGCGGGTCCACGCTGGAGGTCGCGTCGTCCAGGATGAGCAGCCGGGGGCGGCGCACGAGCGCCCGGGCGAGCGCGACGCGCTGCCGCTGGCCGCCCGACAGGGTCGCGCCGCGCTCGCCGACCTTGGTGTCCAGGCCGGACGGCAGCGCGCTGACGAACCCGTCCGCCTGCGCCAGCCGGAGCGCCGCCCAGATCGTCTCGTCGGGGACGGCGAGGCCGAGCGCGATGTTGCCCCGCACGGTGTCGTCGAACAGGAACGTCTGCTGGGGCACCAGGGCCACGGAGGCGCTGACGGCGCCCTTGGCCGCCTCGCGCAGGTCGGTCCCGTCGATCCGGACCGCGCCGGAGCCGGGGTCGATGAGCCGGGCGAGGAGCTGGGTGAGCGTGGACTTGCCCGAGCCGGTGGGCCCGACGACGGCGACCGTCCGCCCGGGCGCCACGGAGAACGTCACGTCCGTGAGGACCGGCGCCCCCTCGGCGTAGGCGTAGGTCACCCCCTCGGCCTCGATCGCGGCCGGGCCGGTCCCGTCGAGCTCCGCCGTGCCGTACTCCATGGAGCCGGTGGCGTCGAGGACGTCCCGCACCCGGGTCCAGCCGACGACGCTGCGCGGCAGCTCCGCGAGGACCCAGCCCAGCGCGCGGATCGGGAACGCCAGCAGCGTGAAGAGGTAGGCGATCTGGATCAGCTCGCCGGCCGCGACGCCGCCCGACTCCAGCCGCACCGAGCCGACCAGCAGCACGGCCAGCACGCCCAGCGTGGGCAGCGCCTCCAGCAGCGGGTCGAACAGGCCGCGCACGCGGCCGACCGCGATGTTGGCGTCGCGCAGCTCGTCGGCCCGGGCGCGGAACCGCTCGGCCTCGTCGTCCTCGCGGCCGAGCGTCTTCACCACGAGCGCGCCGTCGAAGCTCTCGTGGGCGACCTCGCTCACCTCGGCCCGCAGCTGCTGCGCCCGCATCGCGAGCGGCGAGAGGCGGCGCTGGTAGACGAGGTTGAGCACGGCCACGGCCGGGAAGATCAGGAAGCCGACGACCGCGAGCACCGGGTCGACCAGCACGATGGCGGTGGCGGCGGTCACGAGCATCACGACGACGCCGACGGCCATCGGCAGCGGCGCGAGCGGCGCCCAGGCGGCCTCGACGTCGGCGTTGGCGTTCGACAGCAGCTGCCCGGTCGGGTGCCGGTGGTGCCAGCTCAGGGGCAGCTTCAGGTACTGGCGGGTGACCGCGCGGCGGGTGCGGGCCTGCATCCGGTACTGCATGACGCCGGCCAGGATGCGGCGCCCCATGATCCCGGCGGCCTTGAGGACGGCGACGCCGACGATCAGCAGCGCGGAGACCACGAGCGTGCTCCCGCCGATCCCGCCGCGGGCGAACGCGGGCAGGACGGCGTTGTCGGTCGCCCAGCCGAGCGCCCAGGACGACGCCACCGTCATCCCGCCGTACACGGCGCTCGCGAGCACGGCGGCGGTGAAGATCCGGGGTTCCGCCTTCACGGCCACGCCGATGACCCGCAGACCTCGGAGCATGACGGAGCTGTTCTCCCGCGCGGGGGACTCCTTGGTCGGCACGCGGAGCGTTCCTCTCGCTCGGGGACGGTATACGCATGGGACGGTACACAGGCCGGGGGCACCCGCGGATCGGCCGCCCGGCCGACGCGTTACCAAGCCTTTAGTCCTAGTTACTCCCTATCATCCCGATCAAGCGGATTATTCCGGCCACGTGCCCTGCTCCGGCGGACGCCCCGGCGCGGCCCCCGGACACAGCCGTCACGCGGCGGCGGAACGCGGGGGCGGGGAGCGCGGGGCATAGGGTGATCGCGTGACACACGTCCGGGCTGAGCGCGCCGCGCTCAGCGACCTGCTGGACCGGCTCGGTCCCGACGCGCCCACGCTCTGCGCGGGCTGGACGACCGCCGACCTCGCCGCCCACCTCGTGCTCCGCGAGCGCCGCCCCGACGCCGCCGCGGGCATCGCCCTGCCGTTCCTGGCCGGCCACACCCGCTCGGTGCAGGAGGGGCTCAAGCGCCGCCACTCCTACCCCGCGCTCGTGAGCCTCGTCCGGGAGGGCCCGCCCGCCTGGTCGCCGTACGGGCTGGTGCCCGGGCTCGACGCGGCCGTGAACACGCTGGAGCTGTTCGTCCACCACGAGGACGTCCGGAGGGCTCAGCCGGGCTGGGAGCCCCGGCGATTGCCCGCCGAGCAGGAGGACCTGTTCTGGGACCGCGTCAGGCGGGGGGCGCGGCTGTTCCTGCGCCGCTCACCGGTCGGGGTCGTGCTCCGCCGGCCCGACGGCACGCGGGCGCCCGGCAGGCGGGCGGAACCGGCCGTCGTGGTCACCGGGGAGCCCTCCGAGCTGCTGCTTTTCGCCTTCGGGCGGCAGGCCCACGCCAGGGTCGGCTACGACGGCGAGCCGGACGCCGTGGCCCGGCTGCGGGAGGCCCCGTTCGGCATGTGACGGCATAAGGGCGATCTCCCCGAATTCCGCACTTAAAGATTGGGCATGGGGCAGCATGAGGGCAGCGCACGATGTTTGGAGCTCCCCATGAACGTCAAAAAGGTGCTGACCTATCTGGTGGTGGCCTTCGTGATCTTCTATTTGTTCACGCAGCCCGCCAACGCCGCCGCGGCCGTGAAGAGCCTGTTCGGCGGCGTCAGCACGGGCGCCGAGCGCCTGTCGGCCTTCTTCACCTCGCTGGTCTCCGGCTGAGCCCCGGCGCCGGGTCGTCCGCGCTCCCGGCGGTCGGCGGCTGATCGGCGGGCGATCGGCCCGGGGCGGTGCGCACCCTTCTCAACCTGCGAGACGGCGCCCATACCAAGGTCGGGATGGAACGGGCTCATGGCTTCCCGGCTAGTTATGATCATTCCTGTCGCCGGGTACAAACGACCGGGAAACCGACCGCAGGAGGCCCCCCTATGCAGGTCAAGAAGGTTCTTACGTACGCGGCCATCGCGTTCGTGGTCTTCTACCTCTACAGCCAACCGCAGGCCGCCGCCGGTGCTGTGAAGGGCGTGTTCAGCACCGTCAACACGGGCGCGAGCCGCTTGGCGACCTTCTTCACGACGGTTCTGAGATGACCTGACGCCGCTGAGGAGCTGACGGGAGCCGCCCATCGCCCTGGCCGGCGCGAGCCGGCCGCTCTCCCCCACGGCACGCCGTACCGGCCGGGACGTCTCGCCCCCGGGACGGCGGCACGGCGGCTCTTCCATCGACGGCCTCGCCGTGTTACGCAGTCAGGATGACAGAGCGCCACAGCGTCGCCGACGCCCAGCGGCTCGACCCGGCCGCCCGGCGGATCCTCGAACGGGCCGAGATCGACGGCGTCGAGCTCGTCCGCTTCATCTACGCCGACCACGGAGGCGTGATCCGGGGCAAGTCGGCCGGGCGGCGCCGTCTCGCCGACCGGCTGGTCACGGGCATCGGCCACACGGTCGGCATGATGGCGATGTCCATGCTCGACCATCTCCAGCCGGTCGAGGGCATGGGCCCGGTGGGCGAGGTGCGCATCGTCCCCGACCCCGCGACGTACGTCCCGCTCCCCTATGCGAGCGGCGCGGCGGCCATGGTCTCCGACCTCCGCCGGGTCGACGGCGGCCCGTGGGAGGCCTGTCCCCGCACGTTCCTCAAGGACGCGGTCGCGGCGCTCGGCTCGGAGGGGTACGCCCTCGTCGCCGCGTTCGAGCCGGAGTTCACGCTCGGGCGGCGGCTGCCCGACCCGGCGGGCGGGCCCGACCGCCTCATCCCCCTCGACGACAGCCTGTGCTACGCCACCTCGGGCTTCGACCTCGCCCACGACTACACGATGCAGCTGATCCGGGCTTTGGAGGCCCAGGGGGTCGCGATCGAGCACTACTACCCCGAGCTCGGGGCCGGGCAGCAGGAGCTGTCCATCCGGCCCGCGACGGCCCTGCGGGCAGCCGACAACCAGGTGCTCTACCGGGAGACCGTGCGCGGCGTGGCCTTCCGGATGGCGATGTGGGCGAGCCTCGCCCCCAAACCGCTCCCCGACCAGGCCGGCAACGGCGCCCACCTGCACGTCTCGCTGTGGGACGAGCCCCTGGAGCGCAACCTGTTCGCCGACGGCGGGGGCGGGCTGTCGGACCTCGGGCGCCGCTTCATGGCCGGCGTCCTGCATCACCTGCCCGCCCTGGTGGCGCTCACCTGCGCGAGCGTGAACAGCTACCGCCGCCTCCAGCCGAGCATGTGGGCCGGGGCCTACGCCTGCCACGGCCTGGACAACCGCGAGGCGGCCGTCCGCGTCTGCTCGCCCATGGCCGGCAACGTCGAGGCCACGACCAACCTGGAGATCAAGCCGTCGGACTCCAGCGCCAACCCGTACCTGTCGCTCGGCGCGGTCATCCACGCCGGGCTCGACGGGATCCGCCGCGAACTCGACCCGGGGGAGCCCGTCGGCGTCGATCCGGCGACGCTGGACGACGAGGAGCGGGCCCGCCTCGGCTGCGCGCGGCTGCCCGCCTCCCTCGGGGAGGCGCTCGACGCGCTGGAGGCCGACGAGCTTCTGATGGAGGCCCTCGGCCCCCTGCGGCGCACCGCCTACCTCGCCGTCAAACGGTCGGAGGTGGCGGACTTCGCCGGTCAGGACGCGGCGTACGAGGCCTTCCACCACTTCCGGGTCTTCTGACCCGCCCGCTCAGAAGGCGTACGGGCCGAACCGCGCCCAGGCCACGACGGCGGCCAGGAGCAGCAGCACGACGTTGAACGCGATGGGCGGCCACTCCTTGCGGCGCCCGTGGGTGGCGGCCGCGCCGATCATGAGCAGGACGACGCCCACGGCCGCGAGCGGCGTGAGCACGGGCGCGATCCCGGTCAGCCCGGGGAGGACGAGGCCGAGCGCGGCCAGCACCTCCAGCGCCCCGATCGTCTTCAGCACCGGCGGGGAGAAGTCCTCCGCCCACGCCATGTTGGGGGTCGCGGCGAGGGCCTCCTTCGACTTGGCCAGCTTGCCCGCTCCCCCCACCAGGAAGGCGAGGGCGAGCAGCACCTGAATGATCCATATGGCGACGTTCACACGTGTCTCCTCAAAACTTGAAGCGTCAAGCAAAGGCTAGAGAGTAAGTATTTGACACGTCAAGTAGTTGCCGTACGGCGGGGGACGCGGGTGTAATCGCTTCGTGGCTCCCGTCAGCATCAGGGAGGTCGCCGCGCGTGCCGGGGTCTCCCCCGGGACGGTCTCCAACGTGCTGAACCGTCCCGAGAAGGTCGCGGCGGCGACCCGGGATCGGGTCGAGCGGGCCGTCCGCGAGCTGGGGTTCGTGCGCCACGGCTCGGCGTCGTCACTGCGCGCGGGCCGCACCAGGACGATCGGCCTGTCCGTCATCGACATCGGCAACCCCTTCTTCACCGAGGTCGCGGCCGGCGTGGAGGACGTGGCGAGCGAGCTCGGGTACGCCGTGATCCTCGGCAACTCCGCCGGCGACCCGGCCAAGGAGGAGCGCAACCTCCTGGTTCTGGCCGAGCAGCGGGTGCGCGGCGTGCTCATCACCCCCACCGGCGACGACCCCGCCCCCGTCGACCGGATCCGGGCGCGGGGCATCGACCTCGTCCTGGTGGACCACCCCGCCCACCGGCCCGACATGTGCTCGGTCGCGGTCGACGACGTCGCGGGCGGGTCGCTCGCGGCCGCCCACCTGCTGGACCGCGGCGCCCGCCGGATCGCGTACGTCGGCGGGCCGCCGTCGATCCGGCAGTGCCGCGACCGGCTGGAGGGCGCCCGCCGGGCCGTGCGGCGGGCCGGGACGGACCCCGTGCCTGCGCTCGCCGAGCTGGCGATGCCCGCCATGACCGGGCGGTGCGGGCAGGAGGCCGCCGAGGCGCTGCTCGCGGAGCGGCCGCTGCCGGACGCCGTGTTCTGCGCCAACGACCTGCTGGCGCTGGGGATGCTGCGCGGGCTGCTGCAGGCCGGGGTGCGGGTGCCCGGCGACGTGGCGCTGATCGGCTACGACGACATCGACTTCGCGGCCGCCTCGGCCGTGACGCTCACCTCGATCCGCCAGCCGACCCGCCGCCTCGGCCGGATCGCCACCCGGCTGCTGCTGGACGAGTGCGGCGACCCCGAGGGCCACGTCCACCAGCAGATCATGTTCCATCCCGAGCTGGTGGTGCGCGAGTCGACGTCCCGGCCGCCGGACTAGGGGGTGCCCGCCGCGCCCTTCCGGCGGCAGGCGGCCTCCCCGGGCGGCGCCGGCCCGTCGCCCCGGCCGTCCAGGTGACGGAAGGCCTCCGGCGCCGGATCCGCTCCGGCGCGCAGAGCCGCCTCCAGCCGCCCGGCCTCGGCGGCGAACGCGTCGATCCGCCCGGCCGCGCCTGCGCATCCGGCCGAGGCGGCCACCAGTTCCTCGTATCGGGGGATCAGGTCGCGCAGCCCCTCGATCTGCGCGCGGGCCGCGTAGGCGCGCTCGGCACCCGCCACGTGCCCCGCGTAACGCTCCAGCGCCTCGACACGGGCGGCGACGGCGGCCTCGGCGCGGCGAAGCGCCCTCTCCAGCGGCTCGGCCGCCGCGCGCACCTCCGGGGTGGTCCCGTCCGCGACCAGGGCGGCGTGCTCGGCCCGCAGCGCGGACAGCGCGGCGAGGATCCGGGCGACCTCCCACTCCTCGGCGGGCAGGGCGATCCGGTCGCGGACGTCGTCGAGCAGGCCGTCGGCGCCGACCCGGGAGGACAGCACCGTGCGGACGGCCCGCCGGGCGCGGCCGACCAGGGCCAGCGCCGGCCCGTCGAACTCCGGCGGCAGCAGGTAGCGGCCGTCGTAGCGGCGCGCGGCGGCGCGCACCCGGCCCCGGCGGGCGGCGGAGCGGGCGGCTCCGTAGAGGCCGGCGCCCGCCGGGGCCGCCACCAGGCCCGTGACGAGCGGGCCCGGGCGCGCCACGAGCAGGAGCAGGACGGTCAGCGCGAGCACCGGCCACAGGGCGGCGGCCAGGAGACGGCGGCCGCTGCGGCGGGCGGCCTCACCGGACCACAGGCGCGCCAGGAGGTCCTCATTGGCCCGCAGGAGCCCGGCCGCCGGGGCTGGCACGGCGGGGTCGACGACGACGCCCGGATGTCCCGGCTCCGATGCGACCTGCCCCGCCACTGCCACCCGCACTCCCCCGGCCGCGGTCTCCCCCCGGCCGCGGTGGGAAGATCATAACCGCGCGCCGCCTCCGGCTCCCCGTTGCACGCTCACCCGGGCGTGGCGGTGCTCAGCGGGCGTGGCGGCGGTCAGCGGGCGTGGCGGTGCTCGGCGAGCTCGTACTCGACGAAGGCGCCGATCATGGCCCGCCAGACGGCCTCGGCCACCTCCGGGGACAGCCCGGTGCGCGAGGCCCGCTCCCGGGCCGCGGCCAGCACGCGCTCCACCCGGTCCGGCGCCCGTACGGCCTGCTCGTCGCCCTTGAACGCGGCGGCGGCCCGGACCAGCCGCTGCCGGTCGGCGAGCAGCGTGGTCATGCGGGCGTCGAGTTCGTCGATGCGGCGGCGGACCTCCTCGAGCGAGGTGGGTTCGGACACGAAAGCCTCCCGGTTGCGCGTGATCACCGGCCACCCTACTGGGATCGCGGCGGGGTTCCGGCCCAGGCCGCGGCCCGCGGCGACGCCCCCGTACGGCGCCGGTAAGGGCCGGTGCAACGGCCGCCCGTCCCTGGGACCCCGTGGGAAAAGACAGGCGCCGGAGAGGGAAAGGGATCCCCCGGCGGCCGCCCCGCATGCGGTCGATCCGCCTGGACCGGCCCCGGCGCGCCAGCTCACGATGGAAGGGCCAATCCGGATCGCCGCACTCCGCGGCCGTGGATCGGACAGGAGGCACTCTATGCCCGCCAAGCGATTCCCGAGCATGCTCGGCCTCGCCGTCGTCACCGCCTTCGGCCTCGTGGCGCTGCAGTCGGGCGAGGGGTACGCCGCCCCCGCCGCCCCCTCGTCGTCCACCGGCCTCGCCGTCGTCGCCGTCCCGGCCGACTTCGTCCAGGGCGACGACGACACCGCGAGCGACGACTGGTCCGGCCACGGCTCCCAGGAGCAGAGGCAGCAGCAGGAGCAGGAGCAGAGCCAGTCGGGCGGCAGCTCTTCGGAGAGCTCGACCGACAGCGGCACCGGGAGCAGCTCCAGCGACGACGACTGACCGCCTTGGGTGGGGCGCGGCCCCGGGCCGCGCCCCCCTCACGAAGTGATCAGCGGACCGGGTGACCGGCCGCCCGGAGGGTCTCCTTGACGTCGTGGATCTTCAGCTGGCCGAAGTGGAACACCGACGCCGCCAGGACGGCGTCCGCCCCGGCCTCGACCGCGGGCGGGAAGTCCTCCAGCCGCCCGGCCCCGCCCGACGCGATCACCGGCACCGTGACGGCGGCGCGGACCGCGCGCAGCATCTCCAGGTCGTAGCCCGACCGGGTGCCGTCGCCGTCCATCGAGTTCAGCAGGATCTCCCCGACGCCGAGCTCTTCGCCGCGCCGGGCCCACCCGACCGCGTCGATGCCGGTGCCCCGCCTGCCGCCGTGGGTCGTCACCTCGAACCCGGACGGCGTGGGCGGGCCGTCGACGACCCGGCGGGCGTCCACGGACAGCACGACGCACTGCGACCCGAACCGCCGGGACGCCTCGGTCAGCAGCTCCGGCCGGGCGATGGCGGCCGTGTTGATCCCGACCTTGTCGGCCCCGGCCCGCAGCAGCCGGTCGACGTCCTCGACCGCCCGCACTCCCCCGCCGACCGTCAGCGGGATGAAGACCTGCTCGGCCGTGCGGCGGACCACGTCGAGCATGGTCTCCCGCTCACCGGACGAGGCCGTGATGTCGAGGAACGTCAGCTCGTCGGCCCCTTCGGCGTCGTAGCGCCTGGCCAGCTCGACGGGGTCGCCCGCGTCGCGCAGGTTCTCGAAGTTGACGCCCTTCACCACGCGCCCGGCGTCCACGTCGAGGCAGGGGATGACCCGCACCGCGACCGTCATGCCGTCACCTCCCCCGCGGGCTCACCGTCCCCATGGGCCCGGCCCCCCGCCCGGTACGCCTCGACCTCCACCTCTACCAGCATGCGCGCGTCCACCAGGCCGGCGACCTGGACGCTGGTGCAGGCCGGGCGGACCACGCCGAAGATCTCCCCGTGGGCCCGGCCCACGGCGTCGAAGTCGTCGGCGTTCACGACGAACAGGCGGGTGCGGACCACGTCGGCGAGCGACGTGCCGGCCTTCTCGACCGCGTCGAGCGCGATGGAGAACGCCGTGAGCGTCTGCCGGTAGGCGTCGCCCACGTGCTGCACCTCGCCGCCGACCGTGGCGGTGCACCCGGACACGAGCACGTGCGGCCCGGCCACGACGGCGCGGGCGTAGCCGTAGCGGTCCTCCCAGGGGCCGCCGGACGAGATGCGCCCGGGGGGCATGCTGCCGCTCATCCCGCGCTCACCGCCGCCAGTGCCTCCTCCAGCGTGAACGCCTGGGCGTACAGCGCCTTACCGACGATGGCGCCCTCGACGCCCTCGGGGACGAGCGTGGCCAGCGCCCGCAGGTCGTCGAGCGAGGAGACCCCGCCGCTGGCGACCACCGGCCTGTCGGTCCGCGCGCAGACCTGACGGAGCAGGTCGAGGTTGGGGCCCCGGAGCGTGCCGTCCTTGGTCACGTCGGTCACCACGTAGCGCGGGCAGCCCTCCGACTCCAGCCGGTCGAGCACCTCCCACAGGTCGCCGCCGTCCTGGGTCCAGCCGCGGGCGGCGAGGGTCGTGCCCCGCACGTCGAGGCCCACGGCGATGCGGTCGCCGTACTCGGCGATCGCCTTGGCGCACCACGCCGGGTCCTCCAGGGCGGCCGTGCCGATGTTCACCCGGCGGCAGCCGGTGGACAGCGCGGCCGTCAGCGAGGCGTCGTCGCGGATGCCGCCCGACAGCTCGACGTTCACGTCGAGCGTGCCGACGACGGAGGCCAGAAGCTCGCGGTTGGTGCCCCTGCCGAAGGCGGCGTCGAGATCGACCAGGTGGACCCACTCGGCGCCGGCCTCCTGCCAGGCGAGAGCCGCGGCCAAGGGGTCGCCGTACGACGTCTCCGTCCCCGCCTCCCCCTGGACCAGACGGACGGCCTGGCCGTCCGCTACATCGACGGCCGGGAGCAATACGAGCGACATTTCGGTCAGGACCTCCGGTCAAAGACGATGGTGACGAGCACCGGGACGAGCAGCAGCGACACGAGCAGCACGCCGAGCCGGGCCATCCAGGAGTCGAGCAGGATCCAGGCCAGCACCTGGACCAGGAACCAGAGCACGGCGAGCACACCGTTCTGGGTGCGGCGCCGGCGGGCCCGGTAGCCGCCCTGCCGGGCGACCCGCACAGGACGCGGGAGCACCGCGGTCACCCGGCCGCGCAGCTCGCGCCGCCTTGCCGCCCGCGCCTCCCGCTCGGCCCGCACGGCCGCCTCACGGGCGCGTTCGGCCTCGCGCTCCGCCCTGCGGCGGGCCCGCTCCCTGCTCATGCCACCTCCTCGCCTGACGGCTCGGAGCCGCATTCGCGAACGGCGCTGTGCCTACTGATTCGCTCGCTTCGCTCGCTCATGCCACCTCCTCGCCTGACGGCTCGGAGCCGCATCCGCGAATCGCGCAGTGCCTGTCGACTCGCTCGCTCATGCCGCCTCCCGGGCGGCGGGGCCGGTCACAGTGTGCTCAGCCAATTGGACAGCAGAACTGCTCCGGCGTCGCCGGATTTCTCGGGATGGAACTGGGTGGCCATCAAAGGGCCGTTCTCGACGGCCGCGACGAACGGGACGCCGTGCTCCGACCAGGTCACCAGCGGCGGGGTGAAGCCGTCGCCGGCCTCCAGCCTCCACTCACGCACGCCGTACGAGTGGACGAAGTAGAAGCGGGTGTCCGCGTCGAGCCCACGGAACAGCACACTGCCCTCGGGCACGGTGACCGTGTTCCACCCCATGTGAGGCAGGACGGGGGCGTCGAGGCGCTCGACCGTCCCCGGCCACTCGCCGCAGCCCTCGGTGTGGACGCCGTGCTCGACGCCCTTCTCGAACAGGATCTGCATGCCCACACAGATGCCGAGCACGGGACGGCCCCCGGCGAGGCGGCGGCCCACGATCTGGTCGCCGCGGACGGCCTTCAGCCCCTCCATGCAGGCCGCGAACGCGCCGACGCCGGGGACCACGAGGCCCTCGGCGTCGAGGGCGGCGTCGAAGTCGGCCGTCACGGTCACGTCGGCCCCGGCCCGGGCCAGCGCCCGCTCGGCCGAGCGCAGGTTGCCCGACCCGTAGTCGAGGACGACGACGCGCCTGCCTACTGCCACCACATCACCCCCGCCGTGATCGCCAGCGCGGCTCCGACACCGGCCAGCGCGGCCATCAGCTTCAGCCCCTGCCTGATGCCGGAGATGACGCCGCCGATCAGGAAGAGGCCCACGAAGATCATTCCGCCGGATGCGAACGTCATCAGAGCACGCCCTTGGTGCTGGGCACGCCGCTCGCCCGCGGGTCGCGCTCGCTCGCCTCGCGCAGCGCCCGCGCGAGGGCCTTGAACTGCGCCTCCACGATGTGGTGGGCGTTGCGCCCGTACGGCACGTGGACGTGGAGGCAGACCGCCGCCTGCGCGACGAACGACTCCAGGATGTGCCGGGTCATGGTGGTGTCGTAGTCGGGGCCGATCATCGGGGCCATGCCCTCGGGCTCGGTGTGCACGAGGTACGGCCGGCCGGACAGGTCGACCGTGACCTGGGCCAGGGACTCGTCCAGCGGGCAGGAGGCGCTGCCGAACCGCCGGATGCCGGACTTGTCGCCCAGGGCCTCCCGGAAGGCGGCGCCCAGCGCGATCGAGGTGTCCTCGATCGTGTGATGGGCGTCGATGTGCAGGTCGCCCTCGGTCTTCACGGTGAGGTCGAACAGCCCGTGCTTGCCGAGCTGGGCCAGCATGTGGTCGTAGAAGCCGACGCCGGTCGAGACGTCGACCACGCCGGTGCCGTCGAGGCCGATCTCTACGAGGACCGACGTCTCCTTGGTCGTGCGCTCGACACGGCCGCGCCGCCCGGCGGCCTCGTGGGTGCCGGTCATCCGAGGACCCCTTCCAGGGCGGCGCGGAAGGCCGCCATCTCGTCCCTTGTGCCGATCGACACGCGGAGCCACCCCGCGGGACCGGTCTCCCTGATCAGCACGCCGCGCTCCAGCAGCCCCTCCCAGACGGCGCGCCGGTCCGGGAACCTACCGAATAGCACGAAGTTGGCGTCGGAGTCAGCGGCCCGCAGGCCACGATGCCGTAGCCAGTCCACCGTGGCGTCCCGCTCGGCGCGCAGCGTGTCGACGGTGCCGAGCAGCTCCTCCCGGTGGGCCAGCGCCACCCGGGCGGCCGCCTGCGTCAGCGTCGACAGATGGTACGGCAGGCGGACCAGCAGCATCGCGTCCACGACGGCCGGGTCGGCCGCGAGGTACCCGAGGCGGGTGCCGGCCATCGCGAACGCCTTGGACATGGTCCGGGTCACGATCAGCCGGGGGTGACCGGGCAGCAGGGTCAGCGCCGACGGCGTCCCCTCCCGGGCGAACTCGGCGTACGCCTCGTCCACGACCACCATGCCGGGGGCGGCGGCCAGGACGCTCTCGATCACGTCCAGCGGCAGCGCCGTCCCGGTCGGGTTGTTCGGCGAGGTGAGGAACACCACGTCGGGGCGGTGCTCCTCGATCACCCGGACGGCGGCGGCGACGTCGAGCGAGAAGTCCTCCCCGCGGGCCCCCGCGATCCACCGGGTGTTCGTGCCGCCGGCGATGATCGGGTGCATCGAGTAGGACGGCTCGAACCCGATGGCCGACCGCCCCGGGCCGCCGAAGGCCTGCAGGATCTGCTGGATGATCTCGTTGGACCCGTTGGCGGCCCACAGCTGCCGGCCCGTCAGGCCGTGGCCCAGGTAGTCGGCGAGGTCCTTGCGCAGCTCCACCGCGTCGCGGTCGGGATAGCGGTTGAGGGTCGCCGCGCCGTGCCGGACGGCCAGGGCGAGGTCGTCGATGAGCGCCGCGGACGGCGGGTAGGGGTTCTCGTTGGTGTTGAGCTGCACGGGCACGTCGAGCTGCGGGGCGCCGTACGGCTGCTTGCCGCGCAGGTCGTCGCGGATGGGCAGGTCGCCGAGCGTGGTCATGAGGGCACTTCCCAGTCGAAGCGGGCGCGGACGGCCGCGCCGTGGGCGGGCAGGTCCTCGGCGTCGGCGAGCGCGCACACGAGCGGCGCGGCCTCGGCCAGCGCGTCCCTGCTGTAGTCGACGACGTGGATGCCGCGCAGGAACGTCTGCACGGACAGGCCGGAGGAGTGGCAGGCGCACCCTCCGGTCGGCAGCACGTGGTTGGAGCCGGCCATGTAGTCGCCCAGCGACACCGGGGCGTACGGCCCGACGAAGATCGCGCCGGCGTTGCGGACCCGGGCGGCCACGGCGTGCGGGTCGGCCGTCTGGATCTCCAGGTGCTCGGCGGCGTACGCGTCGACGACGCGCAGGCCGTCCTCCAGCGAGGACACGAACACGATGCCGGACTGGCGGCCGGACAGGGCCTCGGTGATCCGCTCGGAGTGGCGCGTGGCCGCCACCTGGCCGGGCAGCTCCTTGTCCACCGCGTCGGCCAGCCCGGGGCTGGTGGTGACCAGCACGGCGGCCGCGATCACGTCGTGCTCGGCCTGGCTGATCAGGTCGGCGGCGACGTGCACGGGGTCGGCGGTCTCGTCGGCCAGGATCGCGATCTCGGTGGGCCCGGCCTCGGAGTCGATGCCGATGAGGCCCTTGAGCAGCCGCTTGGCCGCGGCCACCCAGATGTTGCCGGGCCCCGTCACCATCGTGGCCCGAGGGCACTCCTCGGTGCCGTAGGCGAACATCGCCACGGCCTGGGCGCCGCCCACGGCGTAGACCTCGTCGACGCCGAGCAGCGCGCACGCGGCGAGGATCGACGGGTGCGGCAGCCCGCCGAACTCCTTCTGCGGCGGCGAGGCGACGGCCAGCGACCCGACCCCGGCCTCCTGGGCGGGCACGACGTTCATGACGACGCTGGAGGGGTAGACGGCGCGGCCTCCCGGCACGTACAGCCCGACCCGGTCGACCGGCACCCACCGCTCGGTGACCGTGCCACCGGGGACGACGTTCGTGGTGGTGTCGGTGCGCCGCTGGTCGCGGTGGACGAGCCGGGCCCGCCTGATCGACTCCTCCAGCGCCGCCCGCACGGCCGGGTCGAGCCCGTCGAGGGCGCGGGCGATCGCCTCGGCCGGGACGCGGGCCGACTCCAGCTCGACGCCGTCGAACCGCGCGGTCAGCTCCCGTACGGCCGCGGCGCCGCGATGGCGCACCTCCTCGCAGATGGGCCGCACCCTCTCCAGGGCGGCCTCGACGTCGAGCTCGGCGCGGGGCAGCACGTCGCGCAGGTCTCCAGGCAGGGACCCGCGCAGGTCGATACGGGAAATCACCGTCCCAGTCTACGGACGACCAGGGACCGATCCTCGTGTGTCCAGCATCCGGGACGTACGTTTCGGCCACCTCCGGGTGGCCCGGGAGCTGGGCGATCTTTCCGGAGGGCGGCTTTCCCGATCACCCTTGACAGGATTTCGGTCACCAATCCACACTTTCGGGCAACAACCGTCAGTTCCGGTCACAAGGATGGTCTCCGTGCTTCCCGCTCAGCGCCGTCAGCGGATCGTCGAGGCCCTCGCCCTGGCGGGGACGGTGCGCACGGAGGACCTGGCCGGGGCGCTCGGCGTCTCCCCCGAGACCGTCCGGCGTGACCTCGCGATCCTGGAGCGGCGGGCGCTGCTGGTGCGCGTGCACGGCGGAGCCGTCGCCGCCCCCTCGGCCGCCGGCGAGGAGCCGTCCCACCTGGAGCGCTCGACGGCCCAGGCCGAGGCCAAGGCCGTCATCGGGGCCCTGGCCGCCCGGCTCCCGCGGCCGGGGCAGACCGTCGTGATCGACGTCGGCACGACCGCCGTCCACGCGGCCCGCGCGCTGCCCGCGTCGTTCCGCGGCGTGGTGGCGACCTGCTCGCTGCTGGTCGCCGCGGAGCTCGCCGGCCGCCCGGGGGTCGAGGTGCTTGTCTCCGGCGGGCGGGTCCGGCAGGGGGACCTCGCCGTCTCCAACGCCCACACTCTGGCCTTCTTCGGGGACCTGCGGGCCGACGTCGCGCTGCTCGGCTCCGGCGGCGTGGACGCCCGGGCCGGGCTGACCGACCACCACCTCGACGAGGTCGCGACCAGGCGGGTGATCCTCGCGACCACGGCCAGGACCTACGTGCTCGCCGACACCACCAAGCACGGCCGGGTCGCCGCCCACCGGGTGTGCGGCCTGGACGGCTTCTCCGGTCTGGTGGCGGACGGACCACCTCCGCCCGCGCTCGCGTCCGCCCTGGTCAGGGCGGGTGCGGAGGTCATCGCGCCCTAGACCGGCCCGGACCCGCCTCTCCCCCGCTCCTCCCCCAGCCAGGAGACGATCCATGTCCGACCTTCCCGTCCTCGCGATCGACCAGGGCACCTCGGGGACCAAGGCCGTCGTCGCCGCCCCCGGCGGCGAGATCCTGGCCCTGGCCGAGGAGCCGGTCCGGCCGTCGTACCTGCCTGGAGGCCGGGTCGAGCAGGACCCCGCCGAACTGCTCGCCTCGGTGCTGACCGCCGGCCGCCGGGCCGTGGAGGCGGCGGGACGGCCCGTCGGGGCGGTGTCGCTGGCCAACCAGGGCGAGACCGTCCTCGCCTGGGACCCGGCGACCGGGCGGCCGCTGTCCACGGCCCTCGTCTGGCAGGATCGCAGGGCCGAGGACGTCTGCGCCGCCCTGGCCGGGCACGCGGACAGGGTCGCGGCGCTCACCGGGCTCGTGCTCGACCCCTACTTCTCCGCCCCCAAGATGGCCTGGCTGCGCCGCGAGGTCACGGCGGAGGGCGTGGTGACCACCAGCGACGCGTGGCTGGTCCACCGCCTCACCGGGGAGTTCGTCACCGACGCCGCGACCGCGAGCCGCTCGCTGCTGCTCGACGTCGACGCCGTGGAGTGGAGTCCGGAGCTGCTCGGGCTGTTCGGCCTGTCCGGGGAGCGCATGCCGCGGATCGCCGCGTGCGACGAGATCGTGGGCACGACCCGGGCCTTCGGCGGCGAGATCCCCGTGGGCGGGCTGATCGTGGACCAGCAGGCCGCGCTGCTCGCCGAGGGTTGCCTGCTGCCGGGTGAGGCGAAGTGCACGTACGGGACCGGGGCGTTCCTGCTGGCCAACACCGGGGACCGGGCCGTGCGCCCGGCCTCCGGGCTGACGTCCTCGGTGGCCTGGCGGGCCCGGGGCGCGACGGCGTACTGCGTCGACGGCCAGGTCTACACGGCCGCCTCCGCCGTGCGGTGGCTGGGCGAGCTGGGGCTCCTCGGCGGCGCGGGCGACCTCGACGCCGCGGCCGCGGTCGGCAGCGAGGGGACGCTGTTCGTGCCCGCCCTGGCGGGGCTCGCCGCGCCCTGGTGGCGGCCGGACGCCGCCGCCGCCTTCCTCGGCATGACGCTGTCCACCCGGCCCGGCCACCTGGTGCGGGCCGTGGTCGAGGGCGTCGCCGCCCAGGTGGCCGAGCTGGCCCGGGTGGTGGCCGGCGACCTCGGCGGCCCGCTGTCCCGGCTGCGCGCGGACGGCGGACTCACCCGCTCCGCCGCGCTCATGCAGGCGCAGGCCGACCTGCTGCAGATTCCCGTGGACGTCTACCCGTCGCCGCACGCGACCGCCCTCGGCGCCGCCGCGACGGCCCGCCTCGCGCTCGACCCCACCCTGGGCCTGGCCGACGCCGTGCCGGCCTGGGCACCGTCGAAGACGTACGAGCCGCGCTGGCCGGCCGACCGGGCCGGGGAGTTCCTCGCCCGCTGGCGGGCCGGCGTCGAGGCCGCGATCGGCACGGCCCGCGCCGCGACGGGAGGGAACGGATGAGCACGGACGGGATGCGGAACGGCCCGCTTCCGGTGGACAACGTGGACGTGGCCGTGATCGGCGCGGGCGTGGTCGGCGCGGCCGTCGCCCGCGAGCTGGCGGGGTACGACCTGTCGGTCGCCCTGGTCGAGGCGCGGTGCGACGTCGGCGACGGGACGAGCAAGGCCAACACCGCGATCCTGCACACCGGCTTCGACGCCACGCCGGGGACGCTGGAGTCCCGGCTGGTCCGCCGCGGCTACGACCTGCTCGGCGCGTACGCCGCCGCGACCGGCATCCCGGTCGAGCGGACGGGCGCCGTGCTGGTGGCCTGGACCGAGGAGGAGCTGGCCGCGCTGCCCGGACTGGCGGCGAAGGCGGCCGCCAACGGCTGCCGCGACTGCGCGGCCGCCGGTCCCGACGAGGTCTACGCGATGGTGCCCGCGCTCGGGCCGGGCGTGCTCGGCGGGCTCACGGTGCCCGGGGAGTCGATCGTCTGCCCGTGGACGACCACGCTCGCGTTCGCCACGGAGGCGCTCGCCCGGGGCGTCCACCTGCTGCTGAACGCCCGGGTGGAGGCGGTCGCGCGGGACGGCGGGCAGACCGTGCTGTCCACCTCCCGGGGGCCGCTGCGGGCCCGCTGGGTCGTCAACGCCGCCGGCCTCGGCTCCGACGTGGTCGACGGCCTGTTCGGGCACCGCCGGTTCACGATCACGCCCCGCCGGGGCGAGCTGCTCGTGTTCGACAAGGCGGCCCGGCCGCTCGCCGACCGCATCGTGCTGCCCGTGCCCGGCTCGCGCGGCAAGGGCGTGCTGATCAGCCCCACCGTCTACGGCAACGTGATGCTCGGGCCGACCGCCGAGGAGCTGGAGGACCGCACCGACACCTCCACCTCCGAGGACGGGTTCGCGTTCCTGGCCGGCAAGGGCCGCCGGCTGATGCCCGCGCTGCTGGAGGAGGAGGTCACCGCCGCCTACGCCGGGCTGCGGGCGGCCACCGAGCACGGCGACTACCAGGTGCACCTCGACCCCGCCGGGCGCTACCTCGTGCTCGGGGGCATCCGCTCGACCGGGCTGACCGCGTCCATGGCGCTCGCCGAGCACGCCGCCGGGCTGCTGGCCGGGGCGGGGCTCGCCCTCGAGCCCAGGGCGGGGCTGCCAGGGCCGCCGCGCATGCCGAACATCGGGGAGGCGTTCCCCCGGCCGTACCAGCGGGCGGACCTCGTCGAGCGCGACCCGGCGTACGGGACGGTCGTGTGCTTCTGCGAGCGGGTCACGGCCGGGGAGGTCAGGGACGCCCTGGCCGCGGCGCTGCCACCCGGCGACCTGGACGGGCTGCGCCGCCGGACGAGGGCCACGATGGGCCGCTGCCAGGGCTTCCACTGCGGGGCCGAGATCGACCGCCTGCTCCGGGAGGGCGCCCGATGAGCCGCACCGTCATCACCGCGGACGTGGCCGTCGCCGGGGCCGGGCCGTCCGGCCTGACCGCGGCGGGCGGGCTCGCGGCCGCCGGGCTGCGCGTCCTCGTGCTCGACCGGGAGCGGGAGGCGGGCGGGATCCCCCGGCACAGCGACCACACGGGCTACGGGATCCGCGACCTCGGCCGGATCATGACCGGCCCGGCGTACGCCCGGCTGCTCGCGGCCCGCGCGCGCGAGGCCGGCGCGGCGCTCCGCACCTCCGCCATGGTCACCGGCTGGGCCGGCGAGCGGGCCCTCGACGTCACGACCCCCCAGGGGCTCCTCCGGGTGGAGGCGGGCGCCGTGGTGCTCGCCACCGGGGCGCGGGAACGGCCCCGCACGGCCCGTATGGTCCCCGGCGACCGGCCGCCGGGCGTGCTGACCACCGGGCAGCTCCAGAACCTCGTCCACCTGCACGGGCGGGCGGTGGGCGGCCGCGCCGTCGTCGTGGGCGCCGAGCCGGTGAGCTGGTCGGCCGTGCTCACCCTCCGCCGGGCCGGCTGCCGCACGGTCCTGATGACCAGCGAGCACGCCCGCCCCGAGTCGTACGCGGCCTTCAGCGTGCCGGGGCGGGCCGTGCTCGGCGTGCCGGTGGCCACCGGGACCCGGGTCGTCCGCGTCGCCGGGCACGACGCCGTGGAGGCCGTCGAGGTGGAGGACCTGCGCACCGGCGCACGGCGTACGGTCCCCTGCGACACGGTCGTCTTCACCGGCGACTGGATCCCGGACGACGAGCTCGCCCGGGCGGCCGGGCTCGCGACGGACCCGGGGAGCCGCGCCCCGATGGTCGACAACACGCTCGCCACCAGCCGTCCCGGCGTCTTCGCCGTGGGCAACCTGGTCCACCCCGTGGACACGGCCGACGTCGCGGCCCTCGACGGCCGCCACGTCGTCCGGCACGTGCTGCGCCACCTCGGCGGCGGCACCCCGGCCGGGCGGGCGATCCCGCTGCTGGCCGGGGCGCCGTTCACCTGGGTGTCGCCGGGGCTGGCGCGGCCGGGCGCGGGGGCGCCGCCGCGCGGCCGGATCCTGCTGTGGCCGGCCGAGCACCGGGCGCTCGCCCGCGTCGTGGTGACGCAGGACGGCCGCGTGGTGGCCCGCCGGACGCTGCCGTGGCCGGTCTCCCCCGGCCGCGTCCTGCGGGTGCCGTCGTCGGCGCTGTCCGGCGCCGACCCCCGCGGCGGGCCGATCACGATCTCCCTGGCGTGAGCCCCGCCGGGGTCCGGTCAGGCCGGGGAGAGCCGGAACGACTGGGCCGCCCCGCCGTCGCACGTGCGCTGCACCAGCTGGACGCTGTCGGCCGCCGAGGAGCCGGCGCTCATGCACCTGCCGCTCAGCCTGCTCACGAAGTGGTAGTAGCCGCCGCCCTCGGCGACCGGCTGCCACTGCTGGTTGGAGCCCCCGCCGTACGCCCAGAGCTGCAGGGGGGCGCCGTCGGCGGTGGAGACGTCCTTCACGTCGATCACCTGGGCCGCGTTGTTGCGATTGCCGATCCGGGCGTAGCCGCCGCTGGTCGGCTGGATCTGGTACTGCTGCGCGTACGTGCCGTTGCAGGTGTACTGCTGGACGACCGTGCCGTTGGCGGTGGAGGCGGCCCGGGCGTCCACGCACGTCCCGTTGCCCTTGTTCACCAGCGCGTACCACGCCGTCGGGGAGATCGTGCCGGACGGCGAGGGCGAGGGGGACGGCGAGGGGCTGGGGCTGGTGGGCGTGGTGACGCCGCCGAGCCACAGCAGTCCGTCGATGACGAACCGGTTCTGCACCTCACTGCCGAACGTGGAGGACAACGTGGTGTTGGTGCCGTAGTCCATCGCGTTGTGCCCGAAGTTCGCGTACAGCATCCGGTAGTTCTTGTTGGTCCAGATGATCGGGTAGTAGCCGCTGTACCAGGTCTGGCTGGGGTCGGTGCCGACGGGGAAGCTCGACGGGTCGATCGACGCGAGGATCCTGATGTCCGGGTTGGTCCTCAGGTCGTTGGTCCAGCTGTACCACTCGCTCACCGACGAGGTGAACGTGGCGGGCAGCCGGGCCGTGGACGGGTGCGGGCCGCCCTCGACCCGCAGCGTCTCCGCGGTCGGGCCCCAGCTGTTGCTCCTGAAGGCGCCCGTGCCGAGGAACTCCTGGTGGTACCAGGGCCAGCTCCCCGGGTCGGTCGTGAACGCGGACACGTGGAAGCCCATCCAGGCGCCGCCGCCGCGCATGTACTGCTCGAACGCCGACCGCTGGGACGCGGTCTGCGGCAGGTCGTCGAGGAACAGCACGACCTGGTACTGGGCCAGCGTCGAGGCGTTCAGCTGGTCCCAGTTGTTGGTGGCCGTGTAGGAGAAGCCGTTGTCCGCCGCGGCCTGCGGGAACCACCGGTTGGCCTCCTGCACGAAGCTGATGTGCGCCGGGTCCCAGGTGCCGTTGTAGAAGGCGAGGACCTTGAACCGGGGGGCCGCCGCCGCCCGGGCACCGGCCTGGGCCGGCACGACCAGGCCTGCCACGACCGCGAGCAGGGCGGCCAGCCGCACCCACCTGCTCGTCCACACGGGCCTCGCGCCCGTCCTGCCGTCTCCGCGCATCCGCGTCGTCCTCTCGTCGGGGGGTGGGGGCGGTCGTCCGCTCTCCAGCCATATGCGGAGGGGACACCGCGCCCGCCTCCGGGCACGGTGGGACGACCGGCGTTCCGGGAGGTTTGGTGACGACTTGATTCAAGTAGTAGTCAGAGTAATTGTCAAGGTTCTTTACGATTATTGCTCACGTGGTCGCCGGGCTGACGTCCTGCTCGCGCCCCGGAGGCCCGGCGACCGGCGCGCGGGACGGCACGAGCGGGAGGACCCTGACCAGCAGCAGGCCGAAGCCGAGCTGGAACGTCGCCTCCCCGTGGATGAGCAGGCCGTCGGGCTGGAGCACGAAGACGGCCGCGAGGATCCCTCCGCCGAGCTGGACCAGCAGGAACGCGACGCCGAGCACGTCCCCGTGCGCCCAGGCGACCAGGCGCGTCCCCAGCACGAGCTGGAGCGCGAACAGGGCCGCCCCCAGCCCTCGGTGCGCCCAGTCGACAGCCCCGCCCAGGGTGTACGGGGTCAGCACGATCCCGATCAGCAGGGCCACGAAGACGTCGGCCATCCGCCGCACGTGCTCCGGAGCGGGGGTGGCGGCCGCCACGCCGCGCAGCCCCCTGCGGATGAACAGCGCCGCGCCCACGAGGGCCCCCACGTACGGCGTGACCGTCAGCCAGTGGACGCCGTAGTAGCTCATCCCGTTGTTCGCCGCGAGCCCCTCCGGCCGGAGCACCACGCAGAGCGCGATGCCTCCGAACAGACAGGCCTCTCCCCTGACGACGTCGCCGACCGCCCTCATCGACAGCCCTTCCCCCGGCCATCCTTATTGGACCGTTAAAGACCTTATAAAGCCATATTGTTCCCTTTAGATCATCAAGGAGGGGCCGCCGGTCGTCCACAGGCCCCGGGAACGCGGCGGAGTCGGCGGCCGGGCCGCCGTTAGGCTTGCGGACGTGAGCAGGACCAAGAGCAAGGGCGGCCAGGGCACTCCGGCGACGGTCGCCCTCACCCGGGCCGAGGCGGAGTTCACCCTCCACCCCTACGACCACGACCCGAACGCCCAGGCGTACGGCGAGGAGGCGGCCGACGCCCTCGGCGTGCCGTACGAGCGGATCTTCAAGACGCTGGTCGCCGAGACCGAGGGGGGTCTCGCGGTGGCGGTGGTGCCGGTCGCGGGCAAGCTGGACCTCAAGGCGTTCGCGGCCGCGCTGAAGGGCAAGCGGGCCGCGATGGCCGACGCGGCCAAGGTGGAGCGGGTCACCGGCTACGTGGTGGGCGGCATCAGCCCCCTCGGCCAGCGCAAGCGGCTGCCGACGGTGGTGGACGAGTCGGCGCTCGGGTTCGAGACGATCTACTTCTCGGCCGGCCGCCGCGGCCTGCAGATCGAGACGGCTCCGGCCACCCTCGTCCGGCTCACCGGGGCGGCGACCGCCCCCATCGCCAAGCTCTGAGCCTGTCGACAATTGCCATCGCCCGCGCCCGGCCCCGCCCCCGAGACTCGGGGGCGTGAGCCGGAGGCGCGAGCCGTACGCATGGGGGGCCGAGACGTGAGCGAGCTGGTGGACCTCACCGCCACCGAGATGTCGGCGCTGCTGCGCGACCGCCGGGTGAGCGCGGTCGAGCTGGTCGAGGCGCACCTGCGCCGGATCGGCGAGGCGAACGGCCGGGTCAACGCCATCGTGACGCTGACGGCCGAGCGGGCGCTGGAGGAGGCGAGACGCGCCGACGACGATCTCGCGCGCGGCCGCTGGCGGGGCCCGCTGCACGGCCTGCCGGTCGCCCACAAGGACCTGGCCGACACGGCCGGGGTCCGCACCACGTACGGCTCCCGCCTGTTCGCCGACCACGTGCCCGACCGGGACGACCCGCTGGTGCGGCGGATCCGCGAGGCCGGGGGCATCGCGCTCGGCAAGACCAACACCCCCGAGTTCGGCACCGGCTCCCACACGGTCAACGAGGTGTTCGGCGCCACCCGCAACCCGTACGACACCTCGCGCAGCGCGGGCGGCAGCAGCGGCGGGGCCGCGGCGGCGCTCGCGACCCGCATGGTCGCGCTGGCCGACGGCTCCGACATGGGGGGCTCGCTGCGCAATCCGGCGTCGTTCTGCAACGTGGCCGGGCTGCGGCCGACGCCCGGGCGGGTGCCGTCCCGCTCGGAGACGGCCGCGTGGTTCACGCTGTCGGTGCCGGGACCGATGGCCCGCACGGTCGCCGACCTGGCCCTGTTCATGTCGGCCGTCGCGGGCTTCGACCCGTCCTCGCCCTACTCCGTACGGGAGGACGGCTCGGTCTTCGCCGGGCCGCTCGACCTCGACCTGTCGGGGGTGCGGATCGCCTACAGCCCCGACCTCGGCGGCCTGCCGGTCGACCCGGAGACGGCGCGGGTGACGGCGGGGGCCGCCGGGGTGCTCGCGGGGCTCGGGGCCAAGGTCGAGCAGGTCGACCTCGACCTGTCCGGAGCCGACGAGGCGTTCCGCACGTACCGGTCGTGGTACTACGCGCTGGCCTTCGGCGACCTGCCCGAGGTCGGCCCCAACGTGGCGTGGAACGTCGAGCGGGGGCGCGAGGTGACCGGCGCCGACCTCGCCCGCGCCGAGCGGCTGCGGACCGCGCTGTTCCACCGGATGGGCGCGTTCTTCGATGAGCACGACTTCCTCGTCGCCCCGGTCAGCCAGGTGCCGCCGTTCCCCGTCGAGCAGCCGTACGTCACGGAGGTCGCGGGGGTGGCGATGCCCGACTACCTGGCCTGGATGCGCTCGTGCTACTGGATCAGCGTGCTGCACGCGCCCGCGATGTCGGTGCCCTGCGGGTTCACCTCCGGCGGCCTGCCGGTGGGGGTCCAGATCGTCGGCAGGCCCTGGGCCGACTTCGACGTCCTGCGGCTGGGGCACGCCTTCGAGCGGGCGACCGGCCACTGGCGGACCGCGCCGGCCTGAGTCCCCGCCCGGGTCACTCCCCCCGATGGCGGTAGCTCGCCACGAACTCGACGACCCAGAACACGCCGGTGGCCAGCAGCGGCCAGGCGAACATCACGCCGTGGGCGGTGACGGTGAGCGACGAGGTGGCGGTGAGCCCGGCGGGCCCGGCCGCGTGGGCGGTCCCCTTGGCCGTGCGGCCGACCAGCAGGGCGACGTACCCGGCGAGCAGGCCGCCGCCGGCCAGCGCCACCAGGGCCTCGACCGGCCGGCGTCGCGACAGGACGTACGCGCCGGCGCCGCTGAGCAGCCCGGCCGCCCCGGTCACGACCGCGAACCAGCCGTCCGCGTCGATCAGCGTCTGCGTCTCCGGGTCGGCGAGCTGCGGGCCGCCGTCGATCAGCACGTACCGCGTGGCGGGCGCCAGGGCGGACCACACGAGGCCCGCGACCGCGCCGAGCAGGGCCAGAACCAGCACGGTCACGGCGATCGCCGCCAGATTGACCCGGAGATGCCGCACCGTCCAGATGGTACCCACACGGTGATCGCACCCGGTCCCGTTAGTCTTGCTCAGAACGAGCGGCAGCCGAGGAGAGCAGCGTGACTGAAGAGGTATGGCAGATCGACCCGTCGGGCCCGCTGCGCGGGGACGTCGAGGTCCGCGGATCGAAGAACGCGGTGTCCAAGCACATGGTCGCCGCCATGCTCGGCACGGGCCCCAGCACGCTGCACAACGCGCCCGAGGTCGGCGAGGTGGGCCTCACCGCCGCCATGCTGGAGGCGCTCGGCATCCACGTGGACATCACTCCCGGCGAGATCACCATCGAGCGCGGCCCGGAGATCCGCCCCCGGGTGCCCGAGGAGTACACCGGGCTCAACCGGATCCCGATCCTCATGCTCGGCCCACTGCTCCACCTGGCGGGCGAGGCGTTCGTCCCGCTGGTCGGCGGCGACCCCATCGGGCGGCGGCCGGTCAACTTCCACGTCGAGGCGCTGCAGTCGATGGGCGCCGAGATCGAGGTCGGCGAGAGCGGCATAACGGCCAAGGCGACCCGGCTGCGCGGCAGCCGCATCACGCTGCCCTACCCGAGCGTCGGCGCCACCGAGACCATCCTGATGACGGCCGTGCTCGCCGAGGGCAAGACGGTCATCAAGGGCGCCGCCATGGAGCCGGAGGTCGTCGAGCTCGCGCTGTTCCTCCAGCGGATGGGCGCGATGATCGAGCTCAGCCCCGACCGCCGCATCGTCATCGAGGGCGTCGAGCGCCTGCACGGGGCCTCCACCTGGCTCGCGGGCGACCGCATCGAGGCGTTCTCCTACCTCGTGGCCGGGCTCGTGACGGGCGGCGAGGTGCGGGTGCACGGCTGCCCGCAGGACCGGCTCGTCACCGCGATCACCACGCTCGCCCGGATGGGCGCCAGGTTCGAGATCACCGACGACTGGCTGACCGCGTCGGCCCCCGACGGCCTGCGGGCGGCGGCCGTGCAGACCGACACCCACCCCGGCTTCATGACCGACTGGCAGACCCCGCTGATGGTGCTGTTCACCCGGGCCGAGGGCATGTCGGTGCTGCACGAGACCGTCTTCGAGAACCGGCTCGTGTACGTCCCCGCGCTGCAGAAGATGGGCTGCGAGATCGAGGTGTTCGCGCAGTGCCTGGGCGGGCCCGCCTGCCGCTACCACGACACCAACGCCAAGCACTCGGCCGTCGTCCGCGGCGTGTCCAACCTGCGCGGGGCCGACGTCACGCTGCCCGACATCCGCGCCGGCTTCTCCGCCGTCCTCGCGGCCGCGGTCGCCGAGGGCACCTCGACGCTGCGCGGCGTCAACCACATCGAACGGGGCTACCACCGGCCGTACGACCAGTTCACCTCGCTCGGGCTGAAGATCAACAGGCTTACGTAAAGCTTTGGGGGCCGCGCGTTTGGGAAGGGGTCGCGGGCCGCACTGATATCCCGTGACCTCTCGTCTCCTCAGCGCCGCGGCCGTGCTGGGCCTGTGCGGCGCCGCCGGGGGGCTGCTGGTCGCCGGGCTGGTCATGCCGATGGTGAGCGGGGCCGGCCTGGCCGCCAAGGGCGCCGCGTCGACGTTCACCGAGCTGCCTCCGCCGCCCCGCGAGGACCCGCTGCCCGAGATGACCCGGCTGCTCGACCGCGACGGCAGGCAGATCGCCCAGTTCTACTACCAGAACCGCCAGTCGGTGCCGCTGCGCGAGGTCGCCCCCGTCATGCGGCAGGCCATCGTCGCGATCGAGGACTCCCGGTTCTACGAGCACGGCGGGCTCGACATCAAGGGCACACTGCGGGCCCTGGTCGCCAACACCCAGGCGGGCGGCATCCGGCAGGGCGGCTCGTCGATCAGCCAGCAGCTCGTGAAGAACATCATGGTCAACCAGGCCGAGTCGGACCAGGAGCGGGCCCTCGCCCGGGTGCGCAACGTCCGGCGAAAGCTCGACGAGCTGCGGTACGCGCTCGCGCTGGAGAGGAAGTACACCAAGGACCAGATCCTGGAGCGCTACCTCAACATCGCCTACTTCGGCGCGGGGGCCTTCGGCGTCCAGTCGGCGGCGCAGCGGTTCTTCGGGGTCGACGCCGGCCGCCTCGACCTGATCCAGGCGGCCACGCTCGCGGGCGCCGTCCGCACGCCGTACGACACCGACCCGTCCCTCGGGGACGCCCAGCGGGAACGGCTGAGGGCGCGGCGCGACCTCGTGCTGAACCGCATGGCCGAGCTGAGGGTGATCACGCCCGAGGCGGCGAAGGCCGCCACGGCGAGGCCGCTGGGGCTGCGCATGCGCCCCGAGCCGGGCGGCTGCTCGGGCAGCGCCTACCCGTTCTTCTGCGTGTACGTCGAGCACGAGGTGCTGACGAACCCGGCGTTCGGCTACACCAGGGCCGACCGGGAGCGCCGCCTCCAGCGGGGCGGGCTCACGATCTGGACCACGGTCGACCCGGCGGCGCAGCGGGCCGCCGAGCGGGCCATCGCGGCCCGGGTGAACCCGCGGGACGACCAGGTGGCGGCCGAGACCATGGTCGAGCCGGGCACCGGGCTCATCAGGGCGATGGCCACCAGCAAGCACTACGGCCGCAACCCGCACGACCGCGACATCGGGCCGAACACCACCTACAACCTGGCGGCCGACACCGCGCACGGCGGCGGGCTCGGCCTGCAGGCCGGGTCGACGTTCAAGGCGTTCACGCTGGCCACGGCCCTGTCGGAGGGGATGCGGTTCGGCGACGGCTTCCAGACGCCCGGGTCGTTCGTGCCCGGCAGCGGCTACCGCGACTGCGCGGGCCGCGCGGTCAACGCCCCCCGGACGACCATCTACAACGCGAGCGGCGAGGGCCGCGGCGGGCCGTACAGCCTGGAGCTCGGCACCTGGAAGTCGGTCAACATCTTCTACATGAAGCTGGAGCGTCAGGTCGGCCTGTGCAATGTCGTCCGGACGGCGCGGGCGCTCGGCATCCGGCGGGCGGACGGCGAGCCGCTGCACGAGGTGCCGACGTTCACGCTCGGCGTCAACGAGATGGACCCCACCACGGTCGCCGCCGCCTTCGCCTCGTTCGCCTCCCGCGGGCGGTACTGCCGGCCGCTGGCGATCACCGCGATCGTGGAGCGGGACGGCACCCGCACCGACGTGCCCCCGGCCTGCGTGACCGCGCTCGACCCGGCCATCGCCGACGCCGTCAACCACGTCCTGTCCGGGGTCTTCACCAAGGGCACGATGCGGGGCCAGTCGATCGGGCGTCCGTCGGCCGGCAAGACCGGCACGAACAACGGCTACACGTCGGCCTGGTTCGCCGGGTACACCCCGAACCTGGCCGCCGCGGTCAGCCTCGGCGACATCCGCGGCTCCTACCGCTACCCCCTTAGGGGCGTGACGATCGGCGGCCGCTACTACGGCGCCGTCCAGGGGGCCTCGCTCCCCGGCCCCATCTGGGTCGACTCCATGCGGGCGGCGCTGCGCCGCACCCCCGCCACCCGGTTCGCGCCGCCCGACATGTCGCGGTTCGGCGGCGGCTTCACCCCGGGCCTGAAGGAGGCCCTGGAGAAGGAGCGGAAGAAGAACAAGAAGAAGAAGGAAGAGCGGGAGAAGCGGGACCACGCGAACTCCGGCGACGACGTCTCGGCGGGAGGGCAGGACGCCGGGCCGGGCCAGCTCGCCACCGGGCAGCCGGCGACGGCCACCGGGGACGACGTGCCCCGCGTCGAGGTCCCGGCCGTCCACGTCACCCACCTGGCCGAGCCCCGCGCCGCCGCGCCGGCGCCGCCCCGCACGGGCGTCCACAGCGGGGACGACCGGAGCGCCGCGAAGGCGCGCGCCGGGCACCACCGGCACCGGTGGACCCCCACGGGCCGCCGCGCGGAGGCTCCGCGTGGCGGTCACGCCCAGCACGCCCAGCACGCCCAGCATGCCCCGCACGCCGCGGCCGCCGCCATGGCCCCCCGCCACGGGCGCGGCGCCCATCCGCGCGGCGCTGCGGGCTCGGGCGGCCGGCACCCCGCCGAACACCGCCACGGCGGCGGGCCCCGCCGTCACCGCTGAACCGTCCCCGCCCCACCGCCCCACCGTCCCGCCGTGCCACCGTGCCACCGTGCCACCGTGCCACCGTGCCACCGTGCCACCGTGCCACCGCGCCACCGCGCCACCGCGCCACCGCGCCACCGCGCCACCGTGCCACCGCGCCACCGCGCCACCGCGCCACCGGGCCGCCGCGCCACCGGGCCGCCGTGCTGCCGTACCGCCCCGCCGCCGCGCCACCGTGCCGCCGGCTCGTCGCCTCGGACCGTGGCAGGAGACTCGCGGGAACGACAGGGAAATCCCTGAGATCGTCGAAGGGGTGCCCAGGAGGTGGCGGGCGGGCCCTCCGGCGCATCGTGGACCCATCGAAAACGACGAAGGAGACCACGATGACTCGCACCGCCAGCGCCCTTCTCCTCGGCGCCGCCGCCCTCGCCACCGTCCTCCCGGCCGCCTCGCCCGCGCAGGCCGCCACCGCGTGCTCCATCAAGCCGTACGGCCTGATCGGCGACTACTGGACCGCCATGGGGGGCGCGAACGGCGTCTTCGGCTGCCCCACCTCGGCCGAGTACAGCCTGCCGAACAAGAACGGCCGCAAGCAGCGCTTCACCAACGGCCAGATCGCCTGGTCCCCCGACCAGGGCCCCAACATGATCGTCGCGGCGTACGAGGCCAACGGCAAGGCGGTGTTCCGCTGGGGTCCCACCACCCCGTTCAACTACGACTACTGGCGGGTCTACTGGACCGCGGACCCCACGCAGAACCTGCCCTCCTCCCTGGCCCTCATCTACCCCACGTACACGGTCAAGAGCGGCTCGCGCACCAGCGGGAAGGTGACCCACTCCCGGCCCAGCGGCGTGACCAACAGCAACGGCTACGCCTCGACCTACACGTTCTGGGTCAAGGGATGCGACAGCAAGGTCCTCGGCGACACCTGCCGCCAGGGCTACACGCTGCCCGTCTCGGTGAACGTCTGACCGCCCCGGCCGGCCGCCCGCGGAGGCCGGGGCCCGATCCCCGCCGGCCGTGCCACACTGGCTCCCATGCGCGTGGTGATCTGCGACGACTCGGCCCTGTTCCGCAAGGGCCTGGCGCTCCTGCTCGACCACGTCGGCGTCACCGTCGTGGCGCAGGCCGGCGACACCGCCGAGCTCGCGTCCATGCTGGAGACCCGGCCCGCGGACGCCGCCGTCCTCGACGTGCGGATGCCGCCCACCTTCACCGACGAGGGGCTGGTGGCGGCCGTGGAACTGAAGAAGCGGTACCCCGCCCTCGGCGTGCTCGTCCTGTCGACGTACGCCGAGGGCGCTTTCGCCGCGCGGCTGCTCGAGGCGAGCCCGCGCGGCGTCGGCTATCTGCTGAAGGACCGGGTCGACGACGCGGCCGCGCTGCGGGACGCGCTGGAGCGGGTGGCGTCCGGCGGCGTCGCGGTCGACCCCGAGATCGTGGGCCAGCTGTTCGAGCTGCGCCGGGCGGAGGCGATGGCCGACCGGCTCACGCCGCGGGAGCGCGACGTGCTGCGCCTGATGGCCGAGGGCAGGTCCAACGCGGCGATCGCGCGGACGCTGTTCCTCGGCGCGAAGACGGTCGAGGCGCACATCGCGGCGGTGCTGAACAAGCTTGACCTGAGCCAGACCCCCGACGACAACCGCCGCGTCCTCGCGGTGCTCACGTGGCTGCGCATGGAGGGGACCGGTGCCCATCAGAATCGTGATCGCTGAGGACTCGATGCTCGTCCGCGAGGGCGTGCGGCGGGTCCTCGACCTGCAGCCCGACCTGCGGGTGGTCGCGACCTGCGCCGATCTGCCCCAGCTCATGGCGGCGGTGGACGAGCACGACCCCGACGTGGTGGTCACCGACATCCGGATGCCGCCCCTGTCGTCCGACGAGGGGATCAGGGCGGCCACCGAGCTGCGCGCGTCCCGGCCGGGGGTCGGCGTGGTCGTGCTGTCCCAGTACGCCGAGCCCGCGTACGCGACGCCGCTGCTGGCCGGGGGGAGCAGCGGCCGGGCGTACCTGCTGAAGGAGCGGGTGAGCGACCCGCACCAGCTCATCGAGGCGGTGCGGACGGTGGCCCGGGGCGGCTCCGTGATCGACCCGGCCGTGGTGGAGGCCCTGGTGGCCGACTCCGCGCACACCCGGTCGTCGCCGCTGGGCCGGCTGACGACGCGTGAGCGCGAGGTGCTGGGGCAGATCGCGCAGGGGAAGAGCAACGCCGCCGTGGGGTCCGCGCTCTTCCTCACCGAGCGGGCCGTGGAGAAGCACATCAACACGTTGTTCGCCAAGCTCGGGCTGGGCACGGAGCCGGACGTGAACCGGCGGGTGATGGCGGTGCTGATGTACCTGGCCGACCACGGTGGTGCTAGCACGCGGTGACCGTGGTGGTCCCGCCCTTGGACGGGAGACGGCGTTCCGGGAGGCTGGAGGTATGACAGGGGTCGACGTGCTCATCGTGGACGACCAGGCGCCGTTCCGGTCGGTCGCCCGCGCGCTGATCCGGCTGCTGCCGGGGTGGCGCGTGGTGGGCGAGGCCGTGACCGGCGAGGACGCCCTGACCCTGGCTCTCGGCGACCGGCCGTCGATGATCCTGATGGACATCAACCTGCCCGGGATGAGCGGCATCGAGGCGACGCGCCGCATCCTGGCCGAGGCCCCCGACATGAAGATCGTGCTGGTGTCCACGTACGCCGTGGAGGACCTGCCGCCTGACGCTGTCAGCTGCGGCGCGCTCGCCTACGTCCGCAAGGACGACCTCACTCCGGCGCTGCTGCGCGGGCTTCCCGTCTGAGGGCCAGGCGGGCGGCCTGCCACCCGCCCATGCCGTGCACGCCCGGGCCGGGCGGGGTGCTCGCGGAGCAGATGTACAGGCCGGGCACCGGGGTGGCCCACGGGTGCGGGGAGTGGACGGGACGGCCCACGAACTGGCCCAGGTCACCCGACCCGCCGCCGATGTCGCCGCCCACCAGGTTCGCGTTGCGGGCCTCCAGGGCCGTCGTGTCCATGACCCGGCGGGCCAGGACGAGGTCGCGGAAGCCGGGGGCGAACCGCTCGACCTGCGCCTCGACCGCCTCGGTCATGTCCACGGCCGAGCCGTTCGGCACGTGGCAGTACGCCCACAGGACGTGCCGTCCGGCCGGGGCGCGGGAGGGGTCGGCCACACAGGGCTGGACGAGGAGCACGTAGGGCCGTTCCGGATGGCGTCCCCGGGCGACCTCGGCCTCGCCGTGCGCGATCTCCTCCAGGTCGCCGCCGAGGTGCACCGTCGCGGCCTCCCCCACCGCGGGGTCGGTCCACGGCACCGGGCCCGACAACGCCCAGTCGAGCTTGAACACCCCGGGGCCGTACCGGAACCGGGTCAGCCTCCTCCGGTAGCCGGGGGGCAGCCTGTCGCCGGCGACGGCCAGAACCTGGCGCGGCGTGAGGTCCAGCAGGATCGTCCGGGCCCGGGGCACCTCCCCGAGGTCGCGGACGCGGTGGCCGGTCACCGCCTCGCCGCCGAGCTCCCTGAGCCGCCCGACCAGCGCGTCGGCGAGCCGCTGGGAGCCGCCGCGCACCACCGGCCACCCCACGTGGTGGGCGAGCGCGGCCAGCATCAGGCCGTAGCCGCCGGTGATCGGGGCGCGCAGGTCGAGCATCGAGTGCGCGGCCATCCCCGCGAGCGCGGCCCGCGCCGGCGCCGTGCGGAACGCCGTACGGGCGAGCACGGTCGCGGGGAGGACGGCGAGCGCGCCGAACCGGGCGGCCCGCAGCGGCGCGCGCGGCACCGACAGCGGGGCGAGCAGCGTGTCGACCAGCGGGTCTCCCCCGCGGGCGGTCGCGCCCACGGTGGCGCGCCAGGCGGCGGCGTCCCGGCCGAGCCCCAGCGCGGTCTCCTCCGCCGACCGGTGGACCAGCACCGCCGGCCGCTTGTCGAGCGGGTGGGCGGCCTGCACGCGGGGGTGGGCCCAGGTGACGCCCAGCTCCCCGGTGATGCGGCGGAACGCGGGCGAGGCCCGCGCGAGCGGCAGCACGGTGGCGCACACGTCGTGCCGGAAGCCGGGCAGCGTCAGCTCCTCGGTGCGCAGGCCGCCGCCGAACGCGCCGGCGGCCTCCAGCAGCAGGACGCGCCGGCCGGCCTCGGCCATCGTGACGGCCGCCACCAGCCCGTTCGGGCCCGAGCCGACCACAACCGCGTCGAAGCCGTCAGCCATCGACGGGCACCTCTCCCCTGATCGTCGTTCCGGCGCCGGGCGCCGACTCGACGAACAGCCGTCCGCCGAGCGCGCCGAGCCGGTCGGTCATGTTGACGAACCCGTGCCCCTGCCCGCCGCCCGGGTCGAAGCCCCTCCCGTCGTCGGCGACGCTGAAGCGCAGCACGCCGTCGTCGGCGGCGATGCGGACCTCCACCGAAGCGCCCTGCCCGGCGTGCTTGCCCGCGTTCTGGATCGCCTCCAGGCAGCAGAAGTAGACGGCGGCCTCGACCTGCTCCGGATAGCGCCGGGTCAGGCCCACCTCCACGGTGTACGGCAGGCGGACGCGCCGGGTGACCGAGCGCAGCGCCTCGCCGAGCCCGTGGTCGCGCAGCAGCGGCGGGTAGATGCCGTGGGCCAGCTCGCGGAACGCGGCGTTGGTCTGCTGCACGTCGCTGCGCAGCTCCTCCAGGAGCTCGGCGGCCATGGCCGCGTCCTCCTTGAGGATCTCCCGCGCGAGGCCGAGCTTGACCGAGAGGGCCACGAGATGCTGCTGGGCGCCGTCGTGCAGGTCGCGCTCGATCGCCCGGCGTGAGGCGTCGGCGGCCGTGACGATGCGCAGCCGGGAGGCCTGCAGCTCCTCGTTGCGCTGCCGCAGCTCCTCCAGGGAGGCCTGCAGGGCGGAGTCCAGCCGCATGTTGTGCAGGGCCAGGCCGACCTGGCGGGCCAGCTCGATGAGCACGCGGTCGTCCTCGTCGGAGAACTCGACGCCCTCGCGCGGCCGCCGGACGACCAGCAGGCCGAGCAGGTCGCCCAGGTGGGCGGTGGGCGCCACCCGGATGGGGGCCTCCCGGTCCTCGACGAGGGCGGGCAGCCAGACCGACAGCCAGGCCGTGCCGCCGATGCGGGTCCGGCCGACGACCAGGCGCTCCTTGTCGTTCAGGGTCAGCACGGCCGGGGGGCGCTCCGGGACGCTGACCGTCCGGTGGAGCACGCCGTCGGTGCCGACCCACACCTCGGCGCCCGCCTGCCCGAGCGCCGCGCGCAGCGACTCCACGAGCTGGAGCAGCAGCTCGTCGAACGGCACCGCGCGGCTCATCCGCGCGCCGAACGAGGCGAGCGCCTCCTCCGGCGTCTGCCCGCGCCTGCCGAGCAGCGAGACGCCGAGCGAGACGAGCCGGAAGCGCACGGGCAGGGCGAGCACGACCGCGGTGAGGGCGGCGACCACGCTGGCCAGCAGCACCTCGCGCTCGGCCCCGACGGGCTCGCGGGCCAGGCCGACGACCACGACCAGGTAGACGGCCACCACCAGCAGCGCGAGCCCCGCGACGACCACGGCCTCGACGAGCGCCCGCTCGGCCAGCCGGGCCGTGCCGGACGCCTGCGCCAGGGCGAGCCCGGCCGGGAGCACCGCCATCGCGAGCAGCGCCCACGGGAGCACGTTCTCGGGCATGCCGAGCAGCAGATGCACGGCGTAGATCACGATCTGGGCGGCGGACGTCACGACTCCGGCCGCGGCGATCCACTGGAGCGTCCGGCGGCGGGGCGCCGGGGCGCTCGGGCAGCGCGCGAGGACCGCGACCAGCGCCACCGTCGCGCCCCCCACGGTGGCGGCGACCACGGCCGGCGGCGTCACCGGCAGCCGGACGGCCCAGGCCGCCGCCCCCAGCCAGGCCAGTCCGGCGATCGAACGGCGGGGCGCGGTGCGAAGCTCTCCGTCAGGCAGCGACAGACCACAGGTCAGCCACGCGGCGACGGCGAGCGGCGCGAGGACGGGCCACACGGTGGCAGCTGCCTGCGCGGCCGCGACCAGGATCGCGGCGCGGGCGAGGCCCGGCCTGTCGCCGAGCAGCGCCGCCACCGCCGCCAGGATCCAGACGGCGACGACGACGACGGATGCGGCGATCACGGTCACTCCGCCCGCAGCACGTGGGCGACCCGCAGCCGGGCGGCCATCGTGCCCGGCCACGCGGCCAGCGCGTTGGCCGTCAGAAGTGTCAGCGGCCACACGAGCAGCACGGCGCCCAGGGCGAGCGGCGCGACGTACAGCAGGGGGAACACGTCCGCGAGGAGCCGCCACAGCGTCCGCCCGAGCGCCACCCCGAGGGGAACGCCGAACAGCAGCCCGACGGCCGCGACCAGGCTGGCCTGGGTGACGACGGTCCAGCGCGCCTGCCAGCGGGTCATCCCGAGCGCCCGCAGCACGGCCATCTCGTGCCTTCGCCGCCGTACGGCCGTGGCGAGCGCGTGCCCGACGGCCCCCGTGGCCAGCAGCCCGAGGAAGCCGGCGAGCAGCGTGGGCAGCTCCTCCACGTCCCGGATCTGCGGCACCTCGAGCAGCGGGCTGGGCGGCGCGAACGTGATGAACCCGCCCCCGGCGTCCTTGGCCGCGGCGTTCAGCCGGGGGGCGACCGCCTTCGGATCGGCATCCGGCCGCAGGGCGGCCAGGGCGCCGTGGAACTTGAACGAGTAGTGCGCCCCGCTGTACAGGACCTTGTGCCCCTCGGGGGTGATCCAGCCGCCGTCGGTGCGCTCGTTGTGAGGTCCGGCGGGCACGAACCCGATCCCGGTGACGGTCATCCGCACCGGCGCCGTCCCGCCCCGGAGCTCGACCTGACCGCCGACCTCCGCCCCCAGGTCGCGGGCGCTGAAGGGCGCGAGCACGATCTCGCCGGCCTTCGCCGGGAGCCTGCCCTCCGTGAGCACGACCGGGAAGGCCGCGCCGCCCACCGGCGCGTAGGTGTAGGTCGTGACGGAGACCGTCTTCTGCCCGGGCCTCTGATTGGCGGACTCGGCCACGGCGCTGACGGCGTCCTCGATCGCCTGGACGGCCGGATCGCGGGCCACCGCGCCGAGCGCCGCCGTGACCGCCGCCGCGGACCCGAAGTCCTGCCCGTTCATGCCTATGTACGCTTCCAGCTGATGGGTCCGTCCGAACCTGACCGGGTTGGCGGCGGCGTCCTTCACGCCGGCGGAGAACGTGAAGGCCGCCAGCACGCCGAGCACCCCCGCGACCGCTCCGACGAGCGCGGGCCGCACCGGCACCGCGCTGCCACCGCGGCCCGGCTCCAGCGCGAACCGCGCTCCGACCACCATCGGCACAGGCAGGCCCATGCGCGACGCGAGCAGGGCGACGGCGGAGCGCCGGCCTGTGCTGTCGCCTCCGGACAGGAAGACCGCGGCCGCGGCCGCCGACCCCGCGAGGACGAGGGCCGGGGTCACGAGCCAGCCCGTGCCGAGCACGAGCCAGTCGACGTCGAACCCCGGATCGGGCTCGCGCAGCGCCGCCGCCCCGATGGGCATCCAGATGGAGGCGACCGCCGCTCCGGCCACGCCGATCGTCGTCCCCACGAGGGCGGCCACGAACGGCCCCGCCGCCGCCGAGGCCAGGGCCTGGCGGGGCGTGAGCCCCACCGCGCGCAGCGTGCGCAGGTCACTCGCCGTCGCCGCGGCGTACCTGGCGACCGACTGACCGATCAGGACGATCGCGGCGGTGAGCGCGGCCAGCCCGAACGCGAGCAGGGCCACCGCCTCGAAGCTCACGAGCCGGCGGGCGGGCCCGCCGAACTTCTCGGCGTTGTCCCATATCTGGATGTCGCTGCGCCCGGTGAGACGTGTCAGATCCCCGCGGAACGCCGCCTCGTCCAGCGATCCGCGCTTGAGGCGGACCAGGGCGTTGATGTACCCCACGTCGGGGTCGAGGAAGTTCCTCGGGTAGGTCCGATAGAGAGCGGGGGTACAGAGGATGCCCGGCGCCTCGCCGATGTTCTCGGAGTACCACGCGGATCGGATGATCCCGACGATGGTGGCCCGGACGCGAGGCCCCGTGGGTTCCTGGGTCGTGGGGTCGAAGTCTTCGCTCGCCGCCTGCTCGACCGACATGAGCTTGAGGACGACCTGGTCGCCGACACCCTTGCCGTACACGGCGGGGAATCGGGAGCTGACCACGACCTCGTCGACGCGGCGCGGGTCGGGGAGCCGCCCCTCCAGGACCTTCGGCACCTCGATGGTGCGCAGGCCCTCGTCGTCGGCCGGAGGGAAACCCCCGCCGTTGTCGGCCAGCGGGACGCCCTCGACGGCGAAGCCGGACACGGGGAAGGTGGTCAGCGCGGCGACCTCGGGGAGCGCGCGCACCTTGTCCCAGTCGAAGTGCGGCTGGTTGGGCAGGACCGCGAGCGTCGCGGGCAGCGTCTCGGCGTACAGGCGGTCGACGGCCGTGGCGCCGCGGCGCGCGCCCGCGACGGCGGTGAGGACGGTCGCGGTGGCGAACGCCACGAGCAGCGCCAGCACGGCGAGCGACCGCCATCGCCGGCGCAGCTCCAGGCGGAGCCAGGTCAGCACCACGCCCATGCGTCCTCCTCGGCGGCGCGCCCGCGGCCGCGCGAGCGGTACTCCGGCTCGGTCATGCCGACTCGACCCTCCCGTCGCGCATGCGCACGGCGCGGTCCGCGCCCGCGGCGACGTCGGGAGAGTGGGTCACCATGATGATCGTCTGCCCGTCGTCGTGCAGCCTGCGGAACAGTTCGAGCACCTCCAGGCCCCCCTCGCTGTCGAGCGCGCCGGTCGGCTCGTCGGCCAGCAGCAGCGTCGGCTCGTTCACCAGGGCGCGGGCGATGGCCAGCCGCTGCCGCTGACCGCCGGACAGCACCGCCGGCACCTGGTCGGCGCGGTCGGCCAGGCCGAGCAGGTCGAGCAGGTCGCGGGCGCGGGTCTCGGCGGCGCGCCGCTTCATGCCGCCCAGCACCCCTGGCATGACCAGGTTGTCCAGCGCGGACACCCCGTCGAGCAGGTTGAAGAACTGGAACACGAACCCGATGTGGTGCCTGCGGAACCGGGCCAGCCAATCCTCGTCGCGGCCGTCGACCCGCTCCCCCGCCACCTCCACGGTGCCCTCGTCCACCTGCTCCAGCCCGGCGATCACGTTGAGCAGCGTCGACTTGCCGCACCCCGAGGGGCCCATGACGGCGACGAACTCCCCGCGCCGCACGTCGAGGTCCACGCCGCGCAGCGCGCGCACCGGGGCGAGCTCCGCGGCGAACGTCCGCCTGGCCCCTCTGATCTGGACTGCGACGGTCGTGGTCACGTCTGTGGCGGGCATCTCACATCACCTCGAGGTGGTAGGCGGTCACGGGGGTGGCGCGGCCCTTGACGAGCCGCGGGCCGAGCGGGCGCCAGGCCCACCCGCCCGCCGCCGCCCGGACCGTCGCGTCGGAGGCCACGACGCCGGCCGGCCGGGCCAGGTCCTGCATGCGCTGCGCAAGGTTCACGGTGTCTCCGACGAGGGTGTACTCCACCCGTTCATCGCTTCCGAGTAGGGCCGCCGCTACCTCCCCCGTGGAAAGTCCGATGCCGAGTGTGAAGGGCGTGCGTCCCTGCGCCGCCCACTCGGCGTCGAGGCGGCGTTGCCGCACGTGCATCTCGCGGGCCGCGTGGACGGCCCTCGCGGCGTGGTCGGGGGCCGGGTCGGGCGCGCCGAAGACGGCCATCACGGCGTCGCCCACGTACTGCATGACCGTGCCCCCCGCGGTGAGGATCGCCGCGTTCATGGCCCGCCGGTGGGCGTTGAGCTGGCCGGCGAGGACGGCCGGGTCGGTGGCCTCGGCGATGGCCGAGTAGCCCCGCACGTCGGACATGAGCACGGTCACGACCAGCCGGTCGGTGCGGTCGACGGCGCCCCGGTCGCGCAGCAGCTTGTCGGCCAGGCCGCCCGGGAGCAGCCGCGACAGCGTCTCGCCCTGCTCGTCGCGGCGCAGGATCGCGGTGTGCAGCATCCGCAGGCGGCGCAGCGCGCCCTGCCGCCCCGCGCTCGCGCCCTTGGCGAGCGTCAGGAACAGCTGCTCGATCGCGGCGTTGACGGCCTCGGGCGGCTCCCCCCGGGACACGGCGATCGCCTTCACCGTACGGCCCGCCGCCACCTGGCCGAGCAGGTCCTCCTCGCCGGGCGACAGCTGGCCCTCGTCCCGGGCCGGCGCCACCAGCTCCTGGACGATCAGGGGGTCGATGAGCGAGCCGCCCACGGCGACCTCGCGGATCGCCCTGCCGAGCAGGCCCGCGTCGGCGACCCGGTCCTTGAGGAGGTAGGCGTACCCGGCGGCGCCCTCGCCGAGCAGCCGGATCGCGTAGTCGGGGTCGTCGTACTGGCTGAGCACCACCACGCCGGTGCCGGGCAGGCGCTTGCGCACCTCGCGCGCCGCCTCGATCCCCTCGTCCTGGTAGGTCGGGGGCATCCTGATGTCCGTGACGACGACCTGCGGGCGCAGCCGCGTGGCGCCCGCCACCAGTTCGGCGTAGTCGGCGGCCAGCCCCACGATCTCCAGGGCGGGGTCGCGGCCGAGCAGCGCGCGCACGCCCTCGCGGACGATGAGGTTGTCGTCCGCGAGCACCACCGTGATGCGTTCCACGAGCTGCATTACATCCTGGCCTGAAGCTTCCAGGAAGGGTGCCAGGACGACGGACGGGGGGTGCTGGCACCACCACCGGTCCGCAAGGTGACGCCCTCGCCCGGAGCGGCCGGGATTCCTACGTTCAGAGCATGCGAGTCGAATCGACGATCACCTCGATCTCCTGGATCCCGTCCGAGGCCGTCGGGGGCTACACGAAGCCGGCCTTCACCGTGGGCCTGACGCACTACGACGATCCGCCGCCCGACGCGATAAACGACCTGGACGCGCTGCGGGACGCCGACCGGTTCCGGTTCGCCAACCGGCTCACGGTGTGGGCCGAGTTCGACGGCGACCGGGTGACCGGCCACGGCGCCGGCGGCGGCCTGGTCATGGGCGCCACCACCGTGCGGCTGGGCCCGCTGGGCGTGACGTTCGCCGCGCTCGGCCTTCCCGACCTGCGGCCGGAGCCCCAAATGGGCGACGGGTGGATCAGGTTCACGCAGACCGCCGGGGGCCGGACGGCGTTGCCGTTCCCGCGCCGCATCGCGCGGCCGCCCTATCTGCGGCTGCAGTCGCCGCTGGTGTGGACGACGCTCTCGGTGACCCTGTACGCGGACGGCCGGGCGGAGGCCATGCTGGAGGGCGCCAGCCCGTTCCCCCGGCACTGGGTCTACGGCCCGGACCACCGCCTGACGATGAAGGCCGGTCTCACCGACTTCGCGGCCTGGGCGACCCAGGAGGGACCCGCCCGGACGCCCTGGGGCGACGAGGACTCCCCCGTGCTGGTCACCGCCGCCGAGACCGCGCTGGAGCGGGAGCTGTCCCTGCTCATCATGCGCGGCGGCGCCCGGCCACTGATCCGCTCGCTGCCCGCCGGCTCCTGCCTGGTGCGGCAGGGCGAGCCGGGCTCCTCCCTGTTCCTGCTGCTCGACGGCGTCCTCGGCGTGGACGTGGACGGCCGTTCCCTGCCGGAGCTCGGCCCGGGCGCGATCCTGGGCGAGCGCGCCGTGCTGGAGGGCGGCACCCGCACCGCGACCCTGACCGCGCTCACGCCGATCAGGGTGGCGGAGGCCCCGGCGGAGTCGGTCGACCGGGAGGCGCTGACCCGGCTCGCCCAGGGACACCACCGAGAGGACCAGCTGACGTGAGGCTCGCGATGCTCGGCGTCCGCGGCTCGACCCCGGCGCCGGGCTCAGCCTTCACCCGGTACGGCGGCAACACCAGTTGCGTCGCCGTGCTGCCCGGCGACGGCGACGCCCCCGCCCTGGTCCTCGACGCGGGCACCGGCCTGCGGGGGCTCGGCGGGCTGCTCGGCGACGCGGCGTTCCACGGGTCGATCGTGCTCACCCACCTGCACTGGGACCACGTGCAGGGCCTGCCCTTCTGCCCGGCGCTCGACCGCCCCGACGCCCGGGTCGACCTGTACCTGCCGTCGCCGCGGCCGCTGGAGACGCTGACACGGGTCATGTCGCCGCCGCACTTCCCGATCACGCCGGACGGCCTGGGCGGCGCCTGGCGGTTCCTGACGTCGGCCTCCCGCACGATCGAGGGCTTCGACGTCACGGTCGCCGAGATCTCCCACAAGGGCGGCGTCACCCTCGGCGTCCGCGTCGAGCGCGACGGCCGGTCGGTCGCGTACCTGCCCGACCACTGCCCGCAGGCGGGATGCGAGGCCGCGGCCGAGCTGGCCGCCGGCGTGGACCTGCTGCTCCACGACGGCCAGTTCCTGCCCGGGGAGCAGGCCATGGCCGACGCCTACGGCCACGCCACGACCGCGGACGCGGCCGCCTTCGCCGCGCGCTGCGGCGTCCGCCGGCTCGTCCTCACCCACCACGCCCCCACACGGACGGACGACGCGCTGGACGTGCTGGCCAAGGAGTTCGAGGTCGCCCGCGAGGGCGACGTCCTCGTCCCCTGAGCCCGGTGGGGGTCAGGCGAGGCAGGCGGGCCCGAGGAGCTGCTTCAGGTCGCCCATCAGGGCCGGCGACGGGGTCACCCGGAGCCGGTCGTCGAGGCGCATGACCGTGGTGCGCGGCCCGTTGTGCACCTGGAGGTGCACCTCGGTCGTACCGGGGTGCGTGGTCAGCACCTCCTTGAGCCGTCCCACGACCGGCGGCGTGCACCGGGCGATCGGCATGCTCACCACGAGCGGGCCGCCCGACTCGGCCGTGAGGTCCGGCGCCGTCACCTCCATGGCGATGACCTTGGCCACGTCCTCGCGCTTGTCGAGACGCCCCTTCACGAAGACGATCGCGTCCTCGGCGAGGATCGTGGCGCACAGCTGGTACGCCGACGGGAAGATCATCACCTCGATGGAGCCCTCCAGGTCCTCCAAGGTGGTGAGGACCCAGGTGTCGCCCTTCTTGGTGACCTTGCGCTGCACGCCCGACAGGATGCCGCCGACCGTGACGACCTGGCCGTCCGGGCGGCTGTCGTCCTGGAGGGCGGCGATCGAGCAGTCGGCGCCGGAGGCGAGGATGTGCTCGACGCCCAGCAGCGGGTGGTCGGACACGTACAGCCCGAGCATCTCCCGCTCGAACTGCAGCAGCGTCGTCTTGTCCCACTCCCCCGGCGGGATCTGCACGTCGAAGGTCTGGTCCTCCGCGCCGTCGATCGCGCCGAACAGCGAGTCCTGCCCGATGGCCTCGTTCTTCTTGATGTCGATGATCGCGTCGACCGCCTGCTCGTGCACCATCAGCAGGCCCTTGCGGACGTGGCCGAACGAGTCGAACGCCCCCGACTTGATCAGCGACTCGATGACCCGCTTGTTGCACACGATGGCGGGCACCTTGCGCAGGAAGTCCTTGAAGTCGGAGAATCGGCCCTTCTCCTTGCGGGCCGCGATCACGCCGTCGACGACGTTGGCGCCGACGTTGCGGACGGCCGACAGGCCGAATCGGATGTCGCTGCCACGCGGGGTGAAGTCGAAGTCGGAGTCGTTGACGTCCGGCGGGAGCACCTTGATGCCCATGCGGCGGCACTCGTTGAGGTAGAGGGCCGACTTGTCCTTGTCGTCCTTGACCGAGGTCAGCAGGGCCGCCATGTACTCGGCCGGGTAGTTGGCCTTGAGGTAGGCCGTCCAGTAGGAGACCAGGCCGTACCCGGCGGTGTGGGCCTTGTTGAAGGCGTAGTCGGAGAACGGCAGCAGGATGTCCCACAGCGCCTTGATGGCGGCCGCGGAGTAGCCGTTCTCCTTCATGCCCTTCTCGAAGAACTCGAACTGCTTGTCCAGCTCGGACTTCTTCTTCTTGCCCATGGCGCGGCGGAGCAGGTCGGCGCCGCCGAGGGTGTAGTTGGCCACCTTCTGGGCGATGGCCATGACCTGCTCCTGATACACGATCAGGCCGTGCGTCGTGTCGAGGATGTCCCGCAGGGGCTCCTCGAGCTCGGGGTGGATCGGCGTGATCTCCTGCTGCCGGTTCTTGCGCAGCGCGTAGTTGGTGTGCGAGTTCGCGCCCATCGGGCCGGGCCGGTAGAGCGCGAGGGCCGCGGAGATGTCCTCGAAGTTGTCGGGCTTCATCAGCCGCAGCAGCGTGCGCATGCCGCCGCCGTCCAGCTGGAAGATGCCGAGGGTGTCGCCCTTGGCCAGCAGTTCGTACGTCGTGCCGTCGTCGAGCGGCAGGTCGAGCAGCTCGATCCTGTTGCCGGTGTTGCCCTCGATCATCTTGAGGCAGTCGTCGATGATCGTGAGGTTGCGCAGGCCCAGGAAGTCCATCTTCAGCAGGCCGAGCGTCTCGCAGGTCGGGTAGTCGAACTGCGTGATGATCGCGCCGTCGGAGTCGCGGCGCATGATCGGGATGTGGTCGGTCAGCGGCTCGGCGGACATGATGACGCCGGCCGCGTGCACGCCGGTCTGCCGGATCAGGCCCTCCAGGCCGCGCCCGAGGTCGATCGTCGACTTGACGTCGACGTCCTCCTCGTACAGCTTGCGCAGCTCGCCGGCCTCGTTGTACCGGGGGTGGTCGGAGTCGAAGATGCCCGACAGCGGGATGTCCTTGCCCATCACCGCCGGGGGGAACGCCTTGGAGACGCGGTCGCCCAGCGCGTACGGGTAGCCGAGGACGCGGCCCGCGTCCTTCACGGCCGCCTTCGCCTTGATGGTGCCGAACGTCGCGATCATGGCGACCTTGTCGGCGCCCCACTTGTCGGTCACGTAGCGGATCACGTCGGCGCGCCGGCGCTCGTCGAAGTCGATGTCGATGTCGGGCATCGAGACGCGCTCGGGGTTGAGGAAGCGCTCGAAGATCAGGCCGTGCGGGATCGGGTCGAGGTCGGTGATCCCCAGCGCGTACGCGACCAGCGAGCCGGCGGCCGAGCCGCGGCCCGGGCCGACGCGGATGCCGTTGGTCTTGGCCCACATGATGAAGTCGGCGACCACGAGGAAGTAGCTCGGGAAGCCCATCTGCAGGATGACGGAGATCTCGTTCTCGACCCAGGTGCGGTGCTCGTCGTCCACACCCTCAGGGAAGCGGCGCCGCATGCCCTCCCAGACCTGCTCCCGGAAGTACGCCTCCTCGGTCATGCCCTCCGGGATGGGGTAGGTGGGCATCAGGTTCTTGTACGGGAAGAACCCCTCGGGATCGACCTTCTCCGCCACGAGCAGGGTGTTGCGGCAACCCTCCTGCCACAGGTCGGAGGAGTCGACGGCGCGCATCTCGTCGGCCGACTTGAGGTAGTAGCCGGTGCCGTCGAACCGGAACCGGTCCGGGTCGCTGAGCTGCTTGCCGGTCTGGATGCACAGGAGGGCGTCGTGGCCGGCGGCGTCCGACTCGTACGTGTAGTGGGAGTCGTTGGTGACGACAGGCGGGATGTCCAGCTCCCGGCTGATCCGGGTGAGCCCGTCGCGGACCCGCCGCTCGATGTCGAGACCGTGGTCCATGATCTCCAGGAAGTAGTTGTCCTTCCCGAAGATGTCCTGGTACTTCGCGGCGGCCTTGAGCGCCGCGTCGTACTGGCCGAGCCGCAGGCGGGTCTGCACCTCTCCCGACGGGCAGCCGGTGGTGGCCATGAGCCCCTCGGCGTGCTCGGCGAGCAGGTCGTCGTCCATCCGGGCCCACTTGCGGACGAAGCCCTCGGTGTAGGCGCGGGAGCTCAGCTTCATGAGGTTCTGCAGCCCGGTCCTGTTGCGGGCCCAGATCGTCATGTGGGTGTAGTAGCCGCCGGCCGACACGTCGTCGCTCTTCTGGTGCGGCTCGCCCCACAGCACCGGCTTCTTGTGCAGCCGCGACTCCGGTGCGACGTACGCCTCGATGCCGAGGATCGGCTTGACGCCGGCGGCGCTCGCCTGCTTGAAGAAGTCGTACGCGCCGTGCATGTTGCCGTGGTCGGTGATCGCGATCGCGGGCATGCCGAGCTCGCCCACGAGTTTGAACATCTGCTTCAGCCGGGCGGCGCCGTCGAGCATCGAGTACTCGGTGTGGACGTGCAGATGCACAAACGAATCACCCATGAGACCCCCAACATCGCCGCCGCTGCCCAGGTGCGGATCAGAGCCTACGCGCGATCCCGTACCCGTGGGACTCAGGTGATTCAGATCCTATCCGTCCCCGCGGCGGCCCAGGTCAGGGCCGCCTCGCTCCTCCTCGGCCAGGCGGAGGCCCGCTTCGATCACGGCGTTCATGACGGGCCGCAGCAGCTCCTCGCCGAGGCGCGGCGCCCGGCGGGCCATGGCGGCGACGAGGCGGCGCTCGCGGTCCATGTCGCGTCCGCGGAAGCCGCCCACGGGCTTGAGCCGCTGCACGGTCCCGGCGAGGGCCGCGCGCCGGTCGAGCAGCGTCGCGAGGGCCGCGTCGACGCGGTCGATCGCGCCCCGGGCGGCGTCCAGGCAGCCGGGCTCCTCACGCCGGACGAGCGGCGCGAGCACGGTCGCCGCCTCGCGGGCCTCGTCCGCCGCCGCCGCGGTCCCCGCCGTCCCCGGGCCGAGCATCAGGCCGTCGGCGCCCGCCGCCACGGCCGCGGCGGCGAGCGAGCCGTCCTCGCCGAGCGCCGCGAGGACCGGGCGGCCCGACCGCTCCCGCGCGGCCCGCAGCAGGGCGAGGTCGAGCGTCACCCCGCCCAGGTGGGTACGGCTGCCCGACTCGCAGAGCGCCACGCGGTCGTTGCCCTCGGCCCGGCAGTACTCGGCCACGGCCAGCCACTCCTCCAGCGTGGCGGCCTGGCCGCGCTGCACGACGACCGGCAGCCCGAGCCGCGCCGCCGCGCGGACCAGCGCGAAGTCCTGCATCCAGGCCGCTCCGATCACCACGCCGTCGGCGTGCCCGGCGATCGCCGGCAGGTCGGCGGCCGAGAACGGCTCCACGAGCAGCGGGCCCGCCCACTCGGTCCGGGCCTTGGCGATCGCCTCGTCCGCGGCGACCCGGCCGTGCGCCTCCCGCAGGCTCAGCCACCGCGCGTCGTCGCCGCCGATCACCCCGACGGGGTGTCCGTGTCCGACGGTCAACGTCCCGATCCGTACGGCACAGGGGTCTTCGGTCATCTCGGCTCCTCGATAGGCCGGTCGCCCGGAACCGGCTCGTCTGACAACGACACTCGTCTGACAACGAAAAAGGCAGAGGCGTCGCGCCTCTGCCCTCAGCCGGCTCCGGATCCTGTCGCTAGCTCACCGTCGAGCGACCGGCCCTCCCGGAGCCGGCCACGTAAAGGTGAAATACCGAGCCATGCGTCCGACCTTAGCAAACGCTCCAGCCGATCCGGGATGGCCTGTCTCATATTTCGGAATTGGGGTAGAGGGCACGGCGCGGTCAGGTTGATCCCTTTGCCATCCATGGGACGATTCATGCGTCCAGGAAGGGGTTCGTGTGGCGCGTGCGGAAGGCCGGCTCGTCGGAGGCCGGTACCAGTTGATGGAGCCGATCGGCCGTGGCGGCATGGGCGTGGTCTGGCGCGCGCATGACCGGCTGCTCGACCGCGCGGTGGCGGTCAAGGAGGTCCGCTACGACAGCGCGATGGGCGACGAGCTCAGCGACCTCAACCGCAGGACCATGCGCGAGGCCCGGGCCGCCGGCCGGCTCACGCACCCCAACGTGGTCGTCGTCCACGACGTGATCGAGGAGGACGAGCGCCCCTGGATCATCATGCAGCTCGTCCAGTCCCGGTCCCTCGGCCAGGTGATCAGAGAGGACGGCCCGCTCTCCCCGGAGCGGACGATCGAGATCGGGCTGCAGATCCTCGACGCGCTGCGCGCCGCCCACCGGCAGGGCGTACTCCACCGGGACGTCAAGCCGGAGAACGTGCTGCTCACCGACGACGGGCGGGTCGTGCTGACCGACTTCGGCATCGCCCGCCTGGAGGCAGACTCCACGATGACCCGGACGGGCCTGGTCGGCACGCCCGCGTTCATCGCCCCCGAACGGCTGCGGGGAGAGCCCGCCCAGCGGGAGTCGGATCTGTGGTCTCTGGGCGCGACCCTGTACACGGCCGTGGAGGGCAGGCCGCCCCACGACCGGGGCATGGCCATGGCCACGATGCACGCCGTGCTGAACGAGGACCCCGCCCCCGCCGCCCGCGCCGGGCGGCTCGGGCCCGTCCTGATGCGGATGCTGGCGAAGGAGCCCGCCGACCGTCCCGGGTACGACGAGCTCGCCCGGCTGCTCAAGCAGGCGCTGCGCGAGGCGGCCCTCCCCACGACCAAGCCCCTGCCGGCCGCCCCCGCGGAGGACGCGAGGCCGTCGGCGGGCAGGCAGCCGTACGCGTCGCCGGGCGAGCCCCCCTCCACCGGGTCCCGGGCGGGGAGCCCCTCGCGTCCGGCCGCGCCCTCACGCGACGCCGCGGGTGCCGCCGGAGGCGCGGGAGCGGCCGGTGGTGCGCGTGGTCCGGGCTCCCGCAAGACGCCGACAGGACCCTCCTCCTCGGACGGCCCGGCCTCGGGCGCCGACGACAAGGCTGCGGGCGGAGCCCCGGCGAAGGGCCGTCCGGCAGCCGGCGCGGGCGACGACCGCCCTGAAAGCGCAGCCGCCGGAGCGACAGGCGGTGCCGCAGGCGGGACCGCCGGAGACGCGGCGGCCGGGCCTCGGGCCGGGACCGCCTCTGGGACCGGGACCGCGGCCGGCGAGACAGACGGCGCGGCCGCCCGGGGGGCCGGCGCGGCCCGCACGCGGGCGGCGACCACAGCAGGCGCAGGCTCGACGGGCGCCGCGTCCGGCAGAGGGGCGAGCGCGTCCGGCACGGGGGGCACGGCCGCGTCCGGCGCGGGCGCGGCGGTCGCTCAGGAACGGTCGGGCGACGCCGGCGAGGACAGGCCCCCAGCCGGTCCTGAGCCGTCCGGCGCCTCCCAGGCCGCGACGGGCGCCTCCGGCTCTTCGCGCGTCACCGGGGACGAGGACGTGCCCGGCCCGGCCGAGGTGACCTCGCCGATCCCCGTCGTCCAGGAGGATGTGCCGGAAGCGACGTCCGGGCCTGTCGCGGACGACGACACCGGTTCGGCCGGTCCGTCGTCATCCGGCGAGGAGGCTCCGGGCGTCGACGAGGGCCCGGCGGACGCGCCCGCCCGCGACGGCGCCACCCGGATCGCCCCCGCGGTGGGCCGTACCGGCGGCCAGGAGGGCCGCCCGGGCACCGGCGACCGGTCCGGGGCCGCGAAGGGCGCGGCCCCGGCGGCGCTCTCCGGGACGGCGGCGGGCTCGGGCAGCCGCGCGGAGCCTCCGGACGGCGCAGCCGGGGCGGGCGGCAGCGGGAAGGCGGATGCCGCGGGCGACGCGGCCCAGGCGAGCATCGGCCGCCGCGAGACCGCCCCCGGCGCTGGCCGGGCGGGCACCACGGGCGGCGCCACTGCCGACGCCGGCCGAGACACACACGGAGACCTGGGCGACGCAAGCCGGGCGGGCACCAGCGGCAGCGGTGCGGCACGCGGCGCGACGCCCGACGCCGGGCGGGCGGGCACGGCGGACCGGGCGGCCGCGAGCCGCGCCGTCGGCGACCTGGGCGCGGAGGGCGCCTTCCACCAGGGCGGCCGGTTGGCGCCGGACCCCGGGAACGGGGCGGGGGCGGCCGTGCCCACCCAGCGCGGCAGGGTCTGGAGCGGCGACTCGGCGACCGGGCCGGTCCGCCAGAGCCGCGCCCCCATGCTCAAGATCGCGCTGGTCCTCGTCCCGGCGCTGCTCGCCATCGCGGCCGTGGCCGGCTACCTCGGGCTGCGGGAAGGCGAGCGCAGTTCGGGCCAGGCGACCGGCCCCGCCACCACGGGCGGGCCGACCCACAAGGCCACGAACGGCGCCTCGCAGGCCCCGCCGTCCCCGGCCTCGTCGGCCCCGCCGTCCGCCTCGGCGTCGCCGAGCGACGAGGGCACGCCGTCCCCCTCCGCCACGTCCTCCCCCAGTCCCACGGCCTCGAAGCCGGCGGACGCGCCCGACGGCTGGCACCGGTACAAGGACTCGACGGGCTTCTCGATCGCCCTCCCCAAGGGCTGGAGCGCCTACAAGCGCAGCGGGACGGCGGTCTACTTCCACGGTCCCGGCACCTCCGGCTTCCTCCTGATCGACCAGACGAGCAGTCCCCGCAAGGACGCCAAGAAGGACTGGGAGAACCAGGAACGCGCGCGGCGGTCCACGTTCGCCGACTACAAGCGCGTGAAGATCGAGTCGGTGGACTACTGGGACGAGGCGGCCGACTGGGAGTTCACGTTCGCGTCGGGCTCGGGCCGCCAGCACGTGGTGAACCGGGGGTTCGTCACGGACAAGCACCACGGTTACGCCATCTACTGGAGCACCCCGAGCAGCAGCTGGGACGAGGACCACCACTACTTCGAGACCTTCACCGCCACCTTCAAGCCGGCGAAGTGAGGCGGGCCCCCGGGAGCCGGGGGCCCGCGACGCTTCACCAGGAGGCGGGCTTGCCCTTCTGGTACAGCCAGACGTCGAAGAACGCGGTGAGGTCCATGCCCGACGCCTTCTGCGCCGCGTCGACGAACTCGGCGGTGCTCGCGTTGCCGTACCGGTGCCCGGCGACCCAGTCCTTGATCAGCTTGAAGAAGACGGCGTCGCCGATCTTGCCACGGAGGGCGTGGAGGGTCATCGCGCCCCGGTTGTAGGGGACGTTGCCGAACATGTCCTCAGGTCCGGGGTCGGCCGTGACGACCTGCCAGAACGACGAGGTCGCCGCCCGCCCGTAGTTGCTGGAACTCGCGAACGTCTGCTGCGCCGTCGCTCCGCCCGTGTGCTCGGTCCACAGCCAGGTGGCGTACGTGGCGAAGCCCTCGTTCAGCCAGATGTCCGACCAGCGGGCCGGGCTGACCGCGTCCCCGTACCACTGGTGGGCGAGCTCGTGGGCCATGGTCCCCACGCTGGGCGCGCTGGAGAAGATCGGCTTGGTCTGGCTCTCCAGCGCGTAGCCGACGTCCGGCGCGCGGTCGACGATCGCCCCGGCGGAGCCGAACGGGTACGGCCCGAAGATCGAGCTGAAGTACTCGAGGATGTCCGGGATCCTGGCCACGGCCGCGGCCGACTGGGTCGCCAGGCGGGGGTCGACGGCCGTGTAGACGGGGACCCCGCCCGGCGTGACCGACTCGGCGACGGTGAACGTCCCGAGGGTCACGGTGGCCAGGTAGGTCGCCATCGGCTCGGCCTGGTCCCAGACGAACGTGGTCCGGCCGCCGGCGGTGGTCTTCGACACGAGCCGCCCGTTGCCCACGGCCGTGACACCGTCGGGCACGGTGACGTGGAACGTGAACGTGGCCTTGTCGGTCGGGTGGTCGTCGCCGGGGAACCAGGCGGGCGCGCCCTGCGGCTCGCCGGGCACGAACGCGCCGTCGTCGGTGGGCACCCAGCCCTCGATGGAGCCGTCCGGGTCGGTGATCACGGGCGGGGTCCCGGCGTACGACGCGACCACGGTGAACGTCTGACCCGCCTTGAGCTTGGGCCGCGGGCTCACGACGAGCTCCTGCCCGGCGCGGGTGAACGACGCCTTGTGCCCGTTCACGGTGAGGGACGTGACGTCCGGCCCGCGGAAGTCGAGGTCGAACGCGTCCATGTCCTGCGTGGCGGCCGCCGTGATCGTCGTCGTGGCGTCCATGTACCGCGTGGCCGGGTCGTAGGAGAGGGCGATGTCGTAGTGCCGCACGTCGTACCCGCCGTTGCCCTGGTCGGGGAAGTACGGGTCGCCGGCGCTGGGGGCGCCCGCCGTGTACCGCGGCTCGCCCGGGTTGCCCGGGGCCGCCAGGGCGGGGGCGGCCGCCGGGACGCCCGCCAGGGCGCCCAGGACGGTCGCGAGGGCCGTGCCGATGATCCGGCGCGATCTCATGTGGTTCCTTTCGGCGGGTCCGGCCGGCCGCGACCGGCCGGACCCTCGTGTTTCTCGGTTGGTGCGATCAGGCCACGACGGACCGGAGCGGGACTCCCGTCTCGCGCAGGTCACTGATCAGGTCACGGAGGAACGGATGCTCGTCCGCCGCGAGGCCCTGGGGGTTGGGGATCGTGATGTACGACGACCCGCCGGCGCTCGCCGTCCGCGCGGTGCCGGTGTACTTCGCGACCACGGCCTGCGCCCGGGCGAGGTCGGCGTCGGCCACCTGGATGGTGATGGGCCGCCACTCCCCGCCGAGGTCGTCGGGCTCCGGCGCCTTCTCCGCGGCCGCGCGCCGGGCGTCCGCGCCGGGCGTCGGGGCCGCCGCCCGCTGCTGCGGCGCCTGCTGCGCGGGCGCGAGCAGCGCGTTGGCGACCAGGTGGATGCCGTTCTCGTTGTAGGCGCGGAACAGGGGGTTGTACGCGAACAGGACGGCGTGTCCGGCGCCGGCGGGCTCGTCGACGAGCGCGGTCGTTCCCTTGAGCGCGTCGGCCCCCACCGTGTAGCCGTTGGACCAGAACGTGCCGTCCGCCGGGTAGGTGAGGACGTTCACACCGGTCGTGCTGGGGTTGAGGATCGGGTCGCCGTTGTTGAACTGGAAGTCCTCCGCCGGCCGGCCGAGACCGATCGGACTGCCGGCGGCCACGTCCACGCGGAAGTGGGATCCGATGACCTGGTAGCCGGTCGGCTTCGCCTTCTCCGTGGTGGAGGTGAGCCCGGCGGCGCGGGCGACCCGGGTGCCCTCGTTGCGCAGCCCGACGTACGTGCCGCCTGCGGCCACCCACGCCTTGAGGTTCGCCAGGCCCTGGGCGTCCAGGCCGCCGGTGGCGCTGCTGCCGTCGGGGACGACCAGGACGGTGCGCCGGGTGAAGGCGGGGGTGTTGCCGTTGACGTCGGCCGCCGTCACCGGGGTGAGGGTCAGCCCCCACCGCGCGCCGAGCACGTACCGCGCCTCGCCGTACGAGCCGGAGGTGGTCGAGATTCCGGTCCCGGCGAACAGGCCGACGTCGGGGGTGCGCAGGGCGGTCCCCGCCGCCGGGCGCGCGGCGCCCTCGACGGTCACGCCGGACGAGTTGGCCAGCCTGTCCAGCGCGTCCAGGCCGACGGCGGAGGCGGGCAGGCTCACCACGCCGGTCGTGAGGTCGCGGGTGACGGGCACGCCCATCCCGAGGAGACGGAAGGTCAGCTCGGAGGCCGCCGCCGAGTCCATCGGGTAGGAGTAGGAGCCGCCGCGGGGCGCGGGCCCGGTCACGCCGCCGTCGCCGTCCTTCACGAGCTCGGCCTTCGGCTGCAGCGCGTCGCCGGTGTAGACGGTGTCCACGCCCATCAGCAGCGGGTTGCTCCACGACGAGACGTCGTAGAAGTACGGGAACGGGACGTACGGGTCCTCCCCCAGCAGCGCCTGGATCCAGTGCTTCTGCGGCTGGTCCATCGGGATCCAGTACGCGCCCTCGGGGACGGTCAGGTCATGGGCGGAGCGGCCGCCGAAGATCCGCGCGTTCGGCACGGTGAGGGCCTTCTTGACGCGGTAGACCTCGACGTCCATGCCGCGCAGCCGGTCGACCAGCCGCCGTACGTCGCCGATCTGCCGGTCGGGGAGCAGGAAGTACGACCGGACCGTCACGTCCGGCACGGGGAACTGCACCGTGTTGGCCGGCTGGACGACCTGGTTGGGCTCGAGCGCGCCCCGCGCCCCCTCGTCGAGGGCCGTCCGCCAGATGTCGTAGTAGCCCTGGAGGACCTCCCGCTTGTTGGCGGCGGCCCAGCCGGTCGTGGCCCACTGGGTGTTGAACTGCTGCTGGACGCGGTCCTCGTCGGCCGAGGCGCTCCCCTTCTCGAACGTCATGCCGGCCGCGCCGAACCCGGTGGACGGGACGGTGTCGCCGTATCCCATGTAGAACAGGTCGTAGGTGGCGTAGTTGAAGAAGCACTCGGTGGTGACCGTGGCGGTGCAGGCGCCGTTGTAGCCGAAGCCCGCCGCGTTGGCGGCGCCGATGCGGTTGATCCAGTCCACCGGCTGGTCGGCGATCTCGTGGTGGATCGGGTCGGCGTTGGGCGGGAAGAAGTACTGGCGGCCGCCCATCTCGTGGGCGTCGACGAACACCTGCGGCGGGTAGTCGCGCAGCATGTCGATCTTGCCGTCGGTCTCCGGCTGGGTGCGGGCGAACCAGTCGCGGTTGAGGTCGAACCCGTAGGCGTTCTGGCGGCGGCCCGCGTCCCGGCCGTCCGGGTTCTGGGTCGGCACGATGACGGTCACCAGGTCGTCGTTGCGCAGGGCCACGTCGCAGGACAGGCCGGAGGCCAGCTCGTAGAGGGTCTTGAGCGCGGCGTCGGCCCCGCTCTTCTCGCCTCCGTGGACGTTGCCCGCGATCCACACGATCGCCGGGGTGTCCGCGGCGATGCGGGCGGCCTTGTCCGGCCGGAGAGACCGGGGATCCCGCAGCGACCTCACCTGATCGGCGATCTTGCGCAGCTGTCCCGGGGCCATGTTGTGCTCACTCGACACGATGGCGTACGGGAGGGCCTGGCCCGTCACGCTGTGGGCCACGGTGCCCGTGACCACCCTGCGGGACGCGCGTCCCACCGCGTCCACGTATTTGCCGATCTCCTCCGTCGTGACCACCCGGGGCTGGCCCTTCCCCAGGGGGAAGCCGAGAACGGACTCGGGGGTCGGCACCTCGCTGAGATGGGCGTTCTGATCCTGGACGCACCCCGGCTTCGCCGGGTTCGCGTGGGCGGGCGCGCTCATGGGCAGGACGAGCGCGGCGAGCGCCGTGACCGCGATTCCCACCGCCTTTCCGTACCTGGGTTTTCCGCACGTCGCTGTGCCTGGCCGCATGCTGTTCCTCTCGGGGAGCGGGGAAGACGACACCGGCGAAAGCCGAACGAAGCGTATAAGTTTGTAATAAAGCGGGCAATAGTGTCGATTGTTAAATCTGGTGCATCCGATACGCGGGTGGACGACATCGCCCTCACAAAGGAAATTCGGCTCCGGTGAGAATCACTCCTCACGAGCCCTCACGCGCACACGCTTTGTGGCGCTTCCGCCAGCCGCCGCGCCTCTGAACTGTGGGACGATTCAGGGGTTTCGAGGAGGGACAGGTGGACGAGGGGCGTCGGGTGGCGGGCAGGTACCACCTGCTCGAACCCATCGGGCGAGGGGGCATGGGCGTGGTCTGGCGCGCCCACGACGACCTGCTCGACCGCGCCGTGGCCGTCAAGGAGGTCCTGTACCACCCGACGAGCGAGGAGGACCGCGAGGCCTTCACCCGGCGCACGATCCGGGAGGCGCGGGCCGCCGGGCGCATCACCCATCCCAACGTCGTGGTCGTCCACGACGTCATCGAGGAGGACGGCCGGCCCTGGATCGTCATGCAGCTGGTCCGGGCGCGCTCGCTCGGCCAGGTGCTGCGCGAGCACGGCCCGCTGGTGCCCGAACGAGTGGCCTCGATCGGCCTGCAGGTCCTCGACGCGCTCTGCACCGCGCACGCCGCCGGGGTGCTCCACCGCGACGTGAAGCCCGAGAACGTCCTGCTGAGCGGGGACAACCGGGTGGTGCTCACCGACTTCGGCATCGCGACGATGCCGGAGGAGACCGGGTTCACCATGACCGGCGCCATCACCGGGACCCCCGCGTTCCTGCCGCCCGAGCGCCTGAACGGCCTGCCCGCGACCCCGGAGTCCGACCTGTGGTCGCTCGGGGCGACCCTGTACGCCGCGGTGGAGGGCCGCCCGCCCTTCGACCGGAACTCCCCCATCGCGACGATGGCGGCCGTGCTCAACGACGAGCCGGAGCCGCCCCTGCGGGCGGGGCCGCTGACTCCGGTCCTGGACGGGCTGCTGCGGAAGGACCCCGACCGGCGGATGGACGCGGTCGAGGTCTCCGAACTGCTCGAGGCCGTGATCGCCGGGCGCGGCCGGGACGTCCCGGACCCCCGCTCCGCGTGGGAGCGGGCCGCCGCCGCCGGGCCCCACGGCAGGACCGGCGGCGCCCCGGCCCTGAACGGCCGCACGGCGCACGACACCCCTGAACGGCAGGACACCCGCGGGCAGGCGGTCGCCGCCGGCCGGCCGTACGGACCCGCGGACCCGCGCCTCCACGGGCACGGCGCCGCGACCACCCACCCCGGGCCGCGGCAGGGGGACACGTACGCGGACGGGCGGGCCGCTCCCCTCTCGCCGGGCGGGCCCGGCGGACGGGTGGAGCGGCCGCGGCGGAGGACCCCTCTTCTGCTGCTCGTGCTCATCCCCGTCCTGGTCGCGGCGGCCGGCCTCGGCGGCTGGTACGGCTACCGCACGCTGGCCTCGGGGTCGTCCGGCGGCCCGGCCGGCTCCTCCTCGTCCGCCGGCCCGTCACAGGAGCCCGGCACGCCGACGCCCACGCCCTCCCCCTCGCCGACCCTGCCGAACGGCTGGACGACGCACGACGACCCCCTCGGCTTCACGATCGCGCTGCCCGGGAACTGGACCGAGTTCGGCCGGGAGGCCACCCGCGTCCGGTTCCACGGGCCCACCGGCCGCGACTACCTCCAGGTCGACGTCACGCCGTGGACCGACGACGACCCGGTCGCGGCGCTCGCCACCGTCGAGAAGACGTCGACCGGCAAGGGCTACCTGCCGGGCTACGAGCGGATCCGCATCGACTCCCGGCGCTACCTCGGCGTCCCGGCGGCCGACTGGGAGTTCACCTACCGGCCGAGCTACGGCAAGGTCCGCGTCGTCGACCGCGCGTTCAAGCTCCCGGACGGCCGGTGCTTCACGCTCTACTGGCAGGTCGCGGACGCCCGCTGGACGTCTGGTTTGTCCTACTTTCAGCGATTCACGAGCACGTTCCAGCCTTGATAACGATTTGATGAAGATGCGCAGGTGAGAGGCACTTTGGTCTACGATGCGTGACTCCCTCGCATGCAATTGCATTGGGCGGGTAGCGCGATCACCATGGCTGAAGCGCAGACCTCCGAACGTGTCGTGGCGGGACGCTATCGCCTGATCGAGCCACTCGGGCGGGGCGGTATGGGCACCGTCTGGCGGGCCCTCGACCGGGTGCTGGAACGCGAGGTCGCGGTGAAGGAGCTGCTCGCGTCCAGGGAGATGACGGAGCCGGAGCGGGAGGTCTTCACGATCCGGACCTTCCGGGAGGCCCGGGCCGCGGGGCGGCTCAGCCATCCGAGCGTGGCCGCGGTGTACGACGCCTTCGAGGAGAACGGCCATCCGTGGATCGTCCTCGAACTCGTGCCGTCCCGGACGCTCGGCTCGGTGATCCGCGAGGAGGGCCCGCTGTCACCCAGGCGGGCGGCGGAGATCGGCTCCCAGGTGCTCGCCGCGCTGCGGGTCGCCCACGCGGCCGGCGTGCTGCACCGGGACGTGAAGCCGGACAACGTGCTGCTGGCCCACGACGGCCGCGCCGTGCTCACCGACTTCGGGATCGCCGCCATGGAGGACGACTCGCCCGTCACCCGTACGGGGATGCTGGTCGGGACGCCCGCGTTCATCGCCCCGGAACGGGCGGCCGGGGCCCAGGCGCAGCGGGCCTCGGACCTGTGGTCCCTCGGCGTGACGCTGTTCATGGCGGTCGAGGGCCGGTCGCCGTTCCACCGGGGGCACGCGCTGGCGACGCTGGCCGCGGTGATGTACGAGGAGCCGGGCCCGCTGCGCCTGGCCGGCCCGCTCGCCCCCGTGATCGAGGGCCTGCTCGTCAAGGACCCCGCCCTGCGGATGACGGCCGAGCAGGCGGCGCAGCACCTGCACGCGGTGGCCACCGGGATGGTCACGGGCGCCTCGATGGTCCCGCCCCCGCGCCGGCCTCCGCGGTTCGCCCGGCCGCGCCCGGCCGTGATTGAGGAGACGGCGCCGACGCCCGTGCCGACTCCGGCGCTCGCGCGGACACCCACGCCGACGCCCGTCGCGGCCACGGCCGCCGCCCCGGTCCGGCCGCGCCGCTCCGCCCTGGCCATCGCGCTGGGGTCGGGCGCCCTCGTCGCGTTCGTCGGCCTGGCGGCGGGCGGCGCCGCGTTCCTGTCCGCCCGTCTGCCCGGCGCCGACGCGAGGGCCACAGTGGTGAGCACCCCGACCGTCACCGTGTTCGCGACCAGGACGGCCCCGCCGTCGGAGGGCAGGCCCTCCGGCACCCCCGCCACCGCCGAGCCGGTGGCGAACCGCAGGAGCGGACAGCCGTCCGGCTCGAACGGCGGCCACGACCGGGCGACCCAGCGGCCGCGCACCCACGGACCGCGCACCCACGGACCGAGCGCGAAGGCCACGCCGAAGGCTCCCCGCAAGACCCCGTCCCACAAGCCGACCACCTCGAAGAAGCCGTCGAGCGGCGGCGAAGGGGGGTCGGTCGAGCCCTCCGACGCCGGAGGGCAGGGCAACGGGAAGGGCCCCGGACCAGGTCACGGGAAGGGGCCCAAGGGGACGAACACGGCGAAGATCAAGGGCGGCAAGAAGGGGAAGAACGCCGCCCACCTGACGACCCCGGCGAGCGACGTCGCGGGCTGGGACGTCTGACCCGCCCCGCCCTCCCGGACGGGGATCGCGGGGTGATCAGTCCTGGGAGGAGCGCAGTTCGACGCAGCACTGGGCGTCGCCACCGTGGTGCGGGTGCTGGTGACCGCGCTCGGCCTCGGCGGCTGACCCGCCCTCCCGAGGCCCCGGAAACGCCGTCCCGGACGGGCCGGAGGCGCCGTCGTCCCGGGCGGGCCGGAAACGCCGTCCGGACCGTTCAGCTCTCGTCGCGGGCGATCTCCAGGGCCCGGGCCAGGTCGGCCGGGTAGTCGCTGGTGAACGTCATCCACTCCCCCGTGGCCGGGTGCTCGAAGGCGAGCGAGACCGCGTGCAGCCACTGCCGGGTCAGCCCGAGCCGGGCGGCGAGGGTCGGGTCGGCGCCGTAGAGGAGGTCGCCGGCGCAGGGGTGCCGCAGCGCGGACATGTGCACCCGGATCTGGTGGGTCCTGCCGGTCTCCAGCTTGACGTCGAGCAGCGACGCCGCCCGGAACGCCTCGATCGTGTCGTAGTGCGTGACCGAGTCCTTGCCGCCCGCGACGACGGCGAAGCGCCCGTCGCCGGACGGGTGCCTGTCGATGGGGGCGTCGACCGTGCCGCGCAGCGGGTCCATGTGGCCCTGCACGAGCGCGTGGTAGCGCTTGTCGACCGTGCGCTCCTTGAAGGCCCGCTTGAGCGCGGAGTAGGCCCCCTCGCTCTTGGCGACGACCATCGCGCCCGTGGTGTTGGCGTCGAGGCGGTGGACGATGCCCTGGCGCTCGGAGGCGCCGCTGGTGGACACGCGGTGCCCGGTGCCGAGCAGGCCGCCGATCACGGTCGGGCCGGTCCACCCGACGGTCGGGTGGGCCGCGACCCCGATCGGCTTGTCCACCACCACGATGTCGTCGTCCTCATAGATGATCGACATGCCGGGGACGGGCTCGGCCACGGGCGCCGGGGCGGCCGGGGGCGGCGGGATCGTCACGTCGAGCCAGGCGCCCGCGTGGACGCGGTCCGACTTGGCGGGGACCGAGCCGTCCACGAGCACCTCGCCCGCGGCGATCAGCTCGGCGGCGCGGGTGCGGGAGAACCCGAAGAGCCGGGCGAGGGCGGCGTCGAGCCGCTCACCCTCCAGGCCGTCGGGCACGGGAAGGGTCCTGCGGTCACCCATCGACGGGCTCCTCGGACTGCCGCGAACCGTCGATCTGGTAGCCCCGCCATGCGAGGAACACCGCGAGCACGCCACCGCAGACGATCGCCGAGTCGGCCAGGTTGAACACCGGGAACCCGGTCACCGGGAACACCTGGATGAAGTCGACCACGTGGCCCTGCAGCGGCGCCGGCGAGCGGAAGATCCGGTCGGTCAGATTGCCGACGGCGCCCCCGAGCAGCAGGCCCAGCGTGACCGCCCAGGGCAGGCTGCGCAGCTGCCGCGCCGTACGGAGGATGGCGACGACGACCACGACGGCGATCAGCGTGAAGACGATCGTCATCCCGGTCCCGATGCTGAACGCGGCCCCGGGATTGCGGATCACGTTCAGCACCAGCGCGCCGGGGACGAGGGTGACGGGCTCCTTGTGCTCGAGGAACCGCACCACGAGGAACTTGCTGACGACGTCGAGCGCGTAGACCAGCGCCGCGACCGTGACCAGCAGCGCGACCCTGCGGGCGCGAGGGGGCCGGGGAGCGGCGTCCCCGCCGCTCAGCGGCGCTCCTCCCGCTGCTTGCACGCCACGCACAGCGTCGCCCTCGGGAACGCCCGCAGGCGTTCCTTGCCTATCGGCTTGTGGCACGATTCGCACTCCCCATACGTCCCTGCGTCGACACGGGCGATCGCCCGCTCGTTCTGCGCGAGCAGGTCGCGCGCATTCAGGGTAAGGGCGATCTCACGCTCGCGCTCATAGGTCTTGGCCCCGGCGTCGGCCGGATCGTCCCCCGCTCCCTGGCTGACGTCGCCGGAGGCGAGTTGCGCCTCGGCCCGGGTGATGTCGGCGCGGAGCTCCTCGATCTCGTGCAGCAGCCGCTCGCGGACCTCGGCGAGCTCCTCGTCGGACCAGATGTCGTCGCTGGTGGCGGTTCTCGCCGCGCGCGTGGCCATTGCGGGCCTCCCCTTTTTTCAGGAGCGATGGTCGAGCACATGAGCAAGTCCGGGCAGCATAGGTCGCTCGTCACCCCCCGGCAACGACCCCGCCGAGGGTTTTACCCCACCCCTACCGGGATGGGATGTACGGCCAGATCCTCCTCATAGCCCCGTTATCAATGGCTTTGTCGCGGCTTGTCCCGCCCGAGACAGGATGCACAGCGCCCCGCCGTACACCGGAGGCCGGGACGACGGCCTCAGAGGACCGCCGATCCCGCCCCTCCGCCGACCGCGGGGGCGCATGTCCTCACAACAATCGCGTCGTCCCCGTATGTTCCTCCCACGTATTCCCGGATGGCGCCGAGTCTCACCTTGAACCTCACGCCGATATCGGGAAGCCCTCGCCTCCGGTCTGCGTTATCGTCGTAGTCTGCAAGGCGTTGATGGGGACGAGTACCTCCGCATCCGCCCGCTCAGCGACCCGGGGACGGTGTGAGCCCGGGGCGGGCCGCGGCGAGAAGATCACCCCGGAGCCGCCGGAAGAAAGGCCTTCGGGCCGAGTAGAGCCGGCAGCGGAAGCAAAACGAGAGGGCGTCCCCAGGCGCGGGGCGTCAAGAAGGGTGGTACCGCGGAGCCGCACGCCGGCTTCGTCCCTTCACGCCATGACCGACCCCAGCGTGGAGGGCCCGCCCGACGATGTCTTCTCACTACTTCCGCTCGCTCCCGGCACAGGTCGATTTGCCGGCCCTCGAACGCGAGGTGCTCGAGCGCTGGCGAGACGGGAAGGTCTTCGAGCGCTCGATCGAGCAGAACGCCGACGGCCCCTCCTGGGTGTTCTACGAGGGCCCGCCGACGGCCAACGGCATGCCCGGCGTCCACCACGTCGAGGCCCGCGTCTTCAAGGACGTCTTCCCCCGCTACAAGTCGATGCGCGGCTACCACGTGGCCCGCAAGGCCGGCTGGGACTGCCACGGCCTGCCCGTCGAGGTCGCGGTCGAGAAGGAGCTCGGCCTGTCGGGCAAGCCCGAGATCGAGGCGTACGGGATCGCGGAGTTCAACGCGCGCTGCCGCGAGTCGGTGCTGCGGCACGTCGACGCGTTCGAAGAGATGACCCAGCGGATGGGCTACTGGATCGACCTGTCCCAGGCCTACCGCACGATGGACCCGCAGTACGTCGAGGCCGTCTGGTGGTCGCTGAAGCGGATCTGGGAGAAGGACCTGCTGTTCCGCGACTTCCGGATCACGCCGTACTGCCCGCGCTGCGGCACCGGGCTGTCGGACCACGAGCTGGGCCAGCCGGGCGGCTACGAGACGGTCTCCAGCCCCTCGGTGTACGTCCGCATGCCCGCGACCTCCGGACGCCTGGCCGAGCTGGGCGCGTCGCTGCTCATCTGGACCACCACGCCCTGGACGCTGGTCTCCAACACAGCGGTCGCCGTCCACCCCGACGTGACCTACGTCGCGGCGCGGCACGGCGACGAGGTGCTGGTGGTGGCCGAGCCGCTGCTGGCCCAGGTGCTGGGCGACGACGCCGAGGTGCTGGCGACCTTCTCCGGCGAGGAGTTGGAGCACACCACCTACTCCCGGCCGTTCGACCTGGTCGACATCCCGGGCGCGCACTACGTCGTGCTCGGCACCTACGTCACGGTCGAGGACGGCACCGGCCTGGTCCACCAGGCGCCGGCCTTCGGCGCCGACGACATGGCGGTGTGCAAGCGGTACGGCATGCCGGTGGTCAACCCGATCGGCCCCGACGGGCGGTTCCTCCAGGACGTCCCGCTGGTCGGCGGGACGTTCTTCAAGGACGCCGACGAGCCGCTGACCGCGAACCTGCGCGAGCGCGGCCTGCTGTTCCGTGGCGGCCACTTCGAGCACAGCTACCCGCACTGCTGGCGCTGCCACACGCCGCTGCTGTACTACGCGCTCCCGTCCTGGTACATCAGGACCACCGCGGTCAAGGACGCGATGCTCGCGGAGAACGAGCGCACCACCTGGTACCCCGAGACGATCAAGCACGGCCGGTACGGCGAGTGGCTACGCAACAACGTCGACTGGGCGCTGTCGCGGTCGCGCTACTGGGGCACCCCGCTGCCGCTGTGGGTCTGCACGGCCGACGACTCCCACATCACGTGCGTTGGGTCGCTGAAGGAGCTGGGCGAGCTCGCGGGCGCCGACCTGTCGGCCCTCGACCCCCACCGGCCGTACGTCGACGACGTCACCTTCCCGTGCCCCACCTGCTCGGCCGAGGCGCGCCGGGTGCCGGACGTCATCGACGCCTGGTACGACTCGGGGTCGATGCCGTTCGCCCAGTGGGGCGCCCCCCACGTCAACCGGGACGTGTTCGAGAAGGCCTACCCCGCCCAGTTCATCTGCGAGGCCATCGACCAGACCCGCGGCTGGTTCTACTCGCTGATGGCCGTCGGCACGCTCGTGTTCGGCCGGTCGTCGTACGAGAACGTGCTGTGCCTGGGCCTGATCCTCGCCGAGGACGGCCGGAAGATGAGCAAGCACCTGGGCAACGTCCTCCAGCCGATCCCGCTGATGGACCGGCACGGCGCCGACTCCCTGCGCTGGTTCATGGCCACGTCCGGGTCGCCCTGGGCGCCGCGCCGCATCGGGCACGCCGCGCTGGAGGAGATCGTCCGGAAGGTTCTTCTGACCTACTGGAACACGGCGTCGTTCTTCACGCTGTACGCCAACGCGGAGTCGTGGTCGCCGGACCGTCTCGCGGAGGCCCCGGCGCGGGAGGAGCGGCCGCTCATCGACCGGTGGGCGCTGGCCGAGCTGCACCGGACGGTCGCCGAGGTCACCGCGGCCCTGGACGACTTCGACACCACCCGGGCGGGACGGCGGCTCACCGAGTTCCTCGACGACCTGTCCAACTGGTACGTCCGCCGGTCGCGCCGCCGCTTCTGGTCGGGCGAGGCCGCGGCCTTCGCGACGCTGTACGAGTGCCTGGAGACCGTCACCCGGCTGATGGCCCCGCTGGTGCCGTTCCTCACCGACTACGTGTGGGACGTGCTCCGCGACGCCGACGCCCCCGCCTCGGTCCACCTGACCGCCTGGCCGGAGGTGAACGAGGCGCTGCTCGACCCGGTCCTGTCGGAGCGGATGGCCCTGGTCCGCCGCCTCGTCGAGCTGGGCCGCTCCGCCCGCGCCTCGTCGTCGGTCAAGACCCGCCAGCCGCTCGGCCGGGCGCTGGTCGGCGCCCCCGGCTGGGCCGCGCTCCCCGACGAACTGCGCGAGCTGATCGCCGACGAGCTGAACGTCCAGCGTCTCGAGGACCTGTCCGGGTTCTCGGCCGACCTGGTGACGTTCACGGTCAAGCCGAACTTCCGGGCGCTGGGCAAGCGGTTCGGGTCCCAGACCAAGACCGCCGCCGCGGCGATCTCCGCCGCCGACCCCGCGTCGCTCGCCAGGGCCCTGCGGTCCGGTACGGCGCCCACCGTGGACGCCGGGGAGCTCGGCGTGCTCGAGCTGGGCCCGGACGACGTGATCGTCACCGAGCAGCCCCGCACCGGCTGGGCCGTGGAGACCGGCGCGATCGACACGGGCACCGGCGAGACGATCGCGCTCGACCTGACGATCACCGACGAACTGCGCCGGGCCGGGCTGGTCCGCGAGGTCGTCCGCCTCGTGCAGGACGCCCGCAAGGCGAGCGGTCTGTCCATCACCGACAGGATCGACCTGTGGTGGTCGGCGGACGGCGAGCTGGCCGAGGCCCTGCGGCACGGCGGCCGCGCGGTGGCCGACGAGGTGCTGGCCGCGAGCCTCACCGAGGGCTCCCCGGCCGAGGGCTCGCCCCGGTTCGAGGACGCCGACCTCGGTCTCTCCTTCGGGCTCCGCAAGGCCTGATCGCATGCGAAAGCGCCCGGGCGGATGCCGCCCGGGCGCTTTCGCGTACCGAATCGATCAGGAGGGATCGGCGGCGCCTGGAAGGCCGCGCGGAGTCGCGGGGTCAGCCGCCCTGGCAGACCGAGCAGGGGGTCAAACCGGCCTCCTCGGCATCGGCACGGGTCATGACCTCGATGCCGCCGTCGTCCATGCCGCTGATGAGCGGGCACTCCCCGCTGTGGAAGCGCCGGGTGCCGACCATGACCTTCACCGAGCCCGCGGGCGGGTCACCGGCCGCCGGCGTTCCCGGGCGGGCCGCCTGGACGGTCCGGTCGCCCGCGTCGTCGGCGTCGTCGGCGCCGGGCTCACCGGTGGACGTGGAGGCGGACACGCCCGTGTCGGAGCCCGACCCACCGGTCTCGGAGCCGGACTCACCGGTCGCGGAGGCCGACGCGCCGGAGCCTGCGGGCGTCCGGTCGGTGGAAGGCTCGTCGTCCGCGGCCTCGTCCTCGCCGGCGGACGAGGCGGGCGCCGAGCTGCGCTCGGCGGGCTCGTGGGAGGCGCCTCGGGGGGTGGCCGAGCCCACCCGGAGGGCGGCCACCTGCTCGGTCACGTCCCGGGTGTCGCCGTCGTCCAGGTCCTCGCCCGTGTCCGGACCTGTGTCCTCATCGGCGTCCCCGGCCGTGGTCGCGGCTGCGCCCGAGGTCCCGGAAGCGTCCGCCGCGCCGGGCGCGGGCCGTTCGTCGCGGGACGCGGCGTCCTTTCGTGCGGGAGCGGAGCCGGAGGTGGAGCCCGCGGAGACCGGCGACCCGGCGCGCCCGGGTCGCGTGGTCTCGGCCGGCTCCACCGGCTCCTCGCCCGCCGGCGTCGTGCCCGGCTCGCCCACGAGGCCGGCCCGCCCGGCGTCCCCGGTGGGGGCGGCGGGCTCCGCCTCGGCCGCGTCGGGCGCCGGCGGCTCGCCCTTCGCGGTGCCGGATCTGTCCGTGCCCGATTCGTCCGTGCCGGACGTCGCGGCGCCGGAGGCGTCGTCGGCGTCTCCCCCGGCGGATCCCGGGACGGGGGCGGCGGTGTCGCGCCGCGCGGCCCCTCCCGGCTTGAACCAGTCGTGGGCGCGGCCCGTTCCCGCGTCCTCGGAACCGGAGCCGTCGCGGGCGTCGGCGGCCGTTCCCGTGCCGGAGGAGGTCGCGGACGCCGACGTCCAGGACGGCGCGGACGGCGCGCCCCAGCCGGTCGGGGTCCAGGAGGACGGGGCCGCCGCGGACGCGCCCTGCTCCACCTGCTCGCTCGACGCGGCCGGGCGGAACGCGTCACGGCTGAACCAGTCGCGCGGGCTCCCCGGGGACGGCTCCGGCTCGGCGGCGTCCTCCGGCTCCGCGACCTCGCCGGTCTTCGCGGGTTCCGCGGGTTCGGCAGGCTCGGCGGGTTCAGGCGACTCGGCGGCGGACTCCGCGAGCTCCTCGAGTGCGGGGGCGGGCGCGGGGATGAGGGGTTCGGGGGCCGGCTCGTGGCCGGCGGCGGGGCGGGACCGGTCGGGCTCGGCCGAGCCCGGTGTCCCGGAGGCCGGAGCAGTCGTGGGACCGGCCTCGGCGCGGGCGCCGTCGCGGCGCTCCGCGGCCTCCTCGGGCTCCGCCGCGGTGCGGGCGGTCAGCTCCGGGAGGCAGGTGGTGCAGGGGGTGAAGCCCTCGTCGCGGGCCTCTTCGTACGTGAGCTCCTCGACGTCCCGCCCCACGAGCTGGCGGCAGGTCGCCGTGTGGAACCGCCTGCGGCCGGGGATCACCAGGACGATCGCGTCAGGGTCGAGGCCGCGGCCGCCCGTCGCGGGCGGCCGGGTGACCGGGGCGGTCGCCTGGAGACGTGTGGGGAAGGACTGCGGCGGCAGTGCCCCGGGGTGCGTGACCGGGGGTGCCGCCACCATCGGCGTCGCCACCGGATGCGCCGGCGCCCCACTGAACGCCGCGCCGTACGCGCCGGTGACGGCGCCTGCGTGGGCGAGCTGCGGGACGGGCGAACCCGGGGGGGTGTGAGCCGGCCCGTCGGCGGCACGCCCGCCGGCGGGGAACAGCTCGTGGCGCCTCAGCAGTGCCCCGATCAGCAGGCAGACCGCGGACAGGACGCTGACCACGATCGACCACATCACGAGGGGCGGCGTCGCCAGCACCACGCCCGCGATGAGCAGGACGATGGCGGCGAGGACCAGGGCGGCACTGATGAGGATCACTGGGGGTTCTCCGAGCTACACGGGCCGAGGGGACCCGTTCAGGTGCTTACCGGCGGTCGTTGTGGGGGCCGTCGGGGCCGGGGAACGCGCCAGAGTGCTGGGGGGGCTCCTGGGCGAAGGGGTTGGGGGCCGCGGTCATCTGCTGGGGACCGGGGGCGACCGCGTGCGCCATCGCGGGCGCGCCGCCGACGATCGGGAAGGCGCCGCTGCCCTCGGCGGAGACGTTCAGCTCGGCCAGCTGGTTCTCCAGGTACAGCTTGAGGCGGCTGCGGTACTCCCTCTCGAAGCTGCGCAGCTCCTCGACCTTGCGCTCGAGCTCGTCGCGGGTCTGCACCAGCGAGCCCATGGCCTGGCGGTGCCGCTCCTGCGCGTCGCGCTCCAGCGTCTCGGCCCGGGCGCGGGCGTCGCCGATGATCTGCTCGGCCTGGCGGCGAGCCTTGCCGAGGATGTCGTCGGCCTCGCGGCGCGCGCGGGTGACCGTCTCGTCCGCCTCGCGGCGCGCGTCGGCGATCGCCTGGTCGGCCGTCTGCTGGGCGAGGGCCAGCACGCGGGCCGCGGTGTCCATGTTGTCCTCGGCGGGCGGCAGGCCCATGCCGACAGGAACGGGCTCGGGGCGCACCGGCTCCGGGGGCTTGATCGGCTCAGGCTGAGGCGCCATCATCTCCGGCTTCGGCTCCGCCACGGGGGCCGGCGCCATCTGCATCGGGTTCCCCATGCCCATGCCGCCGGGGACCTTGCCCCTCAGGCACTCGGCCAGCTTCGCACGGAGCTCCTCGTTCTCCTGAATGAGGCGGTCGAGCTCTGCCTCGACCTCGTCGAGGAAGGCGTCGACCTCCTCCTCGTCGTACCCCGGCCTGAGCCGGGTGGTACTGAACTGCTTGTTCCGCACATCAGCGGGCGTCAACGGCATTTGGGTCTCCTTGGCGCGCTTGGAGTCTGTCCGGCGAGACGGTGCCCGATCAACGAAGCGCGTTCACAACTTGGATCAAGAGCAAGACCACAATGAACAGCACTGTGAAGCTCAGGTCAAAGGCCACCGTACCCAACCTGAGGGGCGGAATGAAACGGCGGAGGAACTTGAGAGGGGGATCGGTCACCGTGTAGATGACCTCCGCCAGCACCAGGACGAGCCCGGAGGGCCGCCATGCGCGGGCGAACGCCTGCACCGTGTCTATGATCATTCTGCCGATCAGCAGGATCAGGAAGATGAAGAGGAGGAAGACCAAGATCTCACTAATGATCCCCACGGTCGAGCCCCGCCTCCATCTGATCCTGCCGCCTCGGGTACACGCGGGTACCGCTCAGCCGGTCACTGTTCATGATGGAACTCTAGCTCTGGTTGAAGAAGCCGCGTTCCGCGATTCGAGCCTTGTCCTCGGCGGTCACCTCAACGTTGGCGGGGGACAACAGGAACACCTTGTTGGTAACACGTTCGATGCTTCCGTGTAGCCCAAAGACGAGACCTGCCGCGAAATCGACAAGCCGTTTTGCGTCGCTGTCGACCATCTCGGTCAGATTCATGATGACCGGAGTGCCCTCGCGGAAGTGCTCGCCGATCGTGCGCGCCTCGTTGTACGTGCGGGGGTGAAGGGTCGTTATCCGCGCCAGATCGGTCGTACGGCGCTCCATGACGGCCGCCGGGGACCGGGGGGCGGGGACGGGGGCGTCGCCCTCCTCGTCGCGCTCGTGGCCCGCGGCGTGGACCACCGGAGGAGCGGCGAACCCCCGCCGCTGCGACTCGTAGTCCTCGTCGCCGTAGTCCTCGTCGGTGCCGTACTCGGCCGCGTACCTGTCTTCGTAGCGGTCGTCCTCCACGAGACCGAGGTAGACCGCCATCTTGCGCATCGCGCCGGCCATCGCTCGTCGTCCTCCGTGTTACTGGTGCCTGCAAGGTCCCTGGGCAGGGCGGTGGCCGTACCCCCTTGGAGCGCACCGCTGGTCAACCTCTACCTGAGCGCGGACGTCAAGGTCCACTTGGGGGACATTACCTGACGAAGGGCGTCCGGCGGCCGAGCAACGCCGTACCGACGCGCAGGTGTGTCGCGCCGTGCGCTATCGCCTGCGTCATATCTCCGCTCATGCCGGCCGATATCACCCTGGCGGAGGGGTGGTCCTCGCGCAATCGCTCCGCGACGGACCGCAACCGGCCGAACGCCTCCGAGGGCTCGGCGCCCAGAGGGGCGACGGCCATCACCCCGTCGAGCCTGAGCCCCCCGGCCCGGGCGACGGCGTCGGCGAGGGCCGGGACGTCGGCGGGGGCGGCCCCGCCGCGGCCGCCCGGCCCCCCGGCCGAACCGGCCCCCGGGGCCCCGGCGAGCGAGACCTGGATGAGGCAGCCGATCTCCCGGCCGGCCCGGACGGCCTCCCGGGACAGCGCGTCCACCAGCCGCGTCCGGTCGACCGAGTGGATCACGTCGGCGAACGCGACGACCTGCCGGGCCTTGTTGGTCTGTAACTGCCCGATGAAGTGCCACCGCAGGCCCAGCCCGGTGCACTCGGCCGCCTTGGCCGCGGCCTCCTGGTCGCGGTTCTCCCCGATGTCGGTCACCCCGAGCGCGGCCAGCAGCCGTACGTCGGAGGCCGGGTACGTCTTGGTCACGGCGATGACCGTGACCTCCGACCGGGGCCTGCCGGCGGCCCGGCAGGCGTCCTCCACGCGCCGCCCGACCACGGCCAGGGCCGCCGCCAGCTCCTCGCGGCGCCGGTCGGCCGGAGCCTCAGCCACGGGCGGCCCGGGTCGTGCGGGTCGTGCGGGAACGGTCGGTCACTTGAGGAAGTCCGGCACGTCGAGCTCCTCCTCCTGCTCCTCGAACACCACGGGGCGCCGGGGGCCGGGCTGGCTGACGCGCGAGGTGATCGGGGTCGGAGGCTCGGGCGCGGGCCGCGGGATCGACAGCGGCCCGGTCGTCGGGCCCTGATCCGCGCGGCCGGCGCCGTCGGCCGACGGCTCCCGGCCGAACGCGGTCGCCGGCTCCGCCGCCGGGGCCGGCTGGCTCACCTGCTGGACCGGCGGCACGGCGGGCTGGACCGGCTGCTGAGGCGTCGCCGGGACCGGCGGGACCGCCGGGGTGGCGGGCGCCGAGGCCGTGCCCATGACCGGCCGGGCCGGCTGCTCGGCCTGCGGCTCCGGCTTCGCCGGCGCCTGAGGCGCGGCGGGCCGAGCCGCGGCGGCCGGGCGGGCCTGCTGCGGCCGCGTCAGCGGCGCGGCGACCGGCTTGGCCGGGGCCGGCTCGTCGAAGCCGGCCGCGATCACCGTCACCCGGACCTCGTCGCCGAGGGCGTCGTCGATGACCGTGCCGAAGATGATGTTGGCGTCCGAGGCCGCGGCGTTGGACACCAGCTGGGCGGCCTCATTGATCTCGAACAGGCCCAGGTCGGAGCCGCCCGCGATGGACAGCAGCACGCCGTGGGCGCCGTCGATGCTCGCCTCCAGCAGCGGGCTGGAGACCGCCATCTCCGCGGCGGCGACCGACCGGTCGTCGCCCCTGGCGTGGCCGATGCCCATGAGGGCCGAGCCCGCGCCGGACATGACCGACTTCACATCGGCGAAGTCCAGGTTGATCAGACCGGGCGTGGTGATGAGGTCGGTGATGCCCTGCACACCGGACAGCAGCACCTGGTCGGCGGCCTTGAACGCGTCGAGCACGCTCACCTGGCGATCGGAGATCGACAGCAGCCGGTCGTTCGGAATGACGATCAGCGTGTCGACCTCCTCGCGGAGGGTCTCGATGCCGGCCTCGGCCTGCATGGCCCGGCGCTTGCCCTCGAAGCTGAAGGGCCGGGTGACCACGCCGATCGTCAGCGCGCCGAGCGAGCGGGCGATGCTGGCCACGACCGGCGCGCCGCCGGTTCCGGTGCCGCCACCCTCGCCCGCGGTCACGAAGACCATGTCGGCGCCCTTGATGACCTCTTCGATCTCCTCCCGGTGGTCCTCGGCGGCCTTGCGGCCCACCTCCGGGTTGGCGCCCGCGCCGAGGCCCCGCGTGAGCTCGCGCCCCACGTCGAGCTTCACGTCGGCGTCACTCATCAGCAGCGCCTGGGCGTCAGTGTTTATGGCGATGAACTCGACGCCCTTGAGTCCCTCCTCGATCATCCGGTTGACGGCGTTCACTCCGCCGCCGCCGATGCCGACGACCTTGATGACCGCGAGGTAGTTCTGCGGTGCTGCCACGACGAGGGGCCTTTCCGCTCGTTTGCGTTTCATGCGGGCAGGGCCCGCCGTCTTCGTTTGGAACTCTCACCCTCAAGTTGAGATTCAGAGTTATGTCAACCTGAGGATTGATACGGACAGTAGGGTTGCGCCTCCCCCAGGGTCAACTAACCGCGCCGGAAGGCCGTCCGGCGTGTCGCGGGCCGTCCGATTCGCACGATGCCTCGCGAACCGGCCTCGCGCGGCCTTTCCCGCGCATGTCGCGGTGACGTTTCTCACTTCTGCTTCGCAACGCCCTCACCGCACCGTCACCACTCGGGGGGAGCTCACGTCGTACGTCTTCCCGGGCTTGGGGAGCACGGCGACCAGCACACGGGCCTTCTCGGCCGCGCGCCCGGCGTCGCCCCACACGACCGTGCGGCCGTCCGTCAGCCGCAGCGTTATGGAGTCGGGAGACGGGGCCCGCACCTCCCTCAGCCGGTCGAGCAGGTCGGCGGGGAGGGCCCGCAGGACGGCGAGGGCCGACCGGGTGGCCGGGTCGTCGGCGGCCGCCCGCTGCACCCGCAGCACGGGCAGCCGGGGCGGGGCGACCGGGACCTGCTCCAGCACCACGCCGTACCGGTCGATCACGTCGGTGAGGGCGCCCGCCGGGACGGCGGCGGCGGGGACGCGCTCGACCACGTCGATCCGCAGCGTGCCGGGCCAGCCCCGCGCCACGCGGGCCGACTCCACGGCCCGCAGGGCGCTCACGCGCCCCTCCACCGCGCCCAGGTCGACGGTGGCGAGCGGGGTGCCGGTCCGCACCCCCGCCGCGGCCCGCACCTGCTCGGCGGGGATGCGCGTGTTGCCGGTGACCTCCACCTCGCGGACGCCGAGGACGGGCGAGAAGAACACCACCCAGGTGGCGGCGCCGACGACCCCGCCGCTCAGCAGGACCGCCAGGGCCGTGCGCCGGACGGCCCGCCTCACGGGCGCCTCACCGCCGCCCTCGCCGCCGGCCTCACCGCGCGGACAGCTCCGCGACGATGCGGGGGCCGAGTTCCGTCACGTCGCCCGCGCCCATGGTGAGGACGATGTCGCCGGGGCGGGCGCGGCCGGCCACGAGGCCGGGCACGGCGCCCCGGTCGGGCGCGTACACCACCTGTTCGGCGGGCAGCGGCACCTTCCCTGCGACCAGCGCGCCGGAGACCCCGGGCTCGGGGTCCTCACGGGCCCCGTACACGTCGAGGACCACGACCTCGTCGGCCAGCCCGAGCGCCGTGCCGAACTCGTCGGCGAAGAACCGGGTGCGCGAGTAGAGGTGGGGCTGGAAGACCGCGATGACCCGGCCGTCGCCGTTGACCACGTCGCGGGCGGCCCGCAGGTCGGCGGTGAGCTCGGTCGGGTGGTGGGCGTAGCTGTCGAACACCGTCACCCCCGCGGCCTCGCCCTTGGCCTCGAACCGGCGCTTCGCCCCGGTGAAGGCCGACAGACCCTCCCTGATCTCGGCGAACGGCAGGCCCAGCTCCAGGGCGACGGCGATGACGGCGGTGGCGTTGACCGCGTTGTGGCGGCCGGGCACGACCAGGCGCACCGACCCGTGGCCCGCCACGCCGAACTCCACCCCGAGGCCGCGCGGCTCGATGCCGACCGTCCGCACGTCGGCGTCCGGGGACTCGCCGTACGTCACGACGCGCAGGCCGCGGGCGCGGGCGAGGGGGGCGAGCGCGACGGCGCCCGGATCGTCGGCGCACACCACGAGCAGCGACCCGACGCGCTCGACGAAGCGGGCGAAGCTGTCGTGGACGGCCTGGGGGTCGCCGTAGTTGTCCAGGTGGTCGGCCTCGACGTTGGTGACCACGGCGATGCGCGGCGCGAGCATGAGGAACGAGCCGTCGCTCTCGTCGGCCTCGGCCACGAACACGTCGCCGGCGCCGTCGTCGGCCCCGAGGCCGGTGGTGACGAGCTGGCCGCCCACGCAGTAGGACGGGTCCTCGCCGCACTTCTGCAGGGCCACCGTGAGCATGGAGGTGGTCGTGGTCTTGCCGTGGGTGCCGGCGACGGCGATCCCCGTGCGGCCGGCCATCACCGCGGCGAGCGCGGCGGCCCGCGGGATGACCCGCAGGTTCTGCCGCAGCGCCTCCCCCAGCTCGGGGTTGGAGTCGCGGATGGCCGTGGAGACCACGACCGTGTCGACGTCCTTGATGTGGGAGGCGGCGTGCCCGACGTGGATGGCCGCGCCCAGCTCGCGCAGCTCGTGCAGCATGTCGGACGGGCGAGCGTCGCTGCCCGACACCGGGACGCCCCGCTTCAGGAGGATGCGGGCGATGCCGGACATGCCGGCGCCGCCGATGCCGATGAAGTGCACCCGTCCCAGGTCTGCGGCCGGCACGGGGTCCACGAGCTTGACCAGACTCATCGCGAAGCGATCTCCAGCACCTTGCGGGCGAGCGTCACGTCGGCGTCCTTGCGGCCCATCCGTGAGGCGGCCTCGGACATGGCGACCACGCGCTCGGGGTCGTTGAGGATCGGCAGCAGCGTCTCCACGATCCACCTCGCGGACAGCTGCGCGTCGTCGATCATGATCCCGCCTCCCGCCTGCACGATCGGCTGGGCGTTGAGGCTCTGCTCGCCGTTGCCGTGCGGGAGCGGCACGTACGCCGCGGGCAGCCCCACGGCGGTCAGCTCCGCGCAGGTCATGGCGCCGGCCCGGCACAACACCAGGTCGGCGGCGGCGTAGGCGAGGTCCATGCGGTCGACGTACGGGAGGATCACGTACTGCGGGTCGCCCGGCGGGGGCTCCACCGCGACCTCGTTCTTGGGCCCGATCACGTGCAGCACCTGGACGCCGGCCGCCCGCAGGTAGGGGGCCGCCTCCAGCGCGGCGTTGTTGACCGAGCGGGCGCCCTGGGAGCCGCCGAACACCAGCAGCGTGACGCGGTCGGACTCCAGCCCGAAGTACGACCGGGCCTTGTCGCCCAGCGACAGGCGGTCCATCTGGGCGATCTGGCGGCGCAGCGGGATGCCGACGTACTCCGCGTTGGGGAGCGAGGCCTCCGGGTGACCGGTGAAGACGTGATCGGTCAGCCGGGCGCCGAGCCGGTTGGCCAGGCCCGGGCGAGGGTTGGCCTCGTGGACGACGATCGGGACGCCGCGGCGGCGGGCGCCGAGGTAGCCGGGGGTGGCCACGTAGCCGCCGAACCCCACCAGCACGTCGGCCTGGACCTGGTCCAGGATGCCGGCGGCCGCGCCGATCGCCCCGGCGAGGCGGCCGGGCACCGTGAGCAACTGGGGTGTGATCGAGCGGGGCAGCGGCACAGCCGGCACCAGGGCCAGCTCGTATCCCCGTGCGGGCACCAGCCGGGTCTCCAGGCCCCGCTCGGTGCCGAGGCAGGTGATGCCGATCGACGGGTCCTGCTCGCGAAGCGCGTCGGCCAAGGCGAGCGCCGGCTCGATATGGCCGGCCGTCCCGCCGCCGGCGAGGACCACCCTCATGTCACTCCCTGTTCCCACGTCGTTCCGTCTCGTCGCGCGCTGCCGCGCCGCCGCTCCCCCGTCACCGCCTGGCGCGGCCGTTCAGGCCAAGCCAGCTTAGAGCCCGCGCGGCCGGTCCGGGGCCACGGGCCGCCAGCGCCTCGGCCGCGCCCGGCTCGCGTTTGGCGAACGACAGCAACATGCCCAGCGCGCCGAGCGTCGGCAACAGGGCCGACCCGCCGTACGACACGAGCGGGAGCGGGATGCCGGTGATGGGGAAGACGCCGATCACCGCGCCGATGTTGACGATGGCCTGCCCGACGATCCAGGCGACCGACGCGGCGGCCGACAGCCGGATGAACGGGTCGCGGGCCCGGGAGGCGATGCGCAGCCCGGCGTACCCGAGCAGGCCGAACAGCGCGATCACCACCAGCGTCCCCATCAGGCCGAGCTCCTCCCCGAGGATCGAGAAGATGAAGTCGCTCTCGGCGTGGGGCACCCAGTCCCACTTCTGCCGGCTGCTGCCGAGCCCGAGGCCGAACCACCCGCCCGAGCCGATCGCCATCAGCCCCTGGACGGCCTGGAACCCCGTCCCCTGGGCGTTCTCCCACGGGCGCAGGTAGCCCGTCAGGCGGCCCAGTCGGTACGGCTCGACGATGATCATCACCACGGTCGCCATCGCGAGCAGTCCGAGGATGCCGCCGAACAGGCGCACCGGGGCGCCCACCACCCACAGCAGGGCGAGGAAGATCAGCATCAGCACGATCGTCGTGCCGAGGTCGCGGCCGAGCATGACGAGGACCGCGATGATCGCGGTGCCGGGCATCAGCGGGATCAGCAGGTGCCGCCACTCGATCCGGCCGCCCCGCGCCTTCCTGGCGAGCAGGTCGGCCCCCCACAGCACCAGCCCCAGCTTGGCGGGCTCGGACGGCTGCACCGAGATGGGCCCGATCGCGATCCACCGCTGGGCGCCGAGCAGCTCCTGGCCGATGAAGATCACCATCAGCAGGCCGATGATCGACACGGCCATCAGGGGGTAACCGGCGAGGCGGAAGAACCGCTGCGGCATGCGCGAGCACACCCACATCAGGGGGATGCCCAGCGCGACCGACATCGACTGCTTCATGAACCAGTAGAACGGGTTGCCCGTCTTCTGCAGCGCCTCGATGCTGGACGCCGACAGCACCATCATCAGGCCCAGGGCGAGCAGCAGCGCGCTGCAGCCGAGGACCAGGTAGTACGACGTCAGCGGACGGCCGAGCAGCTCCCTGAGCGACGCGAGCTGCGCGCGGGCCCAGCCGCCGGGGGCGGCCGCGGCCGGCTGCGCCGTCACGACTCCGCCAGGCGCTGGACGGCCCGGGCGAAGGCGTCCCCCCGCGCCCCGTAACTGGCGAACATGTCCAGCGAGGCCCCCGCGGGGGCGAGCAGCACGGTGTCGCCCGGGGAGGCGAGCCGGGCGGCTTCTGCGACGACACGGTCCATGACCCCAGTGTCTTGCCCCGGCACGTCCACCACGGGGACGTTCGCGGCGTGTCGCGCCAGCGCCCGGCGGATCGTCTCGCGGTCGGTCCCGAGGAGGACGGCGCCGCGCAGGCGGGGGGCGGCACGCCGGACCAGGTCGTCCACGTCGGCGCCCTTGAGCTGGCCGCCGGCGATCCACACCACCGACGGGTACGCCGCCAGGGACGCGGCGGCCGCGTGCGGGTTGGTGGCCTTGGAGTCGTCCACGTAGTCGACCTCGCCGATCGTGGCCACGTGGGCGATCCGGTGCGGGTCGGGCGTGAACTCGGCCAGACCGCGCCGCACGGCCTCCGGGGGGACGCCGTACGCGCGGGCGAGCGCGGCGGCGGCGAGCGCGTTGGCCACGTTGTGCGGGGCGAACGGCCGGACGTCGGCCAGCTCGCACAGCTCCTCGGCCGAGGCGACCGGGTCGGGGGTGAACGCCCTGTCGACGAGCAGGTCCTCCACCACGCCGAGCTGGCCGGGGCGCGGCACGCCCAGCGTGAAGCCCACCCGCGACCCGTACGGCGCGGCCAGCCGGGTCGACCACTCATCGTCGGCGTTGTACACCACGACCCCGGCGTTGGCGAAGATCCGGGCCTTGGCCGCGGCGTACTCCTCCATCGAGCCGTGCCAGTCGATGTGGTCGGGGGCGACGTTCAGCACGGCCGCCGCGAGCGGCGCGATCGACGACGACCAGTGGAGCTGGAAGCTCGACAGCTCCACCGCCAGCACGTCGTACGGCTCGGCCACGGCCTCCACGATGGGGACGCCGACGTTGCCGACGGCGAGAGCCTTGCGCCCGGCGGCCGACAGCATCGAGGCGAGCATCCGCACGGCGGTCGTCTTGCCGTTGGTGCCGGTGAGCGCGAGCCAGGGGGCGGATCCCTCGCCGCGCAGCCGCCAGGCCAGCTCGACCTCGCCGATCACCTCGACCCCGGCCCGGGCGGCGGCGGTCAGGAGCGGGTGGCCGGGACGCCACCCCGGGGAGGTGACGACGATCTCAGCCCTTTCGGGAAGGGCGGGCTCGCCGAACCGCACCTCGACGCCGAGCGGCGCGAGCTCGGCGGCCACGGCGCGCTGCCGCTCCCCCTCCGCGGCCTCCAGGACGACGACGCGCTCGCCGCCCCGAGCCAGGGCGCGCGCGGCCGCCGCGCCCGAGATCCCGAGACCCGCGACGACGACGCTCACTGCTTGGGCATCCATTCCAGGTAGAACAGGCCGAGCCCGGCGGCGACGCAGAGCGCGGCGATGAGCCAGAAGCGGACGACGATGGTCGTCTCGGCCCAGCCCGACAGCTCGAAGTGATGCTGGAGCGGGGCCATCCGGAACACGCGTCTCCTGGTCATCTTGAAGAAGCCGACCTGGATGATCACCGACATCGTGATGATCGCGAACAGGCCGCCGAGGATGGGCAGCAGGAGCTGGGTCCGGGTGGTGAAGGCGAGACCGGCGATCACGCCGCCGAGCGCGAGCGAGCCGGTGTCGCCCATGAAGATCTTCGCGGGCGGGGCGTTCCACCACAGGAACCCGAAGCAGGCGCCGAGCACCGCCGCGGCGACCACGGCGAGATCGAGCGGATCCCGCACCGAGTAGCAGTTGGGGCCCAGCAGCATCGTGCAGCTGTTGCGCAGCTGCCAGTTGCCGATCAGCACGTACGCGGCGAGGACGAGGCAGGTGGCGCCGGAGGCGAGGCCGTCGAGGCCGTCGGTGAGGTTCACCGCGTTGGAGAAGCCGACGATGAAGAACAGCACCCACAGCGTGAAGCCGAACAGGCCGATCGAGGGCCCGAAGTCGCGCAGGAACGACAGCTTCGTCTCGGCCGGGGTGAGGTCGTAGCCGTTCGGGAACCGCACGATCAGGATCGCGAAGATCGCGCCGACGACGAGCTGCCCGGCCGCCTTGGCGCCGCTGCGCAGGCCGAGGCTGCGCTGCTTGTAGATCTTGATGAAGTCGTCGAGGAAGCCGACCGCGCCGAGGCCGGTCATCAGGAACAGCACGAGCAGGCCCGAGACCGTCGGCGGGTCGGTGACCGCCGACAGCAGGGTCGTGAGGTGGGCCGTGAAGTAGCCGATCAGCGACGCGATGACGATCACCGTGCCGCCCATCGTCGGGGTGCCCTTCTTGTCGTAGTGCCCCGACGGCCCCTCCTCGCGGATGTTCTGGCCGTACCCCCTCCGGGCGAACAGCCGGATCGCCAGCGGCGTGCCGACCATGGAGAGCAGCAGCGATACCGCGGCCGCGATGAGGATGTTCCTCACCGGGCGTCACCTCCGAGGATCGCCGCGGCGACCCGCTCGAGCCCGGCCGCACGCGGCCCCTTCACCAGCACGACGTCGCCCGGCCGCAGACGGCCGGCCAGCTCCGCCGCCGCCGCGCCGACGTCGGGGACGTGGATCGCGCCGGGGGCGCCGGCCAGGACCGGCCCGGCGTCCTCCCCCACCACGACCAGCGCCTCCAGACCGGCGCCGGCGGCGAGCCGCCCGACGCCCTCGTTCAGCTCCGCCGAGTCCTCGCCCAGCTCGCGCAGCGCGGCGATCACGGCGAACCTGCGCCGCCCCTCCCCGATCGCGGCCAGGCTGCCGAAGGCGGCCCGCATGGAGTCGGGGTTGGCGTTGTACGCGTCGTTGATCACCGTCACGCCGTCCGGACGGTCGGTGACCTCCATCCGCCACCGGCTGCGCGGCTCGGCGTTGGACAGCTCGTCGGCGATCGTCGCGACGGGCAGGCCCAGCTCGTACGCCGCGGCGGCGGCGGCCAGCGCGTTGTCGACCGCGTGGGCGCCGTGCAGGCGCAGCCGGACCGGCGCGGCGCCCGACGGCGTGCGCAGCGTGAACGCGGCCCGGCTGCGCTCGTCGACGGTCTCGTCCTCGGCCCGCACGTGCGCCCCGGGCGACCGCCCGAAGTAGGTGACCCTGGCCTCCGTACGGCTCGCCATGGCCGACACGAGGGGGTCGTCGGCGTTGAGCACGGCCACGCCGTCGGACGGCAGCGCCTCGACCAGCTCGCCCTTCGCCCGGGCGATGGCCTCCTTGCCGCCGAACACGCCGAGGTGGGCGGTGCCGACGTTGAGGACGACGCCGATGCGCGGCGGGGCGATCCGCGTGAGGTAGGCGATGTGGCCGACGTTGCGGGCGCTCAGCTCCAGCACGAGGAACCGGGTGGACTCGTCGGCCTTGAGGACGGTCAGCGGGTGGCCGATCTCGTTGTTGTACGACCCGACCGGGGCGATCGTCGGGCCGATGCGGGCGGCGAGCCCGGCCAGCAGGTCCTTGGTGGTGGTCTTGCCCGCGGAGCCGGTCACGCCGACCACGGTCGCGGCGGGGAGCCCGGCCGCGACGGCGGTCGCGAGGTCGGCCAGCGCGGCCACGACGTCGCTCACGATCACGGCGGGGGCCTCGACGGCCCGGGAGGCGAGCACGGCCGTGGCGCCGGCCTCGCAGGCCTGGCGGGCGAAGTCGTGCCCGTCGGCCCGCTCCCCCTTGATCGCCACGAACAGCGAGCCGGGGACGGCGGCCCGCGAGTCGATCACGACGGGCCCGCGGACCACGGCTCCGGGGTCGGCCAGGCCGGTCAGCGCCCCCGACGTGATCTCGGCGACCCGGGCCAGCGGCAACGGGATCATCGGTGTTTCCTGCTCTCTTTCGCGTCGGTCGGCCGGCGGCCGGGCCCCGCGCCCGGCGCCGCCTGGGATGTCGGCTCAGGCACCCGCGGCCCCCTCGCCCGCGCGGGCGGCCCGCTCGCGCCTCGCGACGGCCCGCGCGGCCACCTCGCGGTCGTCGAAGGGGACCACCTCGCCTCGGACATACTGCCCTTGCTCGTGTCCCTTGCCGGCCACAACTACCACATCTCCGGGCGCGGCACCGGAAATCGCCAGATCGATGGCGGCCGCCCGGTCCGGCTCGACGACCACGTGCGCCCGCTCGTCCTCGGGCACAAGCAGGGCGCCCTCCAGCATCGCGGCGAGGATCGCCAGGGGGTCCTCCGTGCGGGGGTTGTCACTGGTCAGGACGGCCACGTCGGCCAGGCGCGCGGCGGCCTCGCCCATCATCGGCCGCTTGCCGCGGTCGCGGTCGCCGCCGCAGCCGAGCACGATCGTCAGGCGCCCGCCGGGCCCGTCGTCCAGCACGGCGCGCAGCGACCGGAGGACCGACTCGACCGCGCCCGGCTTGTGGGCGTAGTCGACGATCACCTGGACGTCGCCCGCCCCGGGCACCCGCTCCATCCGCCCGGGGACGCCCGGGAAGGACGCGACGCCGGCCACGGCCGTCTGGAGCGGGACCCCGGCCTCCACCAGCGCGACCAGCGCGCCGAGCGTGTTGTCCACGTTGAACGGCCCGGGGAGCGCGACCACCGCGTCGGCCTCGACCCCGCCCGGCCCGACGACGCGGAAGGCGCTGCCGTCGCCGCCCAGCCGCACGTTCTCGGCCCGCCAGTCGGCCTCGGGGGCGCCGGAGGCGGAGAACGTGGTGATCGGGATCTTCGCCAGGCCGGTCAGCTCGCGGCCGTGCCGGTCGTCGACGTTCACCACGCCCAGCCGCGACAGCTCCGGCGTGAACAGCCGCTGCTTGGCCGCGAAGTAGTCGTCGAGGTCGCGGTGGAAGTCGAGGTGGTCCTGCGACAGGTTCGTGAAGATCGACACCTCGTAGAACAGTCCGTCGACCCGGCCGAGGGCCAGGGCGTGGCTGGAGACCTCCATCGCCGCGGCCGTGACCTCCTGCTCGCGCATCAGCGCGAACAGGCCCTGCAGGTCGCTCGCCTCCGGCGTGGTGAGCTCCGCCGGGAAGCAGGTGTCGCCCGCCCGGATCTCCACGCCGCCGATCAGGCCGGTCCGGTGGCCGGCCGCCCGCAGCCCCGCGTCGAGCAGGAACGTCGAGGTGGACTTGCCACTCGTGCCGGTGACGCCGATCAGCGTCACGCCGGCCGCCGGGTTCCCGTACACCCAGGAGGCCACGCGGCCGAGCAGCGCCCGCGCGTCGGGAACGACGAGCACCGGCAGCCCGGTCGCCACGGCCCGGTCCCTGCCCTCCTCGTCGGTGAGGATCGCCGCGGCTCCCGCCGCCAGCGCGGCCCCGGAGAACTCCGCGCCGTGGGCCCGGTTGCCCGGCAGGGCCACGTACAGGTCGCCACGCAGCACCCGCCGCGAGTCGATGGTGATGCCGGTGACGGCGCCCCTGACCGCCCTGGCGCCGGGCGAGGGGACGGCCGAGACCGTGCCGAGGAGGGCCGCAAGCCCGGACAGCGGGCGGGCCGGCACGGAGGCGGGACGCATGGAGGACGGGGGACGCACGGCGGAGAGCGTACCTTCCCCTGTCACCCTTGGGTGCGAAGGACGACGTCGGGCGCCTTCGTACCCGTCGGCGGGATCTTCCTGCTCTTCAACGCGAATGTCATGACGTCCTTGAACACCGGGGCGGCGACCATGCCGCCGAAGTGGCCTTTCTTCGGATCCTGGATCACGGCCAGCGCCATCAGCCGGGGCGCGTCCGCGGGCGTGAAGCCGACGAACGTGGCCGTGTACCCGCAGTATCCCCCGCACTTCTCGTCGTACCGCATGGCGGTGCCGGTCTTGCCCGCGACCCGGTAGCCGGAGATCGACGCGGCCGTGCCCGTGCCGTCGTGACCGACGGCGGCCTCCAGCATCTGGGAGATCTGCTGCGCGGTCCGCTCGCTGATCACCCGCGTCCGCCTGGGCGCCGGGGACGGCACGAGCCTGCCGTGCTCGTCGGTGGTGCCCGCGACGATCGTGGGGGTCACCCGCACTCCTCCGTTGGCGATCGTCTGGTAGACGCTGGCCATCTGCAGCGCGGTCACCGAGATGCCCTGGCCGTAGGCGATCGTACAGCGCTGGCTGCCCGACCAGTCCTGCCAGGCGGGCAGCAGGCCGTCCTGCTCGCCGGGGAGCCCCGACCCGCTGCGGGCGCCGAACCCGAACGCCCGGAACATGTCGTACAGCCGCTGGCTGGGCAGGCTCTGCGCCGCCATGATCGTGCCGACGTTGCTCGACTCGGCGATGACGCCCGTGAACGTGAGCGGCTCCACCTTGTGCGGCTCCGCGTCCTTGATCTGCCGGTCGGCGCACTGGATGTGGTCGGGCACCCGCAGCACGGTCTCGGGGGTGACCGCCCCCGCCTCCAGCGCCGCGGCCGCCGTGATGACCTTGTTCGTGCTGCCCGGTTCGAAGATCTCCGACACCGCCCGGTTGCCCCGGTCGTCCACCGGGGCGTCCTGCCAGTCGTTCAGGTCGAGCTGCGGGGCGTTGGCCATCGCGACGATCTGGCCGGTCCGCACGTCCATGACGATCACGCTGCCGCTGCGCGCCCGCGTCGCCGCGACCTGCTTGGCGATCGCCTGCTCGGCGGCCCACTGGATGTCCCTGTCGATCGTGAGCCGCACGTCGCGGCCGGGCACCGGCGACCGCCGGGTGCTGCGCGTCATCGGGATGCGCTGCCCGTCGCGGCCGATCTCGATGCTCTGCTGGCCGTCACGGCCCGCCAGGAGCTTGTCGTAGGCGCTCTCCAGCCCCTCCAGGCCGGTCCCGTCCACGCCGACGAAGCCGATCAGCCCGGCCGCGAGCGAGCCGCCCGGGTAGAGGCGGCGGTAGGTCTGCTTGGACCCCACGCCCTTGAACCCGTAGCTCATGATCTGCTTGGCGCGCAGCGGGTCGACGTCGCGGGAGATCGGGATGTACCGCTGGCCCGTCTTGGCCAGCTTGGCGTCGATCTCGGGGCGGGGCCGGTTGAGCTGGGCGGCCAGCATCGCCGCGACCTGGTCCCGTTTGGCCGGGTCGACGTCCTTGGGGTCGATGTAGATCTCGCGGGCGTCGACCGTCACGGCGAGCTCGTGCCCGCCGAAGTCCTTGATCGAGCCGCGCCTGGCCGGCAGCACCTCGGGCTGCACCCGCTGCTGCGCGGCCCTGGCCTGTAGGACCTTCGAGTCGAGCCCCTGGAGCTGCACGAGCCGCCCCGCGAACAGCGACAGCACGAACGCCATCGCGACCAGGGCGGCGTTGAGCCGCCGGCCCGGGTTGCCCAGCCGCAGGACGGCGGGCGGGCGCGGCGGGGCCGGGGGGCGCGGCGGGCCCGGCGGACCGGACCTGCGCCCGTTCGGCCCTCCGGGCCGCGCGCCGGGGACACGGGGGCCGGCCGGGCTACCAGGGCCACCGGCGCCGCCGGGGCCGCCGGGCCTCTGCCGCTCGGCGGTCCGGCCGGCGGCCGGCGCCGTGACGTCCGCCGGTCCACGCCGGGAGGGACGGGATGAGGGGGCGTCGGATGCCGTCCCCCGGCCGCCCGCCCCGGCGGGGTCGCCGGAGGCCCGGCGCGGCCGCCCGGCAGTCCCGGGCTCCGAGCGTGAGGCGCCGTCGCCGGGCGGGGTCCGGCGCGGCCGGGCCGCCGCCCCCGCCTCGGAACGCGACGCCACGTCACGCTCCTCCGGAGTACGGCGAGGCCGCCCGGGCGTCCCGGGCTCCGAGCGTGAGCCCGCGTCGCCGGGCGGGGTGCGCCGGGCGCGCGGCGGCGGGGCGTCGCCCGCCGCGCCACGGTCCGCGCCCTTCGAGCCACGCCCCGTGCCGTTCGCGCCGCGGGCCGCGCCGTTCGCGCCGCCGTTCGTGCCGTTCGCGCCGCGGTCGGCGGCGTTCGGGTGCTGGGCGCGGCGCGGGGGCGTGGCGGGGCCGCGGCGGGGCTCCTCCTGCGGGTGGGGCCCGCCGCCGTTCCTGCGGACGCCGCGCTGGTCCGCCGGGTCGTCACGACCCGGTGGGAGGGGGTGGTCGGGACGTCCGGGCCGCGGCGGTCCGTCCAGGCGGGACGGCCTGCCCGCGGAGCCCGTGCTCCTCTTGCCGCCGCCCGGACCCTGACCGCCTCGCCCGCCGGGACCGCCGCGGCCGGGGCCGGGGTTCCGGCCGCCTTCTCTCACCGGACCGCGCCCTCCCCCTGGGGGGCCGCGGGGGTCGCCTCGCCGGACGGGGCCGCCGAGGGACCCGTCGTGACGAACTGCGGCGCCGACTTGTTGTCGTCTTTCAGGTACCCCCTGGCCGCCTCGGACAGCGCGTTGGGCTGGCTCCACACGCGGAGCTGGTTCTCCTGGGCCGCGGCCTGCTGGTGCAGCTCGTCGATGCTCGACCGCAGGTCGCTCAGCTTGAAGGAGTCCTGCGCGAGCACCGTGTTGAGCAGCAGCAGCGTGACCAGGCCGCCGCACATGAGACCGGCCACGAGCAGCACGAACGGCGCGCGCGGCGGCCTGCGGAACGCCCGCCGGACGGCTGGGACCCCGGGCGCCGCCGACGGGGCCGGTGAGGCCGGCGGGGCGTCGGGCTGGGCCGTGCCGGCGCGCGCGGGCTCGGGGCGCCTTGCGGGAGCCGTGCGCGGGCGCGCCGGAGCGGCCGTCCGGGCTCGCGGACCCGTCGACTCGGGGGCGGCCGCCTCGGGGGCGGTCGCACGGGAACGAGCCGGGGCGGCTGACCTGCGGGCGTCGGGGCGAGCCGTCGCGTCGCGGCCGTCGGGGACGGGGGCGGACGCGCGCGGACGCACGCCGTTCAGGGGGGCCTCGGGCGCCCGGCGCGTGCGGGCGGCGCCGAGCGGCTCGCGCGTCTCGGGGACGCGCGGGGCCTGCGGGTCGCGCCGGCGCCGGGGGGCGGGGACGGCCTGGGCCTCCGCCTCGATCGGGCCGTCGGGCGTGACGGCCCCGCCCGACCGGCCCGCCGTACGCGGGGCCGCGGCCGGGCGCGCGGCCGCCCTCCTGGTCTCCTGCTCTGTCCTCATCCCTGGCGGATCCTCTCTGCCGCCCGCAACCGGGCAGAGGCCGCCCGCGGGTTGCGGGCCACCTCGTCGTCGTCCGGGAGCTCTGCTCCCCTCGTCAGTAGGCGGAACCGGGGCTGGTGGGCCTCAAGGGGGACCGGGAGCCCCCGAGGGCTCGTGTCCGTGGTTCGCGCCGCGAGGACCTGCTTGGTGAGCCGGTCCTCCAAGGAGTGGTAGGCGAGCACGACCACGCGCCCGCCCACGGCCAGCGCGTCGAGGGCCGCGGGCAGCGCGCGCTCCAGCGCGCCGAGCTCCTGGTTCACCTCGATGCGCAACGCCTGGAACGTTCTCTTCGCCGGGTTGCCCCCGGTCCGTCTGGTGGCGGCGGGGATGGCCGCCCGGACGAGGTCGGCGAGGCGCTTGGTCGTGCCGATGGGGTCCTTGGCGCGCTCCCGGGCGATGAGGCTCGCGATGCGCGCCGCGAAGCGCTCCTCGCCGTAGTCGCGCAGGATGCGGGTGAGCTCCGCGACGGAGTAGGTGTTCACCACGTGCTCTGCGGTGAGCTCCTGCTCGCGGTCCATCCGCATGTCGAGGGGGGCGTCGTAGGAGTAGGCGAAGCCGCGGCCGGCCTCGTCCAACTGGGGAGAGGAGACGCCGAGGTCGAACAGGGCGGCGTGCACGACGGGACGCCCGGCCCGTTCGAGGACCTCGGGAAGCTCGTCGGAGACCGCCCGCACGATGGTCACCCGGTCCGCGTAGGGCGCGAGCCGCTCGGTGGACCGCTCGATGGCGGTGGGGTCCCGGTCGATGCCGACGAGATGAAGGGACGGGTGGGCCGCGAGAAGCGCCTCGGCGTGCCCGCCGAGGCCGAGGTTGGCGTCGACCGCGACCGGGTCGGGCCCGGCGAGAGCGGGAGCCAGCAACTCCAGCACGCGACCGAGCATGACCGGAACGTGACCGCCCGACTGCGCGGGATCATGCGACAACGCTTACAACCCCCATATCGCCGCTACTGTGCTCGCGGATGCGCGGCTGCCGCCGGTGACTACCCAACGGGTCCCCACCCATGCCGGCCCCTCTGGCGGGGCCGACCCGTCCGGCCAGGTCCCCATCCGCGTCGCCGCCGTGGCGCCTGACACCGGGGAAGGTGCATCAGATGCCACTGGGAGCGGGTGGAGACCTCGCCGAACGTCACCGACGGGTCATTCGATCAGATGGATCAACGAATTCACAGGATTCCCGGCAGCACCTCCTCGGAAAGGTCGGAGAAGGCCTGCTCCTGGGCCTCCAGGTACGTGTCCCACGCCTGGGCGTCCCAGATCTCCAGCCGCGTGTTGGCGCCGATCACGACGCAGTCACGTTCCAGCCCCGCGTACTGCCTGAGGCTCTGCGGAATGGTGATCCGCCCCTGCTTGTCCGGCGTCTCGTCGGACGCGCTGGCGAAGAAGACGCGGCTGTAGTCGCGGACCGCCTTGGCCGTGACCGGTGCGGTGCGCAGGGCCTCGGTGATGCGCTGGAACTCCTCTACGGGGAAGACGTAGAGGCAGCGCTCCTGGCCTTTGGTGATCACAAGACCCTCCGCCAGCTCCTCGCGATACTTCGCCGGCAGGAACAGCCGTCCTTTGTCGTCAAGGCGCGGTTGGTGGGTGCCGAGGAACAGCGGATCCACCTCCCGTGCCTTGCGGAGCGCTCAGCGCTGTAGCCTCTGCCCTCCACTGCGCACCACCATACTCCACTTCTCCCCACCGTCAACTGATTCAAGCCGTGTCGGCATTGGAATTCGGCCGCGTTTTCGCAGGTAAATCGGGGTGATGCGGAGTGGGGCGCGGCGGCCCCCCGGCCGGCCGGCTGGGCGTGTCGGAACCCCCGGCGCGGACGGGGAAGCCGTACGGCGCGGGGATTTCCGCCGCCGCCCCGCACGGGTGGAGGAAAGTGGAGGGGACTTTGTCACGGGATTCGCACGAACGCGGGACCTGAGCGAGAACACATCGGACGACACTGTGGGCTACCGCGCCCCGGGATTACTGGACAAAGTCGCTCGGGAACCACAGGAGACATAGGGTCAGTACACAGAATGGAAAAAGGAACGTATAACGCCCCATTCTCGGGGACGCACCCTCATGGAGGCCTGGTGGCAGCAACCCCCGACGTCACCGATGCGGAAACCCGGCTCGAGGATCTGGTCGACACGGCTCGCCGGATCCGCGACGCCATCGAATCCGTGATCGAGGGCAAGAGCGACGTCGTCCGCCTGACACTCACCGTGCTCCTGGCGGAGGGCCACCTTCTTATAGAGGACGTGCCGGGGGTGGGCAAGACCATGCTCGCCAAGGCCCTCGCGCGCTCCATCGACTGCCCCGTCAAGCGGGTCCAGTTCACTCCCGACCTGCTGCCCAGCGACATCACCGGCGTCAGCGCCTACAACCAGCAGAGCCGGGAGTTCGAGTTCAAGCCGGGCCCGGTGTTCGCGAACATCGTGGTCGGCGACGAGATCAACCGCGCCTCCCCGAAGACCCAGTCGGCCCTCCTGGAGTGCATGGAGGAGCACCAGGTCACGGTGGACGGCGTCACCTATCGCCTCGAGTCGCCGTTCATGGTCATCGCGACGCAGAACCCGATCGAGATGGAGGGCACCTATCCCCTCCCGGAGGCGCAGCGCGACCGCTTCACCGCGAGGATCGCGATGGGCTACCCCGAGGCGGCCGCCGAGCTGGAGATGCTCGACGTGCACGGCGCCTCGCAGCCGCTGGACAAGCTCGACCCGGTCGCCACGACGGCCCAGGTGCACGCGCTGATCAGCGCCGTGCGGGCCGTATACGTGTCACAGCCGGTGAAGCGGTACGCCGTGGACCTGGTGGCGGCCACCCGCAGCTCCCCCGACCTGCGCCTCGGCGCCTCCCCCCGGGCCACGCTGCACCTGGTGCGGTGCGCCCGGGCGCACGCCGCGCTGTCCGGCCGCGACTACGTGATCCCGGACGATCTGCAGGACCTGGCCGTGCCCGTGCTGGCGCACCGGCTGCTGCCGAGCATGGAGGCGCAGGGCCAGCGCCGCCATCCGGAGCAGGTGATCACCGAGCTGGTCCGCCGTGTCCCGGTCCCGGACACGAGGTGACGGAGGACCGATGACGGGGTTCAAGGCCCTGACCTCCCGGGGACGGTCGTTCATCGCCTCGGGCGTCGCGGCCATGCTGTGCGCGTTCTTCCTCGGGGAGGGCGACCTGCTCAGGGTCGCCGTACTGATCATCGCGATGCCGCTGCTCGCCTCGATGGTGGTGGCGCGCACGCGGTACCGGCTGAGCAGCGTCCGCCGTCTCGACCCGGCCCGGGTGGAGGTCGGCGCCGACAGCACGGTCACCCTGCGGCTGGAGAACGTCACCCGGCTGCCGACCGGCCTGCTGCTGGTCGAGGACACCCTCCAGTACGCCCTGGGCACCCGGCCGCGGTTCGTCCTCGACCGGGTCGAGGCCAGGGGCGTGCGGGAGATCGACTACAAGGTGCGCTCCGACCTGCGCGGGCGCTTCCCCATCGGGCCGCTGTCGGTCCGGATCACCGACCCGTTCGGCCTGGTCGAGCTGGCCAGGTCCTTCACGATCACCGACACGCTCGTCGTCATCCCCGAGGTCGTCCCGCTGCCGCCGGTGCGCCTGTCGGGCGAGTGGACGGGCGGCGGCGACAGCCGTACGCGGTCGGTGGCCGCGGCGGGCGACGACGACGTCGCGCCGCGCGAGTACCGCCAGGGCGACGACCTGCGGCGGGTCCACTGGCGGTCCACGGCGCGGCACGGCGAGCTCATGGTGCGGCGCGAGGAGCAGCAGTGGCAGAGCAGGGGCGCGCTCCTGCTCGACACCCGCAGGCACGCCCACCGGGGCGACGGGCCGCGGTCGTCGTTCGAGGCGGCGGTGTCGGCGGCGGCCTCGATCGGCGTCCACCTGTCCCACGAGGGCCTCGGCCTGCGGCTGGTCACCGACCAGGGCGCCCAGCACCTGTCCGACACCGGCCAGTCGTGGTCGCTGCTCGACGCGCTGTCCGTGGTGCGGCAGAGCTCGGCCCGGTCGCTGGAGCACGGCATCGCGGCGCTGCGGCAGGGCACGGGCGAGGGCCTGGTCATCGCGGTGCTCGGGTCGGTCGACGTGGAGGACGCGCGGGCCCTGGCCCAGCTCCGGCACGGCGGGATGAACGGGGTGGCGGTCCTGCTCGACGTGGAGGGCTGGGACGGCATGACCGACGAGACGGCGGAGCCGGCGCGCGCGGTGCTGACGGCGAGCGGCTGGCGGGTGCTGGTGCTCCCGGCCGGGGGCTCGCTCGCGGCTCTCTGGCCGCAGGCCGCGTACAAGCGCAGCGCCGCCTGAGGGCGCCTCCAGGACGGAACGAGGAGTGGACGACCGATGAAACTGCCGGTAGCCGCGGGTCTGTCCACCGCGGCCGTCGCGATCACGCTGTACCCGCTGTTCGACGGCGGCGCCTGGTTCTGGGCGAGCATGGGCGCGATCCTCGTGGTGACCGTGGTCGGCGTGGTGGCCGGCCGCCTCGGCGCGCGCCCCTGGGTCACGCCGGTCGCCGCGCCGTTCGCCCTGCTGGTGTACCTGACGGCGGTGTTCACGCACGACCTGGCCTGGCTCGGCGTGGTCCCGACGAAGGACTCGCTGCCGCTGCTGGCCGAGCTGGTGTCCACCGGGTTCGACGACATCCAGCGGTACGCCGCCCCGGTGCCGGCCAACCCGGGCATCACGCTGCTCACGGCCGGCGGCGTCGGGCTCATCGCGCTGCTGGTCGACCTGTTCGCGGTGCGGCTGCGCCGGGCCGCGCTGGCCGGGCTGCCGCTGCTGGCCCTGTTCACCGTCCCGGCCGCGGTGATCACCGATCCCATCGGCTGGCCGGCGTTCGTGATCGGCGCGTTCGGGTACGTCGGGCTGCTGGTGGCCGACGGCCGGGAGCGGCTGAGCCACTGGGGCCGGGCCGTGGTGGTGCGGCGCTCCCGCACGCTGACCGGCGGCGGGTCCCCCGACACCGGGCGGCTCGCCCTGTCGGGCAAGCGCATCGGAGTGACGGCGATCGCGCTGTCCATCCTGCTGCCCGCGCTGCTGCCGGCCCTGTCCCCCGATCCGCTGTTCGGGTTCGGCGTGGGGAACGGCCTCGGGTCCGGCGGTGGCACGATCGCCATCCCGGACGCCATCGCCAAGCTGAGCGGGCAGCTCAGCCAGCAGAACAACGACACCGTGCTCACCTACACCAGCAGCGACGACCAGCCGCGCTACATGCGGATCTACGCCCTCGACCTGTTCGACGGGACGAAGTTCACCCCGAGCGGCCTGCGGGGGCGGCCGGAGGACCGGGTGTCCGAGGGCCCGCTGCCCCCGGCCCCGGGGCTCGGCCCGGCGGTCACGGTCAAGAGGGCCGAGACCCGCATCTCGATCAGTGAGGACATCGGCCGTCTCACCTTCCTCCCGCTGCCGTACCCGGCCGTTCAGGTCGAGGCCGACGGCGACTGGCGGGCCGATGAGTCGACGCTGACCGTGTTCTCCACCAAGGACGAGGCGGCGGGGCTCGCCTACCGGGTCGTGACCGGCGAGCCCGAGCCCACCACCACGCAGCTCGACACGGCGCTGCCGCAGCCGGAGGGCGAGGCGCGGTACGTGTCCCTGCCCTCCGGGCTCGACCCGCGGATCGCGGCGCTCGCCAAGCGGGTCACCAGCGGCGCCACCACCCAGTACCAGCGGGCGGTCAAGCTCCAGAACTGGTTCACCCACACCGGGAAGTTCACCTACAACATCCGGGCGTCCGGGTCGGGGCGGCAGGCGCTGTCCCACTTCCTGTTCGACGAGCGGTCGGGCTACTGCGAGCAGTTCGCCAGCGCGATGGCCGTGATGGCGCGGATGCTCAACATCCCGGCCCGGGTGGCCATCGGGTACACGGGCGGGACGAAGATCGGCGACAAGTGGACCGTGCGTGTCCACGACGCCCACGCCTGGCCGGAGCTGTACTTCGCGGGCGTCGGGTGGCTGCGGTTCGAGCCGACCCCGGCCGGCGCCGCCGGTCAGGGGACGGCCGAGGCGCCGCAGTACACGCTGCCCGTCACGCCGAGCGCCGGTCCCAGCGCCGGCCCGTCGTCAGGCCCGGCCACCGGGACGGACGACTCGGACACGCTGGGCAGGCCCTCGCGTCCCAACCCCCGGCAGATCGACCGGGACCTCGGCGCCGTGCCGCTGGCGCCCGCACCCGGCATGCCGGTGATCGCCAAGGTGGGCGTCGGCGCCGCCGTCGTGCTGCTGCTCGCCCTGATCCCGGCCGCCGCCCGGCTGCTGTCGCGGTCGCGGCGCGGCCGCGTGCTGGGCCGTACGGCGCCGCCCGCCGGGGCGGTGCCGGCGAGGGCCGCGACGGCCGGCGGGGACGACCGGGCCGGGCGGCGGCCGCCGGCGGACGCGGCCTGGCTGGAGCTGTGCGACACGCTCACCGACCTCGGGATGCCCCGGCGGCGTGACGAGAGCCCGCGGGCGCTCGGCCGGCGGATCACCGAGCGGTACGAGCTCGACGCGGAGTCGGCGGCGTCGCTGGCGCGGATCGTCTCGGCGGAGGAGCGGCTCCGGTACGCCCGCACGCCGGCGGCCGCCGGGCCGGGCAGGGCCGACGTGCGCAGGGTCAGGCGCGCGCTGGCCGGGAACGTGTCGCGGTGGCGCCGCCTGGGAGCCGTGGTGGCCCCGATGTCGACGCTGCTGCGGATCAGGGCGGTGGGCGAGCGCGCGCTCGACCTGTTCGACCTGCTGGAGGGTGTCCGGCTGCGGTCAGGTCCCGGCCCCGCCGCCGGGTCCGTCCAGGCGGACCGGTCGTACGAGGCGCCGAGGGAGACGACCCTCACCGGCTCCCGGCGCTGACCCCGGGCCCGGTCGGGGGCGACCGGCGGCTCGGGCGACGACGGATCGGGTCAGAGGTGACCTGGCACCACGACACCGCCCGCCCGGGACACGGGCGGGCGGCGGGGTGCGATCGTCAGCGCTCGTCGTGGCGGCGGCGCCAGCGCTCCTCCATGCGCTCCATGAAGGTCTGGCGCTGGGGGCGGCGCCCACGGCCGCGGGCCGGGGAGGAGGAGTCCCCGCCGAAGCCGTTCATGCGCTTCCAGCTCGACAGGCCCCACAGGCAGCTCAGCAGCATGACCACGAAACCGGCGGCGCCGAGGAGGATCTGCGGCACAATGGCGCCGACCATCAGCAGGACCACGCCGAGTGCGAAGCAGACGGAGGCTCGCACCAGGCGGCGCTTGTAGTGGCTGCGCGGATCGCTGATCCGTACGGTATTGGCCCACTTCGGGTCCTCGGCGTAGAGGGCCTGCTCGATCTGGTCGAGCAAGCGCTGCTCGTGCTCAGACAGCGGCACGGCGCCTCCCAAGGACGGCCCCACTCAGGGGAAGACGGCAACGGACGACACGGGGTGTCCGAACCTCGCGGTCGGTTATCCCCAGAATACGAGCCTGTAGACGTAGGCGAAAGAAAACGTCCAACGCGGTCCAAACCGGAGGTGACGTCATGGACCCATTGGACCAAACGGACGACGAACGAGCGAGCCCGGGACCACCGCGTCGGGGCCGAACCTCCGGGCGGCCCTGTCCATGGCCTGTTCGGCCTCCCGCCAGCCCGTCTCCCGTTCGCCCAGGCCGAGCTGCCGGGTCGCGGTGGCGGCGGGAGCGAGGTTCTCCACACGGACGCCGACCAGCCGGAGACGCACCCGCTCCAGCCCGGCGGCTTCGTACAGCTCGCACGATGTGTCGTAAATCTCCTTCGCGACGTCGGTCGCCTCGCGGAGCGTCCGCGAGCGGGTGATCGTGGTGAAGTCGGAGCGGCGCAGCTTCACGCTGACGGTCCTGCCGACGTGGCCGGCCGCCCGCAGCCGGGCCGCGACCCGCTCCGACAGCCGCAGCAGCTCGCGGCGGATCACCTCCGGGTCGTCCACGTCCTGGGAGAACGTCTCCTCGTTGCCGACGCTCTTGTCGGGCGCGTGCGGCACGACCCGGCGCTCGTCGCGCCCCCACGCGAGGGCCGCCAGGTGGGCGCCGACGGCCCCGAACTCCCGCTGGAGCGTCGCGACCGGGACGTGGGCCAGGTCGCCCACGGTCCTGATGCCGAGCCGCACGAGCGCCTGCTCGGTCCGCTCCCCCACGCCCCACAGGGCGGCGACCGGCAGCGGGTGAAGGAACTCCACGACCCCGTCGGCGGGGACGACCAGCAGGCCGTCCGGCTTGCACTGCCGGGACGCGAGCTTCGCCACGAACTTGCTGCTCGCCACCCCCACCGAGCAGGTGATCCCATACCGGTCGGCCACCTGCTCGCGGATCGTGCGGGCGATGGCCGCGGGGCTGCCGAGCCGCCGCCGGGCGCCGCCGACGTCGAGGAACGCCTCGTCCGAGGCGATCGGCTCGACCTCCGGCGTGATCGCCTTGAAGATCTCCATGACGCCCCGGGACACCTCGGCGTACACGCCGTGGCGGGGCGGGATGACGGTCGCCTGGGGGCACAGGCGGCGGGCCCGGGTCATCGGCATGGCCGAGTGGACGCCGAAGCGGCGGGCCTCGTAGGTCGCGCTGAGCACGACGCCGCGCGCCCCGGTCGCGCCGACGATGACGGGGGTGCCGCGCAGCTCGGGCCGGTCCAGCAGTTCGACGCTCGCGTAGAAGGCGTCCATGTCGACGTGGAGGATAGGGCAGCCGCTGTCGTCGGCCGGGCCGTCCGGCGGCGTCGGATCCCGGGGCAGCAGCTGGTTCCGCGACACACCGCCACCTTACCCGAACACGGTTTCTATTCGGAGCCCGGCGCGTGTCCGGATCGGGTCAGCGGTGGGCGAGCACGTGGAGGAGCGTCGCGATGTCCCGCAGGACGGGATGGGCGGCGGCCTCCTTCTCCAGCGCGATCAGCCCGTCCGGGTCGCCCTCGGCCAGCATGCCCGGCACGAGGTCGGCGAAGATCCGCACGCCGTGCACGTCGCCGACCGTGAACCCCGCCCGGCCCAGCAGGGCGGTCAGGGCGTCGCGGGAGAACCGGCGCGGGGTGGGATCGCGGTCGCCCCAGCGCCCGTCCGGGTCGGACAGCACCCGCCGCGCCTCGTCGAAGTGCCCGGCGAGCGAGCGGTGGACGGCCGCGGCGACCGAGTTGGCGGCGAGCACGCTGACCACGCCGCCCGGGCGCAGCACCCCGGCGACCGCGCCGAGCGCCCCCGCCGGGTCCTCCACGTACTCCAGCACACTGTGGCACAGAACGAGGTCGGCGCTGCCCGGCGCGATCAGGTCGCCGAGGTCGGCCGCGTCGCCCTGCAGGCCCTTGACGCCGACCCCGGTCTCCGCGGCCCGCCGCTCCAGCGCGGCGAGGGAGTCGGGGGTGGGATCGACGACCGTCACCACGTGGCCCAGCTTCGCCAGCGGCACGGCGAAGCCTCCGGTGCCGCCTCCGGCGTCGACGATGTCGAGCGACTCGCGCCCGGTGGCCGCGGCCCGCTCGGAGAGGACCGCGCGCAGCGCCTCCCAGACGACCGCCTGCCGCGTGGCGTCACGCACTTCGGCCTCCCTTGTCCCGCCCCCCGCGGGCGGTGCTTGCTTCGCCACGCCTTCCGGCGCGGCCGGCTCGGGGCGCCCGAGGCCCCCTCCTAGAGCGACAGCGACGGCTTGAGCTGCTTGAACCGGGCCAGCAGGCCGTTGACGAACTGCGGCGACTCCTCGGTCGACAGCTCGGCGGCGAGGTGGACCCACTCGCTGATGACCACGCCCTCCGGGACCTCGTCCGACCAGAGCATCTCGTAGGTGCCGCCCCGCAGGACGTTGCGGTCGACGGCCGGCATGCGCTCCAGCGTCCAGCCCTCGGAGTAGGTCGAGATCAGCTCGTCGATCCGGTCCAGGTGCTGCACCACGCCCTCGACCAGGAAGGAGGTGTACTCGTTGACGGGCGGGTCCGCACGCTCCACCCGCTCGGCGAGCACGTCGAGCGGGCTCAGCCTTCTGGCCTCGGCCTCGAAGAGGATGTCCAGCGCGCGGCGGCGGGCCTTGCCCCGAGCCGACACGTCAGGCCCGACCGAGGTACTCGCCGGTGCGAGTGTCGACCTTGACCTTCTCTCCGGTGGTGATGAAGAGCGGCACCTTGATCTCGGCGCCGGTCTCCAGGGTGGCGGGCTTGGTGCCGCCGGTCGAGCGGTCGCCCTGCAGGCCCGGCTCGGTGTGCGCGATCGTCAGCTCCGCGGCCGCCGGCAGGTCGACGTAGAGGGGGTTGCCCTCGTTGAAGGCGATGGTCGCCAGCGTGTTCTCCAGCATGTAGTTGGCGGCGTCGCCGACCACCGACCGCTCCACGTTGACCATGTCGTAGGTCTCGGTGTCCATGAACACGAAGTCGTCGCCGTCGAGGTAGGAGTACTGCATCTCGCGCTTGTCGACGTTGGCCACGTCGACCTTCACGCCGGCGTTGAACGTCTTGTCCACGACCTTGCCGGACAGGATGTTCTTCAGCTTGGTGCGGACGAACGCGCCGCCCTTGCCGGGCTTGACGTGCTGGAACTCAACGACGGTCCACAGCTCACCGCCGTCGAGCTTGAGCACCAGTCCGTTCTTCAGGTCGTTCGTCGTCGCCACGTGCGTCTCCCGCGTCGGCTGCCCTACAGGACGAGCAGCTCCTTCGTCGTCAGTGTGAGAAGCTCCGGCCCGTCGTCACGCGTCACCAGCGTGTCCTCGATGCGCACACCGCCCCTGCCCGGAAGGTAAACCCCCGGCTCGACGGTGATCGGAACTCGATCCTCTAGTCTACCGGTCCTGCCAGGGCCCAGGAACGGCTGCTCGTGGATCTCCAGGCCCACTCCGTGGCCGAGCCCGTGGCCGAAGTGCCCGGCGTGCCCCGCCTCGGCGATCAGTTCGCGGGCCGCGGCGTCCACCTCGTCCGCCGTCGCCCCCACCCGTACGGCGTGGCGGCCGGCCCGCTGGGCAAGCCGCACGAGGTCGTAGAGGTCCCGCTGCCAGGCGGCGGGCCGGCCGACGGCCACGGTGCGGGTCATGTCGGCGTGGTAGCCCTCGTAGAGCGCGCCGAAGTCCATCGTGACCAGGTCGCCGCGCTCCACCGCCCGGTCGGAGGGGCTGTGGTGCGGGATCGACCCGTTCGGGCCGGAGGCCACGATCGCGTCGAACGCCGGCTTGTCCGCGCCGAGCTCGATCATGGCGATCGCGAGCCGGCGGGCGATCTCGCGCTCGGTCGTCCCGGGCGCGATCGCCTCGACGACGCGGGCGAACGCCTCGTCGGTGATCGTGCAGGCCCGGCGCAGCGAGGCGAGCTCGCCCTCGTCCTTGACCGCGCGCACGGTCTCCACGATCCCCTCGACGGGCGCGAGCGGGTGCGCGCCGGCGAGGTCGCGGAACGTCCCCACCGGCATGCGCCCGGCCTCGACGGCGACCGGCCCGGCGTCTCCCGCCCGCGACAGCAGCGCGCCCGCCACGTCGCGGTCCTCGATCACCTCCACGCCGGCGCAGCGCTCCCGGGCCGTCTCGGCGTACCGGGAGTCGGTGGCCAGCAGGGCCTCGCTCCCCGCGGTGAGGAGCAGGGCCGCGTTGCTGCTGTCGAGACCGGTCAGGTAGCGCACGTTGACGGCGGCGGTGACGAGGACGGCGGCGACCTCGTGTCCGGGCAGCGCCGCGGCCACCCGCGCGCGGCGTGAGGCGTGAATCACGAACGGGACTCTACGCCCGGCCTGACCCGCCGGCGGCCCGGAGCCGGGAGGTCGCCTTGTCCTCCGCTCGACCTTTCCGGGCGGTTGCCGCGGTTTCTGACGTCGTGCCCGGCGAATGAAGCGTTTCGGCCCGGCGCGGTAAGTACGGGTGACCGCGCTCGCCGAGAAAGGCCGACATGCATGACGTCACAAGTCGATGCCGATGACGCGACCCTCATCGGACGGTCCCTGGACGATCCGGAGGTCTTCGCCGCCCTGTTCGACCGGCACGCCCCGCTCCTGCACCGCTACGCGGCCAGGCGTCTCGGACCGAGTGAGGCCGAGGACGTGGTGGCCGACACGTTCCTGGCCGCCTTCCAGCGCCGGGGCGATTACGACAGGGGCCGCCCCGACGCCCGTCCATGGCTGTACGGCATCGCCTCCAACCTGATCGGCAAACGGCGGCGCGCCGAGACGGCCCTCTACCGCGCGTACATCCGCAGCGGCGTGCACCCGGCGGAGATACCAGGCGCGCAAGTGGAGGACCGGCTCGACACCCTGGCCGTCAACCGGCCGCTGGCGCGGGCCCTGCTGGCGCTCAAACCGGCCGATCGCGACGTGCTGCTCCTCGTCGCCTGGGCCGAACTGAGCTACCAGGAGGTCGCCGCCGCGCTCGCGATCCCGCCGGGCACCGTCGCCTCGCGACTCAACCGAGCCCGCATCCAGATCCGTCACGCGCTGGAAGAAGGAGACTGACAGTGGACGCACTGAAAGCCATGTGGGAGACCGTCCCGCCGGCCACTCCGGACGATCTCGCGAGAGCGAGACGCCGCCTGATCGAGGAGATGGGCGGACGGCGGCGGCTGATCACCGTTCCCCGGCTGCTGGTCGCCGCCGCTGCGGCAGCGGCCGTCGTCATACCGCTGATCAACGGCCTCGGCACGCCCGCGTACGCGGTGACCAAGAACCCGGACGGGACGATCACCGTAACCGTCAACGAACTGCGCGACCCCGCGGGGCTGGAGGCCGAGCTGAGGTCGGTCGGCATCAAGGCCGACGTGTCGTTCCTCGCGCCGCACACGCGATGCGCGGGACCGCGGTTCGCCGGCGTGGATCCCTCGTACGGGACGCGGCCGCACACGGAGGCGGAACTGAAGTGGGGCGCCGAGCACTGGCGGTCGCTCCAGGTCATCAAGGCGATCCCGGCAGGCCACCGGATCGGGATCCACCCGGAGTACATCCGGCCGGACGAGACACTCGTGCTGGAGATCCGCGACGACCAGAACCCGAAGGTGCTTTGGACACTCGGCGCATGGCTGGCCGAGGCCGGCACCCCTGTGAAGCCCTGCACACCCGTCAAGGACTGAGGCGGGCACGTCCGCCGGTCCTCGCCACGCGGCCCCGGCGGACCTCCGTCCCACCGGCGACGTCACGGCGGTCGCGCCGTACGCCCTGACGCCGATGTCCCGCCCCTGACCGCGCCGGGTCCCGGCGCGGCCAGGGGGACGGGGATCAGGCGGCGATGTCGCGGATCCGCTCGACGAGCCGCACCCGCTCCTCGTGCGTACGGGCGAAGGGGGCGACGTTGAGCGTGGTGACGCCGGCCTCCCGCAGGGCGGCGACCCGCTCCCTGATGTGGCCCTCGGGGCCGACCAGGGACATCTTCTCCAGCAGCTCGCGCGGCACCTGGGCGGCCGCCTCCTCCTTCTTGCCGTCGAGATAGAGGTCCTGGATGAGCGCGGCCTCCTTCTCGAAGCCGTACCGGCGGGCCAGGTCGTTGTAGAAGTTCCTGCCGCGGGCGCCCATGCCGCCGATGTAGAGGGCGGCCATCGGGCGTCCGAGCTCCAGGACGTCGTCCACGTCGTCGCCGATGGCCAGCACGGCCTGCGCGATCACGTCCAGCTCGCCGAGCTCCGGGTCCCTGCGGGCCTTCCCGGCGGCCAGCGACGGACCCCACACCTCGGCGGCCTTCTCCGGCATGAAGAAGATCGGCTCCCAGCCCTCGGCCAGCTCGGCCGTCAGCTCGACGTTCTTGGGCCCGATGGCCGCGACGACGATCGGGATGCGCTCCCGCACCGGGTGGTTGATCAGCTTGAGCGGCTTGCCCAGGCCGGTGCCGCCCTCCAGGGGCAGCGTGTAGTGCTTCCCGGCGTACTCGAGCCGCTCCCGCCTCCAGACCTTGCGGCAGATCTCGATCACCTCGCGGGTGCGGCCCAGCGGCGCGGTGTACGGCACACCGTGGAAGCCCTCGATCACCTGCGGCCCTGAGGCGCCGAGGCCGAGCGTGAAGCGCCCGTCGGAGACGTAGTCGAGGCCCGCCGCGGTCATGGCCAGCAGAGCCGGGGTGCGGGAGTAGATCGGCAGGATGCCCGAGGCGATCTGCAGCCGCTCGGTCCGCGCCGCGATGTAGCCCATCTGGCTGACCGCGTCGAAGCTGTACGCCTCGGCCACGAACACGATGTCGAGCCCGGCCTTCTCGTAGTCGGCCAGCTCGGCCACGGTCTCCTTGAAGCCCCCGGCGTAGTTGAGGGCCATCCCGATCCGCATCCGCTTCGTCCTTCCGCGTGCCCGCCGGTAACCGAATGTTGTTCCGTTCGTCGGCTCCCAAGGCTAACGACAGGACGGGCGGCGGTCGACCTCAGGGCCGCCGGGCGACGCCGCCGAGCACCGGCAGGAACGCCGTGCGCAGCGGCGGGGTGTGCGGGTCGGGCCGCCACTCGTGCAACTGCACGAGACCGGGCTCCACCAGCTCGAACCCGTCGAAGAACCGGGCGATGGCCTCGCGGGGGCGGGCGTCGAAGGGGGCGTTGGCGGCGCCGTACACCCCGCCGGCGGCCGCCATCACGGCGGGCAGCGGGTCGGAGGTGACGTGCGACACCACGATGTGGCTGCCGGGGGGCAGGGCGTCTCGGTACTGGGCGACGATCCCGGCCGGGTCCTCCTCGTCGGAGACGAAGTGCAGGCAGGCCAGCATCAGCAGCGCGACCGGCTCGTCGCCGGGGCCGAAGTCGGCGGGCAGGGCGGCCAGCACGTCGCCGGGCCGCCGCAGGTCGGCCTCCAGGAACTCCACGCGCGGGTCCCCGGCCAGCAGCGCCCGCCCGTGGACGGCCACCACCGGGTCGTTGTCCACGTAGACGACCCGGGCGTCCGGGGCGGCGGCGAGGGCGATCTCGTGCACGTTGCCCTGCGTCGGCAGGCCGGCTCCGAGGTCGACGAAGCGCCGGATGCCGCACTCCCCCGCCAGGTGGAGGACGGCACGGCCGAGGAATGCCCGGTTCTCCCGCACGGCCTCCCTGACGTGGCCCCGGGACAGCTCGATGACCTTCTCGGCGGCGGCGCGGTCGGCCGGGAAGTGGTTCTTGCCGCCGAGGTAGTAGTCGTACATCCGGGCCACGTTCGGCCGGGTGACGTCCAGCCCCCCGGGGGCCTGCCGCTCTCCCACCGCCGTCTCCCGCCTGCCGTGACGAATCCCCGTGATCATAGTGGGTGTCCCGGCAGCCGGACAGCCTGGTCTCGGAATTCAGGACGCCGGGCGGCCGGGGTCCTTCTGCTCCAGCGAGAGGAGGTCCTCGGCCGTGTCCACGTCGGCGGGGTCCCCCACGTCGTCGCAGGGGACCAGGGTCACCAGATCCGGGCGGGACCGCAGGAACGGCCGCGCGCCCGCATCCGCGACGGCCAGCGCGGCCACTTCGGCGACGTGCTCCCGGGCGATCAGGACGGGATTGCGGGGCGCGCCGCCGTAGGAGGCGGCGGCCACGGAGGCTCCCGCGGCGAACGCCCCGATCAGCCGCCGTACGGCCGCGGGGCCGACCAGCGGCTGGTCGGCGAGGGCGACGACCACGGCCCCGGCCCGGCCGGGCAGCGCGCGGAGACCGGCCCGGAGAGACGAGCCCATGCCGGTCGCCCAATCGGGGTTGGCCACGACCTCGGCTTCCGGGACGGGGACGAGGGCCGCGCCAAGCACCACGATCACGGGGTCGCATCCGCCGTCCGCGAGCAGCCGCACCCCGCGGTCGACCAGCCGCTCGCCGCGGAACTCCACGAGGGCCTTGGGCGTCCCGAGACGGCTCCCGGCCCCCGCGGCGAGCAGCAGCCCGGCTACAGCCGCGCCGCCCGCCCGCTCCGCCGGGTCCGCCCGCCCGCCGCTCGCCTGCCGTGTCACAGCGCGCCCCCGGGGTCGCCGTCGCCCGGGGCGGGGTCGCCGTGGATGCGGCCCGTCGTCTCGGTCAGCGGCAGGCCGCTGCCGCCCCAGCGGAGCCCGATCAGCTCGGCCGCGATCGACACCGCCGTCTCCTCCGGCGTGCGGGCCCCGAGGTCGAGACCGATCGGGGAGCGCAGCCGGGCGATCGCGGCCTCCGGCAGGCCGGCCTCGCGCAGCCGCGCCAGCCGGTCGGCGTGCGTGCGGCGCGAACCCATCGCCCCCACGTACGCCGCCGGGGTGCGCAGGGCCACCTCCAGCAGCGGGACGTCGAACTTGGGGTCGTGGGTGAGCACGCAGATCACGGTCCGCCCGTCGACCTCGGTGGCGGACAGGTAGTCGTGCGGCCACTTCACCACGACCTCGTCGGCGTCGGGGAACCGCTTGGCCGTGGCGAAGACCGGCCGGGCGTCGCAGACGACCACGTGGTAGCCGAGGAACTTGCCGATCCGCGCGACCGCCGCCGCGAAGTCGATCGCGCCGAAGACGAGCATCCTGGGCGCCGGCGCGAACGACTGGACGAAGACCTGCAGGTCGTCGAGGCGCCGCTCCCCCTCCGGGCCGTACCGGCGGACGCCTGTGAGGCCCTGCGCGAGCATGCCGCGGACGTCGTCGTCCACCGCGTCGTCGAGCCGCGCGGAGCCGAGCGACCCCGACGCGTGGGAGGGCCAGATGACGCGGCGGGCCCCCACCGGCCCCGGGCCCGCCACGATCGTCGCGACGGCGACCGGGCGGCGCGCCGCGATCGAGGCGGCGATCTCACCCAGCTCCGGGTACGCCTCCCGCGACACCGCCTCCACGAACACGTCGATGATTCCGCCGCAGGTCAGGCCGACGGAGAACGCCTCGTCGTCGCTCACGCCGTACCGCTGGAGGACCGGCGGCTCCCCCTCGGCCACCTCGCGGGCCAGTTCGTAGACCGCCCCCTCGACGCAGCCGCCCGACACGCTGCCGACGGCCTCGCCGTCCCGTACGGCCATGGACGCGCCGGGCGGGCGGGGCGCGCTGCGGAACGTGCCGACGACGGTGGCCAGCCCGAACCGCTCCCCCGTCTCCCACCAGCGCGTGATCTGGTCGAGCACGTCACGCATCCGCGCCGCCTCCCTCCGGCCCGCGGGCGCGGGCCCCGGCCAGCAGGGCGGCCAGGTCCTCGAACGCCGCGAGGCTGTGCCCGGCCACGAAGTCCGACACGTACGGCAGGGCCGCGCGGATCCCGGCGGTCAGCGGGCGGTACTCGGGGTCGCCCTTGTGCGGGTTCACCCAGATCACCCGGTGGGCCGTGCGGGAGAGCCGGGCCATCTGGGCGCCCAGCAGCTCCGCCGGGCCCCTCTCCCAGCCGTCCGAGGCGATCACGACGATCGCGCCCCGGGGGTCGGGCAGCCGCAGCAGCTCCTTGATCTCCTCCCCCAGCCGGGTGCCGCCGCTCCAGTCGGGGATGGCGGCCGAGCAGGCGGCCATCGCCCGGTCGGGGTCGCGGTGGCGCAGCTCGGCGGTGATCCGGGTGAGCCGCGTCCCGGCGCTGAACACCTCGGTGGCCGCCGGCTGGGCGCGCACGAGCGCGTGCGCGAAGCGCAGCAGCGTGTCGGAGTAGGCGGCCATCGAGCCGCTGACGTCCACGGCCATGACCACTCTGCGGGGCCGGTCGCGGTGTGCCCGCAGCAGCAGCCGTGCGGGGTCCCCGCCGTGCCGGACCGCCTCCCGGACCGTGCGCCGCCCGTCGAGCCGGCCGCGGGCGGCCGGGCGGAACCGCCGGGACCGGCGCCGCTCCCGCGCCCCGTCGAGCAGGGCGAGCAGGGCGCCCACCTCGCGCCGTTCTGCCTCGCTCATCCGGGCGACGTCCCGGTGCCGCAGCACCTCGATCCGGCTCGCGGTGGCCGGGAGCGCGCCGGCCTCTCCCGTCCCCTCAGGCTCCGCCCCGTACGGCAGGGCGGTGGGACGGGTCACGGTCACGGAGGTGGCGGCGCGGTCCGGGCGCGGGCGCAGGCCGGAGAAGTAGGCGGCGAAGCACCGGTCGTACCGGGGGATGTCGCCGGGCACGGCGCACAGCGTGAGGCGGCCGGCCCAGTAGACGTCCCGCTCCCGGGCGGCGTCGAGGTGGCCGAGCGCGGCCAGGAAGCTCTGCGTGCGCTCGTGGTCGGCCCCCACCCCGGCGGCCCGCAACGTCCGGGCGAAGCCGGTCAGGGTGGCCGCGAGGGCCTCCCGGGGCGTCCCGGGGCCTGGGGGCGCGGAACGGCCCGTGCCGGGGTGGCCTCCCGCGCTGTCAGCCACGGCCGCGGGTCCCGTCACTGGAGTCCCGGACCGGAGCTGCCGGGGCCGCCAGCAGGCGGCGGGCCCGGACGGTCTCCTGGTCCTCCCGATACTTGAGCACCGCTCCGAGCGTCACGGCGGCCAGGTCCGGGTTCAGCTCGGCGGCGCCGAGCGTGAGCAGCGCCTCGGCCCAGTCGAGGGTCTCCGCGATGCCGGGCGGCTTAACGAGGTCGGCCGCCCGCAGCCGCCCCGCGGCCCGGGCCACGTCCGACGCGAGCCGCTCGGTGCAGCCGGGCAGGCGCCGCAGCAGGATCGCCACCTCGAGGTCGAAGCCGGGGTGCTCCAGCCAGTGGTAGAGGCAGCGGCGCTTGAGCGCGTCGTGCACCTCGCGGGTGCGGTTGGAGGTCACGACGACGACGGGAGGCGTGACCGCGCTGATCGTGCCCAGCTCGGGGATGGTGATGGTGAAGTCGGACAGCACCTCCAGCAGGAACGCCTCGAACTCGTCGTCCGCCCGGTCGACCTCGTCCACCAGCAGGACGCTGGGCTGCGTCTCCAGGGCCCGCAGCAGCGGCCGGGCGATCAGGAACCTGCGGTCGTAGATCTCGCCCTCGAGAGCGCCCGCGTCGGCCGCGCCCGCCGCCTCCGCGGCCTTGAGGTGCAGGAGCTGGCGGGCGAAGTCCCAGTCGTAGAGGGCCTGGGCGGCGTCGAGCCCCTCGTAGCACTGCAGCCGGATGAGCGGGGCGCCGAGGATCGCGGCCAGCGTCTTGGCCAGCTCGGTCTTGCCGACCCCGGCCTCACCCTCAAGGAAGAGCGGCCGGCCCATCCGCACCGCGAGGTACGCCGCCGTCGCCAGCCCCTCGTCCGCCAGGTAGTCGTGGTGGTCGAGCAGCTCCGCCAGCGTCGCGGGCGAGTCGATGTCCGGCACCGTGGTTGTCCGCCGCAGCACAGGGTCAGGCTACGCGCCACGGATTCCCCCCGCTCTGGCCGATTCCGCCAAACAGCGGCGGCCCCCGCCCCGGCGATTGCCACGATCGCACAGCCCCCGGCCCGCACGAGCGCGGCGGGCGGTCTAGGGTCGTGGCCGTGGAGCTCTCGCCCGCCTCGCCGGTCCCGCCCGCGCCGCCGGAGCTCGCGGGCTCCCCCGCGGGCAGGGCGCTCGCCGCCGAGCTCGCGGCCCGCTGGGCCGAGCCGCACCGCCGCTACCACACCACGGCCCACCTCCGCGCCGTCCTCGCCGCGATCGAGCCGCTCGCCGGCCTCGCCCGCGACCCCGCGGCCGTACGGCTGGCCGCCTGGTTCCATGACGCCGTGTACGAGGGCCTCGCGGGACGGGACGAGGAGCGCAGCGCCCAGCTCTCCCTGGCGCGGCTGCCGGCCTGCGGCCTCGCGCCGGAGCGGGTGCGGGAGGTGGCCAGGCTGGTGCGGGTCACGGCCGGGCACGCGTACGAGCCGGGCGACGCCGACGCGGCCGTGCTGTGCGACGCCGACCTCGCCGTCCTGGGCGGGACCCCCGAGGAGTACGACGCGTACGCCCGGGCCGTGCGGGAGGAGTACGGCCACGTCCCCGGCGACCTGTTCCGGGCGGGGCGGGCCGCCGTCCTGCGCGGCCTGCTGGCGAACGGGCGCCTCTACGGCACCCCGCTGGGGCGCGACCTGTGGGAGGCGCGGGCCAGGGACAACCTGGCCCGGGAGCTCGCCCGCCTCTGACGCCCCTCCGCGGGCGGCCTAGCGGGACTTGCGGCGGCGCAGGCCGGCGTCCCGCAGGCGGCGCACCAGCTCGCCGCTGGACACCGCCTCCGCGCCGAGGGCCAGCGCCCGGTCGTACACCGTCTCCGGCACGTCATAGTGGTCGCGGTCGAAGGCCCGCTCGGGCACTCCGAGGGCGCGGGCGAAGGCGTGCAGCTCCTCGTACGACCCGTCGCTGACGAGGTGGGACCAGAGCAGACCGCGGGGGCCCGGCCAGTTGGGCCGGTCGATCAGCACGGCCATCGGCCCTCCCGCCTCTCCGAACGTCTCAGGGCAACCCTAATGGCGATATACCTATTGACCCGATAGGAAATATAGACAATCCTGTGGGCAACGTCCGCTCCACCTGCGAGGTGATCCATGTCCGTCCTCGAACTGGAGACGGAGGTCCGGGCCGGCGCACGGCCGGGTCCCCGTCCCCAGAGCCGGCGGTTGCCCGGCAGATCCTGGCATCGCTGGATCAGCCCGCTGGTCCTGGTCGTCGCGTGGCAGATCGCGAGCGCGACCGGGCTGCTGCCCACCCGGCTCCTGGCCGCGCCGTCCACGATCGCGGCGACCGCGCTCGACCTCGTCCGCGACGGGACGCTGCCGACGGCGATCGCCGTGTCCCTGCAGCGCGTGCTCGCCGGCTTCGCCGCCGGCGCCGTCGCGGGGGTCGGGACGGCGCTGGTGGCCGGCCTGAGCCGGGCCGGTGAGAACGCGGTCGACCCGATCATGCAGATGCTCCGCGCGCTGCCGTTCTTCGGGCTGATCCCGCTGTTCATCCTGTGGTTCGGCATCGGCGAGACGCCGAAGGTGCTGCTGGTGGCCCTCGCGGTGTCGTTCCCGCTCTACCTCAACACGTTCGCCGGCATCCGAGGCGTGGACGGCAAGCTCGCCGAGGTCGCGCGGACGCTCAAGCTGGGCAGGGCCCAGCTCGTGCGGCACATCGTGCTGCCCGGCGCGCTGCCCCAGACGCTGGTGGGACTCCGGCAGAGCCTCGGCGTCGCCTGGCTCGCGCTGATCGTGGCCGAGCAGATCAACGCCGACGCGGGGCTCGGCTACATGATCAACGACGCCCGGGAGTTCCTGCGCACCGACGTGATCGTCGTCGGCCTGCTCGTCTACAGCGCGCTCGGCCTGCTGACCGACGCCCTCGTCCGGCTGCTCGAAAGGAGGGCGCTGACGTGGCGGCGCGAGTTCCTGTCCAGGTGAGCCCGCCCGAGGTGGCGGCGTCGGTCCGGGCGCTCACCCGGCGCTTCGGCGACCGGACCGTCCTCGACGACCTCGACCTGGAGATCGCGAGGGGCGAGTTCGTGGCGCTGCTCGGCCGCAGCGGCTCGGGCAAGTCGACGCTGCTGCGGGCGCTCGCCGGGCTGGACGACGAGGTGGAGGGCGGTCTCGCGGTCGGCGAGTCGGTCGCCGTGGCCTTCCAGGAGCCCCGCCTCGTGCCGTGGAAGCGGGTGCGGGCCAACGTCGCGCTGGGCCTCGCCCGCGGCGACGCCCGCGCCAGGGCCGAGGCCGCCCTCGCCGAGGTCGGCCTCACCGAGCGGGCGGACGCCTGGCCGCTCACGCTGTCGGGCGGCGAGGCACAGCGGGCCAGCCTGGCCCGGGCCCTCGTCCGCGAGCCCGGCCTGCTGCTGCTCGACGAGCCGTTCTCCGCGCTCGACGCGCTGACCAGGATCACCATGCACAGGCTGGTCCTGGAGCTGTGGTCGGCCCACCGGCCGGCCGTCCTGCTCGTCACCCACGACGTGGACGAGGCGCTGCTGCTGGCCGACCGCGTCCTCGTGCTCGACGAGGGCCGCATCGCCCACGAGACGGCGATCTCCCTGCCCCGGCCGCGCCACCGCGACCACCCCGACCTCGTGTCCCTGCGCACCACCCTGCTGGCCGCTCTCGGCGTCTCCCCAGAAGGAACAGCATGAACAGGAAACTCCTCGCCGCCGTCCTGCTCGCCGTCTCCGTCGCGACCGCGTGCTCCTCCACCGGCTCCTCCGGCGGCTCCTCCACCGGGGGCGCCAAGGGCTCCTCCGGCTCGGGCGTGACGCTGCGCGTCGGCGACCAGAAGGCCGGGTCCCAGGCGCTCCTGGAGGCCGCCGGGCTGCTCGACGGCACCCCGTACACGATCACCTGGTCCCAGTTCACGTCGGGGCCCCCGCTGCTGGAGGCGGTGAACGCGGGGGCCGTCGACATCGGCGGCGTGGGCAACACCCCGCCCGTCTTCGCCGCGGCCTCCGGCTCGAAGATCAAGGTGGTGGCCGCGTACCGGCAGAACCTGGCGGCGGCGGCCATCCTCGTGCCGCAGAACTCGACGATCACCTCGCCCGCCCAGCTGAAGGGCAAGAAGGTCGCGGTGGCCAAGGGCAGCTCGGCCCACTACCACCTGCTGGCCGTGCTCCAGAAGCAGGGCCTGTCCTTCAAGGACGTCCAGCCGCAGTACCTCCAGCCCGCGGACGCGCTCGCCGCGTTCTCCTCGGGCACGGTCGACGCCTGGGCCATCTGGGACCCCTTCACCTCCCAGGCCCGCATCCAGAACAAGGCCCGGCTGCTGGTCGACGGCACCGGATACGTCAACGGCCTCAACTTCCAGGTCGCGGCCCCCGCCGCCCTGGAGGACGGCGCCAAGCAGGCCGCCATCCGCGACTTCCTCACCCGGCTCGCCAAGGCCCGCAACTGGGCCGAGTCCCACCAGGCCGAGTGGGCCAAGGTCTGGGCCAAGGAGACGGGCCTGCCGGTAGAGGTGGCGAACTCCGCGGTCGCCAACGCGGTCGCCGCGCCGATCGTCATCGACGACGCGGTGGTGACGTCCGAGCAGCAGATGGCGGACGCGTTCTCGGCCGAGGGCCTGATCCCCGGCAGCGTCAAATTCTCCGATTTCGTGGATGAGCGGTTCAACGACGTCGTCGCGAAGGCACAGCAATGAGATTCCACTGGTTCCTGCCCACCACGGGCGACAGCAGGGCGATCGTCGGCGGCGGCCACGGCCTCCACCGCGGCCACGGCCACCCCACGGCCTCGGTCTACCGGCCGCCCTCCATCGACTACCTCGGGCAGATCGCTCGGTCGGCCGAGCAGCTCGGCTTCGAGGCCGTGCTCACCCCCACGGGCACCTTCTGCGAGGACGCCTGGCTGGTGACCGCGGCGCTGACGCAGGTGACGACCCGGCTGAAGTTCCTGGTGGCGTTCCGGCCCGGGTTCCTGTCGCCGACGCTGGCCGCCCAGATGGCCGCCACGTACCAGCGGATCTCGGGCGGGCGGCTGCTGCTCAACGTGGTCACGGGCGGCGAGGCGACCGAGCAGAAGCGGTTCGGCGACCACCTGTCGAAGGACGAGCGGTACGCCAGGACCGACGAGTTCCTCACCGTGGTCCGCGGCGCGTGGGACGGCCCGTTCGACTTCGCGGGCGAGCACTACCAGGTCGAGGGCGCGATGGTCGCCGAGCGGCCCTCCCCCGTGCCCGAGCTGTACTTCGGAGGGTCGTCGCCGGCGGCCGGGCCGGTCGCCGCCCGGCACGTGAACGTCTACCTGACGTGGGGCGAGCCGCCGTCGCAGGTGGCCGCCAAGCTCGGCTGGATCCGGGAGCTGGCCGCGGCGGAGGGCCGCACGCTGCGGTTCGGCATCCGGCTGCATGTGATCACCCGCGACACCTCGCAGGAGGCGTGGGCGGAGGCGGACCGGCTGCTCGACCGGATCGACCCGGAGGACATCGCGTCGGCCCGGACGATCCTCGGCCGCAGCGAGTCGGTCGGGCAGCAGCGGATGCTCGCGCTGCACGAGGGCTTCCGCGGCGGCCGGGCCCGCGACCTGGAGATCCATCCGGGCCTGTGGGCGGGCGTCGGGCTCGTCCGCGGCGGCGCGGGAACGGCCCTCGTCGGCAGCCACGCCGAGGTGGCCGACCTCGTGGAGGAGTACGCCTCGCTCGGGATCGAGGAGTTCGTGCTGTCCGGCTACCCCCACCTGGAGGAGGCCTACTGGTTCGGCGAGGGCGTGCTGCCGGAGCTGCGGCGCCGGGGCGCGCTCGACCGCTCTCCCGCCGTACGGCTCACCGCCTGAGGCACCCGGCCCGAGGCGGGCGCGGCGGGCTCGTCCCTACACCCGGTCGGGGGCCTCGCCGCGCTCGCGGATCAGCGCGCTGAGCTCCGACACGGCCCGGCGCGATCGCTCCCGCTCGGTGCTCTGGATGCCCATCGCGCCGAGGCTCAGCCCGTTGGCCAGGTCGAGCTTCGGCCACGGGTCGCCCTCGACCATGGTGACGTCCAGCAGCTCGGGCCACTCGTAGTGGTGGACCCGCAGGGGGTTCACCACCGTGACGCCCCGCTCGTCGGCGCTCACGCGGAGCCGGCCGAGCAGGTGGAGGAGGGCCGCCACGAGGAGGCCGAAGACCACGATGCCGATCCGGTCCGGCACGCCGAACATGGGCGGCAGGACCACCGCGAGCAGGACGGAGCCCCCGATCATCACGGCGGCCAGGCCGTACGCGATGATCGGGGCGCGTCGCGGGCGCCAGGTCACGGGCAACCGCGGAGGCGTCGCCTCAGACACGGCGAGCCGCCGGGAGGTCGCGCACGGCGTCAGCGGGGACGGCTCGTGCGGGCTTGTGCGTGATCACTGATGGTTTTCCCAGCTCGGACGGGCGGGATGCGTCATCCCTGGTGGGTCTGCGGCTCAGGTCGCCAGGCGGCGGAGGGTGAGGGCCGTCTCGAGGGCGGCCATCGTCGCCTCGTAGCCCTTGTCCTCCTTGCTGCCCGGCAGCCCGGACCGCTCGACCGCTTGATCAAGCGTGTCACATGTGAGGACCCCGTTGCCCACCGGGGTCGACTCGTCGAGCGCGATCCTGGTCAACCCCGCCGTCACCGAGTCGCAGACGTAGTCGAAGTGGGCCGTGTCGCCGCGGATCACCGCGCCGAGGGCCACGACCGCGTCGCACCGGCGGGCGAGCGCCTGGACCACGACCGGGATCTCCAGCGAGCCCGCCACCCGGACGGTGAGCGCCTCGGCCCCGCTGTCCTCGGCCGCCCGCAGCGCCCGCGCCACCAGCTGGTCGGTGATCTTCTCGTGCCACCGGGCCGCGACGACGCCCACGGTCAGCCCGCTCGCGTCGACCGGGGAGGCCCCGGGACGTCCCTCGCCGCTCATTCGTCCTCCGTCTCAGGGATGTCGTGGCCCAGCCGGTCGCGCTTGGCCGCCAGGTACCTCTCGTTGTACGGGTTCATCGCCACGGGCATCGGCTCGCGGCCGAGGACCTTGATGCCGTATCCGTCCATGCCGCGCATCTTGGCCGGGTTGTTCGTCAGCAGCCGGACCGACTTCACGCCGAGGTCGGCCAGCATCTGGCCGGCGTTGGAGAACTCCCGCGCGTCCACCGGGAGCCCCAGCTCCAGGTTGGCGTCCACGGTGTCGCTGCCGTTGTCCTGGAGGCTGTAGGCCCGCAGCTTGGCCAGCAGGCCGATGCCCCGGCCCTCGTGGCCGCGCAGGTAGACGATCACCCCGCGGCCCTGCTCGGCGATCGTCCGCATGGCGCTGTCGAGCTGCACGCCGCAGTCGCAGCGCAGCGAGCCGAGCACGTCGCCGGTCAGGCACTCGGAGTGCGCCCGCACCAGCACGTTCTCGCCGTCGCCGAGGTCGCCGTAGACCAGGGCCACGTGCTCGCCGCCGTCGAGCGCGCTGGCGTACCCGTAGGCCCGCCACTCGCCGTACCGGTTGGGGATGCGGGTCTCGGCGACGCGAGTGACCATCCGCTCGGAACGGCGGCGGTGCTCGACGAGCTGCTCGATCGTGACGAGCGCGAGGTCGTGCTCGTCGGCGAACTCCCGCAGCCGGGGCAGCCGGGCCATCGTGCCGTCGTCGTTGACGATCTCGGCGAGCGCGCCCGCGGCCGACAGCCCGGCCAGCCGGGCGAGGTCGACGGCCGCCTCGGTGTGGCCCTGGCGGACCAGCACGCCGCCCTCGCGGTAGCGCAGGGGGAAGATGTGGCCGGGGCGGACCAGCTCGTACGGCTCGGTGGCCGAGTCGCACAGCGTCCGGATCGTCTTGGCCCGGTCGGCCGCCGAGATGCCTGTCGTCACGCCGTCCCGGGCGTCCACGCTGATCGTGTAGGCCGTCCGGAGGTGCTCGCGGTTGTCGGTGACCATCAGCGGCAGCCCGAGCCGGTCGAGCTCGGCGCCCTCCATCGCGACGCAGACGACGCCACTGGTGTACCGGATCATGAACGCGACCAGCTCCGGGGTGGCCTTCGCCGCCGCGAAGATGAGGTCGCCCTCGTTCTCCCTGTTCTCGTTGTCGACCACCACGACCGGCCGGCCGTCGCGGATGTCGGCGATGGCGCGGTCGACCGGGTCGAGCCTGATCTCCTTCACACCGTCACCGCCTCGGGCCGCGGGGCGCGCGACTGGCGCAGCCAGTCCCGGAACCCGATGAGGACCATCACGAAGAACAATCCGTAAACGAGCCCCGAGACCACCAGGCCCGAGCGGACCGCCAGCGGCACGCCGACGACGTCCACGGCCACCCAGATCATCCAGAAGTCGACCAGGGCCCTTCCCTGCGCCCAGGTCGCGACCGCGCTGCCGACGAAGATGTACGCGTCGGGCCACGGCGCCCAGGAGATGTTCAGCCCCCGGGAGTTGAGGTAGGTGAACAGCAGCGCGACGGCGACGGTCCCCGCCGCCATCACCGCGATGAGCCACGTCCGCTCGCGCCGGGTCGCGGGCCGGATCGGCAGCTGCGCGCCGTCCCGCGTGCCGCGCGACCACCGCACCCAGCCGTAGACCGCCAGCAGGCCGAACAGCGCCTGCTTGAGGGCGTTGCCCGTGATGTGCGCGCTGATCGAGGCCGTGAACAGCAGGACGGAGCCGACCAGCTGCACCGGCCAGGTCCAGATCGTCTTCTTGATGGCGAGCCAGACCGTGGTCAGCGCGGCCGCGTTGCCCACCAGGTCGGTCCACAGGACGTGCTGCCCCAGCACGTCGAATCCCGCGTCGGTCCAGCTCATGCCCGGGCTCCCGCGGTCAGCTTCTCGACGTACTTGGCGATCACGTCCACCTCCAGGTTGACCGGGTCACCCGGCTGCTTGTGTCCGAGCGTGGTGAGCTCGAGGGTCGTGGGGATCAGGCTGACGGTGAAGCTCCCGGCGTCGGCGGCGACCACGGTGAGGCTGACGCCGTCCACCGCGATCGACCCCTTCTCCACCACGTACCGCTCCAGGCCGGGCGGGAGGGAGATCCGCACGACCTCCCAGTGCTCGGCCGGCTCGCGGGAGACGACGGCGCCGGTGCCGTCCACGTGGCCCTGCACGATGTGGCCGCCGAGCCGCTGGTCGGCCCGTACGGCGCGCTCCAGGTTGACGGGGGATCCGGGCCGCAGCGCGCCCAGCGACGACCGGTCGAGGGTCTCCTTCATCACGTCGGCCGTGAACGCGTCGCCGTCCACGGCCGCCACCGTGAGGCACACGCCGTTGACCGCGATCGAGTCGCCGTGCCGGGCGTCGCCGGTGACGACCTTCCCGCGGACGGTCAGCCGCGCCGACCGGCCGGCGTCCAGCTCCTCCACCGCGACGACCTCGCCGAGCTCCTCGACGATTCCGGTGAACATCTCAGCTCTCCTTAGGGGATTGCGGCCGGAGGACGATCCTGAGATCCGGCCCGACGGGGGTGACTTCCTCGAACTCCAGGCGATGCGCCTCGGCGATCGTCTCGACGCCCGCGGGGCCGAGCGCGGCCGCGCCCGCGCCCAGCAACGCCGGCGCGAGATAGCCGACGACCCGGTCGACCAGTCCCTCCCTGAGGAACGAGCCGGCCAGGGTCGGGCCGCCCTCAAGCAGCACGCTCACGATCTGCCTCCCGTGCAGCTCAGCCATGAGGGCGCGGAGATGTATTCCGCCGTCCGCGCGCGGGAGCCGTACGGCTCCGGCCAGGTGCGGGGGCACGACGGCGTCGTCGGCGACGGCGACCAGGGTGGGGGCGGCGTCGTCGAGGACGCGGGCGGAGGCGGGGGTGCGGGCGCCGGGGTCGGCCACCACGCGCAGCACGGGCCGCGCGCGCAGGGGCTCGGGGACCCGGGCGGTGAGGCTGGGGTCGTCGGCCAGCACGGTGCCGACGCCCACGAGGACGGCGTCGCTCTCGGCCCGCAGGCGGTGCACCTCGGCCCGCGCCTCCGGGGAGGTGATCCACTGGCTGGTGCCGTCCCGCGCCGCCGAGCGCCCGTCCAGGGTCGCGGCGAACTTCCAGGTCACGTACGGCCGGCGGGACCGGGCGAAGGTGAGCCAGGCCGCGTTGACGCGCTCGGCCTCCTCGGCGAGCAGCCCGGCCTCCACGCGGACGCCGCGGCTCGCGAGGGTCTCGGCGCCGCCCGCCGCCACGGGGTTGGGGTCGGCCACGGCGACGACGACCCGGGCCACCCCGGCCTCCAGGAGGGCGCCCGCGCAGGGGCCCGTCCTGCCGGTGTGGTTGCAGGGCTCCAGGGTCACGTACGCCGTGCCGCCCCTGGCCCGCTCCCCCGCCTCCCGCAGGGCCACGACCTCGGCGTGCGGGCCGCCCGCGTACGCGTGGAAGCCCTCCCCCGCGACCTCGCCCGACGCGTCGAGCACGACGCACCCGACCACCGGATTGGGACTGGTGCCGCCCTGTCCCCGGGCGGCGAGCGCGACCGCGCGCCTCATGTGTTGGATGTCCCGAGAGGTCACCCCGGACCCTTCCTCTCGCCTGTCGCTTCTGCGCCGGCAAGGCGGGCCCCGGGGGTGTGGGACGCGGTCGCACGACCACGTCAGCGGGCGCGCCGGTGCCTCACGGCACGGACGCCCGCTCGCGCGCTTCCTCCCATCCGGACTTTCACCGTCGGTCCTGGAATCACACCAGGTCCACCGGCCGATGGCTTCGGCCGGGTCGCGGACTGCCGCCCCGGGCAGGGGCGTCACCGCCGGTTCGGAATTTCACCGACCCCGGAGCACGCTTGCTCTGTCCCCACCAGTGTGCCATGCCCGGGACGTTGGCGCTTGTGCGCGATTGCGGTGATCAGCAAGGATCATCCGGGGTTGTGATGAGTGTCTGGACCCCGTCCGAGTTGTGTCACAAAACCGTGACACAAAACTCTTTATGTAATATGCAGTGTTGCCTGGCGCATCTTCCAAGGTCAACCGGGTTCCAGGACACAAGCTGATTTACTTTGGACAACGAAGCAAGCAAGAAGCGCATCGCCCGCGTCAAGTGATTGACCCCTGCATAATTAGTTGCCAGGGTTCCCTATAGTCGGATCTCTTCCGATCGTTAATGGTCCTTCCGGGAGCACCGCACCATGACGTTCCCCTCCTCGGCCACGACCGACGCCGTGGCGGACGCAGCGGCGTCCGCCGAGCCGGCCGGTTCCGGCCCCGCCATCGTCGGCCGATCGCCCGGCCAGCTCATGTGGCGCCGGTTCCGGCGCGACAGGACGGGTGTCGTCTCGGCCGTCATCGTCCTCGGGTTCTTCCTGGTCGCCATCCTCGCCCCGGTGATCTCGATGCTGTACGGCAAGGACCCGTACAGCACCTACGGGCAGGACCGGCCCGGGCTGCTGAACCCTTACGGCTACCCCATCGCGCCCAACGGCGGGATGAGCGGCGAGTTCTGGTTCGGCCTCGAGCCGGGCCTCGGCCGCGACGTCTTCATGCAGCTCGTCTACGGCATCAGGACCTCGCTGAGCATCGCCGTGATCGTGACCGTCCTGTCGACGATCATCGGCGTCGTGCTCGGCATCACCTCCGGCTACATCGGCGGCAAGACCGACTACGTGATCGGCCGGGTCATCGACACGCTCCTGGCCTTCCCCTCGCAGCTGTTCCTGATCGTCTTCCTGCCCGTCGTCGAGGCGGCCATCGTGCTGCCCGAGGAGGAGACGCCGACCTGGCTGCGGTACGTGTCCATCTGCCTGGTGCTGACCGTGCTCGGGTGGGCCACGATCGCGCGCCTGTTGCGCGCCCAGGTCCTGTCGCTGCGGACCCGCGAGTTCGTCGAGGCGGCCCGCGTGACGGGCGCCTCGCCCGGCCGGGTCGTCTTCAAGGAGCTCCTGCCCAACCTGTGGACCCCGATCATCATCCAGGCGACCCTCGCGCTCCCGCTGTACGTGGGGGCCGAGGCGGGCCTCGGCTTCCTCGGGGTCGGCATGACCGAGCCGACCCCCGACTGGGGCCGCATGTTCCAGGTGGGCGCCAACGTCTACCACTCCGACGTGACGTACCTGATCTTCCCCGGTGTGTCGATGCTGATCTTCGTGGTCGCGTTCAACCTTCTCGGCGACTCGATCCGCGACGCTTTCGACCCCAAGACGAAGCGCTGACGAGGCGCTCTCCCCCATAGGAAGGACCACATGAGATCGCACAGCAGGCGATACGCCTCGGTGACGGCCGTCCTCGCCATCGGCGCGCTGGCCCTGGCGGGCTGCGCCAAGGGTGGCGGCGGCGGCGCCCCCGACACCGCCGCGGGCGGCTCCCAGAAGCCGCTGGAGAACAAGGCGGTCAGCGCGATCGCGGTCGGCACGGCCGATGACTCCAAGGGCCCCGCCCCGGAGATCCCCGGCGCCAAGTCCGGCGGCACCGTCTACATGATCGACCGTGACGACTTCAGCCACCTGGACCCGGGCCGTGTCTACCTGAACTACAACTCCTCGGTCTCGGAGCTGTTCACCCGCCGGCTCACGGCGTACAAGCACGACGACTCGGGCAACATCAAGCTCGTCGGCGACCTGGCCACCGACGCCGGCACCACCACCGACGGCGGCAAGACCTGGAAGTTCACGCTGAAGGACGGCGTGAAGTGGGAGGACGGCACCCCGATCACCTCGGGTGACATCAAGTACAGCTTCGAGCGCCTGTTCGCGGACTTCATCACCGAGGGCCCGGACTACGCCGAGAGCTGGCTCGTCCCCGACGCCAAGAAGCCGTTCCGGGACCAGTACAAGGGCCCGTACGACGGCAAGGAGCTCGACACGATCGAGACTCCGGACGACAAGACGGTGGTCTTCCACCTCAACGGCCTCCACCCCGACTTCAACTTCACCGTGGCCATGACCGGCTACGGCGCGGTGCCGAAGGCGCACGACACCAAGCAGAAGTACGACAAGCAGCCCTTCTCGGCCGGCCCGTACAAGATCGTGAGCCACGTCACCGACAAGTCGCTGGACCTGGAGCGCAACCCGAACTGGGACAAGAACACCGACTCCATCCGGCACGCCTACCCGGACAAGTTCCACATGGAGTTCGGCGTGCAGGCCCAGCAGACGACCGAGCGGTTCCTCGCCGACACCGGCAACGACAAGAACGCGTTCACCTTCCACAACGCGGTCGCCGCCGAGCGCGTGCAGGAGGTGCTGGGCAACGCCGAGGCGATGAAGCGCTCGGTGCAGGGCCTGACGCCGTTCACGACGTTCTACAACATCAACACCAAGCGGATCCCCGACGTCAACGTCCGCAAGGCCATCATCACCGCCTGGCCCGCCAAGCAGATCCAGCAGATCGAGGGCGGCGAGATCAACACCGGTAAGATCGCCACCACGGTCATGAGCCCCACGGTCCTCGGCTACGAGCCGTTCGACCTGTACGGCAAGCTCAAGAAGCCGGAGGGCGACCCCGACGCCGCCAAGCAGCTGCTGCAGCAGGCCGGCAAGGTGAACCAGACCCTCGTCTACGCGTACAACCAGACGCCGACGCAGGAGAAGATCACGGTCGCCATCAAGGAGGCCCTGACCAAGGCCGGCTTCAACGTCGTGGCCAAGCCGCTCAACCCGGCGACGTACTATGACGCGATCGGCCCGGTGGACAACAAGTACGACGTCTACTGGGGCGGCTGGGCGGCCGACTGGCCGACCGGCTCGACCGCGATCCAGCCGCAGTTCGACGGCCGTCTCATCACGGACAACTCGCCGAACTACACGCACCTGAACGACCCGGCGATCAACGACGCCATCGACAAGGCCAACGCCATCACCGACGCCGCGGCGGCCGGTAAGGCGTGGGCCGCGATCGACCGGCAGATCATGGAGCAGGCGGCGATCGTCCCCGAGTACTACCAGACCTACTTCGGCCTCTACGGCTCCGGCCTCGGCGGCGTGAAGATGGACCCGATCGAGGGCGAGCAGTCCGCGCTCGACATCTGGGTCAAGTAGCAGTCCTCCGGGTCCGCCGCCTCCGCCCCCTCGGGGCGGGGCGGCGGGCCCCCGGCCCGTTCCGCCCGCTGGAGCAAGTGCGACGCCATGACCGGTTTTCTGGTACGCCGAATCCTCGGCGCCCTGGTGATCCTCCTGATCATCAGTGCCGTCACGTTCTACCTCTTCTACGCCATCCCTCGCGACCCGGCGCGGGCGTTCTGCGGCAAGATCTGCCGTCCTGAGACGCTCACACTGATCCGGCACAACCTGGGGATGGACGAGCCGCTGTTCGTGCAGTACTGGCACTGGCTGGTGGGCATCTTCGCCGGGCGGGACTTCGTCCAGTTCGGCGCCTGCCCGGCGCCCTGCCTGGGCTACTCCTTCGCCACGCAGGAGCCGGTGTTCGGCGCGATCGTCGACCGCTTCCCGGTGACGCTGTCGCTCACCATCGGCGCCTCGGCGGTGATCCTCTCCTTCGGCATCCTGACCGGCATGCTCGCGGCCTGGAAGGTCGGCCAGCCGCTCGACAAGATCGCCAGCGCCTCGTCCGTCGTCGGCGCGTCGCTGCAGATCTACTTCGTCGGCCCGCTGCTCGCCTTCTACCTCGTGGACACGGCGGGCCTGCTGCCGCGCCCCTCGTACGTGGCCTTCACCGAGGACCCGCTGGGCTGGTTCACCCATCTGCTGCTGCCGTGGGTCGTGCTGTCGATCATCTTCACCGCCAACTACACCCGCATGACGCGCTCCCAGATGGTCGAGCAGCTCGCCGAGGACTACGTCCGGACGGCGCGGGCCAAGGGCATGTCGAGCCGGTCGGTGTTCTTCCGGTTCGCCTGGCGGGGCGCGATGATCCCCATCATCACGATCTTCGGCGTCGACCTCGCCACGCTCCTGGGCGGCGCGATCATCACCGAGCAGACGTTCAGCCTCCACGGCATCGGCGAGCTCGCCGTACGGGCCGTGCAGAACACCGACCTGCCGATGCTGCTCGGCGTGACGATCGTGGGCGCGGCGGCCATCGTGGTGCTGAACATCGTGGTGGACGTCCTGTACGCCGTCATCGACCCGCGCGTGCGGATCGGCTGAGGCCGGGCCATGCACCACAGAACGAGGAACAGGAGCAGCAAGTGACCACCGTGTCGTGGAGCGGCGAGCAGGGCACCTCGCGCGGCCCCGGGCCGTTCCTGTCCGTCCGCGACCTCAGCGTCGAGTTCAGCACCGAGGACGGCGTCGTCCACGCCGTGGACGGCCTCTCCTTCGACGTGGAGAAGGGCACCACCCTCGGCATCGTCGGCGAGTCCGGGTCGGGCAAGTCGGTCACCAACCTCGCCATCCTCGGCCTGCACGACCCCGCGCACACGAAGATCGCCGGTGAGATCTGGCTGGAGGACCAGGAGCTGCTGTCGGCCGGCCGCGGGACGATGGAGCGGCTGCGCGGCGACCGGGTCGCCATGATCTTCCAGGACCCGCTGACCTCGCTGTCGCCCTTCCACACCATCGGCCGGCAGATCGGCGAGGTCTACCGCAAGCACAAGGGCGCGAGCAAGAAGGAGGCCCGCGAGCGGGCCGTCGAGATGCTCGACCGCGTCGGCATCCCGCAGCCGAAGACGCGGGTGGACCACTACCCGCACGAGTTCTCCGGCGGTATGCGCCAGCGCGCGATGATCGCGATGGCCCTCGTCTGCGACCCCGACCTGCTGATCGCCGACGAGCCGACGACCGCGCTCGACGTGACCGTCCAGGCCCAGATCCTCGACCTGCTGAAGGACCTCCAGCAGCAGTTCGGGACGGCGATCATCCTGATCACCCACGACCTCGGCGTCGTCGCCAACACCGCCGACAACGTGCTGGTCATGTACGCCGGGCGGGCCGCCGAGCGCGGCACGGTCCGCGAGGTGCTCCGGGAGCCCCGCCACCCCTACACGTGGGGCCTGCTCTCGTCGATGCCCCGCCTGAACGCGGCCGTCGACGAGCCGCTGCACCCGGTGCGCGGCACGCCCCCGAGCCTGCTCACCCCGCCGCCCGGGTGCCCGTTCCACCCCCGCTGCGACTACCCGCAACTGGCCGGCCCGGAGCTGTGCTTCCACCAGCGCCCCGACATCTCGCCCGAGTCGGGTCACGGCGACGCCTGCTACCTCACCCTCCAGCAGAAGAAGGACATCCGTACCGCCCAGATCGAGGAACCGGCATGAACGAGACCCTCCTGGAGCTCCAGGGGCTGGTGAAGCACTTCCCCATCCGCGGCGGCGTACTGGTCAAGCACCAGGTCGGGGCCGTCCACGCCGTGGACGGGATCGACCTCACGGTGGCGGAGGGCGAGACGGTCGGCCTCGTGGGCGAGTCGGGCTGCGGCAAGTCCACCACCGGACGGCTGGCCGCCCGGCTCCTCGAACCCACCGGGGGCAAGGTCCTCTACCGCGGCCGTGACATCAGCCACAGCTCGCGCCGGGAGCTCAAGCCGATCCGGCCCGAGATCCAGATGATCTTCCAGGACCCGTACAGCTCGCTCAACCCGCGCCAGACGGTCGGCACGATCATCCGCGGCCCGATGGACATCAACGGGATCAACCCCGCCGGCGGGCGGCACAAGCGCGTCCAGGAGCTTCTGGAGATCGTCGGCCTCAACCCCGAGCACTACAACCGGTTCCCCCACGAGTTCTCCGGAGGACAGCGGCAGCGCATCGGCATCGCCCGCGCGCTGGCGCTCGACCCCAAGCTGATCGTGGCGGACGAGCCGGTGTCGGCCCTCGACGTGTCGATCCAGGCCCAGGTCGTCAACCTGCTGCAGCAACTGCAGCGGGACCTCGGCATCGCGTTCCTGTTCATCGCGCACGACCTGGCCGTGGTGCGGCACTTCTCGCAGCGGGTCGCCGTGATGTACCTCGGGAAGATCATGGAGGTCGGCGACCGCCAGTCGATCTACGAGCGGCCCCGGCACCCGTACACGCACGCCCTGCTGTCGGCCGTGCCCGAGCCGGACGTGGCGGCCGAGCCCCGCGAGCGGATCCGCCTGGCCGGCGACGTGCCCTCGCCGATCGACCCGCCGTCCGGCTGCCGGTTCCGCACCCGCTGCTGGAAGGCGCAGGACAAGTGCGCCCAGGAGGTGCCGCCGCTGGTCCGGCTCAGCGGCAACCGGGAGGGCCACCTGACGGCCTGCCACTTCCCCGAGGCCCCCACCGTCCACGGCGAGGACGTCGTCCTCGACCCGGCCCTGGCCTGAGGCCTTCCGTGAGGGGGCGCCGGCCGATCGGCGCCCCCGCCGGCCTCTGCCAGGCGTGAGGGCCGGTCAGGCGTTCTCGGCCAGCGCCCGCAGCGCGCGTACGGCGGCGGCGGGGTCGTCGGCGCCGTAGACGGCGTTGCCGGCCACGAAGACGTCGGCGCCGGCCTCGGCGCACCGCTCGATGGTCTCGTCCGACACGCCGCCGTCGACCTGGAGCCAGACCTGGCCGCCGTGCTTGTCGATGAGCGAACGGGCCCGGGACACCTTGGGCAGCACCATGTCGAGGAACCGCTGCCCGCCGAACCCGGGCTCCACGGTCATCACGAGCAGCATGTCGATCTCGGGCAGCAGGTCCTCGTAGCCGTCCACGGCCGTCGCCGGGTTCAGCGCGAGCCCGGCCCTGGCCCCGGCCGCCCGGATGGTCCGCAGCGTCCGTACGGCCGCCTTGGCGGCCTCCGCGTGGATGGTCACGCTGGCCGCGCCCGCCTCCGCGTACCCCGGGGCCCAGCGGTCGGGGTCGTCGATCATGAGGTGGCAGTCGATCGGCGTCGAGGTGGCCTTCAGCAGCGCCTCGACGACCGGCAGGCCGAGCGTCAAATTAGGCACGAAGTGGTAGTCCATGACGTCCACGTGGAGCCAGTCGGCGACGCCCTCCACCCGGGCGGCCTCGTCGGCGAGGCGGGCGAAGTCGGCGGACAGGATGCTGGGCGAGATCTGTACGGCCATAGTGCCTGCAGTCTATTCAGACCGGCGCGTCCGCCGGGAGCGACGGGGTCAGCGCCGGCGCAGGAGCGCGAGGAACATGGCGTCGGTCCCGTGCCGGTGCGGCCAGAACTGGACGTACGGCCCGTCGCCGAGATCGGGCACCTCGGGGAGGTACTCCCGCGCGTCCAGCGTCTCGGCCCGGTCGCCCAGGTCCCCCACCACGGCGCGGGTCTCGTCGAGGTGCGGGGAGCAGGTGACGTACGCCACGACGCCGCCGGGCCGCACCGCGTCCAGCGCCGAGACCAGCAGGTGGCGCTGCAGCCGCGTCAGCTCAGGGACGCTGCGGGGGTCGCGCCGCCACCGGGCCTCCGGCCGCCTGCGCAGCGCGCCGAGGCCGGTGCAGGGGGCGTCGAGCATGACCCGGTCGAACGCCCCGGGGCGCCAGGCGGGCTCGGTGCCGTCGGCGGTGACGACCGCCGCCTCGCGGGTGGCGTTCCACACCAGCCGGGCGCGGTGGTACTGCACGTCGGACGCGAGCAGCCGCGCCTCCCGCTGCGTCGCGAGGGCGTCGAGGAGCCCGGCCTTGCCGCCCGGGCCGGCGCACATGTCGAGCCAGCTCCGGTCGCGCTCCAGCGGCACGCGGGCGAGGGCCAGCGCGACCAGCTGGCTCGCCTCGTCCTGCACGGCCGCCCTGGCCTCGCCGACGGCCCGGATCGAGCCCGGGTCCCCCTCCGGCAGATAGGCCGCGTACGGCGAGTAGGCGGCCGGCTCGGCCCCTGCCTCGACGAGCTCGTCGAGCGTGGCGCGGCCCGGGCGGGCCACCAGGGCGACGCGCGGCCGCTCGTTGTCGGCCTCCAGCAGGGCGGCCGTCTCGCCGAGGTCGCCGCCGAGGGCGTCGCGCATGGCCGACACGATCCAGCGGGGGTGGCTGTGGGTCACGGCGAGGTTGCCGATCGGGTCCTCGTCGGCGGGCGGGGCGACGATCTCCAGCCACTGCTCCAGCGTCCGCCCGGCGACCTTGCGCAGCACCGCGTTGGCGTACCGGGACGGCCCGGGGCCGACGCGGAGCCTGACCAGGTCGATGGTGGCGCTCACCGCCGCGTGGGGCGGGATGCGGGTGCGCAGCAACTGGTGGACGCCGAGCCGGATCGCGTCGAGCAGCGGCGGGTCGACGTCCTCCGGGGCGCGGTCGCTGCACGCGGCGATGACCTCGTCGTAGGTGCCCAGCCCGCGCAGCGTGCCGTAGGCGAGCTCGGTGGCGAGGGCGGCGTCGCGTCCGGAGATCCGGCGCTGCCTGAGCAGGGTCGGCATCAGCAGGTTGGCGTACGCGTCGCGCTCGTCCACCGCGCGCATGAGGTCGTACGCGGCGTTGCGGGCCTCGTCCCTGCGCGGCCGCGCGCGTCCCTGGGCGGCCGGCGGACGGCCTCCCGGCCCGCGTCCGGTGCCCCTGTCACCCCGCCTGGTCATGCCGCCCGCTCCCACCGGGTCACGCGAAGCTCTCCCCGCCGGTGAAGCGGACGCCCCGGGCCCACTCGGCGGCGTCCATGACGCGCTTGCCCTGCGGCTGGACCTCGGTCAGCTCGACGGGGTGGGTGCCGGTGCCGACGCGGACGGCGCTCCTGGTGGCGGCGATCTCGCCGGGCGCGAGCTTGTCCGCCTCGGGGGCGGGCCGCACCGGGCCGATCTTGACCCGCTGGCCGTGGAGCTCGGTCCAGGCCCCGGGCGCGGGGGTGCACGCGCGGACCAGGCGGTCCACCCGCATGGCGGGGGCGCCCCAGTCGATCCGGGCGTCGTCGACCTCGATCTTGGGCGCCAGGCTGACGCCCTCGGCGGGCTGCGGCCGGGCCTCGAGCGTGCCGTCCTCGATGCCGTCGAGCGTGCCGACCAGGAGCCCCGCCCCGGCGTCGGCGAGCCGCGCGAGCAGGATGCCGCTCGTGTCGTCGGGCCGCACGGCCTCGGTCAGCACCCCGAACACCGGGCCCGCGTCCAGCTCCTTCACGATCCGGAACGTCGAGGCGCCGGTGATCTCGTCGCCGTGCAGGACCGCGTGCTGCACGGGGGCCGCGCCCCGCCAGGCGGGCAGCAGCGAGAAGTGCAGGTTGACCCAGCCGTGGCGCGGGATGTCGAGGGCCGCCTGGGGGAGCAGGGCGCCGTACGCGACGACCGGGCAGCAGTCGGGCGCGATCGCCCGCAGCCGGTCGAGGAACTCCGGATCTCCGGCCTTCGGCGGCTTGAGCACCTCGATGCCCGACTCCTCGGCCAGCTGGGCCACCGGGCTGGGGTGGACCTTCCGCCCCCGGCCGGACTGCGCGTCCGGCCGGGTGACGACGGCGGCCACCTCGTGGCGGGGCGAGTCCAGCAGGGCGCGCAGCGACGGCAGCGCGGTCTCGGGAGTGCCGGCGAAGACCAGGCGCACTACAGGGCCCTCCCACCCGTGACGTGCGGGGACACCTTGACGACGGGGGCCGACAGGCCACTCCACTCGGCCTCGCGGATGGCCTTCATCGCGAGCTTGCGCTGCGCGGAGTCCATGCGGTCGATGAACAGCACGCCGTCGAGGTGGTCGGTCTCGTGCTGGAAGCACCGCGCCATGAGGTCGGTGCCCTCGAGCGTGATCGGCTCGCCGTACATGGTGAAGCCCTTGGCCACGGCGCGGATCGCCCGGGGCGTGGGATAGGTCAGCCCGGGGAACGACAGGCAGCCCTCCTCGCCCTCGGTGTCCAGCTCGTCGGACAGGTCGAGGTCGGGGTTGATCAGGTGACCGAGCTGATCGTCGACGTAGTAGGTGAAGACCCGCAGCCCGACGCCGATCTGGGGGGCGGCCAGGCCGGCGCCCGGCGCGTCCATCATCGTGTCGGTCAGGTCCTTGACGAGCTTGCGCAGCTCCTTGTCGAAGTCGACCACCGGCGCCGCCGGTGTGCGAAGCACGGGGTCGCCGAACAGTCGGATCGGCTGGATGGCCAACGGCGGGCTCCGTTCACGTCACGTTCTGCGGGATCACCACAGTCTACGGGCGTGAACGGGCCTTCATCGCCGTCTTCCTCGCCGTCTTGGCGATCAGGGGGTCGGGGTGGTGCCGTCCGAGCAGCTCCAGCACGGCGAGGGCGTCGGGATGGTCGACCCGGCCCATGTCGGGCACCAGCGTGAGCAGGTCCTCGCCGAGGATGTCGAAGTGGGCGACCGAGTCCACCGGCGCGCCCAGGTAGAGCAGGGCGGCGAGCGTGTCGACCGCCACCCAGGCGCCGTCGCCCTCACCGAGGGCCGGCGCCTCCAGGTCGCGCACGCCCAGCCAGGCCGCGGCGTAGCGCCACATCATCGGCTCGTCGAGCGCCTCGCGCACCGCCTGCTCCGCCTCCGGGCCGAGCTCCTCAAGGACGGTCCCCGCGGTGCCGCGCTGGGCGGCGTTGCCGGACGCGGCGATCTTGATGAGCTCGCGGGCCGCGTCCTCGGGCATGCGCCGCTCCAGCCACAGCGTGGCGGCGCTGGCGGACGCCTTCCCGGCGAGCATGGCGTCGATCAGCTCGGCCGCGCCCTGCTGGGCGAAGGCGGCGACCTCCCGCAGCGACGGCGCGTCGTGGCCCTCGCGGAGGAGGTCGCGGCGGACGGCCCACACGCCCGGCCCGGTCAGCCGGACGAAGTCGCCCGACACCTCGATCAGGCCGCAGTACTCCAGCAGCCGCATGGCCTCGGCCAGCTCGGCGGGCAGGGTCATCCGCAGCCGCCGCAGCTCGGGCTGGCGGGCCTCGCAGCCGATCTCGTGGGCCTGCAGGATGCCCCCGGCCAGGGCGGCCAGCGGCATGCCCTCCTTCACGCTGTAGATCGTGGCGAGGATCTCGGTGAGGTGCTCGTCGACCACGGCGGAGCCGGTCAGTCCCTCCTCCGTACGGTCGAGGACGTCCATCACCACGCCGTCCCAGAACTCCAGCGGGTCGGGCACGCCCGGCCCCGGACGGGCGCCGTGGCGGGTGACCTCGACGAGGCGCCCGTTGACCGCGACGACCCACAGCAGGCGCAGCCGGCTCGCCTCCAGGCCCAGCTCGCCCACGGCCGCCGCGGCGTCGCCGTCGGTCAGCAGCCCGTGCTCGTCGACCTCGCGCTCGCCGGTCCACGCGGCCAGGCGCTCGGCGTCCCGGACGAGCGGGACCGTCCGCACCACCCGGACGATCTCCTCCTCGGGGGCGAGCTCGACCGGCGGGAATGTGAGCACGTCGCTGTCGGCCATTCCAGCAACTTACTCCACAGCAGTCACCGAATGCCCCGCGAACGTGCCTTGAAGGCGGCTTTCCGGGCGGCCTTCGCGGCGGCCCGGTCGGGCAGCGTGTTGCCCAGCAGTTCCAGAACCTCGACCACGTCGGGGTGCTCGACGCGCCACATGTCCTCGATCAGGTGGGCGGGCGGCCCGGAGGCCGCGATGTTCTCCGCGAAGCCCTCCGGGTCGGCCTCGGCCGCCGGCAGCGCGAGCGCCAGCATGTCGACGCTGACCCACAGCACCTCCTCCGGGGTCAGGGCCGGCGCGTCGAGCCCGCGCGACGACAGCCAGTGGATGGCGTGCGGGCGCAGCTCCGCGTCGTCCAGGTACGACCGGACCACCTCGGCGGCCTCGGGGCCCAGCCGGTCGACGATGGTCACGGCGATCCCCCGCACCTCGGCGGGGGCGCCGGCCACCGCGGCCAGCAGCTCGGCGGCCGCCTGCTCCGGCGCCCGGCGCGACAGCCAGGAGACGATCTCCCGCTCGGCGGCGTCGGCCGGCAGGCCGTCGGTGATGAGCCCGGCGATCAGACCGCTCGCGTCGCCCTCCGCCAGCTCGGGGGCGAGCGGGGCCTCCATGCCCATCCCGGTGTACAGCTCGCGCAGCCCCCACAGGCCGTGGGGGGTGAGGCACAGGCCGTCCTCGCTCCACTGGACCGTTCCCGTGTACGTGAGCCCGGTCAGCGCCTCGTCCAGCGGCCCCACCGGCCGGTCGGGCGCCACCTCGCGGAGGTAGTCGGCCAGCGCCTCGACGGGCACCGGCGACTGGAGCCGGTAGAGCAGGTCGTGGATCGAGGACATCCCCCCGTCCACCACGTCCTCCCCGGTGAGGGCCGCCTGCCCCTCGATCAGGAACTCCAGGGTGCCCGCCCACAGGTCGAGCAGCTCCTCGTCCGCCCGGGCGTCCAGCGGGCGAAAGCCCTCGGCCGCGGCGACGGCCGTGCCGTCCAGCCGGGCCAGCCCGAGCTCGACGGCGAGCCGCCACACCAGGGCGGGCCGCCCGATGCCCAGCTCCTCGGCGATCACCCGGGCGTCGCGCACCCGCAGGGCCCGCCTGACCGTGGTCGTGCGGCCGCCCTCGGCCATCCACGTCACCACCCGGTGGGCGTCCAGCAGCAGCGGCACCTCCCGCACGGCGCGGACGACCTCCTCCCGCGCCGGGAGCCGTACGGCGGGCAGCGGCGCGCAGCCGGGGCAGTCGCAGCCGGGCCCGTCCTCGCCGCCGGACTCCCCCGTCCCGGTCCTGGACGACGGGCCGGGCAGGTCCAGGGAGTCGGGACCGATCGCGCTGAACAGGCTCTTGGCCATGCCGAACTTCGTCGTGTCGGCCAGCGCCCGCGGCATCTCGGGCTCGATCTCGTCGATGGTCGCCCGCATCCGCTCGGCCGTCTTGCTGCCGATCTCGCCCGTCTCCAGCAGGAACTCGACCAGCGTGCGGGCCGCGGCCACGGTCTCGGGGGCGCTCTCCGGCGGGGCGATGACCTTCCGCGGGTAGATCTCGAGCAGGAGCTCCTCGAACGTGCCAGGCCGGAAATCGCCCAGCTCGTTCACCTCGAGGTAGTCGCTGGCGTAGTCGCAGAGCAGACGCACCTCGTCGACGTCGACCTCGACGTCCTTGTCCCGCCCCCACGCGCGAAGGCCGTCGATGGCCCGGTTCACCCATTCGATCGACACAGGGAGACGCTAACGGGTTACTTTCGGCATCGCGAATCGGTCAGATGAGGTCGAGCGGATCAATGCTCACTCGCACCACGTCAGCCGCCTTCCGCGCCGACCGCACCCCGCTCGCCCCCTTCAGCGCGCCGGCCAGGGCCGACCCCCGGTGCCGGGACACCCGGACCATGGCGCGCTCCAGCCCGCCCTCGACCGGGACGGGCCCGAGCACCTGGGCGCCGCCGGGCAGCGCGGTGTCGTCCAGCATCTCGCGGACAGCCGGCCCCGTACCGGTCAGCGTGGCCATCCGCACGGCCGGCGGGAAGCCCAGCTCCGCCCGCTCGTCGAGCTCGCGCTCGGCGAAGGTGACCGGGTCCCAGCGCAGCAGCGCCTGCACGACCGGGATCCGGCCGTCGGCCAGCACCACGACCTCGGCGCCCGGCCGTGCCAGGGCGGCGGCGTTCATCCACCGCCGCAGCGCCTCCTCGGCCACCCGCAGGTCGGGGCGGCCGAGCAGCGCCCACCCGTCGAGCAGGACGACGGCCGCGTAGCCGCCGTCCGGCACCGGCTCGGCCCCGGGCGTCGCCACGACGAGCGCCGGCGCGGCCCCCACCGTGGCCAGCACGCCGTCCCTGCCGGACGTCCGCACGGCCACCGAGGGGAACGCCCGGCCGAGCTCCTCCGCCGTGCGCCGGGCCCCCACGATCACCGCGCGCACCCGGGGGCTCCCGCAGTGCGGGCAGCGCCAGTCGCCGGCGATCCGCCCGCACCAGCGGCAGTACGGCACGGCGTGCCCGCCGCGCAGCGCCAGAGGACCCGAGCACACCGGCCCGGGGGTCTCCCCACCGTCGTCGCGGCCCGCGGCTCCGGGGAGCCGCGCCCTGGCCCCCGTACGGCGGCCTGAGGAGGCGTCGAGGCTGATCGGGGGCGAGCCGGAGCACCGGGCGGGGGCGCGGCAGTGCTGGCAGGCCAGGGCGGGCAGGTAGCCCCGGCGCGGCACCTGCACGAGCACCGGGCCGCGCTCCAGGCCCTGGCGCAGGGCCCGCCAGGCGAGGCTGGGCAGCCGGGCGGCCCGGGCGGCCTCGTCGCGGGCCAGCTCCATGTCGTCGCCGATCGGGCGCACCCGCGGCAGGCTCGCCCGCAGCTCGTCGTGGCCGGGCAGCAGCGGCGCGGCCCATCCGGTGGCGATGAGCAGCGCGGCCTCGGCCGTCTGCGCGAACCCCCCGACGAGCATGGCCGCGTCGGCCCGCTGCGCCCGGATCCCGAGGACCTCGCGCGCGTGCGGGTACGGCGCGTGCCGCTCGGCGTGCAGGTCGTCGCCGTCGTCCCAGATCACGGCCAGCCCGAGGTCGCGCACCGGGGCGAAGGCGGCGGGGCGGTTGCCGACGACGATCCTGGCCTCTCCGCGCAGGGCCTTGAGCCACCGGCGGTACCGCTCGGCCGGGCCGAGGTCGGCCGTGACGGCGACGTGGGGGGTGTCGCCCAGCGCGTCGACGACCAGCGCCACGTCCTTGCCGTCGGGGACCACGACCACGGCGCCGCGGCCGCCCGCCGCGGTCGCGCGCACAGCCGCCGCCACCGCGTGCGGCCAGGTCGCCCCCTCCGGGCCGACGCCGGGGATGGCGGTCCAGACGGCCCGCGGCGAGCGGCCCTCGGCCAGCGCCGACAGGAACGACGCGCCCGTGGGGTAGCCGTCCCAGGCGCCGCCCCCGACGGCCTGCCGGTACAGCCCCCAGGACTCGGCGTCGGGGCCGTGGCGCACGGGCTCGTCGCCCTCCTCCTCCGCTTCGCCGTCCGCGTCCGGGCCCGTTCCGGGCTCGGACGGGCGGGCGTCCGCGCGGCGGACCAGGGAGCGCCCCTCGGCCTCCACGCGGGCGTGGCGGGGCGGCACGGCCAGGCGCAGGACGTCGGACATCGTCCCGGCGTACCGGTCGGCCACGGCCCGTGCCAGTCCGGCGATCTCCGGGGTGAGGACCGGCTCCGGCGAGACGACCCGGTCGAGGAACGCCAGCCGCCCCGTGTGCTCGCTCGCCTCGGCCCGCTCCAGCAGGAACCCGTCGGCGAGCTGCCCCGCGAAGCGGACCCGGACCCGGCAGCCGGGGACGGCCTCGGCGTCCATCGAGGCGGGCACGAGGTAGTCGAACGGGCGGTCGAGGTGGGGCAGCGGGGTGTCGACCACGACCCGGGCGACCGGCAGCCGCTCGGCGGCCTCCCGCGCCCCCCTGGCGGCGCGCGCCCGGGGACGGCCGGGAGCGGGCGCGGGGGCCTGCTCCGGCACCGGGAGGAGCGCCTCCTGCGGGTAGGGTGCGCTGGTCGGCTCGGTCACGTCTACGTCCTACCAGACCCGGCCGACCGCGAGGGCACGGGAACCGGTTGGCGGTGGACGGACGATGGACGGTCGAGGGAGATGACGGGCGGCGAGGTGCCCGTCTGGCTGCGGGAGACCGAGGCGGAGGGACGGTGGACGGCCGCGGGCGCCGTCATCCTGGTGATCCTCATCCACATCTGGCTGCCGGACACGCTCGACGTCCAGCCGCCCTGGCTGATGCCGGTCCTGGAGTCCGCCCTGCTGGTCGGCCTGGTCGCGGCCAACCCGATCACGCTGACGCGGGAGAGCCGCCTGACCCGGACGGCCAGCCTCACGCTCATCGGCGCGATCAGCGCGGCCAACGCCTGGATCATCCTCCGCGAGGTCGTCCGCCTGGTGAACGGCGTGGAGCACGACGCGATGCGGCTGCTCACCACGGGGGCGGCCGTGTGGACGGTCAACGTGCTGCTGTTCGCGCTGTGGTACTGGGAGCTCGACCGGGGCGGCCCGGTCGCCAGGGCCAAGGGCAGGGGGCTCTACCCCGCGTTCCTGTTCCCACAGATGGACGAGCAGACCCTCGCCCGGCCGGGGTGGCGGGCGACCTTCGTCGACTACCTGTACCTGGCCTTCACGAACGCGACCGCCTTCAGCCCCACCGACGTGATGCCGCTCACCCGATGGGCCAAGATCATGATGATGCTGCAGTCGGCGCTGTCGCTGGTCGTCGTGGCCCTGGTGATCGCCCGGGCCATCAATGTCCTCGGCTAGAGGCCGGCCGCCGGGAACGGCGGACGGCGCCCGCCGCGGGGGCGGGCGCCGTCCGGCGCCGCGAGGAGTGCTCTGACTCAGAGGCCGGCGGCCTGGCGCAGGGCGTCGGCCCGGTCCACCGACTCCCAGGAGAAGCCCTCGCGGCCGAAGTGGCCGTACGCGGCGGTCTCCGAGTAGATGGGCCGGAGCAGGTCGAGGTCGCGGATGATCGCGGCCGGCCGCAGGTCGAAGACCTGGAGCACGGCGTCCTGGATCTGCTCGATGGCGACCTTCTCGGTGCCGAAGGTCTCGACGAACAGGCCGACCGGCTGGGCCTTGCCGATGGCGTAGGCGACCTGGACCTCGCAGCGGTCGGCGAGACCGGCCGCGACGACGTTCTTGGCGACCCAGCGCATGGCGTAGGCGGCCGAGCGGTCCACCTTGGACGGGTCCTTGCCAGAGAAGGCGCCGCCGCCGTGGCGGGCCATGCCACCGTACGTGTCGATGATGATCTTGCGGCCGGTGAGGCCGGCGTCGCCCATCGGGCCGCCGATCTCGAAGCGGCCGGTCGGGTTCACCAGCAGGCGGTAGCCGTCGGTGTCGATGGACAGCTCGGCCAGCACGGGCTCGACCACGTGCTCGCGGATGTCGGGGGTCAGCATCTCCTTGAGGTCGATCTCCGGAGCGTGCTGGGTGGAGACGACGACCGTGTCGAGGCGGACCGGCTGGTCGCCGTCGTACTCGATCGTGACCTGGGTCTTGCCGTCGGGGCGCAGGTACGGCACGGTGCCGTTCTTGCGGACCTCGCTCAGCCGCCGGGCCATGCGGTGCGCGAGCGTGATCGGCAGCGGCATCAGCTCGGGGGTCTCGCGGCAGGCGTACCCGAACATCAGGCCCTGGTCGCCGGCGCCCTGGCGGTCGAAGTCGTCGGCGCCCTCGCCCTCGCGGTGCTCGTAGGCGTCGTCGACGCCCTGGGCGATGTCCGGCGACTGCGCGCCGATCGAGACCGAGACGCCGCAGGAGGCGCCGTCGAAGCCCTTGTGCGAGGCGTCGTAGCCGATCTCCAGGATCTTCTCGCGGATCAGGGCGGGGATGTCGACGTAGGTCTCCGTCGTCACCTCGCCGGCGACGTGGACCTGGCCAGTGGTGATCAGCGTCTCGACGGCGACCCGGCTCTTCGGGTCGTCCTTGAGCATGGCGTCGAGAATCGCGTCACTGATCTGGTCGGCGATCTTGTCCGGGTGGCCCTCGGTGACCGACTCGGAGGTGAACAGGCGACGGGACAACTCAGGGCTCCTCATGCAGCGGCTGCTGACGTGTCGAGAGTGGCGGCGATATGCCCTATCGCGGCCACTCCCATGCTCAGGCGAGTGTAGCCTCACCGGCTGCGGCGGGGCGAAGCCGTCCGCATTGCGGCGCGACGTTGAGCAACCTGGGAGTGCGGCAATCGGGGATTGCGGACGCCCTCACAGGTCCGGTAAGGGGTCCCTCGGGAGGTCGCCCGGCGAGAACGCCTCCGCGTCGGCCGCGGCGATCACCGCGATGTACTCGTCGTCCACCTCGAACACCATCCCGCCGAGCTCGATCCGCGGCCCGGCGCCGAACTCGATCGGGCCCAGCCGCGTACGGCGGGGGTAGGTGGCCCAAACCCCGGACGGCTCGTCGCGCCGGAACATCTTCGTCGACAGCAGCGTGATCGAACGGTCGGTCACCACGACCAGGAACCCGATCGTCGCGGGGGGCGGCAGCGACAGGGCGGGGAAGACGTAGCGGATGTCCTCACCCGGGCCCAGCATCGCCCGGCAGCGCTCCCTGATCGCGGCGGACACCGGCATGGCGATCGCTCCCTCGCAAAAGCCCGACCCGTGATGGCGGGCGGCGGCCCGCCGAGAACCGTGCGGGGAGACGCGGGGATCAGGCGAGGCGCTCGGCCACCAGGTCCCACACTACGTCGGCGAGATCCTCTTTGGGACCCCGTGGAACCTCCACGCTCCCGCCCCCGGCCAGGAGCACCACGGCCGCGTTGTCGGGCGTGCCGAAGGCGAGCCCCTCCCCCACCTGGTTGACCACGAGCAGGTCGCAGCCCTTGCGCTCCAGCTTGGCCCGCCCGTTGGCGAGGACGTCGTCGGTCTCCGCCGCGAACCCGGCGATCACCCGCGGGTACGGCCCGCTCTCCGCCGCCCGCCGCTCCCGGCGGACCTCGCCGAGCTCGGCCAGCACGTCGGGGTTCTTCGCCAGGCGGATGGGGTCGGGCTCGGCCGCCGACTTCTTGATCTTCGTGTCGCTCGCCCGCACGGGCCGGAAGTCGGCGACGGCGGCGGCCATCACCACCGCGTCGGCGTGGTCGGCCGCGGCCAGCACGGCGTCGCGGAGAGCGCGGGCCGACTCGACCCTGACGACCTTCGCGCCCGCCGGGTCGGGCAGCGCGACGTTGGCCGACACCAGCGTCACCTCGGCCCCCCGGGCCACGGCGGTGCGGGCCAGGGCGTACCCCTGCAGGCCGGACGAGCGGTTGCCGATGAACCTGACCGGGTCGATCGCCTCCCGGGTGCCGCCCGCGGAGATCACCACGTGCCTGCCGGCGAGGTCGGCGGGACGCCCGGCGAGCACGCGACGGCAGACCTCGAAGATCTCGGCTGGGTCGGGCAGCCGCCCCGGGCCGGAGTCGGCGCCGGTGAGCCGGCCGACGGCGGGGTCGAGCACGATCGCGCCGCGCTCGCGCAGCGTCGCGACGTTGGCGCGGGTGGCCGGGTGCTCCCACATCTCGGTGTGCATGGCCGGCGCGAACACGACCGGGCAGCGCGCCGTCAGCAGCGTGTTCGTGAGCAGGTCGTTCGCCAGGCCGTGGGCGGCCCGCGCGAGCACGTCGGCGGTGGCGGGCGCGACGACGACGAGGTCGGCGTGCTGCCCGATGCGCACGTGCGGCACCTCGTGGACCGACTCCCAGACCTCGGTGGTCACCGGGTTGCCGGACAGCGCCGCCCACGTGGGCTCGCCGACGAACCGCAGCGCGTCCCTCGTGGGCACCACGCGGACGTCGTGGCCGGACTCCGTGAACAGGCGCAGCAGCTCGCAGGACTTGTAGACCGCGATGCCCGCGCTGACCCCCAGCACGACGGACGTCATCGCAACGAATCCCTCACCGGTTCACACACGGCCCCGACCGGCCGTCTCCAACGAACGGGGTCAGCCCTCGATGGGCTCGGAGGTGAGCAGGCCCTCGGCCACCTCGCGCAGCGCGATGGACAGCGGCTTCTCCTGCGCGTGGGTCTCGACGAGCGGGCCGACGTACTCGAGCAGGCCCTCGCCGAGCTGGGAGTAGTAGGCGTTGATCTGGCGCGCCCGCTTCGCACCCATGATCACGAGGCTGTACTTGCTGTCGACGATGTCGAGAAGCGTGTCGATAGGCGGGTTGGTGATGCCTTCCGCGTAAGCGGAGCTGCTTGCCACGTCGTGATTCCCCTAGCTAGGTGAGTTTCCCATCAAGGTTATCAGCCGGCGGCACACGTCCTTGACGGAAGTGTTGACCAGGGTGAGGTCGAATTCCTTTTCCGCCGCCATCTCGTCGCGGCCGACCTCCAGCCGGCGGGCGATGACGTCGGGCGGCTCGGTGCCCCGGCCGCGCAGCCGCCGCTCCAGCTCCTCCCAGCTCGGGGGGGCCAGGAAGACGAGCAGCGCCTCGGGCATGGTGGCACGCACCTGCCGCGCGCCCTGGAGGTCGATCTCCAGCAGCGTCGGCGTCCCGGCGGCCAGCATCTCCAGCACCGGGCGGCGGGGAGTGCCGTACCGGTTGCCGGCGAACTCGGCCCACTCCAGAAGCTCTCCCGAGGAGATCAGCCGGTCGAACTCGGCGTCGTCGGCGAAGAAGTACTCCACGCCGTGCGTCTCCCCCGGGCGGGGCTTCCGGGTTGTCACCGAGACCGACAGCCACACCTCGGGGTGGGACCGCCGGAGCTCGGCGACGACCGTGGACTTCCCGACGCCCGACGGACCGGACAGGACCGTCAGGCGCCGGCTGGGGGGCGAGGGGTCACCGCCCGCCGCCCGGGATCCGCTGGTAGCGGCTGCCTCGTGGGCCCGATCGCCAGCGGACCAGGACGTGTCGGTCACTCTCTACCCCCGTGGAACGTTCGTGCTTTGCCGAGATCAGCTCTCGGCGCCGCCGAACTCGCGCTCCAGGGAGGCGCGCTGGTTGGCGCCGAGACCCCGCACACGGCGGGATTCGGCGATACCAAGGCGCTCCATGAGCTGCTTGGCGCGGACCTTGCCGACGCCAGGGAGCGACTCCAGCAGAGCCGAGACCTTCATCTTGCCGATGACGTCGTCGGTCTGCCCATCCTTCAGCACCTCAGCCAGAGAAACCGCGCCGTGCTTGAGCCGGTTCTTGACCTCGGCACGCTCCTTGCGTGCCTTGGCAGCCTTCTCAAGAGCTGCGGCGCGCTGCTCGGGGGTCAGGGGAGGAAGAGCCACGCCGGGTCACCTCGAATTTCTTGTCGATGTACTCGGACGGGAGGGGAAACTAGCTGGTCCATGCCCCGTCCGGCAACGTCAAGGCACGTTTCTCTGACTACAAAATTGATTTTACTACTTTTGGTAATGGAAAAGTTACTCCTTGTCGATCAAAACGGCCTCATCAGCGGCTCGACCACATGACGCTTGGTAACCGGCCGAGAGCGCGTCCCCGGCGGGTCAGGGGCTCACGCGCCGCAGGGCCGCGGCGATCCCGGCCGCGGCGGCGCCGGGATCGGGGGAGCCGGTGATCGGCCGGCCGATCACGAGAAGATCGGCCCCGTGCGCGATCGCCTCCTCCGGAGTCGCTACCCTTGCCTGGTCCTGGGAGTCGGCGCCGACCGGCCGCACGCCCGGGGTGATGAGCGTCACGCCGGGGCCCACCTCCGCCCGCACGGCGGCCACCTCGCGGGGCGAGCACACCAGCGCCTGCGCGCCCGCCCCCACGGCCACGGCGGCCATACGGCGCACCGCGTCGGCCGGGGGTCCCTGGATGCCGATCCCGGCGAGATCGGCCTCCGACAGCGACGTCAGGAGCGTCACGGCCGCGATTTTCGCGTTCGGGGCCGCGTCGACGGCCGCCCGGATCATCGCGGGACCGCCCGCCGCGTGCACGGTCAGGATCGTCGGCTTGAGCCGCGCCACCGCGCGGGCGGCGGCGGACACGGTGTTCGGGATGTCGTGGAGCTTCAGGTCGAGGAACACGTTCACGCCGCTGGCGCCGCGCACCGACGCGATCACGTCCGGTCCGTACCGGAGGTAGAGCTCCAGCCCCACCTTGACCGTGGAGACGTGGGGCGTCACCAGGCCGGCCCAGCGGGCCGCGGTCTCCAGGTCGGGCGCGTCCAGGGCGACGGCGATGGGAGCGGGCGTGGTCACAGGGAACTCTCCTCGAGATCGGTTCTGGTGCGCGGCTGCGCCCCCGCGGGCCTGTGAGCCAGTCCCACGGCGTCGGCGAGCCGGTCGAAGCCGCGCTCCTGCAGGAGCTCCTCGAGCTCCCTCAGGACGCGCTGGCACGCGTACGGGTCGTGGAACAGGGCGGTGCCCACGGCGACGGCGCAGGCGCCCGCGAGGACGAGCTCCAGCGCGTCCCTGCCGGACGTCACGCCGCCCATGCCGACGAGGGGGACGCCGGGGAGGGCCGCGTGCACCTGCCACACGCAGCGGACCGCCAGGGGCCGCACGGCGGGCCCCGACAGGCCGCCGGTGCCGGCGGCGAGTGCGGGGCGCATCGTGTCCACGTCGATGCTCATCCCCACGGGGGTGTTGATCATGGCGAGGGCGTCGGCGCCGCCGTCCACGCACGCCCGGGCGACCGCCACGACGTCGGCCACGTCCGGGGACAGCTTGGCGATCACCGGCACGTCGTACCGGGTGGCGGCGCGCACGGACGCGACCACCTCGGCAGCGGCCGACCCGTCCCGGGCGAACACCCGGCCCCGGTCCTCGACGTTAGGGCAGGACAGGTTGACCTCGACGGCCGTGATGCCGGTCTCGGCGGCCAGGCGGCGGGCCAGCGCGGTGTACTCCGCGACCGTGCCGCCGCCGATCGACACGACGGTCCGCGCGCCGCGCTCGGCCAGCCAGGGCAGCTCCCGCTCCAGGAACGCCTCGACCCCGGGGCCCTGGAGCCCCACGGCGTTCAGCAGGCCGGAGGGCGTCTCGGCCATCCTCGGCGTGGGCCGGCCGGCCCGCGGCGCCATCGTGACGGACCGCGTGGTGAACGCGCCGAGCCGCGCCACGTCGGCGAACTGCGCGAGCTCCCGCCCGGTCCCCCCGCAGCCGCTCGCGGTCAGCACGGGGTTGGGCAGCTCCACGTGTGCCAGGTAGGTCCGGAGGTCGGCCGCTATCGCCGCTCACCCCGCTCAGGGTCAGGCATGCCGTCCCCCCGGCGCCCCGAAGGCGTCGAACGGGATCGTCCCGACGTCGTCGAAGCGGACCCGCTCCCCACGGAAGACCGGGCCCTCCACGCAGGCCCGGACCATCCGGGTCACGCCGTCGTCGCCGATCACGGGGACCACGCACGTCATGCAGACGCCGATTCCGCAGGCCATGGCCTCCTCGACCGCGACCTGCACCGGGATGCCGAACTCCGCGGCCACGGCGGTGACGCCGCGCAGCATCGGCATCGGCCCGCACGCGTAGACCACGTCGGCCCGCGCGTCGGCGATCACCCCGGGCAGCACGTCGGTCACCGTGCCGCGCATGCCCAGCGAGCCGTCCTCGGTGGTGAGCGTCGTGGTCTCGCCCATCCGGCGGGCGCGCAGCGCCCCGAACACGCGGTCGGCGCTCGGCGCGCCCAGCACGAAGTCGATCCGGCAGCCCCGCTGCTGCAGGGCGTCCGCCAGCGCGAACAGCGACGCGGAGCCGTACTCCCCGCCGACGAGCACGCAGGTGCAGGGGTCGCGCGGCAGCGGGAACGGCCGGCCGAGCGGGCCCACCAGGTCGAGCGTGTCCCGCGCGCGCAGGTCGGCCAGCCAGGCCGTGCCCCTGCCGCGCACGCCGAAGACCAGCTCCACCGTGCCACCGTAGTCGGGCTTGACGTCGTGCACGGCGAAGGCCCGCCGGGCGAGCATCGAGGTGGTCGGCCCCCCGACGGCGACCGTGACGAAGTGGCCGGGCCTGGACCGGTCGGCGATGGCCGGCGCGACGACGGTGAGCGCGTGGTAGGCGTCCACGCGGCGCGTCGTCAGCACCGTTCCCGTCACCTGAACCGGACTCCCGGCCACTCCCTTCCTCCTTGCTCGATGGCGCCCCGGCCGGCGGGCGCGCCGTCGGCGCGCCCGCCGACGCTCAGCTTCGCAGCATCCGGGCGTGTTCCTGGAGCGAACGTACGCCAATATCGCCCCGGACGATGTGCTGGATGCCCTGGACGGCGGCCGCGAGCCCCTGGACGGTGGTGATGCAGGCGATGCCCCGCAGGACGGCGGCGGTGCGGATCTCGTACCCGTCGAGGCGCGGGCCCGACTGCCCGGGGCTGCCGAACGGCGTGTTCACGATGAGGTCCACCTCGCCGTCGAGGATGCGCCGCACGATCGTCGGCTCCCCGTCGGGACCGGCGCCGTCGCTGTGCTTGCGCACGATCTTGGCATGGACGCCGTTGCGGCGCAGCACCTCCGCCGTGCCCTCGGTCGCGAGGATCTCGAACCCGAGGTCGGCCAGCGCCTTGACCGGGAAGACGGCCGCCCGCTTGTCCTTGTTCGCGATCGACACGAACGCCCGGCCCTTGGTCGGCAGCGGGCCGTACGCCGCGGCCTGCGACTTGGCGTAGGCGGTCCCGAAGAACTCGTCGATGCCCATCACCTCGCCGGTGGAGCGCATCTCCGGCCCGAGGACGGTGTCCACCCCCCGGAACCGGTTGAACGGCAGCACGGCCTCCTTGACCGCGAGGGGCGCGTCCAGCGGGAGCGTGCCGCCGTCGTAGTCCGCCGGCAGCATGCCCTCGGCCCGCAGCTCGGCGATCGTCGCGCCGAGCATGAGGCGGGCCGCGGCCTTGGCGAGCGGCACCGCCGTCGCCTTGGACACGAACGGCACGGTGCGGCTGGCCCTGGGGTTGGCCTCCAGGACGTAGAGGACCCCGGCGGCCAGGGCGTACTGGACGTTGAGCAGGCCGCGCACGCCGACGCCCCGGGCGATGGCCTCGGTGGCCGCGCGGATCCGCTTGATGTCGAAGCCGCCCAGCGTGATCGGCGGCAGCGCGCACGCCGAGTCGCCGGAGTGGATGCCGGCCTCCTCGATGTGCTCCATGACGCCGCCGAGGTAGAGCTCCTCCCCGTCGAACAGGGCGTCCACGTCGATCTCGATGGCGTCGTCGAGGAACCGGTCGACCAGCACCGGGTGCTCGGACGCCGCCCTGGCCATGTACGTGTCGAGGGTGTCCTCGTCGTACACGATGGCCATGCCGGCGCCGCCGAGGACGTACGACGGCCGGACGAGCACCGGGAAGCCGATCTCCGCGGCCACCGCGCGCGCCTCGGCGACGGTGCGGGCGGTGCCGTGCTTGGGCGCGGGCAGCCCGGCCTCGGCGAGGACCCGGCCGAACGCGCCGCGCTCCTCGGCGAGGTGGATCGACTCGGGCGAGGTGCCGACCACGGGCACCCCGGCGTCCTTGAGGGCCTGGGCGAGGCCGAGCGGCGTCTGGCCGCCGAGTTGCACGATCACCCCCACCACCGGGCCGGCCTGCTGCTCGGCGTGGACGACCTCAAGGACGTCCTCCAGCGTGAGCGGCTCGAAGTAGAGCCGGTCGGAGGTGTCGTAGTCGGTCGAGACGGTCTCCGGGTTGCAGTTGACCATGACGGTCTCGTAACCGGCGCGCGCGAGCTCGAACGACGCGTGCACGCAGGCGTAGTCGAACTCGATGCCCTGGCCGATCCGGTTGGGCCCGCTGCCGAGGATGATCACCTTGGGCCGGTCGCCCGGCGGCACCTCGGTCTCCTCGTCGTAGGTCGAGTAAAGGTACGGCGTGCGGGCGGCGAACTCGGCGGCGCAGGTGTCCACGGTGTTGTAGACCGGCCGCACGCCGAGGTTGTGCCGCGCCTCGCGGACCCGGCCCTCGCCGACGCCGAGGATCTCGGCGATCTGGACGTCGCTGAACCCGTACCGCTTGGCCGCGGCGAGGCTCGGCCCGTCGAGCGCCGTGATCGAGCGGGCGGCCTCGTCGATCGCGAACAGCTGGTCGACGAACCACGGGTCGATCGAGGTGGCCTCGTGGAGCTGCTCCGGCGTCGCCCCGGCCCGGATCGCCTGCTGCATCGTGCGCAGCCGGCCGTCGTGCGGGGTGCGGCAGGCCCTGAGCAGCTCGGAGAGGTCTCCCGGCTCCCCCGCCCAGGTGAAGGAGGATTCCTTCTTCTCCATGGATCTGAGGGCCTTCTGGAGAGCCTCGGGGAACGACCGGCCGATGGCCATGGCCTCGCCGACCGACTTCATGTGCGTCGTCAGCGTGCGGTCGGCCCCGGCGAACTTCTCGAAGGCGAACCGCGGCACCTTGACCACGATGTAGTCGAGCGACGGCTCGAACGACGCCGGGGTCTCCTTCGTGATGTCGTTGGGGATCTCGTCGAGCGTGTACCCGATGGCGAGCTTGGCCGCGATCTTGGCGATCGGGAAGCCGGTGGCCTTCGACGCCAGGGCCGAGGACCGGGACACCCGCGGGTTCATCTCGATGACGACCATCCGGCCGGTCGCCGGGTCGACGGCGAACTGGATGTTGCAGCCGCCGGTGTCCACGCCCACCTCGCGGATCACCGCGATCGCGACGTCCCGCATGTTCTGGTACTCGCGGTCGGTCAGGGTCAGCGCGGGGGCCACGGTCACGCTGTCGCCCGTGTGGACGCCCATCGGGTCGATGTTCTCGATCGAGCAGACGATCACGACGTTGTCCGCCCGGTCCCGCATGACCTCGAGCTCGTACTCCTTCCAGCCGAGGATCGACTCCTCCAGGAGCACCTCGGTCGTGGGCGACGCGTCGAGCCCCGCGCCGGCGATGCGCCGCAGGCCCTCCTCGTCGTGGGCGAAGCCGGAGCCGGCGCCGCCCATCGTGAAGCTCGGCCGGACGACGAGCGGGTAGCCCAGCTCGCCGGCCGCGCGCAGGCACTCGTCCATCGTGTGGCAGATCACGCTGCGGGCCGACTCGGCGTTCAGGCCGCGCTCCGCGGCGACCTTGGTCACGATCTCCTTGAACCGCTCGCGGTTCTCGCCCGCCTGGATGGCGTCGATGTTCGCGCCGATCAGCTCCACGCCGTACCGGTCGAGCACGCCGGCCTCGTGCAGCGCGACCGCAGTGTTGAGGGCCGTCTGGCCGCCGAGTGTGGGCAGCAGCGCGTCGGGCCGCTCCCTCGCGATGATCTTCTCGACGATGTCCGGGGTGATGGGCTCGACGTACGTGGCGTCGGCGAACTCCGGGTCCGTCATGATCGTCGCCGGGTTGCTGTTGACCAGGATCACCCGGAAGCCCTCGCTGCGCAGGACGCGGCAGGCCTGGGTGCCGGAGTAGTCGAACTCGCACGCCTGCCCGATCACGATCGGGCCGGAGCCGATCACCATGACGGACCTGATGTCCGTACGCTTAGGCACCCTTCCCCCCCTTTGTCTCCATCAGCTCGCAGAACTCGTCGAACAGGTACGCCGCGTCGTGCGGGCCGGCCGCGGCCTCCGGGTGGTACTGGACGCTGAACGCCGGCCGGTCCAGCAGCCGCAGCCCCTCGACGCAGTCGTCGTTGAGGTTGACGTGGCTGACCTCGGCCCGGCCGTACGGCGTCTCGAACGGGCCGTCGAGCGGCGCCGCGACGGCGAAGCCGTGGTTGTGCGCGGAGATCTCGACCTTGCCGGTCCTGCGGTCCTGGACCGGCTGGTTGACCCCGCGGTGGCCGTACCGCAGCTTGTACGTGCCGAGGCCGAGCGCCCGCCCGAGGATCTGGTTGCCGAAGCAGATGCCGAAGAACGGGCGGCCCTCGGCGAGCACCCCGCGCAGGGCCTCGACCGCGTAGTCGGCCGTCGCCGGGTCGCCCGGGCCGTTCGAGAAGAACACGCCGTCCGGCTCGACGGCGAGGATGTCCGCCGCGGTCGCGCCGGCCGGCAGGACGTGCACCTCGCAGCCGCGCTCGGCCATCCGCTGCGGCGTCATGGCCTTGATGCCGAGGTCGACCGCCGCCACCGTGAAGCGCCTGCGGCCCACGGCCGGCACGACGTACGGCTCGGCCGTGCTCACCTCGCGCGCGAGGTCGGCGCCCTCCATCCCGGGCGAGCGGCGCACCCGCTCGACCAGGTCCTCCACCGGGCCCGCGGCGTCGCCCGAGAAGATCCCGGCCCGCATGGCGCCGCGCTCGCGCAGATGGCGGGTGAGCGCGCGGGTGCCGGGCATCGCGATGCCGACGACGCCCTGGTCGCGCAGGTAGTCGTCAAGCGTGCGGGTGGACCGCCAGTTGGAGGGGACGCGCGCGGGCTCGCGCACCACGTAGCCGGCGACCCACACGCGCCGCGACTCCGGGTCCTCCTCGTTGACGCCGGTGTTGCCGATGTGCGGCGCCGTCATCGCGACGATCTGGCGGTGGTACGAGGGGTCGGTGAGGGTCTCCTGGTAGCCGGTCATGCCGGTGTTGAAGACCATCTCGCCGAGCGTCTCGCCCACGGCGCCGTACGGCGTCCCCTCGAAGACGCGGCCGTCCTCGAGCACGAGCAGGGCTGTCATACGAGCTTCCCTTCCAGAACGGTGGGGCGGCCGCGCAGGAACGTGGCCACGACCCGGCCGGGCAGGGCCATCCCCTCGTACGGCGTGTTGCGGCTGCGCGACGCCATCGAGGAGGGGTCCACCGGGAGCCGGACGGACGGGTCGTACAGGGTGATGTTGGCCGGGGCGCCGGGCTCGATCGGGCGGCCGTGCCCGGGGAGGCGCCCGATCGTCGCGGGCCTGGCGGACATCCGGTCGGCGACGCCGGCCCAGTCGAGCAGCCCGGTGTCGACCATGGCCTCCTGGACCACGGACAGCGCCGTCTCCAGCCCGATCATGCCCATCGCCGCGGCCGCCCACTCGGTCTCCTTGTCCTCGACCGGGTGGGGGGCGTGGTCGGTGGCCACGCAGTCGATCGTGCCGTCCGCGAGGGCCTCGCGCAGCGCGCGCACGTCCTCCGCGGTCCGCAGCGGCGGGTTGACCTTGTAGATCGGGTTGTACGGCCCGAGCGGCGAGCGCTCCGCGCAGGAGTCGGTCAGCAGCAGGTGGTGCGGGGTGACCTCGGCGGTCACGTCCCAGCCCTTCGACTTGGCCCAGCGGATGATCTCCACCGAGCCCGCGGTCGAGACGTGGCACACGTGCAGCCGGGAGCCGACATGCGCCGCGAGCAGGCAGTCGCGGGCGATGATCGCCTCCTCGGCCACCGCCGGCCAGCCCGTGAGGCCGAGCCGCGCCGACACCTCGCCCTCGTTGAGCTGGGCGCCCTCGGTCAGCCGGGGCTCCTGGGCGTGCTGGGCCACCACGCCGTCGAACGCCTTGACGTACTCCAGCGCCCGGCGCATCAGCACCGCGTCGGACACGCACCTGCCGTCGTCGGAGAAGACCCGCACCCGGGCCGCGGAGTCGGCCATCGCCCCGAGCTCGGCGAGCTGCCTGCCCTCCAGCCCGGACGTCACCGCGCCGACCGGCTGCACGTCGCAGTGGCCGTATTCCTGGCCGAGCCGCCAGACCTGTTCCACCACGCCGGCGGTGTCGGCCACCGGGGAGGTGTTGGCCATCGCGTGGACGGCCGTGTAGCCGCCCCGCGCCGCCGCCTGGGTGCCGGTCTCGACGGTCTCGGCGTCCTCCCGGCCGGGCTCGCGCAGGTGGGTGTGCAGGTCGACCAGGCCGGGCAGGGCGATCAGGCCGCCGGCCTCGACCGTCTGGCCGGCGGCCGTGCCGGCCAGGTCGCCGACCTCGGCGACGACGCCGTCGCGGACGAGGATGTCGCGCGGCCCGCCTCCGAGGATCCGGGCGCCGGTGATGAGGATGGTCGTGCTCACAGCTCTCCCCCGGGGACGGTCTGGACGGCGGGGTCGGCGGCGCTCGTCCCGATCGCGGGCTCCGAGCCGCCGAGCAGCAGGTAGAGGACGGCCATCCGGACCGTCACGCCGTTGGCGACCTGCTCGGTGATGGTGGAGCGCGGCGAGTCGGCGACCTCCGCGGAGATCTCCATGCCGCGGTTCATCGGGCCGGGGTGCATGACGATGGCGTCGTCGTGCAGCCGGCCGAAGCGGGCGCGGTCGAGGCCGTACCGGCGGCTGTACTCGCGGGCCGACGGGAAGTAGGCCGCGTTCATCCGCTCCAGCTGGACGCGCAGCATCATCACCACGTCCGACTTCGGCAGCACGGCGTCGAGGTCGTACGACACCTGGCAGGGCCACGTCTCGACGGCGACCGGCAGCAGGGTCGGCGGCGCGACCAGCGTGACCTCAGCGCCCAGCGTGCCGAGCAGCAGGACGTTGGACCGGGCGACCCGGCTGTGCAGCACGTCGCCGACGATGGCGACCTTCAGTCCCTCCAGCCTGCCGAGGCGCCGGCGCATGCTGAACGCGTCGAGCAGCGCCTGGGTGGGGTGCTCGTGGGTGCCGTCGCCGGCGTTCACGACGCTCCCCCGCACCCAGGTGGCGAGGCGGTGCGGCGCGCCCGAGGCGGCGTGCCGGATCACCACGGCGTCGGCGCCCATGGCCTCCAGCGTGAGCGCGGTGTCCTTGAGCGACTCGCCCTTGGACACGCTCGACCCCTTGGCCGAGAAGTTGATGACGTCCGCCGACAGGCGCTTGGCCGCCGCCTCGAACGAGATGCGGGTGCGCGTGGAGTCCTCGAAGAAGAGGTTGACGACCGTGCGTCCGCGCAGCGTGGGGAGCTTCTTGATGGATCGTTCCGAGACCCTCGCCAGCTCCTCGGCGGTGTCCAGGATGAGCAGGGCGTCGTCGCGGGACAGGTCGCCGGCCGAGATCAGGTGCCGCTTCACCGGGCGTCCTCCTTGATGAGCAGGACGGCGTCGCGCCCGTCGGTCTCCTGCAGGTAGACCTTGACCTTCTCGGCCTTCGCGGTCGGGAGGTTCTTGCCGACGTAGTCGGCGCGGATCGGCAGCTCGCGGTGGCCCCGGTCGACCAGCGTGGCGAGCTGGACGGCGCGGGGACGGCCCACGTCGTTCAGCGCGTCGAGCGCCGCGCGGACCGTCCGGCCGGAGAAGAGCACGTCGTCGACCAGCACAACGGTGCGGCCGTCGACCCCCTCCGCGGGAAGCTCGGTGCGGCCGAGCGGGCGGGCGGGACGCAGGCGCAGGTCGTCGCGGTACATCGTGATGTCGATCGCGCCGACGGGGACCTTGACCCCCTCGAACTGCGCGATGCGCTCGGCGAGCCGGCGGGCGAGCGTGGCGCCGCGGGTGGGGATGCCGAGCAGGACGACGCTTTCCGCGCCCTTGGTGCGCTCGAGGATCTCGTGTGCGATCCGGGTCAGCGCCCGGTGGATGTCAGGGCCTTCCAGGACCGCGCGGGCCTGATTTCGGGCATCAGACATGGAAAAGTCACCACCTTTCCCGCCTCACGGGACGGGTCTTAAAAGGGTGTGCAGCCGCTCAAGCGTATCAGCAGGGCCGGGCACCCCCTCCCGCCAGCGGCGATGCCGGGGCGAGACCCCCGCGAGGGGTAGGGAAGCCGCATCCCAGGGGGTGTCGGTGATTTCGGGGAGAGCACTGTTTGACGCTCTTTTTTCCAATCAGCTTGACCTTTGGGAGTGACGGCTTTACCGTCACTGTCCGTAACCACAACACGCGACCTTCCTGGGTAAAACCCGACGCAGTGGTCACCGAAGGTGCCTGTCGGGGCGCCAACCCCGGTGTTCGGAACACTTAGGACAAGGACGCACAATCAGGTGAGAAGAGACATAGAAAGCCGGGGGCCACACGATGCCGTCTGACTACGCCAAGTCGCTGGGCGCACGCCTGCGCGCGATCCGGACCCAGCAGGGGCTGTCCCTGCACGGTGTCGAAGAGAAGTCGCGGGGCCGGTGGAAGGCCGTCGTCGTGGGCTCCTACGAGCGTGGCGACCGCGCCGTGACCGTGCAGAAGCTCGCCGAGCTGGCCGATTTCTACGGGGTGCCGGTGTCGGAGCTCCTCCCGGGCGGAGCCGCCCCCAGCCCGCTCGCCCCCGCCCCGAAGCTTGTCATCGACCTGGAGCGGCTGTCCCAGCTGCCCAAGGACAAGGCCGGCCCGCTGGCCCGCTACGCGGCCACCATCCAGAGCCAGCGCGGCGACTACAACGGCAAGGTGCTGTCGATCCGCCAGGAGGACCTGCGTTCCCTGGCCGTGATCTACGACAAGTCGCCGGTGGAGCTGACCGAGGAGTTCATCAGCTGGGGCGTGCTCGACGCGGAGGCCCGCCGCGCCGTCGAGTCCTTCTGATCCGGCCACGCCTTTCTCGCCCGCGTCCGTCCCGGTCCGTTCCGTTCCGGGCCCGTCCCGCGTCCGTTCTGCGTCCGTTCCGGGCTCGTGCCCGTGTCCGCCCCGGGCCGGGCTCGCCCCCCGCACACGCGTGCCGGCGAGCCCGGCCCGGCCGGCGGTGAACGTGAGATGCGCGACTGAATCCTGCTATGTGGGGATATGCAGGAGATGACGTTCTACGTGGGATCCGAGGTGGGCCGGCTTCGCCAGGTCCTGGTTCACGTCCCCGAGCTGGCGCTCAAGCGGCTCACCCCGAGCAACAAGGACGACCTGCTCTTCGACGACGTGCTGTGGGTGCACCGCGCGCTCGAGGAGCACCAGGAGTGGCGGCAGACCCTGGCCGCCCACGGAGTCCGGGTCCATCTGCTGGGCGACCTGCTGGAGGAGACGATCGCCGTCCCCGAGGCCAGGAAGCACATCCTCGACGGGACCGTCGACGAGCACTGGTTCGGCCCGGTGGCGGCCGACGCGATCAGGAACACCCTCGACTCTCTCGACGGCGCGGAGCTCGCCCCGCTGCTGACCGGCGGGGTCACCAAGCGCGAGATCATGGAGCTGGGCTGCGCCCCCGACTCGGTCACCATGCACACGCTCGGCCTGGACGACTTCGTCCTCCCCCCGCTGCCCAACCACCTGTACTCCCGCGACACCTCCTGCTGGGTGTACGACGGGGTGTCCATCAACGCGATGCGCAAGAAGGCCCGGCGGCGCGAGACCGTCAACTACGAGGCCGTGTACCGGTGGCACCCCCTTTTCGCCTCGGGGTACGACCGTCCCGCCGACGGCGGCTTCAACGTCTGGTACCGGGGCACGCAGATGGCCCCCGCCACGATCGAGGGCGGCGACGTCCTCGTCCTGGGGGGCGGCGCGGTCCTGGTCGGGATGAGCGAGCGCACCCAGCCGCAGGCCGTCGAGATGCTCGCGATGAACCTGTTCCGGGCCGGCTCCGCCACCCGGATCGTCGCGCTCGACATGCCGAAGGCCCGGGCGTTCATGCACCTCGACACGGTGATGACCAACGTCGACGTCGGCGTGTTCACCAAGTACGCCGGTCTCGGCATGCTGCCGTCGTACACGATCGAGCCCGGCGACACCGAGAAGGAGCTGAAGGTCACCGACCACCCGCCGGAGGACATGCACAAGACCATCGCCCGCGCTCTGGGCCTCGACGACATCAAGGTCCTCACCCCGACCCAGGACGTGCACGCGGCGGAGCGCGAGCAGTGGGACGACGGCTGCAACGTGCTGGCGCTGGAGCCCGGCGTCGTGATCGCCTACGAGCGCAACACGACGACCAACAACCACCTGCGGCGGCACGGGATCGAGGTCGTCACCGTCCGCGGGAGCGAGCTCGGGCGGGGCCGCGGCGGCCCCCGCTGCATGAGCTGCCCCCTCGAACGCGACCCCGTCTGATCCTCACGAGATCCCCCACCCCACCCCCGGCGGGTGGCGGGCGGGACACCTTTCCCGGCGGGCGTCCGGTAAGGTGCCGCTGTGGCGATCTTCCTCGTCGGGCTCACCCGTACCGGCCCGCTGTGGGACTCCTCGCGGCCGATGGAGGAGCAGGCGGACTGGTCGGCGCACGCCTCGTACATGGACGGGCTCGTCGACGCCGGCTTCGTGATCCTGGGCGGCCCGCTGGCCGACGAGATCCGCGTCGTGCTCGCCGTGGAGGCCGGGTCGGCCGACGAGGTGCGCGCCACCTTGGGACGCGACCCCTGGAGCGGGACGCATCTGGTCGTCGACACGATCGAGCCCTGGACCATCCGCCTCGACGCCCGCGAGGCGCGCAGGTGACGCCGAACGGCGATCGACCCGGCCGGCGAGCGACGTGGATGGCACGCGCCTCAGGCACAGGGCGACCCGGGCGGCGAACGACCTGGATCGCGGCGAGCCGGCCGGCGGGCGGTGCGAGTGGCAGGATCCGGTGCGCGGGAGCGGGCGCACGGGGTCTGACCACGGCCATTTCATGACCGGGGTCGCCGGAGCGTCGACCATGCCCGGCCTGATCCGGCCGGCGGGCGAGATCGGCGGTTCGGCCGGCGTCCGTCCGGTCTCGGCGGGACGCGGGGCGGGATCCGGCGCGCCTCCCGTGGGGCGGGCTGGTCCGGGGGGAGGGCGGCCTCAGCCGGCCATGGGAAGCGTCGGCTTTCCGGGGACGCCGAGGATGGACTCGACCTCGCCCACGAACTTGTCGGCCTCGGCGATCAGTTCCTCGGCGTCGGTGGGGGTGACGACGCGCACCATGCCGGCCTCGGCCGCCGCGCGCTTGGTCGCGCTGACCGCGAAGTAGGCCGCCCAGTCGGCCAGCTTCGGCTCGGCCTCGGGCAGCAACTCCCACGCGCTGCGCAGCCGGCGCCTGCGCCCGTCCATCGGACGCGGCCGGGCCGCGAGGATCCCGGCCGCCGCGCGAAGCGCCGCCAGATGGGCCGACACGTACCGGTCGGCGGGGGTCGGCCCCATCGACGCGTCCGCGAGGCACGCCCTGGCGTCCGCGAGATGCGCCAGGACCGTCTGCGAGAGCCGTGGCCCGTTCCGCTGCTCTCCGCTCTGTTCCGTCATGCCCGCCTCCTCGAGTCGTGGCATCCGGCGAGGCTCGCCGGTGACATCACAGTCGCAGACCCCACCGACAATTCCGCCGGACGGACGATCCCGTGGTGCCGGCGAGGGACCGCCCGATGCTTCAGGCTCCCGTGGGCGGCCGGACGAGGAGCTTCCCCTCTCCCCGTCCGGCCCACGCCGCGGGCCGTGCCGCGTTCGTCTCCGCCGACGACGAGGGCACGGTTCCAACGGGGTGGGCGCAGGCCGCGAGTCCCACGCCCACTGCATCGAACATAGATTCGATCATGCCTCACTGTCAAGACTGTCAACGAACAAGGGTTCGAGGACCGGCCCCAAGAACGGTCCCGGAACAGCCGAAACCCCCGCACGACGAATCGTGCGGGGGTCTCACGACGACTCCCGGCCAGGGGCCCCTCGGGCGTTCTACGCCATCCCGGGGTCGCGGCGCGGCCTCAGGCCACCCCCGGCGCCGTACGGGTCAGCGGACGAACCGGCCGCGGACGTGGACGGGGACCCCGGTCCCGAGCAGGCCGGGCAGGATCTCCGCCACGTGCATCGGCAGCCGGACGCAGCCGTGCGACGCCGGGTAGAGCGGCACCGACAGCGCGCCGTGCAGGGCGATGCCGCCGTTGAAGAAGATCGGGTTGTAGAGCTGGCCCAGGTAGGAGCGGTGCCAGCCGCTGACCCGCCAAGTGGTCTTGAAGTCGCCGGTGGGCGTGCGGGCGCTGCCGCTGAACTGCTGCCGCTTGCCGTTCCACATCGCGTACTCGGTGTACGGGATGCCGCTGCCGCTGGAGATGTGGCTGATCAGGCGGGGCACGCCGTTCCGGTAGAGGACCATGACCTGCTTGGTCAGGTTCACCTCCACGCGGTCGGGCTTGCCGCGCGGGACCAGGACCGCGGGCGCCTTCGGGTTCTCCAGCGCCTTCCAGGTCCTCTTGGCCACGGTGCTCGTCGGCGTGATGCCCTGGACCTTCTGGAAGGCCCACACGGCCGTCAGCGTGGCGCCGCCATACCGGCCGTCGATCGAGCCCGGTACGTACCCGAGCTGCTTCAGGCGGGTCTGCAGCGCCTTCACCGCCGAGCCCTTGGCGCCCAGCTTCAGCGTCTTGTACGGCGCGGTGAACGGCGGGTAGGCCGCCGATACGGCGGACGACACCGGGACGGCGCCCGTGCGGACCTGCGTGCTCGCCTGCGCGGCCTCCGGGACCCCTGCCGTGGCGAGGGCCAGTGCCCCCGCCATCACGAGCGCGGCGACCGCCTGCCGTCGACCCCCCATCGTGACCAACCCCTCATTCTTCCCAAGCGCGAATCAAAGGACCTTAGCGTACGGCCCTCGTGGCCGAGGAGAAGGCAATTGACCGGCCTCGTCCTCGCCATCCGTTTAGAGTGTCCGCGTGCCGGAAAAGTTGCATCCCAACATCGCCCGGGTGGAGGCGGCCCTGCGCGCGCAGGGCGTGACGGGCGAGATCGTCGTGCTCGACGAGGCCACGCCGACGGCGGCGACGGCGGCCGCGCGGCTCGGCTGCGAGATCGGGGCGATCGCCAACAGCCTGATCTTCGACGCCGACGGCGCCCCGCTGCTCGTGCTGACCAGCGGCGCCCACCGGGTGGACACGGCCCTGGTGGCGCGGCTCGTCGGCGTCGCGAAGGTCAGGCGCGCCACCCCGGAGTTCGTGCGCGAGCACACCGGCCAGCCCATCGGCGGCGTCGCCCCGGTGGGCCACCCCGCCCCGGTCCGGACATTGGTGGACGCCTGGCTCGGCAAGCACGAGGTCGTGTGGGCGGCCGCGGGACATCCGCACTCGGTCTTCCCCACCAGCTTCGACGAACTGGTGCGGATCACCGGCGGTACGCCGGCCGAGGTGGAGTGAACCTCCGGTGGCCGCCTCGCCTCCGGAACGCTTTGCTAGTCTCCGATGAGTGATCCAGCTGCGACGCGTGGGGCCAGACACGTTCATCACCGTCATCGACACGGTGCTGGACATCTACACCGAGGCCATGCGCCCGCCGACGGACCAGCTCACCGGTCGTTTGGCGATAATGCGCAACCACGCGACGCATCCCGACTTCGTCTGCCTGCTCGCGGAGTCGCCCGACATCGTCGGGTTCGCGTACGGCTTCCACGGCGCGCCCGGGCAGTGGTGGCATGACGTGGTCCGCCGCGCCCTGCAGGACCAGGCGGGGCCGGGGGCAGCGCAGAGGTGGTTCGGCGACGCCCTGGAGATCGCGGAGGTCCACGTTCGGCCCGACTACCAGGGCAAGGGCATCGGGCGCAGCCTGATCCACGCCATCTGCGAGGGCCGCCCGGAGCGGACGGCCGTGCTGTCGACCCACGACGCCCCGACGGCGGCCCGCCACCTCTACGGGGACATCGGGTTCGTCGACCTCCTGACGCGGTTCGTGTTCCCCGGCGGCTACGAGAACTACGTCATCGCGGGCGTCCCGCTGCCGCTGCCGCCGCAGCGGTGAGCCCCCGATCCCCGCGCCGCCGAGAGGCCCGCGGTCCTTTCAGGAGCCCGCGGGCGCCGGCGCCTGCTGCAGCGCCTGGAACACCTCGCGCGTCGCGCTCGACCGGTTGAACGTGATGAAGTGGATGCCGGGCGCGCCCTCCTCGAGGAGGGCGCGGCACATGTCCACGGCGTGCTCGATGCCCAGGCGCCGCACGGCGACGGGGTCGTCGGCGACCGCCTCGAAGCGGGCCGCGACCTCCGGCGGGAACGGCGCCCCCGACAGCTGCTCGGACCGGGCGATCGTGCTCATCTGGGTGACCGGCATGACGCCCGGGATGATCGGGGTGTCGCAGCCCTTGGCCGCCACCCGGTCCCGCAGGCGCAGGTAGTCGTCCGCGCGGAAGAACATCTGGGTGATCGCGTAGTCGGCGCCCGCCCGGCACTTCTGCACGAAGAACTCGGTGTCCGACTCGATGGACGGCGAGCGCGGATGCTTGTAGGGGAAGGCCGCGACCCCCACGCAGAAGTCGCCGGCCTGCCGGATGAGCCGCACCAGCTCCTCCGCGTACAGGACGCCCTCGGGGTGCTTGATCCAATCGTCGAGGGGGTCGCCCCCGCGGGGGTCGCCGCGGACCGCGAGGATGTTGCGCACGCCGGCGTCGGCGAACCTGCCGACCAGGTGGCGCAGCTCGCGGATCGAGTGGTCGACCGCGGTGAAGTGGGCGACCGGCGTGAGCGTCGTCTCGTGGGCGAGGCGCTCGACGATCTGGACGGTGCGGTCGCGGGTGGAGCCGCCGGCGCCGTACGTGACGGAGACGAACGTCGGGCGGAGTGCCTCGAGCTCGCGGATGGCGCGCCAGAGCTGACGCTCGCCCTCGTCGGTCTTGGGCGGGAAGAACTCGAAGGAGAACGACCGCTCGCCCGCCGCCAGGAGCTCGCGAACGGTGGGGACGCGATCGGGGCGGCGTGAGGGCAGACCGAGAGCCATGGTCACAAGGGTACAGGGCCGATCCTTTTCGCCGAAGTCCGAGATCTCAACATGTGGACGTCAAGCGGTCCACATGGCGATCGCGAAGCTGGGGCCCCTTCCCCCATCGGCGGCGGGATCACCGCCCCGTAAGCTCAAGACATGACCACTTCCGTCGCCCCGCTCGACCTCGTCCGCCAGGAGGTGGACCGCTCGCTCCGGGAGTTCCTGGACCGGCAGCGCCCGATGTTCGGCGACCCCCACCTGGCCGCGCTGCTGTCGGCCGCGACGGACTTCCTGGCCGGCGGCAAACGGCTGCGCCCCGCCTTCTGCTACTGGGGCTGGCGCGCGGCGGGAGGCGGCGAGGAGCCGGGCCTGTACGCCGCGGCGGCCTCGCTCGAACTGCTGCAGGCGAGCGCGCTGGTCCACGACGACGTGATGGACGCGAGCGACGTGCGGCGCGGGATGCCCTCGGCGCACCGGCGGTTCGAGCGGATGCACGCCGACGCCGGCTGGCACGGGTCGGCCGGGCAGTTCGGCGAGGGAGCCGCGGTCCTGCTGGGCAACCTGCTGCTGGTGTGGTCGGGCCAGATGTGGCGCGGCAGCGGGCTCGACCCGCGGGCCCTGGCGGCGGCCCAGCCCGTGCACGACCACATGCTGACCGAGCTGATGTGCGGCCAGTACCTCGACCTGCTGGAGCAGGCGCGGGGTGAGAACACCTTCGACAGCGCCCTGCGGGTCGCCCTGTACAAGAGCGGGAAGTACTCGGTGGAGCAGCCGCTGCGGCTGGGGCTCGTCCTCGCCGCCCGCAGCCGCGACCCGTGGATCGACCGGCTCTGCGCCCAGTACGGCCAGCAGGTGGGCATCGCCTTCCAGCTGCGCGACGACGTCCTGGGGGTGTTCGGCGACCCGGCCGAGACCGGCAAGCCGGCCGGGGACGACCTGCGCGAGGGCAAGCGCACCATGCTCATCGCCCGGACGCTCGCCGAGGCGTCGCCCGCCCAGGCCGCCGCCGTACGCGACCTGCTGGGCGACCCCGCCCTCGATGAGCAGGGGGTCGAGCGGCTCCGGACGGTCATCGAGGAGACGGGCGCGCTGGCGGCGTGCGAAGGAATGATCAAGCGGTACCTCGAGGAGGCCCTGGCCGCCCTCGACCAAGCCCCGATCGAGGAGACGGCCCGCGCCGCCCTGGCCGCCCTGGCCGTGGCCGCCACCGCCCGCCGCACCTGACCCGCAGGAGGGGTCGGGCGCGGCGCCTGACCCGCAGGAGGGTCAGAGCGGGACGGCGGCGAGGCGGGCCTTGAGCTCGGCGGCGGCGGCGCCGGGGTCCGGCGCCTCGGTGACGGCGCGCACGACCACCACGCGGCGGGCGCCGTGCGCGACGACCTGGTCGAGCGTGCCGAGGTCGACGCCGCCGATGGCGAACCAGGGCCGTCCCGAGCCGAGGCGGGCGGCGTGCTCCAGCAGGGGCGTCCCGGGCGCGGGACGCCCGGGCTTGGTCGGCGTCGGCCAGACGGGGCCGCAGCAGAAGTAGTCGACGCCCGGCTCCCCGGCGGCTGTCGTCGCCTCGGCCTCGGCATGCGTCGACCTGCCGATGAGCACGTCGGGGCCGAGGATCTCCCGGGCCACGGACACCGGGAGGTCGTCCTGACCGAGGTGGAGGACGTCGGGGCGGGCCGCGTACGCCACGTCGGCCCGGTCGTTGACGGCCAGCAGGGCGCCGTGCCTGTCGCAGGCCGCGCGGAAGACCTCGAGGAGCTCCAGCTCCTCGCGGGCCTCCAGGCCCTTCTCCCGCAGCTGGACGATGTCCACACCGCCGGCGAGGACCGCGTCGAGGAATTTCTCCAGGTCGCCGCGGTCCCGCCTGCCGTCCGTGCAGAGGTAGAGCCTGGCACGCGCCAGTCGCTGTCGCCGGGTGTCGCTCACCCGACCACAATGCCATGCGCCCGCGGCTCAGAAGCCCAGGGCCTGCGCCCTGCGCTTGACCTCGGTGTGCCGACCGGCGGCGATGGCGTCGATCGGCGATCCGGGGAGCGAGTCGTCGGCCGTGAACAGCCAGCGGATCGACTCGACCTCGTCGTATCCGGCGTCCGCCAGGACGGTGAGCGTGCCCGGGAGCCCCTTCAGCACGTCGCCGCCGGCGATGAACACCGCGGGGATCTGGGGCTCGCCGCCGCCGCGGCGGACGCCGACGAGCTTCTTGTCCTTGAGGAGCTGCTTGACCCGCCCGATACTGATCTCCAGCCTCTTGGCGGCCTCCGAGATGGGGAGCCATTCCCCTACGAGCTGGTCGGTGTCCCGGTCGATCTGCGCAACAGTAAGCGTCACGGATCCACCATTACCACAGGCGAGCAGCCGGGAAACACCTCGATTACGCCATAATGCAGTCGCGGAGCGGCACGGCCGGGTCGGTCAGGCGGGCCGGGTCGAGCCGGTGCCCGGCCTCGACGATCCGCCGCCCCTGCACCACGTCGCGCGGCCGGTCGACGGTCAGGATGGCCGCGAGCCGGTCGCCGGCCGTGAGCCAGCAGGCCGCCCACTTCCCCTCGCCCCGCGGGTCGCCGCGCAGCAGCACCCGCTCCGCCGCCGGGTGGTGCCCCGCGAACTGGACCATGTGGCCGAACTGCTCCGACCAGAAGTACGGCACCGGGTCGTAGACGGCGTCCTCGCCCAGCAGGGCCGCGGCGGCCGTGTCGGGCGCCTGCAGGGCGGTGTCCCAGTGCTCGACCCGCAGCCGCGTGCCGAACCTGCGCGACCACCAGCTGGCGCAGTCGCCGACCGCGACGACGCCGGGCAGGCGGGTGCGCAGGTGCTCGTCGACCACGACCCCGTTGTCCACCTCGACGGCCGAGCCCTTCAGCCACTCGACCGCGGGCCGCACGCCGACGCCGGTGACCACGACGTCCGCCTTCACCCGGGCGCCCGACATGAGCGTGAGCCCGTCGGCGTCGATCGTGCCGACCTTCGCCCCAAGTCGCAGCTCAACGCCCGCCTGGGCGTACCAGGGGATGGTGTGCCCGCCGACCGCCCCCAGCGCGGCGGCCAGCGGGGTCTCGCCCGCCTCGACCACGGTGACCGCGCAGCCGGCGCGGGCGGCCGCGGTGGCGACCTCGGCGCCGATCCAGCCCGCGCCGATCACGGCGACCCGGGCCCCGGGGACCAGCCGCTCGCGCAGCGCGAGCGCGTCGTCGATCGTGCGCAGCACGTGCTGGCGGCCCTCGCCGCGCAACCGCACCGGCGTCGCGCCGGTCGCGATCACCAGGCCGTCGTACTCCAGCTCGCCCTCGGTCGTCTCCAGCACGCCCTCGCGCAGGCCCTTGGCCGCGGCGCCCAGGCACAGCCGTACGTCGAGGGCGTCGAGGTCGGAGTCGACCACCGTGGAGTCGGTCTCGCCGAGCAGCACCGCCTTCGACAGCGGCGGCCTGTCGTAGGGGCGATGACGTTCCTCGCCGATCAGCGTGATCCGGCCCGCGAAACCGTGGGCCCGCAGAGCCTCGACACTTCGCACGCCGGCCAGGCCGGCCCCCACCACCACGACGTGATCCACCACCTGACCATAGATTGTCCACCGGGCATGCCGCCAATGCAGGTGCCATAACGACTTGGGCAACTACTGCGCACACCGGCCGTGCCGCCCGTTGTGCGTGACGCGCGGCCGCAGGGCTAGGCTGAGGGGCGTAAGACGCGCGGGAGCCCGGCGGCCGGGCTGAGAGGAGAGCGGAGGCTCTCGACCGCCAGACGACCTGATCCGGGTAATGCCGGCGAAGGGAGCGCTGTGTCAGATCCGCACGGAGCCCGTGCCGACCTCGTCTGCGACGTCGTGGTCGTCGGCGGAGGGGTCGCGGGACTGTCCGTCGCCTGGCGGACGGCCAGGCAGGGCATGTCCGTGGTCGTCGTCGACCCGGCCCCCGGCACCGGCGCGACCCACGCCTCCGCGGGGATGCTGGCGCCGGTCAGCGAGGTGACCTACACCGAGGAGCCGCTGCTGCGGCTCGGCCTCGCCTCCCTCGCCGCCTGGCCGGGCTTCCGGGCGGAGCTCGACGACGAGAGCGGCGTGGAGGTCGACCACCGGCGCGAGGGCACGCTGGAGATCGCCTACAGCTCCGACGACATGGCGTACTTCGACCGGCTCGCCGCTTTCGAGGAGACGCTCGGGCTGCGGGTCGAGCGGCTGACCGGGCGGGAGTGCCGCGCCCTGGAGCCGATGCTCTCCCCCGCGGTCAGAGGGGGCCTGCTCGCCCGCGACGACGCCTGGATCAACCCCCGCAGGCTGGTGCGGGCCCTGCTGGCCGCCGTCCAGCGTTGGGACGGCGAGATCCTGTACGACCGCGCGACCGAGATCGTCCCCCTGGGCGTGGGCGTGGGCGGCGGCGTGGGCGTGGGCGGCGGCGTGGGCGTGCGGCTGGGCTCGGGCGAGTTCCTGAGCGCCGGGCACGTCGTCGTGGCGGCCGGCTCGTGGTCGCCGTCGCTGCTTCCCGGCCTGCCCGTACGGCCGGTCAAGGGGCAGATCCTCCGGCTGCGCGGGCCGCAGGGGTTTCTCACCCGGTGCGTGCGGGGCCTGGTCCACGGGTCGCCGGTGTACCTCGTCCCGCGCGGCGACGGCGAGATCACGCTGGGCGCGACCGTGGAGGAGCTGGCGTTCGACGCCCGGGTGACGGCCGGCGGCGTCTACGAGCTGCTGCGCGACGCCCGGGAGCTGGTCCCCGGCATCAGCGAGCTGGAGCTGGCCGAGACCACCGTGGGCTTCCGCCCGGGCACGCCCGACAACCTGCCGCTGATCGGGCCGGCAGGCCCGCCCGGCGTGCTCGCGGCGACCGGGCACCACCGCGCGGGCGTCCTGCTGGCCCCCGTCACGGCCGAGGCCGTCGTCGCCCTCGTCACGGGCGCCGGCGCTCCGGAGGTCGTGAAGTCCTGCGATCCTGGGAGATTCAGCCGATGAAGGTTGTGATCAACGGCACGGCCGTCGAGCTGCCCGACGGGGCCACCGCCGGCCACGCCGTACGCGCCCTGACGCCGCTCACGTCAGGCGTCGCGGTGGCGGTGAACGGCGAGGTGGTCAGCCGGGGCAGCTGGGAGTCGACCCCGCTGGCGGGCGGCGACACGGTCGAGGTGCTGACGGCGGTGCAGGGAGGATGACGATGCGGGACACCGCGGTGAGCGTGGCGGCGCCGGACGACGACACGTTCCTGCTGGGCGGCGAGAAGTTCTCCTCGCGCCTGATCATGGGGACGGGCGGCGCGCCCTCCCTGGAGGTGCTCGACGAGGCCCTGGAGGCGTCCGGCACCGAGCTGACCACGGTCGCCATGCGCCGGCTCGATCCGTCCGCGGGCGGCTCGGTCCTCGACGTGCTGCGCCGCAGAGGCATCAGGGTGCTGCCGAACACGGCGGGCTGCTTCACGGCCGGCGAAGCGGTGCTGACGGCCCGGCTGGCCCGGGAGGCCCTGGAGACCGACTGGGTGAAGCTGGAGGTCATCGCCGACGAGCGGACGCTGCTGCCCGACCCCGTCGAGACGTTCGACGCGGCCGAGCGCCTGGTGGCGGACGGCTTCGTCGTCCTCCCCTACATCGGCGACGACCCGGCGCTGGCCCGGCGGCTCGAACAGGCCGGCTGCGCGGCGGTGATGCCGCTCGGCGCGCCCATCGGCTCCGGCCTCGGCATCCGCAACCCGCACAGCATCGAGCTGATCGTGGAGGCCGCCGGGGTCCCGGTCATCCTCGACGCCGGGCTGGGCACGGCCAGCGACGCCGCGCTCGCCATGGAGCTCGGGTGCGACGCCGTACTGCTGGCCAGCGCGGTGACCCGCGCCCAGCGACCCGGGCTGATGGCCGCCGCGATGCGGTCGGCCGTGACGGCGGGCCGGCAGGCGCGGCTGGCCGGACGCATCCCGCGCCGCCGGTACGCCGAGGCGTCCTCCCCCGGCCGTCCGACCACGGCGTGACCCCGGCGGTCCGACCGCGGCCGCTGCGGTGAAACCGGAATGGCGGCATCCGGTAGCTCCGGTTATCGGATTCCGTAGGGCATTCCGATGGTACGGAAAGCTCCGCGAATAGGTCTCGGTTTGGGATTCCGTAACACTGCGGGTGGCAAATCACCCGTAAACTCGGGCGAGTGGACACGACGCTAACCGATCCGCTCGTAGGGCAGGTGCTCGACGGGCGCTATCGCGTCGAGTCCCGGATCGCCCGGGGCGGCATGGCCTCCGTCTACCTGGCTCTGGACGTCCGGCTCGACCGCACGGTCGCCGTCAAGGTGATGCACCGCTCGCTCGCCGAGGACCCGCAGTTCGTCCGGCGCTTCATCGGCGAGGCCAAGTCCGTGGCCAGCCTCTCCCACCCCAACATCGTCCATGTCTTCGACCAGGGCACCGACGGGGCGCACGTCTACCTCTCGATGGAGTACGTGCCGGGCAAGACCCTGCGGGACGTCCTGCGCCTGCGCGGCCGGCTCCCGGCCCGCGAGGCGCTGGAGATGGTCATCCCGGTGCTCGCCGCGCTCGGCGCGGCCCACCAGGCGGGGATGGTCCACCGGGACGTCAAGCCGGAGAACGTGCTACTCACCGACGACGGCCGGGTCAAGGTCGTGGACTTCGGCCTCGCCAGGGCCGTCGAGGCCACCAACCAGACCAAGACCGGCATGATGATCGGCACGATCGGCTACATGTCGCCCGAGCAGGTCACGACCGGCACGGCCGACGTCCGCAGCGACGTCTACGCCACCGGCATCATGCTGTTCGAGCTGCTCACGGGACGCCAGCCGTACGCGGGCGAGACCCCGATGTCGGTCGCGTACCGGCACGTGCACGAGACCGTCCCGGCGCCGTCCTCAGTCGTGCCGGACATCCCGCCGTCGATCGACGCGCTGGTGGCGGCGGCCACGGACAAGGACCCGGCCCGCCGCCCGGCCGACGCGACCGCCATGCTGGTCGCCGCCGTCGAGGCCCACCGGTCGCTGCCGAGGACCGGCGCCACGGGCTCCTACACCGGGCCGACCGGCCTGCAGCCCGGGGCGCTCACCGGCCCCACCGCTCCCCCGCCGGCCGCCGCCGCCGGGACGGCCCCGCCGTACGGGACGGGGCAGTACCTGTCGCCGGGCGCGCAGCCGGGGGCGTCGCACACGATGATCCAGCCGCGGTCGGACCTGCCGATCGGGCACGACGGCGAGCCCGCGGCCCGGCGCCGCCGCTTCCGGCCCAACTGGCTGGTGCTCGGCCTCGCCCTCGTGATGGTGGCCGGCGTCGCCCTCACCGGGTGGTGGTTCTCCCAGGGGCGGTACGTGAAGGTGCCCGACCTGGTCGGCCGGAACGTCAAGGTGGCCAGGCAGCAGGCGCAGCAGGCCGGGTTCGAGGTGCGGATCGGCAAGGCCCGTTTCGACGACAAGGCCGCGAAGGACACGGTGCTCGACACCGACCCCGGGGCGGGCGCCGAGATCGCCCGGGGGTCGGTGGTGACGCTGATCCCGTCGGCGGGCCCGGAGACCATCCCGGTGCCCAAGGTCGAGGGCCTCACCGAGGCCGACGCGCGGGCCCAGGTCGCCGAGGTCGGGCTGGTCGTCGGCCGGGTGAGCAAGAGCGCGAGCGACACGGTGCCGCGCGGCCAGGTCATCCGCACCAGCCCGATGGTGGGCAAGCGGATCAAGAAGGGCGGCACGGTCAACCTCGTCATCAGCGCCGGCCTGCTCATGCCGGACGTGACGCAGATGATGCGCGACCAGGCCGAGAAGTTCCTGCGGGACAAGGGGTTCAACGTCCAGATCGACGAGACGGCCGACAACACCCCGCCCGGCACCGTCATCGCGCAGGACCCGTCGGGCGGCTCCGAGGTGGCGGCCGGTGCGGTCGTCCACCTGACCGTCTCGAAGGGGCCCGACACGGGCTGGCACTGGCCGTGGGAGAACGACAACTCCGAGGCCCCGCCGGACTTCGTGGTCGTCCCCGACGTCCGGTTCAAAGACGTGAACGACGCGGTCAGCGAGCTGAAGGCCGCCGGGTTCCAGGTCAAGGTCCGCAACCTGGTCGGCACCCGGCGGGTGGTCGGGGAGAACCCGCTCGGCCAGCAGCCCATGGGCACCCGCATCACCATCTGGCACTGAACCGACGGGCACCGAACCGACTGGCACCGAACCGTCCGAGCGGGCCTCCGCGCGGGCCGGGGCCGGGTCGCCCCGCGCCGCTCAGGTGGTGAGCCTGCCCAGCAGGCGCAGCCGGGCCATGCCGCCGTCCGGGTAGACGTCGAGCCGGGCGTGGGTGACCGTACGGTCCGAGTCGAGCCGGAACCGGTGCCGGGTGTCGGGCTGCAGTCGCGTCCGCGGCAGCAGCGGGAACCAGGCGTCCCGGTCGTCCGGCGACGCCTTCCTCGCGTCGACGCCGCTGACCGCGGCCCAGCCGGGGGCGTTGAACAGCAGGTTCGAGGTGTCCAGCTCCGCCACCGCGACCGTGCCCGGCCCGGCGAGGGCCACCACGAGCCAGTCGTTGCCGCCGTCCCGCCGCCGGGCGGTCTCCCAGCCCTCCGACTGGTTGCGCGCCGGCCCGGGGGCGATGACGTTGTTCGGCGAGGAGTAGAACTCATTGGAGCAGGCGACCACCAGCCCCCCGTTCTCCAGGGCGGCGAGGTCGACGGTGAGCCCGTCCAGGAACGCCGGGTCGGGGACGACCTCCCCGTGGACGCGCAGCCGGGCCACGCCGCCGTCGGGGAAGATGTTGAGCCGCACATGCGTGAACCGCCGCTCGCCGGTCACGGCGAACTCGTGCGCCGCGTCCCCGGAGAGCGGGCTCCTCGGCACGATCTCCACCCAGCCGTCCAGCTCGTCCGGCGCCGGGTGCCCCTCGGCCTCGCACGCCTCCACGGACGCGTACGGCGGGTAGTTGCCCTTGAACCACGCCGTGTCGACGACCACGCCCCGGATCACCCCGGGCAGGCCCAGCCGCACGATCGCCCAGTCGTGGCCGGGCTCGCGCCGCCGCCGGGTCTCCCAGCCGTCGTACACCTGGCCCTTCGCGCCGAAGGTATGCGGGCGGAACTCGGGGGGCCCGGGCCGGATGAGGGCCTCCCGCTCGGCGAACGACTCGTCGTTGGCCGCCACGACCGAGCCGCCGTACGTGCGCAGGGCCAGGTCGGGCAGACGGGTGAACGCGCTCATCGGGACGCTCCTTTCAGCAGCCGCCCCCGGGGGGTGGCGAAGTCGACCGGGACGCCCCGCAGCCAGGTGGTCCGGACGACGCCCGTCAGGGCGTGCCCGTCGTACGGCGAGACCGGGTTGCGGTGGTGCAGGGCGGCCACGTCGACGGTGAACCCGGCGTCCGGGTCGAAGGCCACCAGGTCGGCGTCGGCGCCCTCCCTGATCACCCCCTTGTACGGCAGGCCGGCCAGCCGGGCCGGGCCCGCGGCCATCCACCGCACCACGTCGGCCAGGCCGTGCCCGCGCTCCCTGGCGGCCGTCCAGACCGCGGGCAGCCCGAGCTGGAGCGAGGAGATCCCGCCCCAGGCCGCGGCGAAGTCGGGCACCTTGAGATCGGGCGTCGAGGGCGAATGGTCGGAGACCACGCCGATGAGCACCCCCTCCGCGAGGGCCCGCCACAGGGCGTCGCGGTTGGCCGCCTCCCTGATCGGCGGGCAGCACTTGTACGCCGGGCCGCGCACCTCCTCCGCGCTCAGCGTGAGGTAGTGGGGGCAGGTCTCGGCCGTGACGCGCACCCCGTCGCGCTGGGCGCGCCGCAGCGGCTCCAGGCAGGCGGCGGCCGACACGTGCACGATGTGGGCGCGCGCACCGGTCTCCGCGGCCAGCTCGACGACCTGCTCGACGGCCCGCCGCTCGGCGTCCTGCGGCCGGGACCGCAGGAACTCGGCGTACGTCGGACCGGCGGGCTCGGCCAGCAGACCCGGGTCCTCCGCGTGCGCGATCAGCAGGCCGTCGAACGAGGCCACCTCTGCCAGCGCCGCCCGCAGCCCCTCCCGGTCGAGCGCCGGGAACTCGTCCACCCCCGACGGCGACAGGAAGCACTTCACGCCGATCACACCGGCCTCGTGCAGCGGACGCAGGTCCGCCAGGTTGCCGGGGATCGCGCCGCCCCAGAACGCCACGTCGACGTGGCACTGGCCCTCGGCGGCCCGGCGCTTGGTCTCCAGCGCGGCGACCGAGACCGTCGGGGGCAGCGAGTTGAGCGGCATGTCCACGATCGCCGTCACGCCGCCGGCCGCCGCCGCCCGGGTGGCCGAGGCGAACCCCTCCCAGTGGGTGCGGCCCGGCTCGTTCACGTGGACGTGGGTGTCCACCAGGCCCGGCAGCAGCGCGAGGTCGCCGAGGTCGACGGTCTCCAGGGCGGGCAGGGGGTCGTCGTACGCGCCGACCTCCGCGATCCTCCCGTCCCGCACGGCCACGGCCGCCGGCCGCTCGCCCTCGGGCGTCACCGCGCGCCGCGACCGCACCACCAGCTCGTACGGCGAGCTCATGCCACCTCCTCGCCTGACGGCTCGGAGCCGCATTCGCGAAACGCACAGTGCCTACTGATTCGCTCGCTCCGCTCGCTCATGCCGCACCGCCGGGGGCGGGGGGCGGCAGGTGCGCGGCGGCGACCCGGCGGGCCAGCCGTTCGAGCAGCGGCCCGGCCTCCGCCATGCACCGCCGGACGTCGGGCTCGATGTCGGTCAGCGCGTACGCCGCCTCGATCCCGGCCGCCCGCAGGTCGTCGTCGCCGATCTCGCGCCGCCCGCACACGGCGACCACCGGCACGCCGTGCTTGGCCGCCGCCGTCGCCACCCCGACCGGGGCCTTGCCGCGCAGGGACTGCTCGTCGAGCGACCCCTCCCCCGTGATCACCAGCCGGGCTCCCTCGGCGTGCCGGTCGAAGTCCTGCAGCTCAAGGAGGTACTCGATGCCCGAGCGAATCTCGGCGTGGAGGAAGGCGAGCGCGGCGAAGCCCACGCCGCCCGCCGCGCCGGCCCCCGGCGTCCCGGCCACGCCCATGCTCCGGACCACCCCGTCGTGCTCGGCCGCCCCGGCCAGGCCGTGGGTGTGCGCCGCGACCGCGGCCAGCCGGGCCAGCCCCGCCTCCAGCACCGCCACGTCGTCGGGGGCCGCGCCCTTCTGCGGGCCGTACACGGCCGCCGCGCCGTACGGGCCGAGCAGCGGGTTGTCCACGTCGCTCGCGACGATCACCTCGGCCCCCCGCAGCACGCCCGAGGCGTCGATCTTGTCGAGCGCGCGCAGGGCGGCGCCGCCGTGCGGCAGGTCGGCCCCGCCGGCGTCGAGCAGCCGCGCCCCGAGGGCCTGGGCCATGCCCGCGCCGCCGTCGGTGCAGGCGCTGCCGCCGAGCCCCAGGACGACCCGGGTCGCCCCGTGCCGAACGGCATGGGCGATCAGCTCACCGGTGCCATAGCTGGTCGCCGTGAGCGGGGCCGGCCCCTCGCCCTCCGGCAGCCTCCGCAGCCCGGACGCCTCGGCCAGCTCGACCACGGCCACACGGCCGCCGCCCGGCTCGTCGCGCACCGCGTAGGAGGCGCGGACCGGCAGGCCCGTCGGCCCGGTGACCTCGACCTCCACCCGGGTGAAGCCGCAGGCGACGACCGCGTCGACGGTACCGTCCCCGCCGTCGGCCACCGGGAGCCGCACGACCGGGACGTCCCCGAGCCCGGCGGCCACGTGCTCGACCACCTCCGGCGAGGTGAGCGAGCCGCGGAACTTGTCCGGCGCGATGACCACGTGCCCGGACGCGTGCCCGGACGCCGGCGCGGACGCGTGGCCGGCCGTCTCCCTGGCGACGTGACCGGACGCCTGCCCGCTCATGCCCGCTCCCCGCCCGCCGGCCGGGCGCCGCGTCCGCGCGTCGCCCCCCGCCTCGTCATGGGCTGCCTGTCCATGTCCCGTCCCTCCGTGCCGCGACCACGACCCTGTCGTCTAGAAATGATCGCTGGCCAGGAGACGGCGGTGGGCACGGGCCCCCGCTTCAGCGGCGGCCTGGTCGGAGACGGTGCGCAGCTCGCCGTCCGCGACGACGGTACGGCCGCCGACGAGCAGCCGGGCCAGCGGCGGGGTCTGGCCGTAGGCGAACGCGACGACCGGGTCGTCGACGCCGTCGTAGTAGCCGCCGAGCCGCCACAGGGCGACGTCGGCCAGCTTCCCCGGCTCCAGCGAGCCGATCTCCCCCTCCCGTCCGAGGCAGCGGGCGCCGCCGAGGGTGGCCATCTCCAGCGCCTGGCGGGCCGTGAGGGCGCGGGGGCCGTACCGGGCGCGCTGCATGAGCATCGCCATCCGGATCTCCCCGGCGAGCGGGGTCATCTCGCTGGAGGCGGCGCCGTCGACGCCGAGCCCGACCGGCGCGCCGGCCCGCAGCAGGTCGCTGACGCGGGCGATGCCGGCCCCGAGGCGGCCGTTGGACGAGGGGCAGTGGGCGGTCCCGGTCCCGGTGTCCGCGAAGCGGCGCACGTCCTTGTCGGTCAGGTGCACGCAGTGGGCGAGCCACACGTCGGGACCGAGCCAGCCGAGCCGGTCCAGGTACTCCACGGGGAGCATGCCGAACTGCTCCCGGCAGTGCTCGTCCTCGTCGGCCGTCTCGGCCACGTGCGTGTGCAGGCGGACGCCGAGAGACCGGGCCAGCTCCGCCGACCTGACCATCAGGTCTCCCGTGACCGAGAACGGCGAGCACGGCGCCACCGCGATCCGCAGCATCGATCCGAACGACGGGTCGTGATATTTCCGGACGGCCTCCTCGGTGGCCCGGAGGATCTCGTCGGCCTCCTCCACCACTTCGTCCGGCGGGAGGCCGCCCCCAGACCGGCCCCGGTCCATCGACCCCCGGCAGGGGTGGAACCGCAGGCCCACCTGCCGGGCCGCCTCGATCTCCGCCTCGAACAGGTCGCCCCTGCCCTTGGGGAAGACGTAATGGTGGTCGGTCGAGGTCGTGCAGCCTGAGCGGGCCAGCCAGGCGAGCCCGGCGGTGGCGGCGCCCCCGACGACCTCGGCGTCCATCCGCGCCCACAGCCGGTAGCTGGCCACCAGCCACTCGAACAGCGTGCCGTCCGGGGTCACCCCCTGGGAGGCCCACTGGTAGAGGTGGTGATGGGTGTTGACGAGCCCGGGGGTGGCCAGGCAGCCGGCGCCGTCGACCCGCTCCGCGCCCTCCGGCGCGGACGGCGCGGGCCCGGGGCCGACCGCGGTGATCCGGTCCCCCTCGATCACGATGTGCCCGGACGGGATCTCCTCCCCCGCCACCGGCACGATGTAGGCGTTCTCGATGACCACGGGCGGGGTCGTCGCATCAGGCACGGAAGCCTCCGGAGCGGGCGCGGGCGGCCGGGGTGCGGGGACGGGCGTTCACGCCCACGGCCCGGGGGACGGCGCGGCCGTGCGGCGGTCCCCCGGCGCGGGAACAGGCGCCATTCACGGCGGGACCGTGCGGCGGTCCCCCGTTCACGCCGACGATCCGGGGGAGGGCGCGACCGCGCGGGCGGCGGCCAGGCGCACGGCGTCGAGGATCTTCTCGTATCCCGTGCAGCGGCAGAGGTTGCCCGCGAGGGCCTCGCGGATCTCGGCGTCGCCCGGAACCCCGTCCGCGGCGGCGATCAGCGCGTGCGCCTGGACGACGAGGCCCGGCGTGCAGAACCCGCACTGCACGGCGCCCGCCTCCACGAACGCCCGCTGCACCTCGTCGAGGTCGTCCCCGGACGCCAGGCCCTCGACCGTGACGACCTCCCGGCCCTCGGCCTGCCCGGCCGCGACGAGACAGGCGCACACCGGGGTGCCGTCCAGGTAGACCGTGCAGGAGCCGCACTCGCCCTGTTCGCAGGCGTTCTTCGCGCCGGGCAGGCCGAGCCGCTCCCGCAGGACGTAGAGCAGGCTCTCCCCCTCCCAGACGTCGTCGGCCGCGGCCGGGCGGCCGTTGACCGTGAGGCTCACCCTCATGCCGCTGCCCTCCCCGTGTAGTCGTTCCAGGCCCAGCCGAGCGTCCGGCGGGCCATGACGGCCAGGGCGTGCAGGCGGTAGTCCGCCCGGCCCCGGACGTCGTCGATGGGCGACGCGGCGCCGGCCACGAGCTCGCCGAAGCGGCGGGCGAGGCCGGGGTCGAGCGGCCCGCGGCCCTCCCAGTCGAGCCCCCCGGCCAGCAGTTCCTCGGCCTCGGCGGCCCGCCGGGGCGTGGGCGCGGCCGAGCCGATGCCGGTCCCCGCCCGCCGTTCCCCAGGGTGCAGCGCGACCGCGAACGAGCACACCGCGATCACCATCGCGTTCCTCGTACCGATCTTGGAGAAGTACTGCGGGCCGGCGGCGACGGGGACGCGCACCGCGCGGATCAGCTCGTCGGGGGCCAGCGCGTTGCGCTTCACGCCGGTGTAGAACGCGTCGATCGGGATCGTGCGCGTGCCGCGGACCGACGCCGCCTCGACGACGGCGCCGGAGGCGAGCAGCGGCGGGTGGCTGTCCCCGGCCGGGCTGGCCGCCCCGAGGTTGCCGGCGACGGTGCCGCGGTTGCGGATCTGCGGCGAGCCCACGGTGCGGGACGCCTGGGCCAGCCCCGGCAACTCGGCCCCCAGCTCGGCGATCAGCCGCGCGTACGTGAGCCCGGCGCCCAGGCGCACCTCGCCGCCCTCGCGGGTCCAGTCGTCCAGGCCGGGCACGGCGGTGAGGTCGAGCAGCGCGGCGGGCCGCCCCTTGTCCAGGTTGATCTCCACCATGACGTCGGTGCCGCCCTGGATGGGCGTCGCGTCGGGCCGCTCGGCCTTGAAGGCGAGCGCCTCGTCCCAGGTGCGGGGGCGGAGGAAGTCCATGGTCACTCCCAGGCCGGTCCGGCGTCGGGCGCGTCCTCGCGCAGCACGGTCCCCTCGATGAGCCCGTACGGCCGGTCGGCGGCGAGGTAGACCTCGCCGTCGTTGTCGAGGCCGAAGGGCGTCAGGTCCACCACGAAGTGGTGCTTGTTGGGCAGCGAGAGCCGCACCTCGCAGACGCCGGGGCAGTCCCCGAGCACCCGGCTGCCCATGGCGTACAGGGTCTGCTGCAGCGAGAGGCTGTAGGTCTCGGCGAAGGCGGCGAGCAGGGCCTGCCTGGCCCTGTCGTACGCCTTGTCCCAGTCGCCCGAGGGCCACGCCTCGGACGGGCCTGCGGGGGCGTCGTGCCGCCAGGACGCGTTGACGGCGGTGGCGAGCATGCGGTCGCGGGTCTCGGGCAGCGTCGTGTACTCGTCCTTGATGTAGCCCCAGAACTCCGAGTTCGTGGTGTTGAGCACCACGAGGTCGCGCAGCCCGGAGACCACGTGCGCCCGTTCGCCGTCGTAGTGGGCGACGCACGTGCGCACCTCTCCTCCCGCGCGGACGAACGAGTGCCCGGACGCGCCGTTGCGCTCCCAGGCGTACTCCTCGATCGCCACCCTGGCGTGGTGGACGGTGGGCTGGGAGTCCGCGAAGTGGCGGGCGAGCAGCAGCGCGAAGTCCTCGATCGCCCCGATCCCGTGCCGCCTGGCCAGCGCGTAGACCGCGTTCTTCTGGCTGTCTGTGGGGAGCACCGCGGAGTTGTCGCCGCTGAGGTGGACCTCGTCCATGTCCCCGGACAGCGCCGTGCTGACGTTGAGGTCCTTCACGCGATGGGCGTCCCCGTGCCGGGTGACGCGGACGATCCTGGTCTCGGCCTTGCCGTATCTGTTGGGTCCGAGGACGACCACTGCTAGCTCCCCCGGTAGGTCGAGTAGGCGAACGGGCTCAGCAGCAGGGGCACGTGGTGGTGCTCCCCCGCCGCGCGGACGGTGAAGACGACGCTGACCTCGGGGAAGAACGCCTCGTCCCCGAGGTAGGCGGCGGTGTCGAAGACGAGCCGGTAGGTGCCCGGGCGCGGGTCCTCCTCCGCGATCCACTCCCGGCCCAGCGGCGTCCAGTCGCGGATGCGGCCGTCGTCGTCGGTGCGGCCCTCGGCCACCGGCACGAAGCCGTGCGCGGCCCGGCGCGACAGGCGGACGAACACGTCCGCGGCCGGCCGCCCCGCCGCGGTGTCCAGCACGTGCGTCGACAGGCTCACCGGCCCTCCCACAGCTTGGCCAGGCGCAGTGCCACGATCTTCGCGAGCTCCTCGCGGACGACCCCGCGCTCGGTCTCGTCGTCGTTGTCCAGCCGGGCGCGCAGCAGCGCGAGCATCTCCCCGGCGCCGCGCCCGGTGGCGCACACGAGGTAGACGTGGCCGAACCTCGCCTCGTAGGCGGCGTTGCCCTCGCGGATCGCGTCCAGGACGGCGGTGTCGGCCCCGGCGGCGCCCGACTGCTCCGACCGCGACCAGGCGCCCTCCCTGCCGCCGCCCGCCGGCCGCTCGCCGATGCGGGGGTGCGCCGCCAGGGCCTCCTCCACGTCGGCCCAGCCGAGCCCCGCGAGCGCCGTCCGCCCCGCGTCCAGCAGCGCGCCGAGGTCCGGGTACGGCCCCCGCGCGGCCACCGCGTCCGCCCAGGCGGCGGACGCGCAGCAGGCGCGCAGGTCCTCCCGGCCGAGTTCTCGCATGCCCGCCAGTCAACCCCCGGCCGTACGGCGAGGTCTATCAGCGCGAGGTCCGAACCGCGCGCGTCCGGCGCCGCGCCGGTTTGTACGTTGGCACAAAGGGCGGCCAACTACTCTGGAGGTCACCATGACTCCTTCCACTCTCGTCGGCGGCCACGTGTTCGTCGCGGGCGGCCTGGCCAAGGGCGGCCTGAAGTACGCCGGGGACATCGGCGCCGAGGTGATCCAGGTCTTCGTGACCAACCCGCGGGGCTGGGCGCTGAGCGCGGGCGACCCGTCCGAGGACGCGAAGCTGCGGGAGTCGGGCGTGCCCGTCTTCCTGCACGCCGCCTATTTGGTGAACTTCGGCTCGCCCACGGCGGCCACGCTGGACAACTCGGTGGCCGTCGTCCGCCACACCCTGCGCCGGGGTGTGGAGACCGGGGCGCGCGGGGTCGTCGTCCACACCGGCTCGGCCGTGAGCCAGCCCCGGGAGGACGCGCTGCGCCAGGTTCGGGAGCACGTGCTGCCGCTGCTCGACGAGCTTCCCGACGACGGGCCCGACCTGCTGCTGGAGCCGATGGCCGGGCAGGGCCAGATGCTGTGCGCGACCGTCCAGGAGCTCGGCCCGTACCTGGAGGCGCTGGAGGGTCATCCGAAGGTCGGCGTGTGCCTGGACACCTGCCACGCCTTCTCCGCCGGGCACGACCTCGCGTCGCCGGAGGGCGTGCGGGAGACGTTCGACGCGCTGGGCGAGCTCGCGCCGGGCCGGCTGAAGCTGATCCACGCCAACGACTCGAAGGACGCGTGCGGCTCGAAGAAGGACCGGCACGAGAACATCGGCTCCGGCCACATCGGCGCCCAGGCGTTCGGAGAGATCATGCGGCACCCGGTCGCGGCCGGGGTGCCGGTCTGCATCGAGACGCCCGGCAAGGTGGAGGCCCACCGCCAGGACATCGAGACCCTCAAGAAGCTGCGCGGCGCCTGAGGCCGGCGTCGCCCCTCGGGACGCCGGGGGTCCGCGGCGATCCGGCGCCCCCGTTCGGCCGGATCGCTCCGCGGACTCCCCCGTCACGCGGGGCGGGGCCCTTCCCCCCCGAGAGGGCCCCGCCCCGGTAACCCTGAGGTGAGACTGTGCTCACCTTCGAGGCTACCCCGCGTGTCTTGCGACGGGCCAAACACTACGAGGAGTAATCGCGGGGGCGGATGGGGCTTCGGACGAGCGGTCCCTAGTTAGCGCCATGCGGACCGCTCCGGCGCGATGAGCGGGGCGTGGACGCCGACGAACGGTCGCCCGGGGGGCACACCGGCCCGCGGGGGCGGTTCCCGCGGGCGGTCCGGGCGCGCCGCACGCCCGTCCGGCGGCCGGCATCCGGCCGGTCCCGTGATCACGAAGAGTGACCGTCCGGCCCTCGTACGGCGTCCTGGGCGGCCGTCGCCTCCCGCCTGCCCCCGAGGAGCCGGTCCGCCCCTCCCGTCGCCGCAGCGGCGCGTACAGCGTGCGCCACGGGCCCCGTGGCACGACGGGCGAACGCTCCCGCCGCCGGATCGCCCTCAGGCGGGCGGTTCAAGGCAGGAGAGGCGGCCCGGGACGGGGGTCAGGCGCCCGGGGCGCGGAACTGGCGCACCAGCTGCTCGCGCACCTGACGGGTGTGCCGGCGGCTCACCGGCAGCGTCTCGGTCCCGACCTGGAGGACGACGCGACCGGCGTCGAACCTGAGCTCGCTCACGTGGCGGGCGTTCACGAGCGTGCTGCGGTGGGCCCGGATGAAGCCCGAGCCGCCCCAGCGGCGCTCCAGCGCGGCCAGGGACATCCGCACGAGGTAGGCGGCGTCGACCGTGTGCAGGCGGACGTAGTCGCCCTGGGCCTCGGCGTACCGGACGTCCTGCTGGGCCACGAACTTGGTGCGGCCCCCCAGCTCGACCGGGATGACGTCCTCGTCCTCCTCGGCGGAGGCGGGGGCGACGGCCGCGGAGAGCCTGCGCACGGCCTCGGCGAGGCGTTCGGGACGGACGGGCTTGAGCAGGTAGTCGACCGCCTCCAGCTCGAACGCCTGGACCGCGCAGTCGTGCGCGCTGACGAAGACGAGCCGGGGCGGCGCGGGGAAGCCGCCGATCAGCCGGGCGAGGTCGAGCCCGTCCAGCCCGGGCATCCGGATGTCGAGGAACACCCCGTCGAGCCGCTCGCCGTCGGCGATCATCTGCACCATGTCGTGCAGGGCGGCCCCGCCGTCCGAGGCCGTGCTCACGTGCTCGACCCGGGAGTCCTGCCGCAGCAGGTAGGCGAGCTCTGACAGGGCGGGGACCTCGTCGTCGACGGCAAGGACGCGCAGCATGGTCACCACCGTGCCGCGCGTCCCCCCGGCGGCGCAAGAGTCGGGACCACGAAGAGTGCCCGATCAGGCACCCACGGTCACATCGGATCGAGCTCGGGACGGACCTTCGGCACGCGGAGGCGGATCCGGGTGCCCTTGCCCGGCGCGGTCTCCACGGCGAGCCCGTAGGCCTGCCCGTAGAGGTGGCGCATCCGCGTGTCGACGTTGCTCAGCCCGATCCCCGCCTTGGGCTCCTCGCCCAGGACGGCCCTGAGGTGATCGGGGTCCATGCCGATCCCGTCGTCCTCGACCGAGATGTGCGCCTCGGGCCCGGCGTCCTCGATCACCACCCGCACCTCTCCCGGCATGCCGTGCTTGATCGCGTTCTCGACCAGCGGCTGCAGGCACAGGAACGGCACGTTCACCCGCAGGACCTCCGGCGCGACCTGCACGGTGAACCGCAGCCGGTCGCCGAACCGCGCCCGCTCCAGCAGCAGGTAGCGGTCGACGCAGCTCAGCTCGTCGGCCAGGGTGGTGAAGTCGCGGGCCCGGCGCAGGGCGTAGCGCGTGTAGTCGGCGAAGTCGAGCAGCAGCTCGCGGGCCCGCTCGGGGTCGGTCCGGACGAACGACGCGATCGTGGTGAGCGAGTTGTAGACGAAATGGGGGGAGATCTGCGCCCGCAGGGCCCGCGTCTCCGCCTCCAGGGTGCGCCTGCGGGAGGAGTCCAGCTCGGCGAGCTCCAGCTGCCCGGAGACCCAGCGGCCCACCTCGGCCGCCGTCCGCACCCGGGACGCGCTGACCTCCGGGTCGTACGCCGCGAGCGTGCCGACGACGCGGCCGTCCACGGTCAGCGGGACGATCACGCCACCGGGCTCGCCGGCCACGAGATGGGTCCGGCCGCCGGACATGACGGGCCGCACCTGGCCGAGGAGGGCCTCCTCCCCCGGCAGTCCGTCGCCGTCCCGGGCCAGGACCCGGTCGGCGGAGGTGACGGCGAGCCCGGACGTGCCGAGCAGCGTCCGCAGGTGCCGTACGGCCCGGCGGGCGGAGTCCCTGGTCAGGCCCGCGCGCAGGGAGGGCGCGGCGAGACCCGCGATGTGCAGGGCGAGGTAGGTCGTCTCACCCGGCGGCGCGCCGCGGCAGGGGCGCGTCCGGCGGGCCAGCGCGTACCCCAGGGCTCCGCAGAGCCCGCAGAGCGTCACCCATACGGCTGCAGACACGCCGGAAACCGTAGCCGCTGCGCGGCCTCACGGCGGGCCGTCGCCGGGGTCCTCCTGATATGAGTAGCGCTGCTCCTTCCAGGGGTCGGCGACGTTGTGGTAGCCGCGCTCCTCCCAGAAGCCGCGCCGGTCCTCCAGCATGTACTCCACGCCGCGGACCCACTTCACGCTCTTCCACGCGTACAGGTGGGGGACGACGAGCCGGAGGGGGTGCCCGCGCTCGGGCGACAGCGGCTTGTCGTCGAGGTGGGTGGCGAACAGCGTCGTGGGCCGGTCGAAGTCGCCGATCCGCAGGTTGGCGCTGTAGCCGTACTCGGCGTAGATCATGACGTGCCGCACGCCGGGGGCGGGCGGGACCCGGTCGAGCAGCGCCGCGGCCGGCACGCCCTCCCATTCGTTGCCCATGATGGAGAACTTGGTGACGCAGTGGAAGTCGGCGACGACGGTGCCGCGGGGCAGCCCGGAGAACTCCTCCCACCCGAACTCCTCTGCCCGGCCGGAGGCGGTGGCGCCGAACACCTGGAACCGCCAGGTCTGGGGGCGGAACGCCGGCACCCTGCCGTAATGGATGATGGGCCGTCCTCGCGGGATGTACTGCCCGGGGGGCAGGCGGTTCTCCTCCTCAGGAATCTCCGGCACGCCGCCATCCTGCCACCCGCCACGCGGCCGGCACCCACCGGTACCCGGAGCCGGCGGTGCCCGCGATGCGCTATATTTCGGACCATGCGCACCGCGTACGTGTTTTGGTACGGCGACGGACCCGTGAGGACCGTTCGCCTCCACGCGCTGCGCTGACAGCCACGGCGAACGAAGGCCCCGGGTCCACACGGACCCGGGGCCTTCGTCGTTTCCGGGACCGGCCGCCGGCGGGGCGGCCGGCCAGCGAAGGAGTTGACATGGTCATCGTCATGGCCCCGGAGGCCACGCAGGACGACGTCGAGGCGATCGTCGCCCTCGTCGCGACGGCGGGCGGGGAGGCGTTCGCCAGCCGCGGCGTGAGCCGCACGATCATCGGACTGATCGGCGACGTGGAGCAGTTCGCCGCGCTCAACCTGCGCGGCATGCGCGGGGTGGCGGACGTGGTGCGCGTGTCGACGCCGTACAAGCTCGTGAGCCGGGACAACCATCCCGAGCGGTCCACGGTGACGGTGCGCGGGGTGCCGATCGGGCCGGACACGGTGACGCTGATCGCCGGACCGTGCGCCGTCGAGACGCCCCGGCAGACGCTGGAGGCGGCCGAGATGGCGAAGGCCGCCGGGGCGACCCTGCTGCGCGGCGGCGCCTACAAGCCGCGCACCTCGCCGTACGCGTTCCAGGGGCTGGGCGAGGAGGGGCTGCGCATCCTCGCGGACGTGCGCGAGCAGACCGGGCTGCCGGTCGTGACCGAGGTGGTGGACGCCCACGACGTGGCGCTCGTCGCGTCGTACGCCGACATGCTCCAGGTGGGCACCCGCAACGCGCAGAACTTCGCGCTGCTGCAGGCCGTCGGCGCCGCGGGCAAGCCGGTCATGCTCAAGCGCGGCATGACCGCCACGATCGAGGAGTGGCTGATGGCGGCCGAGTACATCGCGCAGCGCGGCAACCTCGACATCGTCCTGTGCGAGCGCGGCATCCGGACCTACGAGACCGCCACCAGGAACACCCTGGACATCTCCGCCGTGCCGGTCGCGCAGCGGCTGTCGCACCTCCCGGTGATCGTCGACCCCTCGCACTCCGGCGGCCGGCGGGACCTGGTCCTCCCGCTGAGCCGGGCGGCGGTCGCCGTCGGCGCCGACGGCGTGATCGTCGACGTGCACCCCAACCCGGAGCAGGCCCTGTGCGACGGGCCGCAGGCGCTCGTGGACGGCGACCTCGAGGCGCTCGCAGCCGTCATGCGGGACTTCCCTCCGCTGCTCGGCCGCACGCTCACCCGGCCCGCCCCGGCCGCCCTCGCCTGACCCCGCCGTCCGGGTCCGGCCCGGACTCGGCACGGTTCCGGTACGGCCGCGCGTCCGTCGCGCGGCCGTACCGGATCAGGCGTCGAGCTTGTACGGGCGGATCGAGTCGGCGAGCTGGGCCGCCAGGTCCTCCGCGTCGAGCCGCCGTTCGATCTGCTTGAGGTCCTCGATCTTCGCGCGGGTCTCGGCCGACCGGGGGGCGAGGAGCGTGCAGCAGTCCTCGTCCGGGAGCTCGGAGATCTCCAGCGTGCCGATCCGGCGGGCCTCGGCGATGATCTCGGTCTTGTCCAGGCCGATCAGCGGGCGCAGGACCGGCAGGTCCACGGCGTGGTCCTGCGCGGTGATGTTGGTGAGCGTCTGGGACGACACCTGGCCCAGCGAGTCGCCGGTGACGAGCGCCTCGGCGTGGATCCGGTGCGCGACCTCCTCGGCGGTCTTCAGCATGAGCCGCCGCTGGGCGATGACCGCGAGCCGGTCCTGGCCGGAGTTCCTGATCGACTGCTGGGCCTTGCCGAACGGCACGACCCACAGCCGCGACTTGCCCTGGAACCGGTCGAGGTTGCGGACCAGCGCGTACGCCTTATAGATCGACTCGGAGGTGGTGTACGGGATGCCGGAGAAGTGGAGGAAGTCGACGCGCAGGCCGCGCCGCATCATCCGGTAGGCCGCGACCGGGGAGTCGATGCCGCCCGACAGCAGGGCCAGCGCCCGGCCGCTCGACCCGACCGGCAGCCCGCCCTGGCCGGGCCGCCCGCCGGTGAACAGGAACGCCTCGTCCTTGTCGATCTCGATGTTCACGGTCAGCTCGGGACGGCTGAGGTCGACCGGCAGGCCGTAGGTGTCGTTGATGGCGCCGCCCACGAGGCGGTCGAGCTCGTTCGAGCGCAGGGGGAACCGCTTGTCCCTGCGCCGCGACCGGACCGCGAAGCGGGCCCCGCGGGCCACCTCCGGGGTGTCCTTGACGAGCTCGACGGCGGCCTTGGTGATCGTCTCCGGGTCCTTGGGCACCCGCCACGCGAGGTGGACCAGCACCAGGCCCGGCACGTCGGCCACCCGCGCGGCGATCACCTCGGCCTCCTCGACCGCGGTGCCCGCGGGCAGGAACAGGGCGATCACGCCGTGCCGCTGGCGGATGTCGACCCGGTGGTCCTTGAGCGCGCTCTTGATGTTGGCCCGCAGCCGCATCTCGAAGACCTCGCGGTTCCTGCCTTTCAGGACCACCTCGCCTAACTTGAGCAGCACGCAGGGCTCGCCGAGGGCGGTCATGGTCATCGGTGGAACCTCCGGAAGCGGACACGGGGCTGCGTCGCGCGGCTGGGCCGCCGCGTCGCCGCGCCACCACGAACACAACGCGCGGGCGCGGCGCGAACTTCCCCACTGTAGTCCCGCCGCCGCCCGTCCTGCCGCTGCGGTCCCGCCGCCGCCGTCCCCCGCCGCTGTCCTCCCGCCGCCGTCCTGCCGCTGCGGTCCCGCCGCCGTTCCCCCGCCGCGGTTTCCGCCTCTGCGGTCCCGCACCTGGACGGGGAGGCGCTCGCCTCCGCCCTCGTCGTCAGTCGAGCTCGGCGAGGCCGTTCTCGATCGCGTACCGCACCAGCTCGACCCGGTTGTGCAGCTGGAGTTTGCTCAGCGTGTTCTGCACGTGGTTCTGGACCGTCCGGTGCGACAGCACGAGCCGCTCGGCGATCTGACGGTAGGTCAGTCCCTTGGCGACCATCCGCAGCACCTCCGTCTCCCGCTCGGTCAGGCGCGGCCCGTCGCCGGGAGCCTCCGGCGTCCGGTGGGCGAGCCTGCGGTACTCCCCCAGCACGAGACCGGCCAGGCCCGGCGTGAAGACCGCGTCACCCTCGGCCGTCCGCCGTACGGCGTCGAGGAACTCCTCGCGGCTCGCCGACTTGACCAGGTAACCGGAGGCGCCGGCCTTGACCGCCTCCAGCACGTCGTCCTCCTCCGCGCTGGCGGACAACACGAGGACGCGCGGCGGGCTGCCGGACGCGCCCAGTCCCCGGGCCACCTCGACCCCGGCCAGGTCGGGCAGCCGCAGGTCCAGCACGACGACGTCCGGGCGCACGGCGGCGGCGATCCTGAGGGCCTGCCGGCCCTCGCCGGTGGTCGCCACCACGTCGTACCCGGCGTCCGCGAGGTCCCGGGCGACCCCGTCGCGCCACATCGGGTGGTCGTCCACCACCATCACCCGGACGCCGCCCACGTCCCCCCGGTCACCCACCGGCTCCCGCACCGGGCCACCCGCCGCCTCGTGGCCGTTCACCGCGCCCTCCTTCCGGCCGCCGGTCCCGGGACCGGCACGGCCATCTCGACCTCCGTGCCGGTGCCCGACGAGGTGATCGTCACCGTGCCGCCGAGCTCGGCCACCCTCCCCCTGATCGACCGGGCCACGCCCATCCGGCCGACGGCCGCGGCCTCCTCCAGCCGCCCCTCGGGGATGCCCGGGCCGTCGTCGCGCACCGTCACGATCACCCTCCCGTCGTCCTCCTCCACGAGGATCCACGCCCGCGCCCCGTCCGGGCAGTGCCGGGCCACGTTGTCGAGGGCGGCGCCGACGGCCGCCCGGACCTCCCCCGCCGTCCCCGGGGGCAGCGGCAGGGGCGTCGCGGGGACGGAGAGGGTGACCCGGGCGCCGCCGTACGGCCGGAGCAGCTCGCGCAGGTCGACGGGCGGCTCGGGCGCGCCGCCGTCAGCGCCCGCCGCACCCCGGTCCCGGCCGCCGCCTCCGCCTCGGTCACGGTCACGCCCACCGCCTCCGCCAGGGTGCCGGCCGCCGGCCGTGCCGGCCCGGGTCCTGGCGGCCGCCTCCTGATCGGACGGCGCCTGGACCAGAGCGCGCAGCGCGGCCTCCTGCTCCCCCGCGAGCCTGCCGAGCCCGGCAGCCTCCCCGCCGATCTCCGCGCCCCTGCGCTGCACGAGTGCGAGCACCTGGAGGACGGAGTCGTGGATCCCCCGGGCCAGCCGCTCCCGCTCGCGCCCCGCGGCCTCCAGCTCGACGGCCCGCTGCACGCGCTCCTCGGCCTCCCGTGCGAGCTGGGCGACGTGCCCCACCACGACGCCCGCCATGAACATGAGGACGGCGCCGTTCACCGGGAGCGAGGCGAGGTCCAGCCCGCCCCTGCCGCGCAGCCACAGGTCGGCCACGGACACCAGCGCGGCGGCGACGGCGCCCGCGCGGCGGCCGCGGGCCACGCCCCAGGCCAGCACCGGGCCCGCCACCCAGGTCGCCGTCAGCGGCATCGCGCCCGACTGCGCGGCGGCGTCCGTCTGCGCGTACGGCGTGGCCAGCAGGCACGCGGACGTGACCGCGAGGTCGGCGGCGAGCAGGACCCATCCGCGGAGACCGGGGCGGGCCGGGTAGAGGACGGCGGCGGCCGCCGTCCAGGCCGTCATCACGCCCAGCACGGCCCACGACACGACGGGCACGGCGTAGCCCCCGGCCCTGACCAGAAGGAGGGCCGCGTACGCGAGCGAGGCGGCGCGGAAGACGGCGAGCGCCCGCCAGAACGGCCCCTCGATCCCCATCGCGCGCCCCCGCCTCTCTCCCGCGCCGGCGCCGACCGCACGCGCGCACGGCTCCCGCACGCGCACGAGGCCCGGACGTGCTCACGGCTGTGGGCCGCGCCGCCCCCGGACACGCGAACGGCTCCCGCGCACATGATCGCGGGAGCCGTACGGCGGGTAAAGGCCTTTAGCCGAAGAAGACCTCGGCCTCCTCGTAGCGGGAGACCGGCACGGTCTTCAGCTGCGCCGTGGCCTCGTCGAGGCCGGCGCGGACGATGTCGGTGCCGCGCAGCGCCACCATCTTGCCGTAGTCGCCCTCGTGCACGGCGTCGATCGCGCCGAGGCCGAACCGGGTGGCCAGCACGCGGTCGTAGGCGGTCGGCGTGCCGCCGCGCTGGATGTGGCCGAGGACCGTGGTGCGGGCCTCCTTGCCGGTCCGCTTCTCGATCTCCTGGGCCAGCACCTCGCCGATGCCGCCGAGGCGGACGTGGCCGAAGGCGTCCAGCTCGCCGGCCTGCAGCGCCATCTGCCCCTCCATCGGGTGGGCGCCCTCCGCGACGACGATGATCGGCGCGTAGCGGGTCTTGAACCGCGACTCCACGTAGGAGCAGACGCGGTCGATGTCGAACGGCTTCTCCGGGATGAGGATGACGTTCGCCCCGGCGGCCATGCCGGCGTGCAGGGCGATCCAGCCGGCGTGGCGGCCCATGACCTCGCAGATCAGGGCGCGGTGGTGCGACTCGGCGGTGGTGTGCAGCCGGTCGATCGCCTCCATGGCGATGTTGACGGCGGTGTCGAAGCCGAAGGTGTAGTCGGTCGCGTTGAGGTCGTTGTCGATCGTCTTGGGGACGCCGACGACCTTGACGCCGCGGTCGTACAGCTGCTTGGCGACGCCGAGGGTGTCCTCGCCGCCGATGGCGATGAGGGCGTCGACGCCGTAGGAGACGAGGTTCTCCTTGATGCGCTCGACACCGTTCTCGATCTTGATCGGGTTGGTGCGCGAGGAGCCGAGGAGGGTGCCGCCGCGCGGCAGGATCCCCCGGACGGCCTCGATGTCAAGCGGCATGGTGTCGCCCTCGAGCGGGCCGCGCCAGCCGTCGCGGAATCCGACGAACTCGTGCCCGTACACGCCGACGCCCTTGCGGACGACGGCGCGGATCACCGCGTTGAGGCCGGGGCAGTCGCCGCCTCCGGTAAGGACTCCAATACGCATGACGGGTTCCTCCATAGGGATGCGTGCAGGTGGGACGCGGGGCCGGACCGAGCGCACGCGGGCGCCTCACCGAACGGCAATTGTGCCCCAGCCGAGGGCAATGGTCTAGACCAACAGCTGAGGCTACGCGACCGAGCCGACCACGGACAACACAGTCTCCCACGCCGAGATCCCGGTGGTGCTCACGACGGTCCCGGTCGAACCCCTTCCGCGCCGATCACCGCGAGAGTATGTTTGACGCAGTCAAACGATTCTTTGAGGTGAGCAAGCGATGGACATGGTGACCGAGGTCAGGGCGTTCAACCGCTTCTACACGGAGGTGATCGGGGTCCTGGGAGCCGGGATGCACGACTCGCCCTACTCCCTCACGGAGGCCAGGGTGCTGTTCGAGCTGGGCAGCCGTCCCTCGGCCGAGGTGGCCGACGTACGCGAGCTGCTGGGCCTCGACCCCGGCTACCTCAGCAGGATCCTGTCCAGGTTCGAGGCGGACGGGCTGGCCGCCCGCGAGCGGTCGCCCGAGGACGGCCGCCGCCAGGTCGTCGCCCTCACCGACCGGGGGCGGGAGACGTACCGGATGCTCGACGAGCGCGCGGCCGAGTCGGTGGGGGCGATGCTCTCCGCGCTCTCCGCCGAGGACCGGCGCCGCCTCGTCGGGGCCATGGCCGCGATCAGGGGACTGCTCGACCCCGGCGAGCGGCGGGAGGCGTACGTCATCCGCCCGCCGCGGCCCGGCGAGCTCGGCTGGGTGGTGCACCGGCACGGCGTGCTCTACGCCGAGGAGTACGGCTGGGGCGAGGAGTTCGAGGCGCTGGTCGCCCGGATCGTCGCCGACTACGCGGGCGACCACGACCCCAAGCGGGAGGCGCTCTGGATCGCCGAGGCCGGAGGCGTCCCGGCCGGGTGCGTGTTCTGCGTGCGCAAGGACGACGAGACGGCCCAGCTCCGCCTGCTCCTCGTGGAGCCGTCCGCGCGCGGGATGGGCATCGGACGCCACCTGGTCGACGAGTGCCTGAACTTCGCGCGGCAGGCCGGCTACCGGAGGATCATCCTGTGGACCCGCGACCCGCTGACGGCCGCCCGGCGCATCTACCTGGGGGCCGGGTTCGAGCTGGTCGAGGAGCAGCCCGGGGAGGAGTCGGGCATCCCGCTCACCAACCAGATCTACGCCCGCGACCTCTGACCGCCGAATTCCCACTATTCCTGATAGGGATTATGGAATAACATCCGTGCAGCCACTCCTCCAGAGAACAAGGCGGCGCGGTCCATGCGGTTCCACTGGTTCCTCCCCACGTCCGGTGACGGGCACTTCGTCCGGCCCGCGACCACCACGGTCGCGGCCGGGCGGGCGGCGTCCCGGGCTCCCTCGCTCGCGTACCTCACCCAGGTCGCCTCGGCAGCCGAGGCGGCCGGGTTCGACGCGGCGCTCACGCCGGTCGGCGCCGGCTGCCCCCACCCCCTCGTGCTCTGCGCCGCCGTGGCGGCCCGGACCGAGCGGCTGCGGCTCCTCGTGGCGTTCCGGCCCGGCTTCACGCTGCCGACCCTGCTCGCGCAGCAGGCGCAGGCGTTCCAGGAGATCAGCGGCGGCCGGATGCTGCTCAACGTGGTCACCGGCGGCGACCCGCAGGAGCAGCGGGCGTACGGCGACTTCCTCGGCCACGACGAGCGATACGCGCGGACGGCCGAGTACCTCCACGTGCTGCGGCGCGCCTGGGAGGGCGTGCCGTTCGACTTCGCGGGCGACCACTACCGGGTGGAGGGCGGCGGCCTCGCGACGCCGCTGGCCGATCCGCCCGAGATCTACTTCGGCGGCGCCTCCCCCGCGGCCGAGCGCGTCGCGGCCGGGCACGCCGACGTCCACCTGATGTGGGGCGAGCCGCCGGCCATGGTCGCCGAGCGGCTCGGCCGGATGCGCGCCCTCGCCGCGGAGACCGGCCGCACCCTCCGGTACGGCATCCGGCTGCACATCATCGCCCGCGACACCTCCGAGGAGGCGTGGGCGCACGCCCGGCGGCTGCTCGACGGGATGGACCCGGAGCGGATCGCCGCCGTGCAGGCCCGGTTCGCCCGGATGGACTCGGTCGGCCAGCGGCGGATGACCGGCCTGCACGGCGGGTCGGCCGACCGGCTGGAGATCTCCCCCAACCTGTGGGCCGGCGTCGGGCTCGTCCGCGAGGGCGCGGGCACCGCGCTGGTCGGCAGCTACGACGAGGTGGCCGAGCGGATCAGGGAGTACGCCGCGCTCGGGCTGGAGGAGTTCATCGTCTCCGGGTGGCCGCACCTGGAGGAGGCGCTGCGGGTCGGCGACTTCGTCCTGCCCCGCCTCACGGCGTCGCCGTCCGGGACCGGCGCGTCCACGACCGCCTCGCCCGATGGTCCCTCCCGTGCCGGCGCGGCGCCCGCTGCCGGGACCGCGGCGGCGGGAGCCGGGACCGGCGCCCCGGTCACCTCGGCGGCATGAGCGCCGTCTCCCCGGGCCGCGCCCCGTCACCGGGTCGCTCCCTGTCCCCGGACGGCCACGGCGTCTCCCCGGCCGGCCGCGTCGCCTCCCCCGGCGGCCGTACGCGGACGGTGCGGCCCGCCCTGCTCACGCTGGCGTCGGTGGCCGTGCTCGTCGGGGTGTGGCAGGTCGTCGCCATGGCCCGGATCTGGCCGCCGGTGTTCGTGCCCGAGCCGGCCGACGTGTGGCGGCAGCTCATCCGGACCTCCACGCAGGGCTACAGCGGCTACACCCTCGCCGAGCACCTGCTGGCCAGCCTCCGGCGCATCCTGCTCGGCTGCCTGTACGGCGTGGGCGGCGGCGTCGTCCTCGGCCTGCTGATCGGCCTGGTCCCGACGATCCGGGCGCTGGTCGGCCCATTGGTGACGTTCGTCCGCACGCTGCCCCCGCTCGCGTACCTGAGCCTGCTGGTCATCTGGTTCGGCATCGACGAGCAGCCGAAGATCTGGCTGCTCCTGCTCGCGGCGCTGCCGCCGGTGGCCGTGGCGACCGCCGAGGCGGTCCGCGGCGTCCATGAGGACTACCTGAACGCCGCCCGGTCGCTCGGCGCCGGCCCGTGGGAGCTGCCCTGGCGGGTGGTGCTGCCGAGCGCCCTCCCCGAGATCATCACGGGCGTCCGGGTGGCCGTGGGCGTGGCGTACACGACCGTGGTCGCCGCGGAGACCGTGAACGGCGTGCCCGGCATCGGCGGGATGGTCAGGGACGCCCAGCGCTACAACCAGACCGACGTGGTGATCCTCGGCATCGTCGTGATCGGCCTGTCCGGCCTGCTCATCGACGTCCTCCTGCAAGCGCTCGACCGCCGCCTCGTGCCCTGGCGCGGACGCGGCTGACAAGGGAACCCCACCATGAGAAACGCACTGAAGCGCCTCGCCGCGGGCATCGCGGCCGCCTCCCTCTCCCTCGCGGTGTCGGCCTGCGGCGGCTCGGACGCCTCCGGCGGGTCCGCCGGCTCCGGCGGCGACGGCGTCCCGGCGACGCTCCGCATCGGCTACCAGCTCATCCCGAACGGTGACCTGATCGTCAAGGACCAGAAGTGGCTGGAGCAGGCCCTGCCGAACACGAAGATCGTGTGGAGCAAGTTCGACTCCGGCGGCGACGTGAACACCGCGATGATCGCCGGGGCGATCGACATCGGCCTGGCCGGCAGCAGCCCGGTCACCAAGGGGCTGTCCGCCCCGCTGAACATCCCGTACCGGGTGCCGTGGATCTTCGACGTGATCGGCGACAACGAGGCGCTGGTGGTCAGGAACGGCGTCGCCGACCTGAAGGGCCTCGCCGGGAAGCGGGTGGCCACCCCCTTCAGCTCGACGTCGCACTACAGCCTGCTGGCGGCGCTCGCCGAGGCCGGCCTGTCGGAGTCGCAGGTGAAGATCCTCGACATGGAGCCCCCGGACATCCAGGCCGCCTGGCAGCGGGGCGACATCGACGGCGCGTACGTCTGGACGCCCGTGCTGGCCGAGCTGCAGAAGAGCGGCAAGACGCTGGTGACCAGCCGGGAGCTGGCCCAGCGCGGCAAGCTGACGGCCGACCTGGCCGTGGTGCGCGACGAGTTCGCCGACCGGTATCCCGCGGCGCTGAAGACGTGGCTGCAGCAGGAGGACCGGGCCGTCAAGCTCGTCCGCTCCGACAAGAACGCGGCGGCCGCCGCCGTCGCCCGCCAGCTGAACCTCACCCCGGACGAGGCGGCGCGCCAGATCGACCAGCTCGTGCTGCTCGACGGGACGCAGCAGCAGTCGGCCGACTACCTCGGCACGCCCTCTGCCCCCGGCAAGCTGGCGGACAACCTGCACAGCGCCGCGGAGTTCCTCAAGACCCAGCAGAAGATCGACGCGGTGCCCGATCTGCCGGCCTTCCAGAAGGGCCTGGCGACCAAGGACCTCGCGAATGCCTTCGCGGCCGGCTGACCCCGAGCCCGTACGGGAGGGCGCCGCGGGCGCGCCCGAGGCGGAGGGCGAGGTGACGGCGATCGAGGTGCGCGGCGTGTCGCACGCCTACCGGGGGCGGCCCGCCCTCGGGCCGGTCGACCTGGCCGTCGCCACCGGGGAGTTCGTCTCCGTGGTCGGCCCATCGGGCTGCGGCAAGAGCACGCTGCTCCGCCTGATCGCCGGGTTCGCGGCGCCCTCGACCGGCTCGGTCGCCGAGTCGGGGCGGCCCGTCCGCGGCCCCGGCCCCTCCCGGGGCGTGGTCTTCCAGCAGCCGCGGCTGTTCCCGTGGCTGTCGGTCGCGGCCAACGTGGGATTCGGGCTGCGGCGTCAGCCCGCGGCCGTCCGCCGCGCCCGGGTCGCGGAACTGCTCGACCTGACCGGCCTGTCCGAGGCCGGGCGGCTCCGGCCGTACGAGCTGTCGGGCGGCATGCAGCAGCGCGCGGCGATCGCGCGGGCGCTCGCGCCGCGTCCCCGGGTGCTGCTGATGGACGAGCCGTTCGCGGCGCTCGACGCGTTCACCCGCGAACGCATGCAGGACGAGATCCGGGACCTGTGGCGGCGGACCGGCACGACCGTGCTGTTCATCACCCACAGCGTCGACGAGGCGGTGTACCTGGGCACCAGGATCGTCGCGCTCAGCGGCGCGCCCGGCCAGGTGATCTTCGACGAGCGCTCCGACCTGCCGGGCCGCGCGCACCCCAGGGCCGACCCGGGGTTCGGACGGCTCAGGGAGCGGCTCTCAGAGGTGGTGCGGGCCGCCGCGTCAGGCCCGGGCGAGGCTCCCGGAACGCCCGCGGAGCCGCTCGCCGAACGGCCCGGCGACCTCGTAGGTGACGCCGGCCTCGGCCGGACCGGTGCCGCGCTGGAACGAGAAGCGCTCGGAGGGCAGCCGCCGCGTTGAGAAGTACAGGCGGTCTCCGCCGGGCGCGAACGCCGGCCCGCTGATCAGCACGTCGTCCTGGCCCACCAGGCGCAGGAACGGCCAGACGCCGCCGGTCGGCCCGATCACGCTGATCATCGGCGGGCCGGCGTCCTCCGCCAGGAAGAGGTAGGGCGCCTCGCCGCTCTCGCCCGTCCCGTACGGGTGCCCCTCGGCCGGGCTGCCCCCGTGCCCGGCCGGGCCGTCCGTCGCGGCGAGCCCGCCCTCGCGCACCACCCGGATCCGCTCGGAGGCCGGGTCGTACGCCCAGACGCGGCCGTCCCCCCGGGTCACCAGATGGCAGACGCCGCCGGAGTAGTGACAGCCCTCGCCGACGTCGAACCGCCGGGCGCCCTTCACCTGCTCGCGCGTCGGCTCCTCGAACGCCGCGGGCGTCGGCACCCGGGCCCAGGTCACGTCCTCACGGCCGGGCGCGCCGACCATGACCTCCAGGACGCCCGTGGTGAGGTCGCCCCAGTCGTCGGGGCGGAAGCGGTAGAAACACCCGTCGGGTTCCCCCTCCGTCAGATAGACGACCCGCCCGACCGGGTCGCAGGCGATGCCGTGGTGCCGGAACAGGCCCATGACCAGCCGGGGCATGGGGGCCCGCTCGCCGTACGGGTCGCATTCGAACACCTGGCCCTGCGGGGTCTGCTCGCACGACAGCCAGGTGTTCCAGGGGGTCGCCACGCCGGCGCGGTTGAGGTCGGTGCCGGACAGGATGCGGTAGCCGCTGCGGACGCCGCTGTCGGGGGCGAACCGCAGGGCCGTGACGCCGCCGAGCAGCGGGATGCCCGCGTTCGACGCGTAGATCCAGCCGTCGCCGTCGGCGAAGCAGGCCCCGCCGTCGGGGGCGGCGTGCCAGGCGACGCCTCCCACCCGTTCGCCGGACCTGGCCACCACCCTGCTCGCGAACCCCTCCGGCAGCGCGACGCCGTTCTCGTCGGGCAGTCCCACGTCGCCGTACGGGCCGGGCCCCTCCGGGGGCGGCCCGCCATCGGGCGCCGCGAAGAGCGAGCGCCACAGCGAGCCCGAGAGCGTCGACAGAGCCCCCGACCGGACGAACGTACCGCGCACCGCGACCGCCTCCTCGACCTGCCCCTGATCAGCCTGTTCTCGCCACACCCCGGCCATGCGCCGCCGTTCCCGGCCACGGCGACCGGTCCCGACAGGCCGGCCCGCGCCGACCGGTTGCCCGTCTGCCGGCCGCCGGCCGACTGTTGCCCCGCCGGCCTGCCGCTCCGCCCGCACGTTGCTGCGCCGTCCGGTTCCAGCCACCGGGCCGGCGGACCACCTCCAGGCCGCCGTCACGTCCGCCGGGCCACACGAGGCGCGGATCCGCGCCCGGTGATCCGGACGGCTCGCCGCCACGCCGTCCCTCGTGCCGCACTCTTACTTTGCTACGCGCTCGTTCCCGGGAGCGTTCCGCGGGGGTGCTCCCCAGGCGACCGGCGCCGCGCGTGGTCCACCCCGCCGGCGTTCCGCCGCCCGCTCTCCTTACCCCGTTCCGCCACATATGACCGGGCTTTCGGGGTTCGCGACCGGCTCCTCGTCCAGGAGAACCCGTCCGCCGCCCGCCAAGTCGACCCGAGACGCGTGAACGGCGAGGGAAGCGACACGGCTCATGGGGGCGAACTTTTCGAGAACCGGGCGAGGAGCGGGATTGACACTGTCACGATGACAGTGTCATCGTGGAGGTATGAGCGAGACGTGGACGATCGGCGAGCTGGCGGAGCGGGCGGCGGCCCTGCTCGGCGCCGAGCCGCCCGTCAACGGCCGCGTGCGCGAGGTGCCGAACGAGCGGCTCATCCGGTGGTATGCGACGATCGGGCTGCTCGACCCGCCCCTCGCGCGCAGGGGCCGGATCGCGCTGTACGGGCGGCGGCACCTGCTCCAGCTCGTGGCGGTGAAACGGCGCCAGGCGGAGGGGCTGCCGCTCGCCGCGATCCAGGCCGAGCTGGCGGGTGCCACCGACGCCATGTTGCAACGCGTCGCCCGGCTTCCCGAGCCGCTGTTGTCCAGCGGCGGCCATCGGCCTCATGCTGCCGATCCGCCCTCCGCCGGCAGCCCCGTCCCCACCGGCAGCCCGGACTTCGACTGCAGCCCGGACTTCGGCGGCGACCCAGCCCTTCCGGACAGCCCGACCCCTCTGGGCCGTCCGATGCCCACCGACAGCCCAGCCCCTGCCGGCGGCCCGACCCCCCCGGGCAACCCGATGCCCACGGGCAGCCCGGACTTCGGCGGCGGCCCAGGCCCTCACGGCAGCTCTCCCGGCGGCAGCGCGGTCGCCTCCGACGGCTTCCCCAGCGGGCCGGATGCCCCCTCACCCGGCACGGGCACGCCCGACGTCTCCTCCCGGGGACGCTTCTGGACCCGCCCGCCCGAGCCCCTGCCGTCGGCCCTCGCCCGGCCGGCGAATCCGGCCCGGTTCGACGGGATCCCACCGGCCCCGGCGGCCACCGCGCCGCCGGACGTCGTCCATGGGGTGCGGCTGGCTCCCGGAGTGACCGTCCTGCTCGACCTCCCCGGCCGCGTGCCGACGGCCGACGACGTGGCCGCGCTGCGGGCCGCGGGCGAGCCGCTGCTGGCGGCTCTCTCCGCCCTCGGGCTGTCGGCGCCCGCTCCCGGCCGACCCGCACGTCCGGACCAGTCCGACCACGCTGAAGGGATGACGCCATGACCGTTCCCATCACGCCACTGCGGCCGGAGGAGTACCGGCCCCTGCCGGACGCCGGGCTCGGGGCCCTGGAGACGGAGAAGGGCAACCTGCCCCTGGAGAGCGTCGGCGTCACCGCCCGGATCACCGGGCTGGTCGCGGGCGTCGAGGTCGTGCAGGGCTTCCGCAACCCCTTCGACGTGTCGCTGGAGGCCACCTACGTCTTCCCGCTGCCGCCCCGGGCGGCCGTCACGGCCTTCCGCATGGAGGCGGACGACCGGGTGATCGACGGCGTCCTCAAGGAACGCGGCCGGGCCAGGGCCGACTACGAGCGGGCCCTCGCAGAGGGCAGGCGGGCGGCCATCGCGGAGGAGGACCGGCCTGACGTCTTCACGATCCGGGTGGGCAACATCGTCCCCGGTGAGAGGGTGACGGTGCGGCTCACGCTGAGCCAGCCGCTCCCCTACGAGGACGGCGCCGCCGAGTTCCGGTTCCCGCTCGTGGTCGCCCCGCGGTACGTCCCCGGCGTCCCGATCTCCAGCCCTCCGGCCGGCGGGGGAGTCTCGCCGGACACCGACGCCGTCCCCGACGCCTCGCGGATCACGCCGCCGGTCCTGCTGCCCGGGTTCCCCGACCCCGTACGGCTGTCGCTGTCGGCCGTCGTCGACCCCGCCGGTCTCGACCTGCGGGAGATCCGGTCCAGCCTGCACGAGGTCGTGCGCGAGGGCGACACGATCAGCCTGCGGCCAGGAGAGCGGCTCGACCGCGACTTCATCCTGAGGCTCGCGTTCGCGGCCTCCAGCGGTCTCGCCCTCGTGCCCGACGCGCCCCCGTCCACGACCGGGCCGAAGACCACGGCGGCGGACCAGGCGGGTGCCGCCGGCGAGGGCGCCGGCGACGCCGCGAGCCCCGGCGACGCGGAGGGCACGTTCGTGCTGACCGTGGTCCCGCCGTCCGGCGCGGAGGCCCTCCCCGCTCCCCGTGACGTGGTCCTCGTGCTCGACCGGTCGGGCAGCATGAGCGGCTGGAAGATGGTGGCGGCCCGCCGGGCGGCGGCGCGGATCGTCGACACGCTGACCGCCCGCGACCGCTTCGCCGTCCTCTCGTTCGACTCGGTCGTGGAGCGCGCCTTCCCCGACGGGCTGGTGGAGGCGACCGACCGCAACCGCTACCGGGCGGTGGAGCACCTGTCCAGGCTGGAGGCCCGCGGCGGCACCGAGATGCTGGCGCCCCTGGAGGAGGCGCTGCGTCTGCTGGCTGCCGACGGCTCGCAGGGCCGGGACGACCCGCCGGCCGGACACGAGGCCCCGGCCGACCGGGTGCTCGTCCTCGTCACGGACGGCCAGGTGGGCAACGAGGACGAGATCCTCGAACGGGCGGGCTCCCGGCTCGGCGACGTCCGCGTGCACACCGTCGGCATCGACCGGGCCGTGAACGCCGGGTTCCTCGGCCGGTTAGCCCTGCTCGGCACGGGCCGCTGCGAGCTCGTCGAGTCGGAGGACCGGCTCGACGAGGCGATGGAGCACATCCACCGAAGGATCGGCTCCCCACTCGTGACCGACCTCTCCCTCAAGCCGGAGGGGCTCGACCTCGTCCCCCACACCACGACGCACGTCGGGTCGCTCTACCCCGGCGTGCCGCTCACCGTGACCGGACGCTACCGAGGACGGCCCTCGGGCGCCCTGACCGTGCGCGGGCAGACCGTCGACGGACGGCCCTGGGAGACCCGGCTCGACGGCCACCCGGCGACCGACACGGCCGCGCGGGCCGTCTGGGCGCGCGCCCACCTGCGCCATCTGGAGGATCGGTACGCCGTGGGCGACCGCTCGCTGGAGCAGCGCATCGTGGACACCTCGCTCAGGTTCGGAGTGCTGTGCCGGTTCACGGCCTTCGTCGCGGTCGACACCCGCGTGACCGGAGACGGCGCTCCGCGGCACCACGTGATCCAGCCGGTCGAGATCCCGAGCGGCTGGGAGATGCCGGCCGCCGTGCCGATGATGGTCGCGGGCGCGCCGATGATGGCCAAGATGGCCTCATTCAGCCAGGCCGAGACGGGCGGCGACGCCACCGCGGGCGCCGAGTCGTACGGCACGTCTCCTGACGCGCCGCTGCAGGTTCCGCCGGGCGCCGGCGGGCCCTTCGCCGCCCCTCCCCCGTCCGCGCCGGCCGCCCCGGCTCCGCGCAGGCGCGCGGTGGGCAGGGCGTTCTCGGTCGACGCGCTCCTGCCCCATCCGGGCCGGGACCGGGCGAGTGAGACGGACCTCGCCGGAGTCCGGCCGCTGCTGGCGGAGGAGCTCACCCGCCTCCGAGCGGCCGAGTCCCTTCCCGAGCGCGACAGGCGGCGATACCTGGCCGACCTGGCGAGCCGGCTGCGGGTCGTCGTCCAGATGCTCGGCGACCACGCGGACCTGGCCGCCCTCGCCGCCGACCTGGAGACGGCGGAGCGGTCCGACCGGTCACTCGACGACCTGTGGCGGCGTGCCGTGGACCTGCTCGAACGGCTCACCGGCGGCGCCGGGGGCGCCGGTCCCTCCGGGTCGGGCGAGCGCGACAGGGGCCGCCGGGCCTTCTGGAAGCGCTCCTGACCCCCCGCACCGCTTCAGGCCCGGCGCTGGATGCCGCTGGTCGGTGCCGGCAGCGGATGCCGGCCGTGTAGGCCCACGCTGAGGTGCCCACGCTGAGGTGCCCACGCTGAGGTGCCCACGCTGAGGTGCCCACGGTGGTGCCAGGGGCTGCGGTGCGAGCGGTGAATGCCGGCGGCGGGTACGGGCTGTGGCGGCCCACGCTGGTGGTGCCGGCTGCGGGTGCCAGCCATGGTGCCCGGCAGTGGAGGCCCACGGTGGTGCCGGCGCTGGGCGGCTGCGTGGCGGTGGCGGGTGCCGGCCCTGGAGGCCCAGGTCTCGCCGACGCTGGGGGCAGGCCATGGAGCCCGGGCCGGGGCAGAGTTGCGCCCCGGGCCGGGCGGATCAGGCCGACTGCCGTCCTGAGACAGGCGGGCGGGCCTTACGAGGGTTCCGGTAGGCGAATGACATCGGACGGCGGGGTGGGCGTGGGACGCCGCGGCTCCCGTACCCCTCCCGTGTCGGGCCGGTCGTCGCGTCCACCTGCGGGGACGGGAGAACGGCGGCGTAGCAACCGTGTGACGAGCCTCTTAAGCCCCATAGGCAGACAACGCATAGGGTTGCGGAGTGAGTTCCATTGTCCTGGACGGCGGTCTCGCCACCCATCTCGAGGCCCTCGGCTGCGATCTGAGCGACGAGCTGTGGTCGGCGAAGCTGCTGGTGGAGGATCCGGCGGTCATCCGGCGGGCCCATCTCGACTACTTCGCCGCCGGCGCCGACGTCGCCACGACCGCGAGCTACCAGGCGAGCGTCCCCGGTTTCGTCAGGCGCGGCCTCACGCCACGGGAGGCCCGTGAGCTCATCCGCTCGTCGGTGACGCTCGCCCTGCAGGCGAGGGACGAGGCGGGCCACGGCATGGTGGCCGCCAGCGTCGGGCCGTACGGCGCCTACCTGGCGAACGGGGCGGAGTACACCGGCGACTACGACCTCGACGAGGACGGCCTCGTCGACTGGCATCGCGAGCGGTTCGAGATCCTGGCCGGGTCCGGGGCCGACCTGCTGGCCTGCGAGACCATCCCGTCGCTCGCCGAGGGCAGGGCCCTGGCCGCGCTCCTGCGCGAGGCGCCGGATGTGCGGGCGTGGGTGAGCTTCTCCTGCCGGGACGGCGAGCACGTCAACGACGGCACCTCCTTCGAGAAGTGCGCCGCCCTGTTCGACGACCTGCCGCAGGTGGTCGCCGTGGGTGTCAACTGCACGGCGCCCCGGCACGTCCCGAGCCTGATCGGGCGGGGCGCGACGCTCGCCTACCCCAACTCCGGGGAGACCTGGGACGCGGCGGGCCGCAGATGGCTCGGCCTCGCCGACCCCGTCGAGTACGGCAAGGCCGCGGCCGAGTGGAACGCCCTCGGCGCCCGCTACATCGGCGGCTGCTGCCGGACCACCCCCGAGCACATCCGGCAGATCCGCGCGCACCTCGACGCGACCACTCCGCCCGCCTCCGCCGCCACCCCGGCCTGATCACCCACGCGAACCGCCGAACCGCCGTCCCCGCCTGACGACCCACGCGTGAACCGGGACCCCGCCTGGCCACCTATGCCAACCGCGGAACCGCGGAACCGCCGGCCCTGGCCGCGGCGATGGACGCAGCACGACGCCCGGGCCTCCCCGTCAGGGAGACCCGGGCGTCCGAGGCGGGACCGGTCAGCCCATGGCGGGCTCGCTGCTCGCGCGGGTGGCGAGCGGGATCTCCTTGAGGAAGAACGCCACCACGAGCGCCAGCACCACGAACGGGAGGCTGGCGAGGAACACGTCGTCGATGGCGCTGGTGAACGCCACCAGCACGTGCTCCTTCACCTGCGGCGGCAGCTGCTGGATGGCCTGGACGTTGTTGGCGTCGACCCGCCCGGTGGGCGCCCGGCCGCCGAACTCCACCGACAGGTAGTGGGCGAGGCGGTTGGTGAGGACGGCGCCCATGATGGCCGTGCCGATCGCGGCGCCCATCATGCGGAAGAACGTCGCCGAGCTCGTGGCCACGCCCATGTCACGCCGGTCCACGGCGTTCTGGATGGCCGTGACGACGGTCTGCATCGTGAACCCGAGGCCCGCGCCGAAGAGGTAGGCGTAGATCGCGACCTGCCAGTACGGCGTGTCCACCTTGATCGTCGACAGCAGCCAGAGGGCCAGCAGCAGGATGGCCGCCCCGACGATCGGGAAGATCTTGTAGCGGCCGGTGCGGCTGATGACCTGGCCCGAGGAGATGGACGTCGAGAAGATGCCGAGGACGGCGGGCAGCAGGGCCAGGCCCGACACGGTCGGCGACATCCCCTGAACGGCCTGGAGGTACACCGGCAGGAAGATCATCCCGCCGAACATCGCGAGACCGGCCAGGAAGTTGTAGGCGTTGCCGACGCTGAAGATCGCGTTGCGGAACAGCCGCATCGGCAGGATGGGCTCGGCCGCCCGCAGCTCCACCAGCACGAACAGGGCCGCCAGCGCGACGAACCCGGCCAGCAGCGCCAGCGCCCCCGGGGCGGTCCAGCCGAGCTCGTTGCCCGCCCAGTCCAGGTAGAGCAGGAAGCACGTCACGCCCGCGATGATCAGGGCGGCGCCGAGGTAGTCGACGCGGTGCTGCCGGCGGACCACCGGGATCCGCAGCGCGACCGAGGTGACGACCAGCGACACGACTCCGATGGGCAGGTTGATCCAGAAGATCCACCGCCAGCCGGGGCCGTCGGTGAAGAAGCCGCCGAGCAGCGGGCCCGCGACGCTGGAGACGCCCCAGACGGCGCCGAAGTAGCCCTGGTAGCGGCCGCGCTCGCGCGGCGGGATGACGTCGCCGATGATGCTGAACGCCAGCGCCATGAGGCCGCCGCCGCCGAGCCCCTGCAGCGCCCGGAACGCGATCAGCTCGCCGATGTTCTGGCTCAGCCCGGCCAGCGTCGAGCCGAGCAGGAAGATCGCGATGGCGGTCTGGAAGATGAGCCGCCGGCCGTACAGGTCGGAGATCTTGCCCCACAGCGGGGTGGCGGCGGTGGAGGTGAGCAGGTAGGCCGTGACGACCCACGACAGCTTGTCGAGGCCGCCCAGCTCGCTGACGATGCGCGGCAGGGCCGTGCCGACGATGCTCTGGTCGAGGGCGGCCAGCAGCATGCCGGCCGCCACGCCTGAGAGCACGATGAGGATCTGGCGGTGGGGGAGGTATCCGGAGGTCTCGACCTCCTGCTCCTGGCTGACGCTCATCGGCGCGCCTCCGGCGCCTGCGCCCCGGGGACGCCTCGGCCCCGGGCGCGGTCACCGAGGGACGCGTCTCGCCGGCGATCGCGGCCACCGGGCCGCTCGCCGGCGGCGGCCCGGCTTCGTACGCTCCGCTCGCTCATATGTCTTCCGTTCTGGGTTACGCGCGACCGACCTCCGCAACGCTACCCTTCCGGTCCGACAGTATTTGCGGCCCTCTCAGGACTTGTCGCGGGCGGCCCTGCTGAGCTCGGCTTTCGCCGCCGCGGCGTACTTGTCGACGTACTCCTGGCCGGACAGCTCCATGAGCGCGTACATGATCTCGTCGGTGACCGCGCGCAGGACGAGGCGGTCGTTCTCCATGCCGTAGTAGCGGGAGAAGTCGAGCGGCTTGCCGTACCGGACGCCGGGGCGGATGCCGAGCTTCGGGAACGGCCGGCCGGGCGGCATCATCTCGAACGTGTTGACCATCGCCCACGGGATGACGGGGGCGCGGGACTCCAGCGCGAGGCGGGCGACGCCGGTCTTGCCCTTGTAGAGGCGGCCGTCCGGGGAGCGGGTGCCCTCCGGGTAGATGCCGAGCACACTGTTCTCGCGCAGGATGCGCAGGCCGGTGCGGAGCGCGGCCTCGCTCGCCTTGCCGCCGGAGCGGTCGATGGGGACGGTGCCGACGCCCGAGAAGAAGGCACGGCTGAACAGGCCCTTCAGCCCCTGGCCCGTGAAGTACTCCGCCTTGCCGAGCGAGATGACCTTGCGCGGCAGGAACAGGGCGCCGAAGAAGTGGTCGGCGAACGAGAGGTGGTTGCCCGCCAGGATGACCGGCCCCTCCTTCGGCACGTTGTCCACGCCCTCGGCCCACGGGCGGAACACGAAGTGGAGGAACGGCCAGAGGATGGCCTTGACCACCCAGTAGAACACGCAGGCACCCCCTCGATGCGGACGTGAAGTCATCTTCGCACGCGCAGCCCTCTCGCACTAACGATGACTTACGTGCGAGTATCGGGCGGAATAATCCACTGGTTCGCCCTCGTGTCGCGGAGGTTTCCCATGCCAGTGCTGCCGGGCGCGGAGCCCTTCCACCACGAGGGCGGGGAGATCGGGGTCCTGCTGTGCCACGGGTTCACCGGGTCGCCGCAGTCCCTGCGCCCGTGGGGTGAGCACCTGGCCCGCGCCGGGCTGACCGTCTCCCTCCCCCGCCTCCCCGGACACGGCACGACCTGGCAGGAGATGAGCCGCACCCGGTGGGAGGACTGGTACGCCGAGCTCGACAAGGCCCTCGCGGACCTGCGCGCGCGGTGCTCCGAGGCGTTCGTGATGGGGCTGTCCCTCGGCGGCTGCATGGCGCTGCGGCTGGCCGAGGTGCACGGGGACGCCGTCCAGGGGGTCGTGGCCGTCAACCCCTCGGTGGTGAACGACACCCCGATCCTGACGCTGGCGCCCGCCCTCAAGTGGGTGGTGTCCTCGGTCCCCGGCGTCGCCGGCGACATCAAGAAGGAGGGGGCGAGCGAGCTGGGCTACACGCGGACCCCGGTGCGGGCGGCCGCCACCCTGCCCCGGCTGTGGAAGCTCGTCCAGTCCGACATCGGCAAGGTCACCCAGCCGGTGCTCGTCTTCCGCAGCCGCGACGACCATGTCGTCAAACCCGCAAGTGTCACGTTCCTCCAGTCGCGGATGGGGGACAATCTGGAGGTCAGGGAACTGACCGACAGCTATCACGTCGCGACCCTCGACAACGACGCACCCCGGATCTTCGAGGGGAGCCTGGAGTTCATCCGCTCGCACGCCTCGGTACCCTTGGCGAAGGACTTGTGACCTGGGATCGCCGTGACGCCGCAAAGTGACGAGGACGAGGTCTGGCGCCAGATCGTCGCCTCGTTCAATGAGACAGCCGAGGACGCCTCGGCCGAACAGCCATGGCCCGACCGCGAGAACGTCTCGGACGAGGCCACCGAGGAGGGCGACGGGGAGCCCGGGGGCGACGCCTCCGAGCCGGCCTCCGAGCAGGCGGGGACGGCGTCCGAGGACGACGACCACTACGTTCCGCCTCCTCCTCCGCCGCTGCCCAGGGGCGACGCCATCACCCGGGCCTCGTGGGTCGCGCTGTTCGGCGGCCCCGCCTACCTCTTACTGGCCGCGCTGCTGACCTGGCCGATGGAGGGGTGGATCGTCTTCACCGCCGTGGCCGCGTTCATCGCGGGCTTCGTCACGCTCGTCGTCCGGATGGGCGACGGCCCGCCGCCCGACTCCGGGTGGGACGACGGCGCCGTGATCTGAGCGGCCCGCTCCCCGGCGAAGACCGCGCACTGATCAGGCAGGTTGATCACGGGGCGGGCGGCGGCCCGAAGCGCTCCACGAGGTCGGTGTAGTGGTTCTTGTCGTCCAGCGCGTGCCCGACGCCGATGGTCAGGTCGCCGACGTGGGCGACCGCCTGCAGCCGCACGGTCCGGTCCTGGGTGGACGCCTCGCCGCGCAGCGTCGTCCAGTGTGATCCGTCGTAGCGCAGGACGAAGCTCTCGGACGCGTGCGACGGGTCGTACCCGGAGATCCAGTAGGTGCCGTCGCCGTCGCCGGTCACGCCGTACAGCTCGGCCTTGCGCACCGGAGGCCGGTCCCGCTTCCAGCGCTTGCCGTCCCAGGTCAGGACGAGCGGCACGATCGAGCCGTCCGCGTCGTAGACGCCGCCGATGGCGATCGCCCGCTTGCGTCCGTCGGCGTAGACGTCCCGCAGGAAGCCGTCGTCGATCTTCGGCACGCCGGGGGCCGGCTTCCATCCGCTGTCCGACAGGCGCAGGACCAGGGGCTCGGTCCCGGAGTCGCCGACCGCCCAGCCGTCGGCCTTGCCCATGAGGGCCACGCCGTACAGGGCGCCGTCGGGCCCGTCGGTCGTCGTCCAGGTGGCGCCCTTGCCCGGGCCGGCGCTCGCGGCCATCAGCGCGTGGCCGTCCCGGCTCCCGACCGCGACGACGCGGCCGGCGGTCGCCGCCACGCCGCCGAGCCAGTCCCCCGGGCGGAACTGCGGCACGCCGATCCGGTCGAACCCGTTGCGCGACCCCTTCGCCACGTACGGCAGCCCGTCGTGGCCGTCGCCGACCGCCCAGATCTCGTCGGCGGAGGGCGCGGACACCGACCGCAGGTGGCCGGCGCCGGTGGTGTCGCCCCGCATGGCGACCTCCGTCCAGGAGGAGCCGTCCCAGTGTGTGATCACACCGCGGTTGCGCCACAGGTCCCAGGCGTTCTGCTGGCCGACGGCCCACACGTCCGACTCCGACAGGGCCGCGACGTCGGAGAGCGAGCCGTCCGCCGCCAGCCGTCCGGTCGGCCCGGCCGGGGCGACCTCGTCGCCCGGGTCCGCGGGGGCCGACGGCTCCGCCACCGGAGGCCGCACGACCGCGGCGGGAGCGGGGGCTGCGTGCGCGTGCGCGACCGATGTGACGCGCAGGAAATGCCCGGCGAGCAGGCCGGCGACGAGCACACACAACGGCACCGCACGCCGTATCGGACGGCGGGTCATGAACCGATCGTACGGGGGACTGATCCACCCCCGTCGCCAAGGTGGGGATTCCGAGCCCGAAGCGATGCTCGGATGTGACCGTAAGGTCCTATACGTACCAACCGGAACCTGGCCGTGAGAATCGGCCGTCCGCGCAGGTCAGAGGGGGTGCGACGGGCGCAGCTCGGCGACCACCGGGCGGTGGTCGCTCGCGGCGGCGAGGTCGGCCGGGGCGGCGCCCGCGTCGCCGCAGGACAGCACCTCGACGCCGCGGCCCGCGAAGACGGCGTCGATGCGCGCCCCGGGACGGGCGGAGGGGAACGTCCGGCCGTCGCCGCGGGGCGCGACCGTGAAGCAGTCGGCGTACCGGCGGGCCAGGTGGCCCCACGCCGGGCCGTCCGGCCGCTCGTTGACGTCACACCCGAGCACCGGCAAGGCGCGGGAGCCGCGGGCCGCCTCCTCCAGGAACGCCACCGCCTCGACCGCGTGCCGGAGCCGGGCCCCGGCCACCAGGTCGAGGTGGGCCGAGGCCACGGCGTACCGGTCGCCGTCCTTCTCGACCACGGCAAGGGCGACGGCGCGCCACTCCAGGCCGGCGTACCAGCGCAGCCGGAGGGAGCGCGCCCGCAGGACCCGTACGGCGGGCCCGGCGAGGACCGCGACGCCGCCGACGCGGCCGCCCGCCGCCACCGTCATGCCGAGCCGTGCCGCGAGGTCGCGCCGCCGGCGCCGCCAGCCGGCGAAGCGGGGGGCCTCCTGCAGGCACAGCACGTCGGGGCGCATCGCGGCGACCACCCTGACCAGCGCCTCCTGGTCGTCCCTCAGTGACCGGACGTTGTAGGTCGCGACCCTCAGCACCCGTTCAGCGGAGGCGGGCGAGGTCGGCGGCGCCGACGACTCCCGCGGCCGGGCCGAGCTCGGCGACCCGGATCTCGGCCAGCGGGCGGTGCCCCCGGCCGGTCAGCCGCGCGGCGAACTCGTCGCGCACGCCGTCGAGGAACAGGTCGGCCGCCCCGGAGACGCCGCCGCCGAGGATGAAGCAGCCGGGGTCGAGGATCGCCGCGATGTCGGCGAGACCCTGGCCGAGCCAGCCCGCGAGGCTGGCGAACGCCGCCAGCGAGGCGGCGTCGCCGCGCCGGGCCGCCTCCGTGACGTGCTCGCCCTTGATGCCCTCGACCGAGCCCGCCAGCTCCAGCAGACGGACGGCGGACGAGGGGTCGGCCTGGGCGTTCTCCTTCGCGTCGACCAGCAGCGCGCTCCCGCTGGCGTACTTCTCCCAGCAGCCCTGGTTGCCGCAGCCGCAGGCCCGGCCGCCCGGCACCGCCTGCGTGTGGCCCAGTTCGGCGCCCATCCCCCACCGGCCGCGGTACAGGTCGCCGGCCAGGACGATGCCGCCGCCGATGCCGGTGCCGACCGTCACGCACACCACGTGGCTCTCGCCGCGGCCGGCGCCGAACCGGTACTCGCCCCAGGCCATGGCGTTGGCGTCGTTCTCCACCACGACGGGCAGGTCGACGAGCTCGCTCACCTTCTTGCGCAGCGGCTCCTCCCGCCACGCCAGGTTGGGGGCGAAGCGGACGACGGACCGCGTCTCGTCGATGAACCCGGCGGCGCCGATGCCCACGGCCTCGACCTCGTGCCGCCCGGCCAGGTCGGTCACCGCCTCGGCGATCGTGAGGGCCATCTTCTCCGGGCTCCCGGCGGGGCTGTGGCGCACGCCGCTCTCCAGGATGCGCCCCTCCTCGTCGACGACACCCGACGCGATCTTGGTACCGCCCACGTCGACGCCGATGGTCAGCCCCATGCTGTCTCCCTCTCCGTCCGCCCGGCCCCGAGTCCGGAGCCCGGGCCGATTGAAGCGGATCAAAGCGGTATAGGCAACGTGACCGGGATGAGTCTCGACTTATCTCACCAGATCAGCCCAAATCGATGCGCTCCACCCCGGGTCCGTCCGGAGGCCGGTGCCCGGACGGACGCGACGGCCGCTGCAGGGCGTCCACCGCCTGGCGGAACGCCGCGAACAGCTCGCCGCCCGCCGCGATCAGATGGTCGGCGACGTCCCCGCCGGCATCCCGCCGCGCCGCGATCACCCTGCATACCGGGCAGGCCCGGCAGATGTACTCGTCGCCGTGGCCCTCCGCGACGGCCTCGCCCCAGACGTCCACGGTACGGCCGCCGCCGGTCCCGCCGAACGCCGAGCCGATCCCGCTCATGCCGCCTTTGACCAGGCCCTTGCCGAACTCGCGGCCCACCCGCTGCTGCAGCGCGTCGAGCAGCTTCATCGCCTCTTCGCCCGCCGACCCGAGCGGGTCGGGACGCCGCTGGCCGGAGCCCTGACGGTCCGCGCCGGCAGGGCCGCTTCCGTTGGTTTCCATAGGTTCGGTCATTTCGCCCCTCCTGCCTCGAACCGTACCCGGAGGCGGCCGTCGCGGAGCGCCGCCGCCGAGATCGTCCTGCGGGCGAGGGCGGCGGGCAGGGCGATCACCCGGCGGTACGGCCCGGCGGTGACGATCAGCTCGTCGCCCTTGCGGGCCAGGTCGACGTCGTCGCGGTCGGCGAGCGGCAGGGCGAGGGTGAGCTCGTCGGCGGTGATCCGCATCGGCGGCTCGACGGTGGGAGGGGCGAAGGGGTCGACGCCGGCGTAGACGTGCTCGGCGACCTCGGCGAGCGCCTCGGGGCCGACCGGCTCCGCCGGGAGGTAGGGGATCGTGAGGACCGGCAGCGGGGCGAACGAGGCGTGGACCTCCTCCATCCGCCGTGCCTGGGCCTCCACCCAGCCGCGGCGCCACTCGTCGGCGCCCCCGGCGGGGAAGACCCGGTTGGCGACGACCGCGTCGACGCGGTAGCCGTACAGGCTGAGGGAGGTGAGCGTGCGGCGGGCCTCGGCCACGACCACGGCCTCGGGGGTGAGCACGAGCCGTACGGAGGCCTGGTCACCGGTGAGGAGCCGGCGCACGTCCATGAGACCGCGATGCAGCCGCTCTCCCGCGGAGATCACCTGGCCCTCGGGCGCGCTCACCCTGGCGACGTGCCGGATCACCGGGGACAGCGCCCCGAGGAGCCGCCTGCCGACGGGAAGGAGGCGGTTGACGTGCCAGTCGAGGGCCTCGGGGAGCGCCAGCAGCCGCAGCGTCTCGGCCGTGGGGGCGCAGTCGACGACGACGACGTCCCAGCGGCCGGTGCGCGCCTGCTCCCGTAACTCGAGCAGGGCGATGACCTCCTCGGCCCCCGGGAGGACCGTGACCTCCTCGGACGTGATCTCGTCGAGGCCGAGCTCGGCGAACACGCCGGCGGCGTAGTCGCGCAGCTCGCCCCAGTGCCGTTCGAGGGACCTCTGGGTGTCCACCTGCTGGAGATAGAGGCCGGGCGCGGCCTCGACCGGCTCGTCGGAGTGCGGCACGGCCAGGGCGTCGGCCAGCGAGTGGGCCGTGTCGGTGGACACGACCAGCGTCTTCAGGCTCCTGCGGGCGGCGAGCGTGGCGGTCGCGGCGGCGGCCGTGGTCTTGCCGACCCCGCCCTTCCCGGTGAAGAGGAGGACCCTCATCGGCCCTCGACGCGCCGTTTGAGCCCCTTCAGCGCGGTGTCGATGATGACCTTCTCGGCCTTGCGCTTGATCATGCCGATCATCGGGACCTTGAGGTCCACGGCCAGCTCGTAGGTCACCTCGGTGCCGCCGGGGGCGCCGTCGAGGCGGTAGCTGCCGGTCAGCCCGGAGACCATCCGCCCGGCGTCGACCAGGCGCCAGCTCACCGCGTCGTCGCCGTCCCACTCGTAGCCGAGGACGTAGTCGTCGCTGATCACGCCGGCGTCGAGGACGAAGCGGACGCGCGACGGCCGGCCGTCCTCCCCCGTCTCCAGGACGTCGGCCGCCTTCACCTGGCCGGCCCACTCGGGATAGGAGGGGAAGTCGGCGATGACGGCCATGATTGTCGACCGGTCGGCGCCGATCGTGATGCTCGACGAGGTGCGATCAGCCATGCGCTAACCGTACTTCACCATTCCAGGGCGAAAGGCGTGCCGCGGCCGCGGAAATGGCCGACGTTGACGCACTCCGTACGGCCGACGCGCGTCCTGTTCACCAGTGGTTGGTGGACATGGCCGAACAGGGCGAACCGCGGCTGGGTCCGCCGGATGGCCTCCAGCGTGGCCTCGCTCCCCCGCTCGAAGCGCCGGGCCACCGTGTCGTACAGCAGGTCGGGGATGGCGGGCGGGATGTGGCAGCACAGCACGTCGACCTGGCCGACCGCCTCGACCTTGCGGGCGAACTCCTCGTCGTCGATCTCGTTGGGGGTGCGGTAGCGGGTGCGCAGCCCGCCGCCGACGAAGCCGAACGTGAGGCCGCCGATCTCCACGGTCGCCCCGTCCAGCACCCGCTGGCCCGGCCGCAGGTAGTCCTCCCAGTAGCGGGGCACGTCCACGTTGCCGTACGTGAGGTAGGCGGGCGTCGGCATCGCCGCGAAGATCTGCTCGTACTGCCGGCGGACGGCGGCCTCGAGGTGCTCGCGCGGGTCGCCTCCGAGCCCGGCCCACAGCTCGGCCGACATGGCCCGCGCCTCGTCGAACCGCCCGGCGGTGCGCAGGCCGATGAACCGCGTGGCCCGCTCCGCGCCGAACAGCTCGGCGAAGATCCCCTGGGAGTGGTCGGCGTAGTCGACGAAGAGGATGAGGTCGCCGAGGCACACCAGCGCGTCGGCGCCGTCGCCGGCTCGGGCCAGGGCGTCCACCCGGCCGTGGACGTCGCTGACGACGTGGATTCGCATGGCGACATCGTAAGCTCGGCGTGACGGTTGCCAACCAAACGCTTGTGCGAATCCGCGTGTTGGGACGGCCCCGGGAGGGGAGACTGATAGCGTGCGGGTTGGCCCGGATAACGCCTGGGTGACGGACCTACCCACGCGTAACATCGCACGGTAGCGTCCGGTGAGACACAAAGAGTGATGCTCCGCTGATGTGGCTCCGGCCCCCTCGTCCCGGAGCCCGACGGGGCTGGGCGAAGGAGTGACCGTGCGCGAGTTCAGCGTTCCCGTGCTGGTGGACGTCCCCCTGTCGGCGAACTGCACCGACGTGGTGTTCCAGCGCGGCGTGGACGAGCCGGCCGCCGTGGTGATCCGCCGCAAGGAGGGCGAGGCCCCCGGCGCCCCCTGGACGCCGGTGACCGCGGCCGAGTTCCGCGACCAGGTGGCGGGGGTCGCCAAGGGGCTGATCGCCGCCGGGGTCGAGCCGGGCGACCGGGTCGCGCTGATGTCGCGCACACGGTACGAGTGGACGGTCGCCGACTACGCCATCTGGGCGGCCGGCGGGGTCGGGGTGCCCATCTACGAGACCTCCTCCGCCGACCAGGTGAAGTGGATCCTGTCCGACAGCGGCGCCAAGGCCGCCGTCGTCGAGCTCGCCTCCCACGAGGACGCGGTCCGCGAGGCGATGCCCGGCCTCGGGCCGGTGTGGCGCATCGAGGGCGGCGGCCTCGACGAGCTCACCCGGCTGGGCGCCGAGGTGACCGGCGACACTCTGGCCGAGCGCCGCTCCAGCCGGGGCGGCCGCGACCTCGCCACGATCATCTACACCTCCGGCACGACCGGCATGCCGAAGGGGTGCCGCCTCACCCACGACAACCTGCTGTTCACCGCGCGCAACGTCTCCAGGGGCCCGCTGGAGTCGCTCTTCGACGTCGACGGCAGGGCCGCGCTGCTGTTCCTGCCGCTCGCGCACAGCTTCGCCCGGCTCATCCAGATCGTGCTGATCGAGACCGGGACGGTCCTCGCGCACACCCCCAACATGAAGAACGTGGCCCCCGACCTGCAGGCGTTCAAGCCCACGTTCCTCCTCGGCGTGCCGCGGGTCTTCGAGAAGGTGTACAACGCGGCCGAGCAGAAGGCGACGTCCGAGGGCAAGGGCAAGATCTTCCACGCGGCCGTGGACGCGGCGATCGCCTGGAGCAGGGCGGAGAGCACGGGCGGCGCCGGCCTCGGCGTCCGGCTCAAGCACGCGATGTTCGACAGGCTCGTGTACGGCAAGCTGCGCGCCGCCACCGGGGGCGCGCTGAGCGCCGCCGTCTCGGGCGGCTCGGCCCTGGGCGAGCGGCTCGGCCACTTCTTCCGCGGCGTCGGGATCGAGGTGTTCGAGGGCTGGGGGCTCACCGAGACCAGCGCGCCCTCCACGGTGAACATCCCGGGCGCCAACAAGATCGGCACGGTCGGCAAGCCGTTCCCCGGCGTGGGCGTCCGCATCGCCGACGACGGGGAGGTCCTGGTGCGGGGCCGGCACGTCTTCGACGGCTACTGGAACAACGAGCGCGCCACCAAGGAGGCGATCGACCCCGAGGGCTGGTTCCACACGGGGGACGTCGGGCAGCTCGACGACGACGGCTACCTGCGCATCACCGGCCGCAAGAAGGAGATCCTGGTCACCGCGGGCGGCAAGAACGTCGCGCCGGCGCCCCTGGAGGACGCCATCCGCGCCCACCGCCTGATCAGCCAGGTGATGGTGGTCGGCGACGACCGGCCGTTCATCGGGGCGCTGGTCACGCTCGACCCCGAGGCGCTGGAGCAGTGGAAGCAGGCCAACGGCAAGGCCGAGGTGTCCACGAGCGACCCGGCGATCGTGGCCGAGGTGCAGAGCGCGGTGGACGACGCCAACCGGACGGTCTCCAAGGCCGAGCAGATCAAGAAGTTCCTCATCCTGGAGGGCGACCTCACCGAGGAGAGCGGCCACCTGACGCCGTCGCTGAAGGTGAAGCGCAACGTCGTGATGCGCGACTTCGCCAAGCAGATCGACGAGCTGTACGGCTGACGCCGCCCCGCCGGGCGGCCCCGCCCGGCGCTCAGGCCCGGCGGCCCCGCCTGGCGGTCGGGCCGGGCGGTCGGGCCGGGCGCCCGGCCCGGCGGTCAGCCGAGGTCGGCCTGGGTGCCCAGCCAGTCCTCGACGGCCGCGACGTGGATCGCGGCCGCCGTGCGCGCGCTCTCGGGGTCGCGCTCGACGAGGGACCGGTAGATGCGGTCGTGCTCGGCGAAGGTGCGCTCGAACACGCCTTCCACCCGGTAGCCGCGCCAGACCCGCGCGCGGAAGGTGCGGCTGGACAGGCCGTCGAGGATCGCGGACAGCACGGGGTTGCCCGCCGCCTCGATGATCAGCCGGTGGAACTCCAGGTCGTGGCTGACGATCTCCTCGGCCGTCCCGCCCTGCTCCATGGCCGTCATCTCGGCGCGCAGGCGGGCCAGGACCTCGTCGTCGATGCGGGCCGCCGCCGTGGCCGTGGCGGCCGGCTCAAGGATCTTCCTGACCTGCACGAGGTGGAGCAGCGTGTCGCCGCGGGAGATCTCGGCCACCACCCCGAACGTGTCGAGGAGGTCGCGCGGCTCCAGCGCGGTGACGTAGACCCCGGCGCCGTGCCGGGACTCCAGCACGCCGAGCACGGTCAGCGCCCGGATGGCCTCCCGCATCGAGCTCCGGGACAGGCCGAGGTCGGCGGCGAACTCCCGCTCGGTCGGCAGCCGCTGGCCCGGCAGCAGCGCCCCTCCGGAGATCATGTCCATGATCCTGCGCATGGCCCGCTCGGTGACCGTGGTGCGGGCGCCGGACGTCCCGCGCTCCTCGGTGATTGGCCGCTTCACTCCGCGCTCTTCCTCGGCTGGCATGTGGTCCTACCAATTCTGCCATCCCGCCCGCACCGGTCCGGGAATTGTGCCGCGCGGACCGACCAGTGGTCGGACCTTCGACACGGACGCCACCAGGGTGCGCCGGCCGCCCGCCCAGAGGCCGCCGCCACGTCACACCTCGGTATCGGCCGGGGCGCCGGGGCCCGGCCATCTTGACATGGTACGGAGCTCATAGGTAAGCACTGGTCGTACCAATCAGCTACAACAGGCGGGCCTCTCCCCGAAATATCCGGTGTTTCGGCGCGGAGTGGTCCGATGAGTAGGGTCGTCGACTCGCTGCGGTACCGGCGAGGAAGGTGGCAGTATGAGAAGGATCCTGGTGCTCGGCACAGCTCTCACGGTCGCCGGCGGCCTGAGCGCCTGCTCGGTCGGCGACCAGACCGGGGGCGGCGGTCAGAGCGGCGGCTCCGGCGCCTCGGGGAGCAAGGAGATCACGTTCCTGGTCTTCGAGACCGACAACCTCACCCCCAAGTTCTGGGACGACAACATCGCGAGGGTCAGCAAGAAGGTCGGGGTGACGGTCAAGAAGATCGTCGCTCCCGGCGACCGCACGGCGTACGCCAAGCAGCTCCTCGCGTCGGGCCAGTTCCCCGACGTGCAGATCGGCCTGCAGGACCTGCCCTCGTTCGACAACGGCGGCAACCTCGCCACCTTCGGCGACAGCGAGCTGTCCCAGTTCCTGTGCCCGAAGTGCAGCGCCATCAAGGGCAGGACGGTCCAGCTCCCGGCCAACACGCAGACCTGGCAGGTCTTCTACCGCAAGAGCCTGTTCCAGAAGGCGGGCATCTCCGCGCCGCCGAAGACGTACGCGGAGCTGCTCGCCGACGCGGCCGCGCTGAAGGGCAAGGGAATCCAGCCGTTCGTGATCGGCGGCAACCCGAGCTGGGGCTCCTCACTGCCCTGGACCGGCACGCTGACCACCGACCTGTACGCGGCCGACCCCGAGTGGATGCACCAGCGCCGCGAGGGGTCGACGAAGTTCGACTCGCCCGAGTTCCTCAAGGCCACCCAGAAGTTCGCGGACCTGGCGGCCAAGGGCTACCTCAACAAGAAGGACCTCGGCCAGAGCTACGACGCCTCTCAAGCCGCCTTCCTCGACGGCAAGGGCGCGATGTACCCGATGGGCAGCTGGTTCGCGGCGGCGAGCGACGCGTCCAAGGCGAAGGACGACATCGGCATCTTCGCCTGGCCGGCGGACGACGGGTCGTTCCACCTCCCCTCGTTCACCGGCGGCGGCCTGTCGGTCAACGCGAAGTCCCCCAACGTCGACCTCGCCAAGAAGTTCGCCCTGGCGTGGCAGACCGACAAGGACTACCTCGACACCTCGGCGGTGGCCGACGCCCTGTTCCCCGCGATCAAGGGCTACACGCTCCCCGCCAAGGACGGCACGGTGTTCAAGGCGGTGTACGACCTGTACCGCGAGGCCGTGGACCAGAAGGCCACCGTCCCCGCCTTCGGGTGGGAACAGGGCGACGACGGGATGATCGCCGGCATGCCGGACAAGTGGAACCTCACCGCGCAGGACATCATCACCGGCAAGAAGACGCCCAAGCAGGCGGCGGGCTACCTCGACACCGAGTGGGATAAATCATCCTGATCGAAAAGTGCGGTCCGTGAGCGCTCACGGGACTCACGGGCCGCCATCCGGGCAGGTCAGCGAACCGGCCCGGGGAACGGCACCTCCGCGAGGATCCGCGCCGGGCCACCGCCCGGCGCGGACCTCACCCAAGGCAAGGACTGAAGGAATCCATGGTCTCCGACGTGGCCACCCGGCCTCGTGCGCCCCGGGCCGCCGGCCGGACGCGCCATCGACGATCCCGCGGCGTCTGGCCCCGGGTCTGGCACTTCCTGAGCTTCGGCGCCCCCGGCGTGCTCATCTACGTCTGCTTCGTGCTCGTGCCGATCGCGGTGAGCTTCGGCTACAGCCTCACCAACTACAACCCGTTCAACCCGCCGACCAGGTTCGTCGGGCTGCGCAACTACCAGCTCATGCTGCAGGACGACGCGTTCCTGACCTCGCTGCGCATCACCACGATCCTGACCGCGATCGTGGTGATCGTCCCGAACGTGCTGGGTCTCGGCATCGCAGTGCTGCTCGACCGCAGGGGGTGGCTCTACAACGCCCTGCGCGGCGTCTTCTTCACGCCGATGGTGCTCAGCTCGGTGGTCATCAGCGTGATCTGGACCCGGATGCTGCAGGACGACGGCCCGGTCAACCAGGTGCTGCGCGCCCTCGGCGTGCAGGACCCGCCGGGCTGGCTGTCGGACCCCGACATCGCGCTCTACTCCCTGGCCACCGTGCTGTGCTGGCAGATGCTCGGCTTCTGCGTGGTCATCTACCTCGCCGGCCTGTCCGGCGTGCCGAAGGAGCTGATGGAGGCGGCCGCCATCGACGGCGCCGGCCCGGTCCGGCGGTTCTGGCGGGTCACCTGGCCGATGCTGGCCCCAGCCCTGACCGTCAACACCGTGGTGCTGCTGATCTCGGCCTTCAAGATCTTCGACCACGTGCAGGTCATGACGCAGGGCGGCCCCGGCACCGGCTCGACCGCCACGATCGCCTTCCTCGCCATCCAGACCGCGTTCGTGGACAACCACCAGGGATACGCCTCGGCCGAGGCCGTCGCGATGCTCGTCGTGATCGCCGCGCTCACCGCGGTCTCGCTCGCGGTGCTGCGCAGAAGGGAGATCGACCAGTGAGGGACACCGCTCCCCCGTGGGCGCGCCCGCTCGCCGCCCTCGCCGTCGGCGCCTTCTTCTTCGTGCCGCTGTACGTCGGCGTGATCAACACGTTCAAGAGCCCCGACCAGATCCGGACGGACCCGATCGGCGCGCCCCACCCGTTCACGCTGCGCAACCTGAGCACGCTGCTGACCCGGCCGGACAACCTCTATTGGGCGAGCGTGACCAACAGCATCCTGGTCACCGGGCTGTCGGTCATGGTGCTGACCGTGCTGTCGGCCACCCTCGGCCACTACCTCGCCCGTTCGCCGAGCCGGTGGGGCCGCGGCCTGATGCTGCTGCTCCTGTGCGGGCTCATGATCCCGCCGCAGGTGATCCTCGCGCCGGTGACGTACGTGCTGCGCGCGGTGGGGCTGATGGGCACCCTGCCCGGCCTCGTGCTGTTCAACGTGGGCTACTACGTCCCGTTCGGGGTGTTCGTGTTCACCGGGTTCATGCGGTCGGTGCCGCGGGACCTGGAGGAGGCGGCCGCCATCGACGGCGCCACCCGCGGCCAGATCTTCTGGCGGATCGTGTTCCCGCTGCTGCGGCCGGCCACCGCGAGCGTGCTGATCTTCCTCGGGGTCTGGATCTGGAACGACTTCATCGATCCGCTGATCATCCTCGGGCCGAGCCAGGGCACCACGATCACCACCGGCATCTTCCGCTCGGTCGGGGTCTGGCGGACCGACTACGGAACCATCTTCTCCCTCATGTTCATGGGGACCATCCCGGTCCTCGTCTTCTACCTGTTCCTGCAGAAGCACTTCGTGAAGGGCCTCACCGGCGGCGCCACCAAGGGCTGACCCTCACCACCACATCCGATCCCCCAGGAGGGGTGCATGTACGAACTGATCGAGGTCCTTCCCGTCGACCCGGCCGCGGCTCGCGTGTACGAGCACGGCTGGCAGTCGTGGAGCCCCTCGACCGACCATCCGGCGACGGCCACCGGAGCCCGGCCGGTGCGGCCCGTGACCCAGATCATGAGCTACCGGCCCGGCCGGCCGGGACCCTCGCGCGGCTTCCAGGGCGAGGGCCTCCTCGCGGTCGAGCCGGGCGACGGCACCACCGTGGTCTACGGCTGCGCCGACGGCCTCACCGGCGTGGCGTCGATCCGGGCCGAGCCCGACGGCGACCGCCTGGTCATCAGCGCCGAGGGCCCGGTGACGGCGCGGACCCACCCGGGACCGCTGTACGACGCGCTGTCCGCCTGGGCCGACGGCTTCGCCCTGCGCGCCGGAGCCGGGCCCATCCGGCCCGCCCCGACCGTCTGGTGCTCCTGGTACCACTACTTCGAGCACGTGACCGAGGCCGACGTCGACGAGAACCTGCGGGCCGTGGTGGACGCGGCGCTTCCCGTGGACGTACTGCAGATCGACGACGGCTGGGAGGCCGAGATCGGCGACTGGCTCGACCTGTCGGACCGGTTCGCCTCGCTGGAGGGGCTGGCCAAGCGCATCCGCGACGCGGGGATGCGGCCGGGCATCTGGGTGGCGCCGTTCCTCGCCGGCGCCCGCAGCCGGGTGGTCCGGGAGCACCCCGAGTGGCTCATCCGGGCGGACGGCGGGCACGCCGGCGCCGGGCACAACTGGGACCAGGACCTCGCCGGGCTCGACGTCACCCACCCGGGCGCCGCCGCGTACCTGCGGGAGACCTTCGGGACCCTGCGGGCCGCCGGCTTCGACTACTTCAAGATCGATTTCCTCTACGCGGGGGCGCTCGACGGACCGCGGCATTCGGGAGCCGGCCCGCTCGAGGCGTACCGCGAGGGGCTGCGCCTGATCAGGCAGACCATCGGGCCGGAGGCGTACCTGCTGGGCTGCGGCGCGCCGATCCTGCCCAGCGTCGGGCTGTTCGACGCGATGCGGGTCTCCGCCGACACCGCCCCGCAGTACGAGCCCTGGTACGGCGACCCGGCGCTGCCCGGCCAGCGGGGCGCGGTCCTGTCCACGGTCGGGCGGGCCTGGCAGCACGGCAGGTTCTGGGTGAACGACCCCGACTGCCTGATCGTGCGTCCCGAGGTCGAGCGGCGCGAGGAGTGGGCCGAGGTCGTCGAGCGGTACGGCGGCCTGCGGGCGTCGTCGGACCGCATCGCGGCGCTCGACGCGTGGGGCCTGGAGACGACCCGCAGGCTCCTCAGCGACGTTCCGCCGCCGGTCCCGTTCCCCGCGCCGGCGAGCTGAGCAGGCCGGCGAAGCGGGCGGAGACCAGGTCCCACCGCCACTCCTCCTCGATCCAGGCCCGGCCCCGCTCGCCCATCGCGCGGGCCCGGGCCGGGTCGGCCAGCAGCCCGGCGAGCGCGGCGGCGACGTCGTCCCGGGAGGCGCCGTCGACGACCAGGCCCGTCTCGCCGGGCCGTACGGCGTCGGGGGCGCCCCCCGAGGAGCCCGCGACCACCGGCAGCCCGGTGGCCGACGCCTCCAGGTAGACGATTCCGAGCCCCTCCACGTCGATCCCGGCGAGCCTGCTGCGGCACGGCATGGCGAACACGTCGCCCGCGTCGTAGTGGGCCGGGAGGGCGGCCCACGGGACCGACCCGGTGAACACGACCGAGCGCGCGACGCCGTACCGGGCGGCGGCGCGCTCCAGCGCGCGGCGGGAGGGGCCGCCGCCGACCAGCAGCAGGACCGCGTCCGGGACGCGGCGCAGCACCAGCGGCCACGCCCGGATCAGCACGTCCTGGCCCTTGCGCGGCACGAGGCGGGACACGCAGACCGCCACCGGCCGGTCGCCCAGTCCGAGCGAGGCCCGCACGCGCTCACCGCCCGCTCCCGGGCGGAACGTCGCGGTGTCCACCCCCGGCGCGAGCCTGACCAGCTTCCGCGCGGGGACGACGGGGGCGAGGCGGCGGCGGGTGTACTCGCCCAGGTAGGTGACGACGTCCGCGCCCTCGCCGATGCGGCGCAGCAGACGCCGCGAACCGGGGAGGCGCGCCCACGACGCCTCGTGACCGTGCGTGAGCATGACCACCCGGGCCGCCCCGGCCCTGCGCAGCGCGGGCGCGAGCAGGCCGAGCGGCGCCGCCGCGCCGAAGACCACGGTCGCGCCGTCCTCGACCAGCCCGGCGGCCGTCCGGGCGACCGACCGCGTCGGGAGCATGAGCGATGAGGGGTGGCGCACCACCTCGTACGGCTGCCGAGCGTCGAATTCCTCGCAGCCCCGCCACCTCGGGGCGTACACCACCACCGAGCCGGGCGGGCGGCGCGAGGCGAGCCCGTGCACGAACGCCTGGATTCCGCCGGGGCGGGGCGGGAAGTCGTTCGTGACGATCAGCGTCCTCTTCCCCATGCCCGCCCCTTCGATCCCCTGCGCGCGGCGCCGGCCCTCCGCATACCCGGGAGGCGCCGCGTCATGACCGGCATTCTCGCAGCACGGGCTCACGGCGGGCCCGGCGCCAGCTCCGCCCGCACGTACGCCCGCCACCGCAGGGTCAGCTCGGAGATCGTGAGGCCGAGCGTGTCGCGCAGGGCCCGGTCGAGCCCCTCCCGGAGGGCCGCCCGGTAGAGGGCGACCAGGGCCCGCTCGCCGAAGCCCTCGGCGACGTACCGGCAGGCCAGCCACGCCCCCTCGTACGCCTCGGGCGGCCGGGCCGCGAAGTCGTCCGGTCCGGGCAGCGCGGCGGGCGCCCGTCCGGAGGCGCGGACGGCGGCGGCCAGTTCGGCGGCGACCGCCGCGACCGGCAGTCCGCTGTCCTTGTATCCCACGTAGTCGGCGAAGCCCTCGACCAGCCAGGCCGGCACGCCGGCGTGGACGGCCGCCCCGGTCGCGACATGGGTGAGCTCGTGGGTGAGCACGATCTGACGGCCGGCGCGCGACAGCCGGGCGAAGCCGGACGGCTCCACGATCACGCGGGCCGCCCCGGCGAGCGCCGCCAGCCCCTCGACCCGGGCCGGCGCGGCCAGCGCGGCCGCGTCCGCGTCGGTGGCGGGGACCAGGACCACCGCGTCGACCGGCCGCCCCCATACCCGGGCGACCGCGCGGCTCCCCCGGTCGGCCAGCACGGCGAGGCCGGCGACGAGGGCCTCCGGGCGGCCGACGACGACCGCGTGCTCGCCGCGGGCGACCGAGGCGCCGGTCCACATGGCGGGGTGTTCCCGGACGATCGAACGGGCCAGCGGGAGCAGCGGGTCCGCGGGTGCGGCCGCGGCCGTGAGCCCGGCCAGCGCGACGGCGGCCGTCCCCGCGAGGAGTGCCCGGACCCCGCCCCGCCGCGCAGCCGCCCGTCCGGACGGTCGAAGGCGGTGGTGGGGTGGGCGCATGGCGAGCATCGTAGTGAGCCGGCCCGGCGACCCCTGGCCCGGCGACCCCCGGCCCCGCAACCCCCGGACATGCCGCGGCCCCTGTCGTGGTGAGCCGACGCGGCGACGCCTGGACATGCCGCGGCCCCGCCCACCCGGGGGTGGACGGGGCCGGGGCATGGACGCCTGAGGTCAGGCGCCCGGACGGACGGCGCCCGCGAAGGTGCGCCTGCGGTAGGAATCGAGCTTGTCGATCCTGACCCGCGCTCCGGTGTGCGGCGCGTGGATCATCTTGCCGTGCCCGACGTACATGCCCACGTGCCCGCCGCCGCTGCTGAAGATGAGGTCGCCGGGCTTGAAGTGCCCCCACGCGACCTTCTTCTTCACGGCGCCGCGGATGGACCACGTCGTGCGCGGCAGCCGTACGCCCGCCTTGCGCCAGGCGTACTGGACGAGGCCGGAGCAGTCGAACGCGCGCGGGCCGGTGGCTCCCCACCGGTACGGCGCGCCGATGTGGCTCTCGGCCGCACTCACCGCTCGCCGAGCCTTGGTCCGCTGGAGGGCGGCCCTGCTCAGCTTCACCTTCCTCTTCGAGACGGCCTTCGCGGCGGAGGCCGTCTTCGTCGAGGCCGTTCTGGAGACGGCCGTGGCGGACGTCTCCGTGGCCACCTTGGTGACCGTCACTGTCACCGAGTCCGCCGCCGCCGGCTGGGTGCCGACGGCCCCCACGGACGCCGTCAAGGCGACGCCTCCAAGGGTGATGCGGGCAAGACGGGACAGACTAGCGGGGGTGGTAGACAGGATCTCTCCTCGGTTCTTCCGCTTGCGCCTACCGGGTTAGCTGACGGATTCGGGCGGGGAAGTCGCCCTACGGCGCTGGAACGCGCCGATTCACCCCGTGACCCTCCACACCGGAAGGTCGAGTGGTTCCCCGGCTCCGTGCCTCCTGACTGCACGGACTCGGCAGGTCACCGCGCCCAGGGGCCCCTGCATGGGGTTGTAGGCGTTGGCGGCGGTGACGGATCGATTCGGCGGAGATCGGCTGGACGGCCGATGCCCGCCGTGGCGGCGTTTCGTGCTCGCCGCGGCCCAGAAGCTACCGAGGGGTTCCGGCGTTCGGCAAAGCCCGGACGCCGAACGAAGATCGAAATAACGGAACGGCAAAGAGAAAACCGCAGGATACCCACGTCACATTTACATAAATGTGACACTGCTCACATTTGCCGAATCAGACCCTGAAAACGGTCACAAGAGTCACATACGTACCACTGATATTTGATCTTTCCGGCCCGCCTACGGGCGGACGGCACCGATCGGGTGGTACTCGGCGAGTGTGACAATCTTCACAACGTCGCCGGTCTGCGGGGCGTGGACGACCTTCCCGTCCCCCGCGTACATGCCCACGTGGCCGAAGCCCGCGTGGAAGAGGAGATCGCCCGGCTGGAGGTCGTCGAGCGGCACCCGCCGGCTCGCGCCCCACGCCCACTGCTCGTAGCTGGTGCGGGGCAGGCTCACCCCGGCGGCGGCCCAGGACGCCTGGACGAGGCCGGAGCAGTCCCAGGAGCCCGGGCCGGTGCCCCCGTAGCGGTAGGGCTTGCCGACCTGCTTGTAGGCGAACTGCAGGGCCGCGAGCGCGTCGCCGGACGCGGGCCCCCGGTAGGAGACGCCGGCGCTGTTCGGATCGCCCACGTTGTACGCGCCCAGCGAGCGCAGCAGCTTGGTCTGCTCGCTGACGAGCCGCTCGACCTTGTCCTTCTGGTCGCGCAGGTCGGTCTTCACCTGGGCGGCCTGGTCGTACAGCGTCTTCTTCCGGTCGCGCTGCTGCTTGAGGCCCTTGATCGCGTCCTCGTACTCCTCGAGCCGCTTGGCCCGCTCCTGGGAGATCTGGTCGAGGGCGGCCAGGCTGCTGAGCATCGACTCCGGGTCGGGGCTGTACAACACGTTGCCCCACGAGCCCATGTCGCCGACCTGGTAGGTGTTGACCGCCAGGGAGACCAGGCCGCTGCGCAGGGCCTCGACCCGGCTGTTCTGCTTCTTGTAGTCGTCGTTCAGCGCGGCGTACTGCTTCCTGGCCTTCTTCCACTTCTCGTCGGCCGCGTTGTACCGGTCCACGAGCTGGTCGGCCTGGTCGTTCAGCTTCTTCAGCTTCGCCTTCGCCTGCGCGACGGTGGGCTTCGGATCCGCCTGCGCGCCCGTCACCGGCAGCAGCAGAACCACGGCGGCCAGGCCCGCGGCCACCGGTACACGCCCTCGCACTCAGGCCCCCTGGGGAATAGACCTAAACCTGCGGCGCGACTCTATCCAGGCGATCTTGTAGCTTCAACCTATTCGCAGGTATTCGCGGCAATCATCACGTTCCGCGAGCGGAACGTCACGATCCGCCGGTATGCGGTCAGCCGCGGCCGAGGCGGCGCAGCAACAGCAGCGACGGAACCGGTCGCGCGCCCATGCGGCGGACCGAGTCGGCCACCTCGCGGTCGGAGGACACGACCGCGATGGCGCGGCCGGGCGGCTCGGCCCGCACGAGGGTCCGGATCAAATCGTCGGCGATCTCGCCGGGGGCGCTGAACATCACCCGGACGCCGCGCGGGGCCGACACCTGCACCGGTCCGTTCAGCTCGGCGCCGTCGAAGACGCAGGTGACCTCCACGCGTGCCTGGACGGCGAGGCCGCCGAGCCCTGTGAGCAGCCGGGCGCGCTGGTCGGCCAGCGTGAGGGTGGGGTAGCCGGTCTTGGTGACGTTGTACCCGTCGATGATCAGATGGAGGTTGGGGATCGCCAGGAGCTGGTCGAGCAGCTGGGGGTCGTCGTTGGCGAGGGCCCGCGCGGGCACGGCCGACACGCTCGGCTCCCCCGGCGCGACGGCGGTGACGTAGTCGGCCGGCCTGCTGATCGTCGTGGGCAGGGCGAGCTCCTTGCGCAGCCCGGCCGCGGCGTCCTGCAGGGCGTCCATGAGCACCCGGATCCGGGCGTCCTCGACGCTGCGCCCCTCGCGGGCGGCCCGGCGGCTCGCCTCCAGCTGGCGCTCGGCGTCGGCCAGCCGCTCCTTGAGCCGGCGCAGCTCGGTCTCGGCCGCGCCGTTCGCGCTCGCCGCCCGGGACCTCGCCTCGGACGTCTCGGCCTCCAGCGCGGCCGCCCGCTCCTCGGCCGCCTTCACCCGCTCGCGCACGTCGTGCAGCTTGCGGCGCAGGTCGGCGTTCTCCGCGCGGGCCGCCCGCAGCTGCTCGCGTACCCGGTCGACCTCCTCCTTCGCGGAGGCGCGCTGGGCCGCGAGCTGCTCGCGCAGCCGCGACTCCGCCTGCTCGCGCTGGGTGTCGACCGACGCCGACCGCTCCAGGTCCGCCCGCGCCTGCTCGACCAGGTCCGGCCAGCCGGGGGGACGGGTGAGGTAGGCGGCCGCCGCGACCAGCACGGGGTCGGCCGCCGGGGGGACCGTGCCCTCCGCGAGGCTCGCCACCAGCTCGGGCCAGGCCGTCTCCAGCGACTCGGCCACCAGCTCGCGGAACTTCTTGTCGGTCTCCAGCTGGGCCGCGATCGGCGTGCCCCCGAGGCGGGCCCGCTTGCGCGGGTCGAACCTGGCGATGCCGCGCAACGGCGGCGGCACCGCGGCCGCCGCCATGGAGCCCAGGACCTGGGCCGCGACCTCCACGACATGTAACCGGACCTGCTCGGGCAACGGACGAGACAGGCCCTCTCCGGCTGAACTCATCTCGTCGCTCCTCGTAGGTGTCCTCAATCAAGAGTACGGCTGTCGTACCCGTGTCCGAGTCGGCTCCGCGATCTCCGGCCTTTGCCCTCACATGAATCCGGCATGAACGGAACCTGGACAGCGGATGGCCCGGGATATACGAAAAGTCCGGGGGGCTACGCGATGGAGGCGCCATGAGCGGGCTCGACGAGGAGAGCCGGGAGGCCGCCCGTATGCGGACCTCGACCCGGGACACCGCGGAGCTGCGCGGGCGGATCGAGGCCTGGCTGCGGGACAGGGTCGACGCCCGGGCCGCGGTCTCCGGCCTGTCCACCCCGGAGACGAACGGCCTGTCGAGCGAGACGCTGCTGTTCGACGCGTCCTGGGACGGCCGGACGGTCGCGTGCGTCGCGCGGATGGCGCCGTCGGCTGACGCGGTCCCGGTCTTCCCCGACTACGACCTCGGCCGGCAGGTCGAGGTGATGCGGGTGGCCCGCGAGCGGGCGGGCGTCCCCGCGCCCCGCGTGCTCTGGTTCGAGCCCGACCCCGGTCCGCTCGGGACGCCGTTCTTCGTGATGGAGCGCGCGAGCGGGCTCGTGCCGCCGGACGTCATGCCGTACACGTTCGAGGGGTGGCTCCTCGACGCCGCGCCGGCGGACCGGGCGCGGCTGCGGGACCGGACCGTGGAGATCCTCGCGCGGCTGCACCGGGTGGGGCCCGCGCAGGTGCCGTCCGTCGCCGCGGCCGGACGCGGGCTGCGCCGCCACGTGGACGGGCAGCGGGCCTACTACGAGTGGGCCCACGCCGACCTGCGGATCCCCCTCCTGGAGCGGGCCTTCGGGTGGCTGGAGGACCACTGGCCCGCCGACCCCGGCCCGGACGTGCTCAACTGGGGCGACGCCCGCATCGGCAACGTGATGTACGCCGACTTCGAGCCGGTCGCCGTGCTCGACTGGGAGATGGCCGCCGTCGCCCCGCCCGAGGTCGACCTCGGGTGGATGATCTTCCTGCACCGCTTCTTCCAGGACGTCACCGAGGTCATGGGCCTGCCGGGGCTGCCGGACTTCATGACCCGCGCCGACGTCTGCCGGGTCTACCGGGAGCTGAGCGGCCACGAGCCCCGCGACATGGACTTCTACGAGACGTACGCGGCCCTGCGGCACGGCGTGATCATGGCGAGGGTGTGGCGGCGGCGCATCCACTTCGGCGAGCAGCCGATGCCCGCCGACCCGGACGACCTCGTGATGCACCGCGCCCGGCTGGAGCACATGATCTCGGGGTAGGCGCTGGTCAGCCGAGGTGCCCGGCGTCGTGGACGAGCAGGGCGATCTGCACGCGGTTGTTCAGGCCGAGCTTGGTGAGCATCCGCGACACGTGCGCCTTGACGGTCGCGACGCTCATGTGCAGCTCCCCGGCGATCTCCGCGTTGGACCTGCCCCGGCCGACGGCCACGGCGACCTCGCGCTCGCGGTCGCTCAGCAGGGCCAGCCGCTCCCGGGCGCGGTCCCGCCCGCCGTCGCCGTCCGCGGCGGCCACGTGCGCGATGAGCTGCCGCGTCACCGCGGGCGACAGGATCGGCTCGCCCCGCGCGGCCATGCGGACCGCGGCCACGAGCTCGCCCGGAGGGGTGTCCTTGAGCAGGAACCCCGCCGCCCCCGCACGCAGCGCCCGCAGCACCTGGGCGTCGGCGTGGAACGTGGTCAGCACCACCACCTCGGGCGGCGAGGGGGCGGCGCGCAGCCGCTCGGTCGCGGTCAGGCCGTCGACCCCGGGCATGCGGATGTCCATCAGGACCAGGTCGGGACGGTGCTCGGCGACCAGGGGCGGCACCCGCGCCCCGTCGTCCGCCTCGGCGACGATCCGGATGTCCCCGGCCCCGCCGAGGATCATGGCGAGACCGGCGCGCACGAGCGGGTCGTCGTCCACGACCAGCACACGGATCTCGCCGTCCGCCGGGGGCACGCCGTTCATGCCGGCCAGGGTAGCCAGGCGCGCAGCCGGAACCCGCCGCCGTCCGCCGGGCCGTGGTCGAGCCGGCCGCCGGTCAGGCTCGCCCGCTCGGCCAGTCCGATCAGCCCGGTGCCGCTGCCCGGCAGCCCGGCCGCGGCCGGCACGGCGACGACCGGCGGAGCCGCGTCCGGCACGGCGACGGCCGAGCCACGTGCGGCAGCGGAGCGGCCCGGAGCCGGAGACACACCGCCGGGCAGGGCACCGCCATCGCCAAGGCCCGGAGCCGGGGCCGCCCCACCGCGCGGGACGGCGGTCGCCGTATGCCTGACCCCCTTGGTGGCGGCCCGGGCGCCCGCCGCCACCGGACGCGCGGGCCCGGCGTTCGCGACGTCCACGACCAGGCCCTCCCCCGGCCCTCCCGAAACCGTCACGCGGACCGCCGATCCCGGCGCGTGCTTGCGGGCGTTGGTAAGGCCCTCCTGGATGATCCGGTACGCGTTGCGCCCGAGGCCGCCCGGGGGCTCGGCCGCCGGCTCCGGCATGGCGAGCTCGATCTCCATGCCGGCCCGCCGGCACTCCGCGACGAGCTCCGGCACGTCGGTGAGGGTCGGCTGGGGACGCTCGGGGACCGCGTCCTCCGGGCCCCCGCGCAGCACGCCGATCACCTCGCGCAGGTCCTCCAGGGCCTGGTGGGCGCTGGAACGGATGGCTCCGGCCGCCCGGCTGATGTCCGCGGCGGGTGCGTCCGGGCGGAACTCCAGCCCTCCGGCGTACAGGCTGAGCAGCGAGATGCGGTGGGCGAGCACGTCGTGCATCTCCCTGGCGATGCGCTCCCGCTCGGCGCCGCGCGCCCGCTCCTCCCGCAGCGCGGCCTCGACCTCCGCCCGCCGTACCCGCTCCCGGAGCGAGAGCACGAGCTGCCGCCTCGCCCGCACGAACAGCCCCCACGCCACCACCAGGGCGTACACCAGCACCGACACCAGCACGCTCGCCCAGAACGACAGGTCAGGGTCGGGGCGCAGCAGCGTGTACGGCAGGATCGCCAGCAGGTGGAGCCCCACCACGGGCGCGGCGATCGGGAACCGGCGATGCACCACGACCGTGAAGACCGCGACCAGGCCCGCGGCCGCCACCAGCATGCTGAACGTCGAGAGCGCGGCCAGCGCGAGCGCGAGGCCGACCGGCCACCTGCGCCGCAGCCACAGGGCCGCGCACGCCAGGCCGCCGAGGACCTGGTCCAGCATCGCCATCGGCGGCGACAGGGCCGGATCGGTCCACACCAGCATCGACAGCAGCAGCGTGACGACCGCCGCCAGCAGGAACAGCAGCGTGTCCACGGCCCAGTCGCGCATGGACCGCCGGACCCGGCCGCGCTCGGCGAACGGGTCCGCGAGAGGCGGCGGACGCTCCGTCATGGCTCCCGAGCGTAGATCGCCCGGGGGCCGCTCGACAGCGACCAAAGTAGACATCCTCCTGCACTTCCGGCGGACGCGCCCGGGTGGCACCGGCCGCCAGGCTGGTGCCCGTGCGGAAACTGGTCTCGATCGCCGGCGTGCTGCTGGCGATCCAGGGGATTCACGGCCTCGCCGCGCTCGTGCTCACCGGGCACGCGCGGTCGTTCCTGACCCGGCGGGTGCCGGCCTTCGCAGGCAACGAGGTGTTCGTGAGCATCATCGCCCTCGTCCTCGGCGTCGCCCTGGTCGTGGCCGCCGAGGCGGTCGCCACGGCGGGACGCGAGGCGCCGGAGGACACGCGGGAGGACGACGAGAAGGGGCACGAATGACGCCCGGCACGGGCGGGCGCCTCTCGGCCGGCGCCTGTCGGGCGGGTGCGGAGGACACCCGGCACGAGGTGGGCGCCTCTCGGTGGGCGCGGACGACGGGGGCGCCCTCAGTGGGCGGAATAAGGCTTGGCACCGGGACGCGGGGCGCTCCTAAGCTGGCCGCGTGCTCGCCCCCTCGTACCCCATCACCACGCCCCGGCTGACGTTGCGCGCCTTCACCGAGGACGACCTCGACGACCTGTACGCCTTCCACTCGCTGCCCGAGGTCGCGCGGTACCTCTACTGGGAGGCCCGCACCCGTGAGGAGACCGAGGCGGCGCTGGAGGAGAAGATCGGCCGGGCGGAGATCCGCAGTGACGGCGACGCCCTGTCCGTGGCCGTCGAACTGCGGGAGACCGGCAGGGTCGTCGGGGACCTCACGCTGTTCTGGCGCAGCGAGGAGAACCGGCAGGGCGAGATCGGGTATGTGTTCAACCCCGCCTGCCACGGCCGCGGCCTGGCCACCGAGGCCGCGCGGGAACTGCTGCGCCTCGGCTTCGACGGGCTCGGCGTGCACCGCCTGTACGGCCGCTGCGACGCCCGCAACATCCCGTCGTACCGCCTGATGGAGCGGCTGGGCATGCGCCGGGAGGCCCACCTGGTGGAGAACGAGTTCTTCGAGGGCGAGTGGAGCGACGAGCTCGTCTACGCGATGCTCGCCCGCGAGTGGCGGGCCCAGGCCTGACCCCTCATCTCACTCCCCATTTTCAGGTTGTCTTGGTAGGAAATGTCTAGATATGCTGCCCCGAGTTGAGCCGGGCATATCGCCCGGACGGCGGCACTAAGGAACAAGACGACCACCATGCTCCACACTCGTGAACTCGCCGTACTCGCGTCGGCCGCCACCGTCCTGTCGCTCTCGCTCGCCGCGTGCGGCGGCGGGGGCTCCCCGTCCGCCTCTGGCACGGCCCCCTCCGGCAAGACGATCATCCTGATCACGCCCAACCCGGTGGGGACCGACAGCTTCCTCCAGCTGGGCGTGAAGGGAGCGGAGGCCGCCGCCAAGGAGATCGGGGCGTCGTTCAAGCTCTATGAGAGCAAGGACCCGTCGAGCATCGCCCAGAACGTCGACGCCGCGGTGCGGGCGAAGCCGACCGTCGTCGTGGGCATCAGCTTCTCCTTCGACGACGTCTTCAGCACCGTCCCCAAGCAGCACGCGGACCAGCGCTTCCTGGAGATCGACTCCTGCCCGAAGGCCCAACCCTCGAACCTGACCTGCGTGTCGTTCAAGGAGCACGAGGCGGCCTACCTCGCGGGCGTGGAGGCGGGACTGCTGTCGAAGAGCGGCTCGCTCGGGGTGGTCGCCGCGCTGGACTCGCCGTTCATCCACCGCTGGATCGACCCGTTCTTCGCCGGAGCCAAGTCGGTGAACCCGTCCTCCACCGGTACCCCGCTGTACGTGGGCGGCAGCAACCCGTTCAGCGACCCCGCACGGGCCAAGTCCCAGGCCCAGACGCTCATCGGCCGGGGCGCCGACGTGGTCGCCGCGGCGGCCTCCGGCGGCAACCCCGGGGTTTTCGAGGCCGCGGCGGCGGGCGGGGCGAAGTCGTTCGGCGTGGACGTGAACCAGTGCGCGCTGAGCCCGGGGAATGTGATCGACAACGTCATCAAGCACGTGGACGTGGCCGAGAGCGCGGCCATCCGGGACATCGCGGCCGGCAAGGCCGGCGGCGTGAAGGTGTACGGCCTGGCCGAAGGGGGCGTGGGTGTGAACGCCCTGGACGCCGACGTCGCGTCCTCCGGCTGCACGGTGGCGGCGAGTCCCGAGGTGATCGCCAAGGTCAAGCAGGTCAGGGACGACATCGTGGCCGGCAGGGTCACGGTCGCCGACCCCCTGGCGGGCTAGGCATGCCGACCGGGGACGGCGCCGTGCCCCCGGCCGCCGAGCTCGTCGGCGTGACCAAGAGGTTCGGCGACGTGGTGGCCAACGACGGGATCGACCTCGCGATCGCGCGGGGCGAGGTCCACGGCGTGGTGGGCGAGAACGGGGCCGGCAAGTCCACCCTCATGTCCATCCTGTACGGCCTGCACCGACCGGACGCCGGGCACGTGCTGCGCGACGGGAGACGGGTGCGGCTGCGGTCGCCCGCCGACGCGATCGCCCACGGGCTCGGCATGGTGCACCAGCGGTTCCGGCTCTTCCCGGAGCTGAGCGTGGCCGAGAACGTGGTGATCGGCGCCGAGCCGACCCGCCGGGGGATGCTCGACCTCGCCGCGGCCGGGCGCGAGGTCGAGCGGCTCGGCGAGCTCTACGGGCTGCGCGCCGATCCACGTGCCCGCGTCGGGCGGCTGCCTGTCGGCGTGCGCCAGCGGGTGGAGATCCTCAAGGCCCTCTACCGGGGCGCCCGGGTGCTGATCCTCGACGAGCCGACGGCGGTCCTCACGCCCGGCGAGGCGGCGCGGCTGTTCGAGGTGCTGCGCACGGTCACCCGGAGCGGCGTCTCCGTCGTGCTGGTGACGCACAAGCTGGGCGAGGTCCTCACGGCCACCGACCGGGTGACGGTGCTGCGGGGGGGCCGGGTCACCGGGCGCTTCACCACCTCGGGCACGACGGCGGCGGAGCTCGTCGTCGCCATGATCGGACGCTCGCCGGCCGCCGCACCCGCCCGGCGCTCCCCCACCGCGGAGCGGGCTCCGTACGCGCTGGAGGTGGACGGGCTGACGGTCCGCGACCGCGACGGGGTGGTGCGCCTGGCCGGCGTGTCGTTCGGCGTGCGGCCGGGCGAGATCGTCGGCCTCGCGGGAGTGGCGGGCAGCGGCCAGCGGGAGCTGGTGGACGCCGTCACCGGCCTGCGGACCCCGGGTCCCGGCGATTCGGGGCGGGTGCTGCTGTCCGGGCGGACGGTACGCGGCGGGCGGGAGCCCGATGTCGCGTACGTCCCCGAGGACCGGCACGGCCGGGGCACCGCCGCCGCCATGTCCCTGCGGGAGAACCTCGTGATGGGCGACCAGCGGAGCTCCGCCCTGCGCGGCCGGTTCGGCCTGTCCTCCTCCGCCGTACGGGACCGGGCGCGAGCACTGGTGGAGAGCTTCGGCATCCGGGCGGCTTCGGTGGACGCCCCGATCTCCACGCTGTCCGGAGGGAACGCGCAGAAGGCCGTGCTCGCCCGGGAGCTGTCCCGGCCGGTCGGCGTGATCGTGGTGGAGGAGCCCACGCAGGGCGTCGACGTGGGCGCCCAGGAGATGATCCACGGCCTGCTCGCCGAGGCCCGCGACCGAGGGCGGGCCGTCCTCCTGCAGTCGAGCGAGCTGACGGAGCTGCGCGCGCTGTCGGACCGGGTCCTGGTCCTGTACGAGGGACGGCTGGTGGCCGAGGTGCCCGGCGACGAGGCGACCGACGAGCGGCTGGGAGCCGCCATGACCGGAGCGCCGGCGTCGGCTGACGCCCCGCGGACGCCGCCCGCCGATGACACCTCCGTCGCCGGGGTGGAGCCGTGAACGCCGGCCCGGGCGGCGCCGGACGGAGGGCGGCGCGACGGCTCGCGCCCGCCGCGCCGGCCGCGCTCGCGGTGGCCGGGGCCCTCGGCCTCACCACGGTCGTGATGGTCCTGGCCGGCATCGACCCCGCGCGGGCGTACCCGGCCCTCGTCAACGGCGCGCTGGGCGACGGGAACCTCGAGTACACCGTCGGCGCCTTCGTCCCGACCCTCGGCATGGCCCTGGCGTTCGCGATCCCGCTGCGCGCCGGGGAGTTCAACCTGGGCGGGGACGGCCAGATGGCGCTGGGCGGGATCACGGCCGCGGCGCTGACGCTGGCGGCTCCGCTGCCGGCGGTCGCCGGGGTCGCGCTCCCGCTGACCGCGGCGGCACTGGCCGGGGCGCTCGCCGCCGGGATCTCCGCGCCGCTGCACACCCGGCTCGGCATTCCCGCGATCGTCACGACGCTGCTGATCAGCACCCCGGCGGTGTCACTCGCGTCCTACCTCGTCCGCTTCCCGCTGGCCGAGCGCGGCACCGGCATCGCCGAGACTCCCGTGCTGCCGGACGCCGCCCACCTGCCGTCGATCGGCGACAGCGGGTACGTGACCATCGGGCTCCCGCTGGTCCTCTTCCTGACCGCCGCATGGCTGTACCTCGACGGGCGGACCGTCATCGGGTACGAGACGCGGGCGACCGGCCTCAACCGCGAGTTCGCGCGGTACGGCGGGGTGCGGGTGGACCGGCTGGCCCTGACCGCACTCGCGGGCGGCGGCGCCTGCGCCGGCCTCGTGGGAGGCCTGATCGTGCTCGGCCCGCCGTACCGGTTCGTCGACGGGGCGCTCACGGCCCCCGGCTACACGTTCACCGCCATCGCGGCCGTGCTGCTGGCCACGGGAAGGCCCCCGGCCGTGCCTTTCACGGCCGCCCTGATGACGATCCTCCAGGTCGGCGGGGAGGGCATGGAGCGCGACGCCGGTGTGCCCGGCCAGCTCACCCAGATCGTGCAGGGGCTCGTCATCGTGATCGTCGCGGTCATGGCGACCGTGCGGCACCTCCGCGTCAGACGGTCGCGCCCCGGGGGCCGCGGGCGGGACGGCGTGGCGCCGCAGGCCCGGGAGGCGGGCGCGTGAACGTCCTCGACCCGGCCTTCGCGGCGTCGGTCCTCACCGCGACCGCGCCTGTCGTCCTCGCGGCGCTCGGCGGGCTGATCTGCTCGGTCTCCGGGGTGTTCAACATGGCGCTGGAGGGCACCCTGCTGTGGGGCGCCTTCGTCGCCGTGGTCGCGAGCCACCTGACGGGAAGCGCCTGGTGGGGGGTGGCGGCGGCCGTGGTCGCGGGCGTGCTGTACTCCGCCGTCCTGTCCGTCCTCACGGTGACCCTGCGGGCCGACGCGGTGGTGGTCGCGGTGGGGCTCAACCTGCTGGCGCTCGGGCTGACGGCGTTCCTGATGCGCGAGATCCTGGGCGTGGGCGGCACGTACACCTCCCCCGATCTGCGCGGCCTGCCCACGCTGGCCGCCGCCCTCGGCCGCGTCCCCCTGCTCGGCCCCGTGCTCGGGCCGCAGTCGCCCCTGGTCCCCGTGGCGTTCGCGCTGGTGGTCGCCGCCGCGTGGTGGCTGCGCCGGACCCGCTCCGGGCTGCGGCTGCGCGGGGCCGGCCAGCACCCGGAGGCGGCCGCGTCCCTCGGCCTGAGGGTCGCGGCGTACCGGCACGGCGCCGTGATGGCGGCGGGAGCGCTGTGCGGGCTCGCCGGGGCGCAGCTCGCCCTGGGCAACGTCACTCTGTTCAGCGAGGGGATGAGCGCGGGCCGCGGCTGGGTGGCCGTCGTGGCGGTCATGCTGGGCGGCGTCCGGCCCTACCGGGTGGCCGCCGCGTGCCTGCTGTTCGGGGTGGCCGAGGCGCTGGGATTCCGGCTCCAGGGGGCCGGGCTGCCGCAGCAGCTCGCGGACGCCGCCCCCTACCTGATCACGCTCGTCGCGCTGGTCCTCGCCGCGTCGGCGGGCAGGCGCCGCCGGGCCGGAGGGGGCGTCGTGATCGCGCGGAAAGATCGGGGGGGACGATGAGCACGCAGCCCGGCCGTCCGGTGCTGGCGGACTCGGTCCGCCTCACGCCGGACGGCGTGGAGATCCTCGACCGGCGGGTCTACCCGTTCGAGGTCCGGTGGGTCAGGTGCGGCACGAGCGAGGAGGTCGCCGTGGCCGTGGAGCGCATGGTCACGCAGAGCTCCGGGCCGCTGTTCGCGACCACGGCGGGCATGGTCCTCGCCGCCAGGGAGGCCCGGGGCGAGCCCCCGGACCGGGCAGCCGAGCGGCTGCGGGCCGCCGGGCGGCGCCTCGTCGCCACCCGTCCGACGAACAACCACATCCGGGACGCGGTCCTGGCCGTCCTGTCCGGCACGGTGGACGGTCCTCTGCCCGGCCTCGCCGGGGACGAGCTGGTCGCGGCCGTCGAGGACGCGGCGGCCCGGCACGACGCGGCCTATTGGGCGCGCAGCGAGGCCCTCGGCGCGAACGCCGCCTCACTGCTGGCCGACGGCGCCCGGGTGCTCACCCACTGCTGGGCCGACGCCTACCTGATCACCTCGGTCGAGGCGGCCCGGCGGGCCGGCAAGCGGCTGGAGTTCGTCTGCACGGAGACCCGGCCATACCTGCAGGGCGCCCGGCTGACCGCCGCCACGCTGGTCGAGATGGGCTACCGTCCCACGGTGATCACCGACGGGATGGTCGCCGCGGCGCTGGCCGACGGGCTGGCCGACGTCGCGCTGGTCGCGGCCGACCGGGTCACGCTCGACGGACACGTGGTCAACAAGGTCGGCACACTCGGCGTCGCGCTGGCCGCCCGTGCCTTCGAGGTCCCGTTCTACGCGCTGGTCCAGGCGCCCGACCCGCTCGCGCCCACCGTCGGCGACGTGGTGATCGAGCGCCGCGACGGGGACGAGGTCCTCCACCTCCTCGGCGCGCGCACCGCGGCGGAGGGCACCACCGGCTACTACCCCGCCTTCGACGCCACCCCGCCCCACCTGGTGACGCGGATCGTCACCGAACGAGGCGTCTACCCGCCGGAACAGGTGTCCCGGCACTTCGACGAGGAGAGTTCATGAGCCAGGTCCGCCGTGTCGTCGTGGACACCGATACCGGCATCGACGATGCCCACACGCTGCTGTATCTCGCCGGCCGCCCCGACGCCGAGATCGTCGCGATCAGCTCCGTGTTCGGGAACTGCCTCGAGGAGGACGCGACCAGGAACATCGGCTACGTGACCCGGCTGCTCGGCCTGGAGGTGCCGATCGCGCGGGGCGCCGCCGAGCCCATCGCCGGAGTCGCGCACATCGCCGGGTACGTCCACGGCAAGGACGGCCTGGGCGACCGCGGCTACGACCGTCCCCTTCCCGAGGTGACCGGAGAGAGCGGGGCGGAGCTGCTGGTGCGGCTGGCGCACGAGCGGCCGGGCGAGCTCGACCTGCTCGCGCTCGGCCCGCTGACCAACCTCGGCCTCGCCCTGCGCATCGACCCCGAGCTGTTCACCCGGTACCGCTCGGTCGTGCTGATGGGCGGCTCCGGGCCGTACGCCGAGCCCGGCACGCTGCTGATGATCGACGCGAACGTCAACAACGACCCGGAGGCGGCACGGGCGGTCTTCGCGGCCCCGCGGAACGAGCTCGTGATGGTGGGGGTGAACGTCACAGCCGGGACCATCCTCGACGAGCGGGCCATCGCGGCGCTGCGCGCCGCCCCCGGATCGAGAGCCCGGTTCGCCGTCGAGATCCTGGAGACGTACCTGGACTTCTACCAGAACGAGTGGGGGCGCCGGATCATCCCGCTGCACGACCCCCTGGCCGCCGGGATCCTGCTCGACCCAGCCTTCGCGACGGCGTGGACGGACGGGCCGGTCAACGTCGTCACGGACGGATTCCTCGCGCGGGCCCGCCTGATGCGGACCGTGGACGGCCTGCCGCCCGCCTTCCCCCACGAGCCGGCGCCGCCCACCCGGGTGGTCACGAACGTGGACGCGACCCGGTTCGTCGCCGACTTCGTGGAGGTGCTGTCCCGATGACCGTCTCCTGGATCGTCCTCGACATCGAGGGCACGACGAGTTCCACCGCGTCCGTGCACGTGGGCCTGTACGCCTACGCCCGCCCACGGCTCGGCCCGTGGATCGACGGCCACCGCGGCGACCCCGAGGTGCGGGAGGCGGTGGCGCAGGTGGAGCGGGAGGCCGGCCTGCCCCATGGGGCGGCGACCGTCGATGTCGTGAAGGTCCTGCACGGCTGGATGGACGGCGACGTCAAGGCGACACCGCTCAAGACCCTCCAAGGGCAGGTGTGGGCCGCGGGCTTCGCGGCGGGCGAGCTCACCGCGCACGTCTTCCCCGACGTCGCCCCCGCGCTGCGCCGGTGGCACGCCACCGGGACGCGACTGGCCGTCTTCTCCTCGGGAGCGGTCTCCAGCCAGCGCCCCTGGTTCCGGCACACGGCGGACGGCGACCTGTCGGTTCTGCTGGACCGGCACTTCGACACGGTGAACGCGGGCCCGAAGCGGGAGACCGCCTCCTACGAGCGGATCGCGAAGGCGCTCGGCAGCCCGGGAGGGCGGGTGCTGTTCCTGTCCGACGTGCCGGCCGAGCTCGACGCGGCGGCCGCGGCGGGCTGGCGCACGACCGGCGTCCGCCGCCCCGGCGAGCCGAGCGAGGGCGCCGGCTTCGGGACACATCCGGTCGTCTCGTCGTTCGAGGAGGTGGAGGTCTGATGGGCACGCAGGACCGGCTCACGGCCGGCCGCGTTTTCGAGGCCGGGGGACGGCTGGCGGTGGAATCGGCCAGGTTCACCGCGTTCGGGTGGATGCGCGGCACGTCGGGCAACCTGTCCGAGGTCGTCTCCCGCGACCCGCTGCGGCTGGCGGTCACCGCGAGCGGCCTGGACAAGGGCGAGCTGACCGCCTCCGACGTGGCCGTGGTGGACGAGGCGGGCGACGTCGTCCCCGTGGAGGGCGTGGCGCCGCTGACGCCGTCCGCCGAGGCTGGGCTGCACGCCCGGGTGGCGGCGTTGACCGGCGCGGGGGCGGTCGTCCACGTGCACGCGCTGAACGCCGTCGTCGCCGGTCACCGATGGCCGGACGGCGTGCTCCTGCGGGACGTCGAGACGCTGAAGGGCATCGGCCGCCTGGCCCACGACGACGAGGTGATCGTCCCGGTGATCCGCAACAGCCAGGACATGACGGAGCTGGGCGACCGGTTCGAGTCGGCCTACGACCCGCGGACGCCCGCCGTGATCGTGGCCTCCCACGGCCTGTACGCCTGGGGCTCGGATCTCACGCGGGCCAGGCACGTCACCGAGTGCGTGGAGTGGCTCCTGGCGTACGCCCTCGCCGTCACCCCCGCCTGACGTCAGGCGGGGGTGACGGCGCCGGCCAGCAGGTCGCCGAGACGGTCGAACAGCACGGCCGGCTCCGGCAGTGCCGCGCCCTCCACGAGCAGCAGCCTGGCCGCCCGCAGCACACCGCGGATGGCCCTGACCCGCTCGTCCTCCGGCAGGGTCTCGATGTCGGTGACGCGCGAGAAGCCGATGACCCGGCGGGCGGCTTTGGCCGCGCCCGCCGCCGCGGCGTCGCCGTACACCTTGGCGAGGTAGCCCTCCAGCACGCCGTCGCCGAAGACCCGCGGGTCGGCCCGCCCCGGCCACAGCGCCGCGAACTCCTCTCGGAACGCCGCCCACGTCTGCGCCGCCAGGCCGAGCACCCAGGAGGCGTGGCCCTCGTCGCCGAGCGCCAGGGCGCGGGCGGCCGCCAGGACGTAGTTGCCCCACAGGGCGCCGATGTCGAACCCGACCGGCCCGTAGAAGGCGAACTCGACGTCGAAGGCCCGGGTGGAGCGCGGGGCGCCGGCGGTCTCGGCCCGGACCAGCACCGACCCCGTGTGGAGGTCGCCATGGATCAGCGCCTCGGCGTGGGTCATGAACGCGAGTTTGGCCGCCCCGATGGCCGCCCGCACGTCCGGGTCCCCGGCGTAGGCCGCGACGTCGTCCTCGTTGGCCGGCAGGATCCGGTTGTGCTCGTGCCGGATGTAGGGCTCGGTGAAGACCAGGTCCTCGGTGATCTCGCACAGGTCCGGGTTGACGGACGCGGCGACCGCCGCCTTGTGACCCTTGGCCCCGAGGCCGAACACCGAGGTGCCGAAGGCCACGCGGGCGACGTACCGCCCGAGGTCCCCGGCCGCGCCCTCGTGGCGCAGCCCCTCGTTGAGCGCGCCGCGCCACACCCGGTGGTCGGACAGGTCCTCCATCGCCACCACGTGGCGGGCGGGGTCCTCGTCGTAGATCTCGGGCACCAGGCCGGGCGCGACCGCGTTGTGGACCCGCAGCGCGGCGGCCTCGTAGCGGTTGCGCTCCGGCGTGATCGGCCAGGTGGGGTCCACCCTGACGTACGGCAGGGACTGCTTGAGCACCAGTCCCCGGCCCCCGGCCGTCTCCACCACGAAGACCAGGTTGAGGTTGCCGTCGCCCACCTCGCGTACGGAGGTCAGGGCGGCCGGGTCGGCCAGGCGGCGCAGCGCGGGCCGGGACGCGAGGTAGCCGGGGACGGCGCCGACCGTGAGGATCTCGTAGGACGCGGCGGCGTCGACGGTCGCTGTCACGTGGACTTCCTTTCTCCTCGCCCGGTGTAACTGACCACGAGCGAGCCGATGAGCAGCGCCCCCTGCACGAAGGTCTGCGCGTAGTAGGGCGCGTTGAGCATGGTCAGACCGTTGATCACGACGCCGATGAACAGTGCCCCCACGACGGTTCCCACGGCGTTGGGGCGGTCGGCCCCCAGCACGGCGAACCCGATGAGGGCCGCCGCCACCGACTGCAGCAGGTACGGGTCGCCCGCGCCGACGTCCCCTCTGCCGAGGCGGGCGGACAGCAGGATCCCGCCCACGGCGGCGCACAGCCCGGAGACGGCGTAGGCCGCCGCGCGGTAGCGGGCGACCCTGATACCCGCGAGCCGGGCGGCCTCGGCGTTGCCGCCGATGGCGTAGAGCGCGCGGCCCCACCGGGTATGGACGAGGAACACGTGGACGGCGACCGCCAGCAGGGCGAACACGACAACCGGGACCGGGATGGACGCCACGGTGCCGCCGCCGAGCCAGGCGAAGCCCTCGGTGTAGCGGCCGGGCGCGGGGGCGCCGTCCACCGTCATCCCCGCCGAAACCGACTGGCCCGACGTGACGATCAGGGCGAGCCCCTGGAACAGGAACATGGTGCCGAGCGTGGCGACCAGGTCGGGAACCTTCGCCACCACCGTCAGCAGGACGTTGACTCCCGCCACGACCAGCCCGGCCGCCAGGCCCGCCACGACCGCCGTGCCTCCGGTCAAGTTGAAGCGGACCATCGTCGTCGCCGTGATCATGACCACGAAGCCCACGCAGGCGCCGGCCGACAGGTCGAAGCCGCCCGTCGTCATAGACACCGTGACCCCGAGCGCGACCACGCCGACGACCGCCACCGACTGCAGCACGATCAGGGCGTTGCCGTACGTCGCGAAGGCCGGGGCGAGCAGGGCGAACAGCGGCAGCAGCAGAGCCAGGAGGACGACCAGGCCGTAGCGGCGCACCGCCGCCGCCCCCTGCCGGCTCCGGCGCCGCTCGCGGGGCTCCGAGGGCGCGTCCCGAACGGCGGTCACGCCGCCCGTCCCGACATGAGGGCGGCGAGCCGCGCGGTCGTGGCGCCGGCGGCGTCGATCTCCCCGGCCGGGTCGCCGTCGTGCAGGACGAGGATCCGCCCCGCCAGGTCGAGGACCTCCTGCGGGTCCGACGAGGCCACGACGACGCCCATGCCGGCGGCGTGCCCGGCGAGCGTGCGGCCGATGTCGGCCCGCGCGCCCACATCCACACCCCGGAACGGCTCGTCGAGCAGCAGGAGCCGGGGCACGGCCTCCAGCCAGCGGCCGACCACGACCTTCTGCTGGTTGCCGCCCGAGAGCGTCCCGATCGGGGCGTCCGGGCCGGAGGCGCGGACGCCGAACCGGCGCATCACCGCGGCGGCCGAGTCCTGCTCGGACCGGCGGCGCAGCAGGCCCGCCCGGCTGTGGGCCGCCAGGCGGGGCAGGGTCACGTGGGCGCGGACCGACCACCCCGGCACGATCGCCTGGGCGGAGCGCTCCTCGGCGGCGAACGCGACGCCCGCCCGGACCGCGTCATGCGGGTCGCGCGGACGGTACGGCCGGCCGTCCAGGCGCAGGTCCCCGGTCGCGGGGCGCAGGCCGTAGAGCTGTTCGAGCAGTTCCGTCTTGCCGGAGCCCACGAGGCCGACCACCCCGAGGATCTCCCCCGGCCGCACCTCCAGGTCGAACGGCCGGGCGCCGGGGCGGGTGCGGATCCCGGTCGCCCTCAGGACCGGGACCGCGGGTCCCTCCGGCGCTTCCCGCGGCCCGGCGGCCCGGGGCGTCGCGGCAAGGTCGCCGAGCATCGCCTCGACGACGGCCGCGCGGTCCACCGGAGCGGGCAGCGTCCGCCGCACCTCGCCGTCGCGCAGGACCACCACGCGGTGGCAGACGTCCTCCACCTCCGCCAAGCGGTGCGAGACGTACAGCACCGCCACGCCGGAGGCGGCCATGTCCCGCACCGTCTCCAGCAGCACGCCGGCCTCGACGAAGGAGAGCGTCGAGGTGGGCTCGTCGAGGATCAGCAGACGGGGCCGCCGCGCCACCGCCCGCGCGATGACGATCCGCTGGCGCTCGCTCGCGGGCAGCGCCTCCACCGGGGCGTCGAGCGGCGCGTCGAGGCCGACGGCGGCGGCGATCTCCCGGGCCCGCGCCCGGGTGCGGGCCCGGGTGGTGAACCACCCGGAGCCGCCGCGGGCGAGCACGTCGAGCGTCAGGTTGTCGGCCACCGTGGTGCCGAAGACGATCCCGTCGTCGATGTTCTGGTGGACCGTCTGCACGCCGGCCGCGATGGCGTCGAGGGGGGCGCCCGGCCTGAACTCGCGACCGCCGAGCCGGACCGTCCCGGCCGTGGGCCGGGTCGCGCCGGACAGGACCCTGATGAGGGTCGACTTGCCCGCCCCGTTGGTCCCGATCAGCCCGACGACCTCCCCGGGACGGATCTCCACGGTGACGTCACGTAGGGCCCAGGTGGCGCCGTACCTCTTGGCCAGGCCTGAGACGGACACCACCGGCTCGGCCTGGATCACGAGGCGGCCCAGGGCACCCGGGCGACGTCGGGGGTGATCAGGGCCGGCAGGGCCGCGGTCAGCTGCTGGACGTTGGCGATGCCGGCGTCACGCAGCCGCTTCTGCGTGATGAGCGCGGGGGGCACCTTCAGCGCGTGGTCCACCGGCCGCCCGGCGACCAGCAGGGCGGCGGCGCGCACGGCGATCCGCCCGACGTTGGAGGCGTCGGCCGCCGAGGTGGCGACCCAGGGGCTGCCCGGCTCGGTCATCACGCCGATGTCCGCGGTGGAGACGTCCGCGCCGTAGACCTTCACCTTGTCCTGCAGGCCCAGCTCCTTGACCGCGAGCGTCGCCCCCTTGGCGAACTCGTCGTACGGGGCGAAGATCGCCTTGACGCCGGGGTTGGCCGTGAGCGCGGCCTTGGCCTGGTCGGCGACCGCCGAGGCGGTGGAGTTGTTGACCACGCCGAACTGGGCGACCTGCTTGATGCCCGGGTTGTCCTTCTTGAACTGGGTCCAGACCTCGTTGCGGCGGTCGAGCGGGGCGAAACCGGCGACGTACACGTAGGCCACGTCACCGGTCCCGCCTGTGTCGGCCTTGAGCGCGCCCAGTGCCTGCTCCGCGATCTGCCGGTCGTCCTGGGTGATGGCGACCGCGTCCGGCGACCCGGGGTCGACGTCGTACGCCACCAGGGGAATGCCCTCGGCGACCGCCTTCTTGATGGCCGGCTGGACGGTCTCGGCGAAGCCGTGGTCGACGATGATGGCGGCGGGCCGGCGGCCGATCGCCTGCTCGATGTCGAGCGCCTGCTTGTCGTTGTTGCCGTCGCCGCTGGAGACGTCGAGCGTCACGTTCAGGGCGGACGCCTCGGCCCGGGCTCCCGCGAGCCACTGCTCGAAGTAGTCGCCTGAGGACAACTGGCGGACGAGGGATATCTCCACCTTCCCCGTCGAGAACGGGGTGGGGACCGGTTCAGCGGCGGACGAGGCGGAGGCGGGGGCGGCGGAGCCGGCGGCCGTGGTGCTGGTGGTTCCCTGGGAGCAGCCGGCGAGGACGAGCACACCGGCGACCACTCCGAGGAGTCGTGCCTGGATCACACGGGCAGGATAGGCAGCGCCGCCGACTTTGTCCACTTTTCATGCATGAATAGGCGGGATTGCCGGAACAGGGCTTCCCGACGCAGAATCGGGACATGACATTCCTGACCGTTTACACCGATCACGACAGCTCCGAAACCCTCCTGGAGACAGAGGACCCCGAGGAGATCGCCCGCGCCCTCAAGGAGATCGACGTCCGGCTGCGGCACTGGCCGGTCCTCGACGAGCTGAGGGGCGGGGCCGACCAGGAGCGGGTCCTGGAGGCCTACCGCGACGAGGTGGCGAGGATCGTCGAGGAGGAGGGCTACACGTTCGTGGACGTGGCGCAGCTCCACCCCGACGACGCCCCCGACTGGGCGGAGCGGGCCCGGGCCGCCCGGGAGAAGTTCCTGTCCGAGCACACCCACGACGACGACGAGGTGCGCTTCTTCGTCGGCGGCTCCGGGATCTTCTACCTGCACGTGGACGGCAGGGTCCATGCGATCCTGTGCGAGGCGGGCGACCTTCTGAGTGTCCCGAAGGACACCACGCACTGGTTCGACATGGGCACCGACCCCGAGTTCACCGCGATCCGCTTCTTCCACGACGACGACGGCTGGGTGGGGAACTTCACCGGGAACCCCATCGCGTCCCGGATCCCCGACTTCGACGCCATCGCCGCCCGCCGCGCGTCGCTGCGGTCCTGATCAGCTGTACGGCCCGGGCGTGGGCAGCCTCCCGTTCAGCGCGTGGTCGCCCACCTCGCGCAACTTGTAGGCGATCGGGTCGTGGAGGGTGTGGGTGCGGGCGTCGCGCCAGTAGCGGTCGAACCCCGCCCCCGCCGCGGTGGCACGCGCCCCCATGACCTCGAAGATCGTGGCGGTCACGTCCAGGACGGCGCGCTGCGCCACGACCTTGGCGGCGGACACGGCGAGCGCCGCCTCCCCGCGCTCCCGGGCCGTCAGGTCGCGCCCGCGCGCCACCGCCCGGCCGAAGGCCGCCCGCGCCCGCTCCGCGAGAGCGTCCGCCGCCGCCACCTGGGCGGCCATGTCACCGTATGTCTCCAGCACGTACGGATCGAGGGACGCCGACTCCACCCCGCTGCCCGTCCACGGGCGGGACCTCGTCCGCGTGTACTCGGCGGCGGCGGCCAGAGCCCCCTGGGCGATGCCGGTGTACAGATGCACGAAGACGGCCTGGAACCCCGGCACCACGAGGCTCTGGTCCGGCCGGGCCGACTCCTCGTCCGGCGGCACCCGCCCCACCACCCACCCGGCCGGCACCCGGGCGTCCTCGAAGGCCACGCTCCCACTGGCGGACCTGCGCACGCCGAGGGCGTCCCAGTCGTCGGCGTGGCGGACCCCGGCGTCCCTGCCGTCCACGACCACCATGACCTTGCCGCCCCCGGCGTCCCCGCTCACCACGATCCGGTCGGCCACCTGTGCTCCCGTCGCGAACCCCTTCCGCCCACGGACCCGGTACCCGTCGCCGTCCGGGACCAGGGTCAGCCCGGGGTCGCGGGGGTTGCTGGCGCCGCCCCAGAACCAGCCCTCCCGGGCCGTGCCGCGGGCGGCCCGCTCCGCGAGGTCCGCGTTGCCGTAGTGACCCAGCCGCCACAGGTGCAGGTGGTGGTAGCCGAGCAGCATCGCCGCCGACGCGTCGGCGGCAGCGAGGACGCGGACGGCGGACAGGACCGTCTCCCAGCTCTCCCCCGCACCGCCGAGCTCCCTCGGGACCAGCAGGGCCAGCAGTCCGGACTCCCGGAGCAGCGCGACCTCCGCGAGCGGGGCGGACCCGGCCGCGTCGCGGGCGGCCGCGTCCCGGGCGAGCGCGGAGGCGACCTCCCGCGCCGCCGCGAGCGGATCACCAGGACCCGGACGGCCGGTGGGCGACGTCGTCATTGGAAGCTCACTTTCTACACAAGACCTACCTGAAGAGGGCGAATATAGCGAAGACGGGCGGTGGCCGGCCGGGGGCGCGTCTCATTTGTCGGTGGGGATCTCTATGGTCGTGGCGTGGACGCGGTACAGGGCACCCTCGACGAGCTCGGCACCCCCCTCCGCGAGGTGACGTTCGTCGTCTTCGACCTGGAGACGACCGGCGGCTCGGCCGCGGAGCACGCCATCACCGAGATCGGCGCGGTCAAGGTGCGCGGCGGCGAGATCCTCGGCGAGTTCGCCACGCTGGTCGACCCCGGCAGCCCCATCCCGCCGTTCATCTCCGTGCTCACCGGCATCACCGACGCGATGGTGGTGGCCGCCCCGAAGTTCTCCGAGGTGCTGCCCAGCTTCCTGGAGTTCGTCCAAGGGGCGGCGCTGGTGGCGCACAACGCGCCGTTCGACCTGTCGTTCATCCGGGCCGCCTGCGCGGCGAACGGCTACCCACCGCCGGTCAACCCCGTCGTCGACACGGCCGACCTCGCGCGGCGGGTCCTCACCCGTGACGAGACGCCCAACTGCAAGCTGGGCACGCTCGCCCGGCTGTTCCGCAGTGCCACCGAGCCGTGCCACCGGGCGCTGGCCGACGCCCGGGCGACCGTCGACGTGCTCCACGGCCTCATCGGGCGGGTCGGCTCGCTCGGCGTCCACACCCTGGAGGACCTGCGTGGCTTCGTCCGCGCCCCCACGCCTGAGCAGCAGCGCAAGCGCCACCTGGCCGAGGGCGTGCCCGGCGCTCCCGGCGTCTACGTCTTCGAGGACGCCAAGGGCGAGGCGCTCTACATCGGCAAGAGCACCAACCTGCGCAACCGGGTGCGCAGCTACTTCACGGCGAGTGAGACCCGCTCGCGCATCCGGGAGATGGTCGGCATCGCCGAGCGGGTGCGCACGATCGTCTGCGCGACCGCGCTGGAGGCGGAGATCCGCGAGCTCCGGATGATCGGGTCGACCAAGCCCCGCTACAACCGCCGGTCGCGCTTCCCCGAGCGGGTGGTGTGGCTGAAACTGACCGACGAGCCGTTCCCCAGGCTCAGCATCGTGCGGGAGGTGAAGGACGACGGCGGCGCCTACCTCGGACCGTTCGGCAGCAGCCGGACCGCCGACGACGCCCGCACCGCCATGCACGAGGCGCTGCCGCTGCGCCAGTGCACCGAGCGGCTGTCCCCGCGCGTCCGGCGGGCCGCCTGCGCGCTCGCCGAGATCGGCCGCTGCGGCGCGCCCTGCGAGGGGCGGGAGAGCCAGGAGGCCTACGACCGGCACGTGCGCGGCGCCCGGCACGCGATGGAGCACGACGCCGAGATCGTCTTCTCCGCCATGGAGGCGCGGATGCGCCGCCTGTCGGCCGAGCAGCGCTACGAGGAGGCCGCCGTCGACCGCGACCGGCTCGCCGCCTACGTCCGCACCGCCGCCCGCATGCAGCGGCTGCGCTCCCTCACCCGCATCCCGCAGATGGTCGCCGCCAGCCCGGCCTTCGACGGCGGCTGGGACATCCACGTCGTCCGGTACGGCAGGCTGGCGGCGGCCGGGGTGATGCCCCGCGGCGCCCACCCCGTGCCGTACGTGGACGCGCTGGTGGCGACGGCCGAGACGGTCGTCCCCGGGCCGGGGCCCACCCCCGCCGCCAGCGCCGAGGAGACCGAGTGCGTGCTGCGCTGGCTCGACTCCCCCGGCGTCCGCCTCGTCCGCGTCGAGGGCGACTGGGCCCTGCCCGCCCGCGGCGCGGGCCGCCTGACCGAGCGGATCGAGCGGGCCTACCAGGGCCTGCGGAGCGACCGCCGTGAAGGGCGGCCGCTGCGGTGACGCTAATGTCTGGGACAGCAAGTAAAGGGGCCGAACGAGCCGAAACCACGACCGAGCAGGAGAGCCCGAATGGTCACCGCGATCGTGCACATCAAGGCGGATGTCGACCGGATCCCGGAGGTCGCCCAGGCGATCGCGGAGATCGACGGCGTCAGCGAGGTGTACTCGATCACCGGGGAGTTCGACCTGCTGGCCATGATCCGCGTCCAGAGGTACGAGGAGGTCGCCGAGGTCGTCCCGGGGCGGCTCAACAAGGTCGCGGGGGTGCGTCACACCGAGACGCACATCGCCTTCCGCACCTACTCGCGTCACGACCTGGAGGCCGCCTTCTCCCTCGGCCTCCCCGACGCCGACTGACCCCGGCTGACCCCGGCTGACCCCGACTGACGCCGACTGACGCCGACTGACGCGGCCCGCCGCTGACCGGCGCCGGCTCATGCTGCCCCCCGCCGGACCGGGCCGCGGCACGCCCCGCCGCCGACTCGCGCCGACCTGCGCCGATTCACACTGCCCCGCCACGGGACCGGGCCGCAGCCTGCCTCGGTCAGGTCCCTCCTTATGCGGCGTCGGCCCTCAGGCCGGGCGGAGGAGGCGGACGCGGACCTCGTAGCCGCCGGGCACGGCGTGGGCCGCCACCGACCCGCCGAACAGGGAGGCCCGCTCCCACACGCCGACCAGGCGGTCGTGCCCGGGGCCCCGGTCGCGCGGCAGCCCGTCGTCCCGCACGGCGATCTCCAGCAGCGCGGGCAGCCAGCGCAGCGTGACCTCGGCGGAGCGGGCCCGGCCGTGGCGTGCCGCGTCGGTGAGGGCCTCCTCCACGATGCGGTAGGACGACAATTCCAGGGCCGCCCCGGCGTCCCGGGGTCCGAGCTCGCGCAGCGCGACCCGCAGCCCGGCCGCGCGGAACGCCTCCACCAGGGCCGGAAGCTCGTCGAGGCAGGGCTGCGGCCCGCGCGCGGCGCCGTCCGTGCGGAACAGGCCCACCATCCGCCGCAGATCGGTCAGCACCCGGCGGCCGGACTCCTCGGCGTCGCGGAACGTCTGCCGCGCCCGCTCCGGGTCCTTGTCCATGATCACCCGGCCCGCTCCGACGCCCAGCGTCATCACGCTCAGGTCGTGCGCCACCACGTCGTGGAGCTCCCAGGCGATCCGCAGGCGCTCCCGCGCCACCCTGTCGTCCTCGGGAGCGGGCGGGCCCGTACGACGCCCCACCGGCCCGTACGGCCCTCGCCGCCCCGGCGGCCGGGGCGCGGCCGTGCGACGCGGCGGCGGCGTGCGACGCGGCGGCGGCGTGCGACGCGGCGGGAACACGAGCAGGGCGGCCCACCGGCGGGCGAGCACGACCCATCGGGCGAACAGGCACGTCATGCCGGGAACGGTACGGCCGGCGGAGCGGCCGGCGCGTCCCCACGAAGGCGGATCCGGACTCCGTCCCGGGGCGGACGGCCCCGGCAGGCCGGGATCAGCCCCACAGCGAGCGGCCGTCGTGGGCGGCGGGACGTGGCGGACTCAGCCCTGCAGGGAGCGGCTGACCGCGACCCAGCGCTCCAGCGTGGCGGCGGCGCGGCCGGTGTCGACCGCCTCGGCGGCCCGGGCCAGGGCGGAGCCGAGATCGCCGATCAGGTCGTCCCCCGGTCCGTCGAGGGCGACGAGCGCGGCCGCGGCGTTCAGCAGCACGGCGTCGCGCACCGGGCCGGTCTTGCCGCGCAGCAGGTCGTGCACGGCGCCGGCGTTGAACTGCACGTCGCCGCCGCGCAGGTCGCCCGGCTGCGAGCGCGGGATGCCGATGTCGGTGGGGTCGAAGTGCTGCTGGGTGGCGGTGCCGTCCCTGACCACGAAGACGGTGGAGGGCGCGGCGGTGGACAGCTCGTCGAGGCCGTCGTCGCCGCGGAACACCAGCGCCCGCACGCCGCGCTCCGCGAACACCCCGGCGACCACGGGCAGCATGCGCGCGTCGTACACGCCGATGGCCTGCGCCGCGGGACGGGCGGGGTTGGTGAGCGGGCCGAGGAAGTTGAAGATCGTCGGGACGCCGATCTCCTTGCGGGTGGGCCCGGCGAACCGCAGCGCCGGGTGGTAGACCGGCGCGAAGCAGAAGGCGATGCCCGCCTCCTCCGCGACCCGGGCCGTGGCCTCCGGCGACAGGTCGAGGACGACGCCGAGGTGCTCCAGGACGTCGGCGGCGCCGCACAGCGACGAGGCCGCCCGGTTGCCGTGCTTGACGACCCGGGCCCCGGCGGCCGCGGCGACGACGGCCGCCATGGTGGAGACGTTGACGGTGTGGGCCCGGTCGCCGCCGGTGCCGACGATGTCGACCACCGGACCCTCGACGGTGAGCGGGGTCGCGATGTCGAGCATGGTCCGGGCCAGGCCGGTGACCTCGGCGACCGTCTCGCCCTTGGCGCGCAGCGCCACGACGAAGGCGGTGATCTGCGACGGCGTCGCGGCGCCCGACATGATCTCCGCCATGGCCCAGGCCGCCTCGTCGGTCGTGAGGTGCTCACCCGAGAGCAGGGCGTTCAGCAGCGAGGGCCATGTGGTGCGCGTGTCCATGAGGGCTCCGCGGAGGTCGGTGTCGGAAGGCGAACGGCTAAGGACGGACGGTCGGAAACGAAGGCGGAGGGTGCGGTCAGGCGGTCGGGGCGACGCTGAGCCGGCGGCGCATCAGGCCGGCGACGGTCTCGGCCAGGACGACCGGGTCGAGCGGGTACGCGACGACGGCGTCGGCGCGGGACCAGTTGGCGAGCCAGCGGTCGTCGCGGCGGCCGATCAGCAGCAGGATCGGCGGGCAGTTGTGGACCTCGTCCTTGGCCTGCCTGCTGATCCCCATGCCCCCGGCGGGCACGGCCTCGCCGTCGAGGATCGCCACGTCGATGTCGCCGGCGTCGAGCCGCTTCACCACGGCCGGCTGGGTCGCGCACTCGACGATCTCGACAAGGGGCACGTCCGCGGCGGGACGCCGCCCGATGGCCAGTCGCACCTTCTCCCGGGTGCCTGCGTCGTCGCTGTAGACGAGAACCCTCATGTCACGCTCACTGTCGAATCGCGGGGTATGGTCATCGTGATGCTACCGGCGCGGACGCCGGACGCGTAGCCCGGGGCGATTGCCATGTCGTGCCCCATTCATGGACGATGCGGGGCGCTAGCGGGGGGTCGTGGGGCGACCCGACCTGGAGAGCCGCAATAATGCTGGGCGTGGCGACAGCATCCGCAATTACTACGACGACGAGACCGCATGGGTCCAGCCGCCCGAACCTGGTTCAGGTGGGGACCATCGTGTGGTTGTCCTCTGAGCTCATGTTCTTCGCGGCGCTGTTCGCGATGTACTTCACCATCCGGTCGGTCAGCCTCGGCCAGCATCAGCCCTGGCCCGAGGCGGACCTCAACGTCCCGTTCGCGACCTTCAACACGACCGTTCTGGTCCTGTCGAGTGTCACGTGCCAGCTGGGCGTGTGGGCCGTGGAGAAGGGCCAGGTCAGGAGGCTGCGCTTTTGGTATGTCATAAGCTTCCTGATGGGCGCCTTTTTCGTGGGCGGGCAGCTCTGGGAGTACGGGAACCTCGCGAAGGAGGGTCATGTCCTCTCGCACTCCCCGTACGACTCGGTGTTCTATCTGACCACGGGCTTCCACGGCATGCACGTGACGGGTGGTCTGATCGCGTTCCTCTTCATCCTGGGACGCACGTACGCCGCGAAGCGCTTGACGTATGAGCAGCAGACCAGCGCGATCGTCGTGTCCTACTACTGGCACTTCGTCGACGTGGTCTGGATCGGCCTTTTCGCGACCATCTACATCATCAAATGATCGGAACGGGGATTTCGGTGAACTCCATCACCGCCCGTCGGCGCCATCCCCTCGCGCGAGTCGCCGTCGTGGCGCTCGCGCTGGGCCTGCTCGGCGGCGGATACGCACTCGCCGCGCCCAACGGCAGCACGGCGGACGCCGCGATCGCGTCCGGCAAGGCCGACGACGTGGCGCAGGGCAAGAGCCTCTTCGTTGCCCACTGCGCGAGCTGCCACGGCCTCAACGCCGAGGGCACGAGCAAGGCTCCCACCTTGGTGGGCGTGGGCGCGGCGGCCGTGGACTTCCAGGTCAGCAGCGGCCGCATGCCGGCCGCCGACGCCGGCCCCCAGGCGCCGCGCAAGCCGCGCGCCGAGTGGGTGACCGACGACGCGGTGCGCGACCTCGCCGCGTACGTGCAGTCGCTGGGCGGCGGCCCGACCGTGCCGTCGGCCGAGCAGGTGGACGCCGCGAAGGGCGACCCGGCCAAGGGCGGCGAGCTGTTCCGCGCCAACTGCATCCAGTGCCACAACTTCGTCGGCGCCGGCGGCGCGCTCACCTACGGCAAGTACGCCCCGCCGCTCAACCCGGCGACTCCGACGCAGATCTACGAGGCGATGGTCACCGGCCCGCAGGCGATGCCGGTCTTCAACGACTCCACGATCACGCCGGAGCAGAAGCGCGACATGATCGCCTACATCACCCACGTGCGGTCGCAGGTCGACCCGGGCGGATCCGGCCTCGGCCGGATCGGACCCGTCACCGAGGGCCTTGTAGGGTGGATCGTGGGTCTCAGCCTCCTGATCCTGGCCTCCATCTGGATCACTGCGAAGAAGCGACGGGCGCAGGCATGACAGAGCACAACGAGAACCCCGAGAGCCGCGTGCCGACGCGTGTCATCGGCACGCCGCCCACCGACGGCCCGATCGTCGACAACGACCCGATCCACGTCCCCGCCGACGTTCCCGGCGTCGTCCCGCAGGACCCGGTCAAGGTCCGCAAGGCCGAGCGGCTGGTGGCGTTCCTGTTCCTGATCACCTTCCTGGCCGGCGTGGCGTTCATCGCCTCGTACGTGATCTTCCAGGTGGGCACGATCGACAAGACCGCCGCCTCCAACTACGCGCTGGGCGGCTCGCTCGCCGTCGCGCTGCTCTCGCTGGCCGTCGGCATCACGGTCTGGGTCCGCCAGATCATGCCGAAGTACAACCTCGTCCAGGAGCGCCACTCGATGGCCTCCGACGAGGACACCCGCGAGTACGTCAAGGAGACGTTCCTCCAGGGCGCCGACGAGAGCGGCTTCGTCAAGCACCGGCTGCTGCGCCGCACGCTCCTGCTGGCCGCCGCGCCGCTCGGCCTGGCCCCGCTGTTCCTGCTCAAGGACCTCGGCCCGCTGCCCGGCACCTCGCTGCGGCACACGGTCTGGGGCGAGCCCACCAAGAACGGCAAGCCGCGCCGGCTCGTCGTGGAGGGCACCGGCCAGCCGATCAGGGCCGCCGACTTCAACTCGCCCGGCGGCATCCTCTCCGTGGTCCCCCAGGGCTACGAGGAGGACCTGGACGCCCTGGCCAAGGCCACGCTGATCCTGCTCAAGTTCCGCCCGGAGGAGCTCAAGTCCGGCACGAACCTGAACTGGACGCACGACGGCATCGTGGCGTACTCGAAGATCTGCACCCACGTCGGCTGTCCCGCAGCGCTGTACGAGCAGACGACGCACCACATCCTCTGCCCGTGCCACCAGTCGACCTTCGACGCCGCCGACGGCGCGAAGGTCGTCTTCGGTCCCGCCGCACGGCCGCTGCCGCAGCTCCCCATCGGCATCGACGAGGAGGGCTACCTCGTCGCCAAGTCCGACTTCAAGGTCCCCGTCGGTCCCAGCTTCTGGGAGCGCGGCGACGCCGAAGCCCAAGTAAGGGAGAACGCGTGATGGACGCTCCTCCGAAGGCCATCGTGGGTCCGTCGACCTTCGTGGACGACAGGCTCGGCGCGGGCACCTTCCTCAAGCGCAACCTGAGGAAGATCTTCCCCGACCACTGGTCGTTCCTCCTGGGGGAGATCGCGCTCTACTCGTTCGTCATCCTGCTGCTGACCGGTACGTTCCTGACGTTCTGGTTCAAGCCGAGCATGGGCGAGGTGACGTACACCGGCACCTACGCGCCGCTGTACGGCGTGAAGATGTCGGAGGCCTACCAGTCGGCGCTGCACATCAGCTTCGACGTCCGCGGCGGCCTGCTGATCCGGCAGATCCACCACTGGGCGGCGCTGCTGTTCGTCGGCGGCATGATGGCGCACGCGCTGCGCATCTTCTTCACCGGCGCCTACCGCAAGCCGCGTGAGATCAACTGGCTCATCGGCATCATCCTGCTGACGCTGGCGCTGCTCGAGGGCCTCACCGGCTACTCGCTCCCCGACGACCTGCTGTCGGGCGCGGGCCTGCGGATCACCGAGGGCGTCATGCTGTCGATCCCGGTGATCGGCACCTACCTCGCGTTCTTCCTGTTCGGCGGGGAGTACCCGGGGCACGACGTCATCTCGCGGTTCTACACGATCCACATCCTGCTGATCCCGGGCATCCTGCTCGCGCTCATCACCGCCCACATGATCATCATGTGGGTGCAGAAGCACACGCAGATGGCGGGCAAGGGCCGCACCGAGCACAACGTGGTGGGCGCGCCGTTCTACCCGGCCTTCATGGCCAAGTCGGGCGCGTTCTTCCTGTTCACGTTCGCGGTCATCGCCCTGCTCGGGACGTTCGCGCAGATCAACCCGATCTGGCTGTTCGGTCCGTACAACCCGGCGAACATCTCGGCGGCCTCGCAGCCCGACTGGTACATGGGCTTCCTCGAGGGCGCGCTGCGCATCATGCCGTCGTGGGAGATCAACCTCTTCGACCACACGATCCCGCTCAGCGTGCTGATCCCGGCCCTGGTGCCGCTGGGCCTCGTGATGACCGGCATGGCGCTGTACCCGTTCATCGAGCAGTGGGTGACCGGCGACCGGAGCGAGCACCACATCGCCGAGCGGCCGCGCAACAACCCGCACCGCACGGCGATCGGCATCTCCGCCATCACGTTCTACGGCATCCTCTGGCTGCTGGGCGCGAACGACGTGATCTCGGCCAACTTCAAGATCGACCTGTACACGACCACCTGGATCGGGCGGTTCGCCATCTTCATCGGCCCGGCGATCGCGTACTTCATCGCCTACCGGATGTGCATCGGTCTGCAGCGCAAGGACGCCGAGGTGCTGTCCCACGGCGTCGAATCCGGCGTCATCAAGCGGATGCCGAACGGCCAGTACATCGAGGTCCACACGCCCGCGGCGGAGGACATCGCCGAGCACATCCGCGGCAAGCAGGAGATCCCGGTGCTCACCGGCGCGCCGGACGGCGAGGGCATCCCGCCCAAGAGCGCCCGCACGGCGCTCGGCCGCCTGCGCACCCGGATGAGCGAGGCGTACGGCACGGACCGCGTCCCGCTGGGGAACGGCCACGCGCACGACGAGGAGCACGAGGAGGAGCACGCCGCAGTGGGCGCGGGAGACCGCAAGCAGCTCCACTGAGCGTGCACCGAGGCACTGTCGCCACGAGAACGGCCCGGGAGGGGATGCCCCTCCCGGGCCGTTCCGCTTCCCGCGGCCGAATCCTCACCCATATGGCGGCGGCCACACGGCCGACAGGGCGGCCTCAGGCGCGCGAAAGGCCCCGGTCAGCCCCCAGCGGTTACGCGGGCCCTGAGGCGCGCGAAAGGCCCGGTCCAGCCCCTCCCAGGCGGTAGTGGCCCACCGGCGGCTACAGCGGGTCGGAGGGGGCATCCCGCAGGCGGCTCCACTTGAGCCACTGCGGCCAGGACTCCTGCCAGTGCCCCCAGCCGTTCGTGGGCTCCAGCTCCCGCTTCGTGCCGGTGACGACGATGGGGTCGCCGATGAGCGTGTTGTTCTTGAACCACTTCGCGCGCTCCGGGCTGAGGTTCACGCAGCCGTGGCTGACGTTGGAGTTGCCCTGGTCCCCCACCGACCACGGAGCCCCGTGCACGTACTCGCCGCTGTTGGAGATGCGGACGGTGTCGTAGACGGTGGTCTGGTAGTAGCCGGCCTGTCCGGGCCCCGCGTCCGGCGACGTCATGACCGTGACGTCCTCCCGCGACATGGCCAGGTGGATGCCGCTGGTCGTGGTGTGGCGGTACACGTCGGCCATCCCGGCGCTGATCGGCCAGTTGTGGATCTGCTTGCCGTCCTGCTCGATCGTCATGTAGTGGGTCTGCGTGTTGGCCACGCTGATCTGCGAGCGGCCGATCTCGAACTCGCGGACGTAGTCCTGCTTGCCGTACACGCCGTCGGCGCCGCGGATGCCGGCCAGGCGGGCGATGAACTTCACCTTGGTGTACGCCGGCCAGTACTGCTTCGGGCGGAAGACGACGTTCTTGGCGTCGTACCAGTGCCAGGCCCCGTCGATGGGCTTGGAGGCCTCCACGATGAGGTTGCGCTCCACGGAGACCCGGTCGGTGATCGGCTGGCTGAAGGTGATCATGATGGGCATGCCCACACCCACCTTGAGACCCGTGTCCTGCTTGCTCGGCAGCAGCGTGTCGATGGCGAACGTCTTCGCGGCCGCCCTGGTGGTGAAGCGCACGGTCCGGTCCGCCGCGCCGCTGGGACCGGTGGCGTGCGCCACGACCTCGTACGACAGCCCAGGGGCCATGCACCGCTGGCTGCGCCACTGGGTGTGGTCGGGGCTGAAGAGGCCGGGAACGGGCTGTCCCCCGGCCCGCACGGTGACGCTCGTCAGCTTCCCGTCGACGGCCCCCACCGTGATGGGCAGCTCGGGAGGCATGTCGCGGGCGCCGTCCAGCGGGGTGACGGTGATCGCCGTCCGCCGTGACGTCCCGCCGTCGTCGGACCCGCCCGACAGGGCGGCACATCCGGTGGTCAGCACCAGGAGGGCCAGCGCCCCCGCACCAGCTCGCACGTCGCTCTCCCTCTGCCGGATCGGTTTCCGGGGGTTATTCCCCGATCACGCTCCGTCCTGGCACCCGACGGGCCGAATGAAGGCAAAGAAGCGGGGGCTCCCGGAACGCGCGACGGCCGGCCGGCGAGGATCGCCGACCGGCCGCGGGATGCCGGGTGCCGGGGTCAGTGCGAGAAGTTGCCCCGGTAGTACTGGAACACGAAGCCGATGGCGCTCATGATCGTGCAGAACAGGCCGATGAAGAACAGCCACCAGCCGATCGTGAAGCCGAAGAACGTCAGCGCGGCCGACAGGCAGACGAACAGCGGCCACCAGCTGTGCGGGCTGAAGAAGCCGATCTCGCCCGCGCCGTCGCTGATGTCGGCCTCCTTGTTGTCCTCCGGCTGGTCGCCGATGCGGCGGGCCGTGAACAGCAGGTAGTAGCCGATCATGAAGGCGAGGCCGACGGAGATGGCCATGGCCGTGGTGCCGGTCGGCTCCTTGGCCCAGAACCAGTACACGACGTCGGCCGCGGCGAAGAAGACGCCGCAGAGCAGGAACATCCAGCCCTGAATCTTCATGAGCCCTCCTCCAGGGCGGGCTTGGCCGCGAGGTGCGGGTACTTGAGGTCGAACGCGGGACGCTCGGAGCGGATGCGCGGCAGCGAGACGAAGTTGTGCCGCGGCGGCGGGCAGGAGGTCGCCCACTCGAGCGAGCCGCCGTACCCCCACGGGTCGTCGACCGTGACCTTGGGCGCGTGCCGCCAGGTCTGCCACACGTTGTACAGGAACGGCAGCGTGGAGGCGCCCAGCAGGAACGCGCCGGCCGACGAGATCATGTTGAGGTCCGTGAAGCCGTCGGCGGCCGAGTAGTCGGCGTACCGGCGGGGGAAGCCGATGACCCCGAGCCAGTGCTGCACCAGGAAGGTGAGGTGGAACCCGAAGAACAGCATCCAGAAGTGGACCTTGCCGAGCTTGTCGTTCAGCATCCGCCCGGTGAACTTGGGCCACCAGAAGTAGAAGCCGGCGAACATCGCGAACACCACGGTGCCGAACACCACGTAGTGGAAGTGGGCGACGACGAAGTAGGTGTCGCTGATGTGGAAGTCGAGGGGCGGCGAGGCCAGGATGATGCCGGTCAGCCCGCCGAACAGGAAGGTCACCAGGAAGCCGACCGCGAACAGCATCGGTGTCTCGAACGACAGGTGTCCCCGCCACATCGTGCCGATCCAGTTGAAGAACTTCACCCCGGTCGGTACCGCGATGAGGAACGTCATGAAGGAGAAGAACGGCAGCAGCACCTGGCCGGTGACGAACATGTGGTGCGCCCACACCGTCACCGACAGGCCGGCGATGGCGATCGTCGCGCCCACGAGGCCGATGTAGCCGAAGATCGGCTTACGGCTGAAGACCGGCAGGACCTCGGTGATGATTCCGAAGAACGGCAGCGCGATGATGTACACCTCGGGGTGGCCGAAGAACCAGAACAGGTGCTGCCACAGCATCGGGCCGCCCGTGGGCGAGTCGAAGATGTGGGCGCCGAGTTTCCGGTCGGCCTCCAAGGCGAGCAGCGCCGCCGCCAGCACCGGGAAGGCCAGCAGCACCAGGATGCTGGTGAGCAGGATGTTCCAGGTGAAGATCGGCATGCGGAACATCGTCATGCCGGGGGCGCGCATCGTGATGATCGTGGTGACGAAGTTGACGGCGCCGAGGATGGTGCCGAGACCCGACATCGCCAGGCCCATCACCCACATGTCGCTGCCGACGCCCGGCGAGGTCACCGCGTTCGACAGCGGCGCGTAGGCGGTCCAGCCGAACGAGGCGGACCCGCCCGGGGTGAGGAAGCCGGCGACGGCGATCGTGCTGCCGAACAGGTAGAGCCAGTAGCTCACCATGTTCAGCCGGGGGAAGGCCACGTCGGGGGCGCCGATCTGCAGCGGCATCAGCTCGTTGGCGAAGCCCGCGAACAGCGGCGTCGCGAACATCAGCAGCATGATCGTGCCGTGCATCGTGAACAGCTGGTTGAACTGGTCGTTCGAGACGAACTGCAGGCCCGGCCGGGCCAGCTCGGCACGCATGACCAGCGCCATGACGCCGCCGATCATGAAGAAGACGAACGACGTGATCAGGTAGAGGTGCCCGATCACCTTGTGGTCGGTCGAGGACAGCCACTTGGCGATGACCGTGCCCTTGGTGTACGGCCGCGCTGCGATGCCGGCCGGCTCCTGGATGGCGGTCACTGCGCACTCCCCGCCTGGCTCTTGATGTACTGGTCGAACTCGGCCTGCGGCACGAGCTTCACGGAGAACAGCATCTTGCTGTGGTCGGTACCGCAGAGCTCGGCGCATCGGCCGAAGAAGACGCCCGTCCGGTCGAGCGTCGTGATCTGGAAGTGGTTGCGGACGTTGCCCGGGAACACGTCCTGCTTGAACAGGAACGCGGGGACCCAGAACGAGTGGATCACGTCATCGGAGTGCAGCTCGAACTGCACCTGCGTGTTGACCGGCAGCACCAGCTGCGGCCCCTGAGGGGTCTGCAGGCTCTGCTTGCTCAGGTCCACCGGCACGCCCGCCGTGACGACCTTCTCGCCCTGGTACTCGGTGCTGAAACGCCAGCTCCACTGGTACCCCTCGACCGCCACCTTGATCGGCGCGGACTGGGTGATCCGGGTGATCTCGGTCTCGTCCCGGGCCGTGAAGTAGAAGAAGACCGCCACCATGATGACCGGGATCACCGTGTAGAGGATCTCGATCGGCAGGTTGTAGCGCACCTGCGGAGGCAGCTGATCGGGCGCGTTCTTCTTCTTGCGGTGGAAGATGCACGCCCAAAGGATCAGTCCCCAGACGACCACGCCCGTGGCGAGAGCCGCGATCCAGCTCCCGTTCCAGAGCGTCTGGACGATGCCGGCCTGCTTGGTGACACCTTCCGGCATGCCCCCACGGGACCACTGATCGATCGCCTGGTTGCTACACGCCGTTCCGGACGCCACCAGCAGCACCACGGCGGCGGCGCCGGGCAACCGGCGGCGTGCCCACGGTCGCCGTGTCGTACGGCGGGTCGGACTCACGGATCGCCTACCCCACAGATGAAGCCCAAGGGTTCCTCCCTTGGGCGGTTTTTCCAATTTGACGCTTGGGAGCAACCGGCACGAAGTTCTCGCCGGTGCACCCTTTACTTGGTTGATTTCACGCTGGGGGACACATTAGCGCGGACCGGCCCCGCCCCCCTGAGCAGCCCCCGTTAATGTCCTAACTGTGGCCTACCTGGACGCGGCGTCGACCGAACCTCTCCATCCCGCGGCCCGTGACGCTCTGCTGGCGGCGATCGACGCCGGTTGGGCCGATCCCGCCCGCCTCTACGGCACGGCGCGACGCGCCCAGATGTTACTGGAGCATTCGCGCGGAGAGGTAGCCGAGCTCCTGGGCGCCCGCCCCGACGAGGTGTCGTTCACCTCCTCCGGCACGCAGGCCGTCCACCTGGGCGTTCTCGGCACGCTGCGGGGACGCCGGCGGGCCGGCCGGCACCTGGTGACGAGCGCCGTGGAGCACTCCGCGGTCCTGCACGCCGCCGAGACCCACGAGGCCGACGGCGGCACGGCCGAGGTCGTGGGGGTCGACATCCTGGGACGCGTCGACGCCGCGGCGTTCGCCGAGGCCGTCGCCCGCCCTGGCACGGCCCTGGCCTGCCTGCAGACGGCCAACCACGAGGTGGGCACGCTGCAGCCGGTCGAGGAGGCCGCCGAGGCGTGCGCGGCGGCCGGGGTGCCGCTGCTGGTGGACGCGGCCCAGTCCGCGGGCCGCCTGCCGATCCCCGCCGGCTGGTCGGTGCTGACGGCGAGCGCGCACAAGTGGGGCGGCCCGGCCGGGGTCGGCGTGCTCGCCATCCGCAAGGGCACCCGCTGGCGGTCGCCGTACCCGGAGGACGAGCGGGAGCGCCGCCGGGTGCCGGGGTTCGAGAACGTGCCGGCCGTCGCGGCGGCCGCCGCCGCGCTGCGCGCCCGCGCGGCCGAGGAGGCCGCCGAGGGGGCCCGGCTGTCCGCCCTGGTCGACCGCATCCGCACCGAGGTGCCCCGGCTCGTCCCGGACGTCGAGGTCATCGGCGACCCGGTCCGCCGGCTGCCGCACATCGTGACGTTCTCGTGCCTGTACGTCGAGGGCGAGGCGCTGCTGACCGAGCTCGACAAGGCCGGTTTCGCCATATCGTCCGGGAGCTCCTGTACGGCGAGTACGCTTCGGCCATCACATGTTCTGGAGGCCATGGGCGTGCTTACGCACGGGAATGTCCGGGTATCGCTGCCCCGTGGCGTGTCCGAGGGCGACGTCGATCGCTTCCTCGCGGTGCTCCCGGACATCGTGCGGCGGATCCGGGCGAGCTTGGGGGTTCACTGATGTGGCGCAGACGGACGGGCGGCGGCGACGCTCGGGAGGCCGCGCCGCCGGTCGAGGCCGCCGGGCCCCAGGAACGGCCCGCCCTGACGATCGACGCGCTGGGGCGCAAGTGCCCGATCCCGATCATCATGCTGGCCGAGCGCATCAACGAGGTGCCGATGCGCGACGTGGTCGCCGTCCTCGCCGACGACCCCGCCGCGTTCACCGACATCCCGGCCTGGTGCCGGCTCAAGTCGCACGAGCACGTGGCCAGCTACGAGCTGCCCCAGGGCGGCTGGTCGATCCACGTGCGCCGCAACTACTGACGTCCCCCGGGCGCCGCCCTCAGGCGTAGTGGCACTTCGCGTGCGCGGCCACCTCGTCGGCCGCCGACCGGCCGTACGCCGCCGCGAAGCGCTCGACGAAGGCCCGCTGGCCGAGCTCGTACTCCTGGCCGCCGACGCGCTCCAGCACGTGGGTCGCGGTGAGGTTGCCGATCTGCCCGCAGCGCTCCGGCGACAGGCCCCAGGCGAGCCCGGCCAGGAACCCGGCGCGGAAGGCGTCGCCGACGCCGGTCGGGTCGGCCTTGCCCAGCTCGGGCGCCGGCGAGATGTGCAGCGACGGCTCGCCCTTGCGGTCGATCCTCGCGCCCTTGGGGCCGAGCGTGGTGACGCGGACGCCGACCCGGTCCAGGATCTCCTCGTCCGACCAGCCGGTCTTCTGCTCGATCAGCCCGAGCTCGTAGTCGTTGCTGAACAGGTACGCGGCGCCCTCGACGAGCATGCGGATCTCATGGTCGGGCATCCGGGCCAGCTGCTGCGACGGGTCGGCGGCGAAGGGGATGCCGCGGGTGCGGGCCTCGTCGGTGTGGCGGAGCATGGCGGCCGGGTCGTTCGGGCTGATCAGGACGAGGTCGAGGCCGCCCACGCGATCGGCGACCGGGCCGAGCTCGATCTCGCGGGCCTCGGCCATGGCGCCCGTGTAGAACGACGCGATCTGGTTGTGGTCCTCGTCGGTGGTGCACAGGAACCGGGCCGTGTGGTGCAGCTGGGAGACGTACACGGAGTCGCAGTCGACGCCGTGCCGCTCCAGCCACGACCGGTAGTCGGCGAAGTCGGTGCCGACGGCGCCGACGAGGACCGGGGTGAGGCCGAGGCAGGCCATCCCGAACGCGATGTTGGCCGCGCAGCCGCCGCGGCGGATCTGCAGGTCGTCGACCAGGAATGACAGCGACACCCGGTCGAGCTGCTCGGCGATCAGCTGGTCGCCGAAGCGGCCGGGGAAGGTCATGAGGTGGTCGGTGGCGATGGAGCCGGTGACGGCGATGCGCACGGGGTTCTTCTCCTCGTTGTCAGCATCAGGGGTGATGGGGATCCGGCCGGCCCTCATCCCGTAGGGCGCTCATGCGGTGGCCTCGTGCGGCGCCCCTCATGAGACGGCCTACGCGACGCGCCGTGCGAATCCTGGCGAACCTGTCGAGCGTACCGTCTCGGACATCACGACGCCCCGCGCGGCGGGATCCGCGCGGGGCGTCGACGGCTCCGCTGAGCCGCTCATGCGTCAGGGCCGGCCCTCGAGGCCGGTCGGGCGAGCCGTCCTAGTTGAACGAGTCGCCGCAGGCGCACGACCCCGTGGCGTTGGGGTTGTCGATCGTGAAGCCCTGCTTCTCGATCGTGTCCACGAAGTCGACCGTCGCGCCGACCAGGTAGGGGGCGCTCATCCGGTCGGTGACCACGTTCACGCCGCCGAAGGTGGACACGACGTCGCCGTCCATGGAACGGTCGTCGAAGAAGAGCTGGTAGCGCAGTCCGGAACAGCCACCCGGCTGCACGGCCACACGCAGCTGCAGCCCCTCCTCGCCCTGCTGCTCGAGCAGGCTCTTGACCTTGGCGGCGGCCGCGTCAGTCAGGATCAGGCCCTGCTGCGTGGTCTCGCTGCTCTCAACCGTCATGTGCTGACTCCCGCGTCTGCGCCAACCGCTCACCCGGAGCGGTCGATTGGTTCTGACGTCCTACTAGACGCTACCAACACCCGCCGATCGCTACACATTCCACCGGCCCGCCCCGCGATCGCCCCCGCGCGGAGCTGCGCATACGGCTCCGATCCGGACGATGCCGACCCCCGGCACGAAAAGGACGGCGGATGTGCGATGATTAGTCGTCAGTTCGACGATAAGTCCCCGAGGGGGTGTGGTCGTGACGATCACCGAGACCGGCCTTCCGCTCTTCATCCTGGGCACAGGCGCCGACGCGCACAGTGAGCGCGGCGTCGACTGCCCGGGCGAGCTCCCGCCGGCGTCCGATCCGACGCTGGTGGAGCGCGCACGCGCGGCCAAGGAGCGGCTGGGCGACCGGCTCTTCGTGCTCGGGCACCACTACCAGCGGGACGAGGTCATCCAGTTCGCGGACGTGACGGGTGACTCGTTCAAGCTGGCCCGCGAGGCCGCCGCGCGGCCCGAGGCCGAGTACGTCGTGTTCTGCGGCGTCCACTTCATGGCCGAGTCGGCCGACATCCTCACCGGCGACGCGCAGAAGGTCGTGCTCCCCGACCTCGCCGCCGGGTGCTCGATGGCCGACATGGCGACGTTCACCCAGGTCGAGGAGTGCTGGGACGCCCTGGAGGACGCGGGCGTCGCCGACCGGGTGGTCCCGATCACGTACATGAACTCCAGCGCCGACATCAAGGCGTTCTGCGGCAGGCACGGCGGCGCGGTCTGCACCTCCTCCAACGCGAGGCGGGCCCTGGAGTGGGCGTTCGAGCGCGGGGAGAAGGTCCTGTTCCTCCCCGACCAGCACCTCGGGCGCAACACGGCCGTGCTGGAGATGGGCATGTCCCTGGACGACTGCGTGGTCTACGACCCGCACCGCCCGGACGGCGGGCTCACGCCGGAGCGGTTCGAGAAGGCCAAGATGATCCTCTGGAAGGGCCACTGCTCCGTGCACGGGCGGTTCAGCGCCCAGTGCGTGGACGACGTGCGGGCCCGCATCCCGGGGGTGAACGTCCTGGTCCACCCGGAGTGCCGCCACGAGGTGGTGACCAAGGCCGATCACGTCGGGTCGACCGAGTACATCATCCGGACGCTGGAGCAGGCGCCGGCGGGGTCCGCGTGGGCCGTGGGCACCGAGCTCAACCTGGTGCGCCGGCTGGGGGCGATGTTCCCCGGCAAGTCCATCACGTTCCTCGACCGGACCGTGTGCTACTGCTCGACGATGAACCGCATCGACCTGCCGCACCTGGTCTGGGCCCTGGAGTCCCTGGCCGAGGGCGAGGTGGTCAACCGGATCACGGTCGACCCCGACACCGCCCACTGGGCCCGGGTCGCCCTCGACCGCATGCTGGCGCTGCCCTAGGGAGCCGTCCCGTCGCCGTCCCGGCCCGGTCGTCCTGAGGGACGCGCCGGGGCCGGGGCGGCGGGCGGGTGTGCCGGCCTCAGATCATGGCGCGCTCGGCCCACCAGCGGAGCAGGGTCTCGTCGCCCTCGACCGCCGCGGGCTCGCGCCGCCGCCACGCGATCAGCAGGAGCTCCGCGGCCGTCTCGGCGCGTACGGTGACGTCGCCCGCCGCGCCCGACCGCTCCCAGGTGTAGCCGTCGGGGGTGAGCGTGACGAGCCAGCCCGCGCCCGTTCCGGCCTGCCACGACAGGGTGCGGCCGTCGCCGCGCAGCTCGGCGAGCAGGGGCCGCCACCGCGCGTACGGCAGCACGTCGAGGAACTCCTCCACGCCGTCGGCCGCCACGTCCTCGTCGACGTCCGGGGCGCGCCCCGCGGCGAGGTCCACGTCGGCCCGGTGGACCACCGTCTCGTGGAGCTGGCGGCGCGACCAGAACCGGGCGTGCCGGTCCCCCGCCCAGCCCCACATCTCCGTGTCGGGGTCGCGGGACGTGAGCGCGTCCGTGAGCAGGGCGGCCCCCTCCTCCAGCCACTCCGGCCACCCGGCCGGGTCGCGGGGGAACCGGTGGTCCATGGCGTCCCGGTCGTACCGCTTGGGCGCGGCGTCCCTGACCATCGCGGCCGCCCAGCGGTGGACGGCGCCGGTGTGCGCGACCAGACCGGCGAGGTCCCACTCCGGGCAGGACGGAACCGGCGTCGCGGGGTCGAGCCCCCGGACCGCGCCGGCCATCCGGCGGATCTCGGCCGCCGCAGCCTCGGTGTGCCGCAGATGCGTCCAGGACCTCACGGTGCCTCCGGGGTGAAGAAAGGACCAGGGATCACAGACCGGGCGCGCCCCAGACGGGGAACCAGCTCGACAGGTCGGGCTCGATCTTGAGCTCGCCTTCCAGGACGCCGCGTACCTGGAGCTCTAGGGCGTTGTCCCGCCGGGTGTCGCCGATTGGGGCGAACGGGTAGAACGTGCCGCGCTTGTAGAGGTAGACGATCGCCAGCCGCCGTCCGCCGGGGTCGGCGAACGTCACGAGGGAGCACAGCAGCGACGGCCCGAAGCCCGCCGACTCCAGCGACGAGTTGGCCGCGTGGAGGTCGGTGACAAGGGCCGAGACGTCGGGGTTGCGCACCAGCAGCCAGGTGTAGCCGTACGAGTCGTGGGAGACCTCGGTGCGGCCCATGAGGGCCTCGATGTCGCTCTCCAGCTGGGCGAACGCGCCGCCCTCCGCGGCCCGGAACGACACCGAGCCCGTGCCCGCCGGGACGAACCCGGTCGCGGCCTGCAGGGTGACGGCCGCGGACGGGAGCGCGAACAGGGCGTCGAGGTCCGGCTTGGCCGGCTTGCTGCGGCCGAGCAGCGCGTCGAACCAGCCCATCAGCGGCCCAGCGCGGCGGAGATCCTGGCGAGCTGCTCCAGGCGGCGCTCCAGCGGCGGGTGGGTCGACAGCAGCGTCGCGACGCTCTGCCCGGACAGGGCGGGCGCGAAGTAGAAGGCGTTGAACGGCTGCGCCTCGCGCAGGTCCCGGGTGGGGATCCGGGCGATGTCGCCGCTCACCTTGGTCAGCGCGCTGGCCAGCGCGGACGGCCGCTGCGTCAGCAGCGCCCCGGCGCGGTCGGCCGCGAGCTCGCGGTACCGCGACAGCGCCCTCGTCAGCAGGAAGCTGACGCAGTAGACCAGGCCGGAGACCAGGAAGATGATCAGACCGATCGGCGGGCCGTTGTTGTTGTCGCGCCGCCCTCCCCCGGCGAGGCCGCTGTAGAGGGCGAACCTCGTCATCAGCCCGGCGACGATGCCCAGGAAGGAGGCGATCGTCATCACGGCGACGTCGCGGTGGGCGACGTGCGACAGCTCGTGCGCGATCACGCCCTCCAGCTCCTGCGCGTCGAGACGGCGCAGGATGCCGGTGGTCACGCAGACCACGGCGTTCTTCTGGTTGCGCCCGGTGGCGAACGCGTTGGGGATGTCGGAGTCGGCGATGGCGACCCGGGGCTTGGGCATGCCGCCGAGCGCGCTCAGCCGGTCGATGATGCCGTGGAGCTCGGGGGCCTCCTCCGGCGAGACCTCGCGCCCGTGCATCGCGAACAGCGCGATCTTGTCGGACAGGAAGTACTGCGCCAGCAGGAGGCCCGCGGCGATCACCAGCACCGTGACGGCACGGGCGCCGGCGGCGATCAGGACGGCCGTGAACGCCACGTACAGGAGCCCGAGCAGGAACATCGTCACGGCCATCCGCACGGAGAGGCCGCGATCAGGGGCGAATCGCGTGGCGGCCATCAGCCGGGGATGAGCCCGGAGTCCCCGAGCATCTCCCGCACCTCCTCGATGGAGGCGTCGGCCGGCGGCAGGATCAGTTCGGACGGCTCCAGGGAGTCGTCGGGGAGCGTCTGCCCGACCTCGCGGACCTTGTCGAGCAGCGCGTGCAGCTTGGAACGGAAGACCGCCTCGTCGCCGGACTCGATGGCCGCCTCGAGCTCGCTGTCGAGGGCGTTCAGGACGTCGATCTCGGCGGAGCCGATCTCGACCTGCCCCTCACCCATGATCCGGACGATCACAGGCCCTCCCCCGGCTGGCGCAGCTGCTGGGTCTGCTGACCCTGGGCGGCCTGCCCCTGCTGACCGGCCTCGATCGCGGTCTTCTGCGCCGGGCCCTGGCCCAGCTCGGCCTTCATCCGCGCGAGCTCCAGCTCGACGTCCTGGCCGCCGCCCATGCGGTCGAGCTCGGCCTGGATGTCGTCGCGCTGCCCGGTGAAGTCGTCGAGCGCGCCGCTCGCCAGCAGCTCGTCGATCGCGCCCGCGCGCGCCTGCATCTGCGCCGTCTTGTCCTCGGCGCGCTGGATGGCCAGGCCGACGTCGCCCATCTCCTCGGAGATGCCGGAGAACGCCTCGTTGATGCGCGTCTGCGCCTCGGCGGCCGTGTAGGTGGCCTTGATGGTCTCCTTCTTCGTGCGGAAGGAGTCGACCTTGGCCTGGAGACGCTGGCTGGCGAGGGTGAGCTTCTCCTCCTCGCCCTGCAGGTTGTTGTACTGGATGCGCAGGTCGGCGATCTGGGCGTTGAGGCCGTTGCGGCGGGTGAGCGCCTCCCGCGCGAGGTCCTCGCGACCGGCCCCGAGGGCCTGGCGGCTCTGGTTCTCCAGCTTGCTCGCCTGACCTTCAAGCTGGTTGATCTGCAGCTCCACCCGCTTGCGGCTGGTGGCGACGTCGGCCACGCCCCTGCGGACCTTCTGGAGCAGCTCCAGCTGCCGCTGGTACGAATAGTCCAGGGTCTCCCGCGGATCCTCCATCTTGTCCAAGGCCTTGTTGGCCTTGGACTTGAAGATCATGGAAAGTCTCTTCATCACGCTCATGCGCGTCGGCCGTCCCCTTCTCAAGGTTGTGCGTGGGTAACCCCAGCCGTCTCAGCCCCTCAACAAGCGGCGGAGCCGCCTGGGTTCACCCTACGCATAACGCGCGAGGGCGTCACTAAGTTGCACTCCCGGTAGGCTGGGCGACGTGTTCCGACGTCGTACCCAGACCTCTACGGACGACTCCCCCGTCCCTGTAGACGATCCTAAGGCCCAGGGGACTCCGGGCAAGGGCCGTCCCACTCCCAAGCGGAGCGAGGCGCAGGGCCGCCGCCGCTCGCCCGTCACGGCGCCGGCCAACCGCAAGGAGGCCTACCGGTTGCAGCGCGAGCGCGACCGGTCTCTGCGCACGCGCCAGCGCGAGGCCATGCTGCGCGGCGACGAGAAGGCCCTGCCGGTGCGCGACCGGGGCCCGGTGCGCAAGTTCGCCCGCGACTGGGTCGACTCGCGGCGGCTGCCGGGGCAGTACTTCCTGCCGGCGGTCCTCGTGATCATGCTGCTGTCGATGGTGCCGTTCCCCCTGCCCGTGCGCCAGGTCGTGCTGCTCGTCTACACGATGTCGCTGCCCGTGGTGATGGTCCTGGTGCTCGCCAGCTCCTTCTACGTCGCCGGGCGGGTGAAGAAGGAGGCGGCGGCCAAGTTCCCCAACGAGGAGATGCGCGGCGTCGGCTTCTACGCGGCCATGCGCTCGTCGCAGATCCGGCGGCTGCGCTTCCCCAAGCCGGCCGTGCGGCCGGGCGGCGCCCCCGTCACCACCGCCGCCGCCAGGCGCTGACGCCGCGGCCCGGCCCTGGTCGCGGTCAGCGGGACCGCGACCAGCGCAGCCTGCCGTGGGAGACGACCGGCGTCCGGCCGCCGAGCGGCCGGCCGGTCTCGAGCGCGTCGGCGACGGCCTTCAGCATGGCGTAGTACGACGTCCAGGACGCCGTCGCGGGCGTCTCCGACGGCGCCGGCGCGACGGCGCCCGACACCGGCTCGAGCATGAGGTGGCCCGGCGGCCCGGCCGACGCGCCCACCGGGACGAGACCGGGGTCGGCCGGGCAGGTCGCCCGCCACACGGCGACGATCCCCCGGGCGCTCAGCAGCCGGTAGGACGGCGGCAGCGGCAGCTCGCCCCCGTCGTGGCGCAGCAGCGAGGCCCGCAGCGACCCGGGCAGACGGACGCCGAGGCGCTGCTCGGCCCTGGCCACGAGCCGGGGGCTCGCCGGGCGGCCCAGCCGGGTCGCCGGGGCGTGGGCCGTCAGCCACCGCTCCACCCGCCGCCACTGCCGGTTCACCGCGTCCGTGACGCGGCGGCTCACCGGCCGCGGCGTCGCTCGTCCCTGCGAGGCGTCCCCGGGCGCGCAACGCGAAGGAGCCGCGGGTGGCGCCGACGGGCCGTCGGTCCGCGCGGTGTCGCTCTGCGGGGAGACCGGATCGCCGTACGACGAGTCCTGCGAGGTCACCGTCAGGCCGCCGTCCTGCCCCGCGCCGTACGGCCGGTCGCCGGGCTCGACGATCCTCACGTGGGCGATCCCCTTTTCGGCTACGGGATCCCCGCAGAGCCCGGGAGGACAGGGTGACGGCGGGAGACCGGCGTCGCCGTCGTTCCCGACGCCCCACACCGCGCTCGCGCGGTCGGGCGGGAAGGTGACCGCCTCCAGCGCCTCCGAGACGGCGAACATCAGCCCGAGCACGGCCAGCGCGGCGACCACGCGGCCGCGCCCTGCCAGGGCCGCCCGAAACGACCGCGGCACGTCGGCGGCCGCCAGGCGGGCGATCAGCGCGCCGCCCTCCGGCCGGTCGTACCGCCGCAGGTCCTCCTCCGTGGGCCGGCCGAGGATCGGCTCGGGACCCGGTAGCTCGGCCGCCTCCCGCCCCGGCGCTCCGTCCAGGCTCCGGAACGTCACGGCGGGCGGCGGGACGCGCCGGACACGACGGACACGGCGGCGGCGCGCCAGGACGACGAGACCGGTCACGGCGCCGGCGACGATCACCGCCGCCAGGGCCAGCCGTACGGGACGAGAGTCGATCAACCGCCGCACGCCGGGCACCTTACCGCGAAGCGCCGGGATCACCGGTCCCGGCGAGTCAGGACCGGGCGGGGCGGCTGATCGGCGACGCCGGAACCTGTCCTAGTGTCAGGGGCATGGAATATCGCCATCTCGGCCGAAGCGGCCTCATGGTCAGCGAGATCAGCTACGGCAACTGGATCACCCACGGCTCCCAGGTGGAGGAGGACGCCGCCGTCGAGTGCGTGCGGGCGGCCCTGGACGAGGGCGTCACCACGTTCGACACCGCGGACGTCTACGCCGGCACCAGGGCGGAGGAGGTGCTCGGACGGGCGCTGAAGGGCGTCCGCCGGGAGTCCCTGGAGATCTTCACCAAGGTCTACTGGCCCACCGGCTCCGGCAAGAACGACCGCGGGCTGTCCCGCAAGCACATCGTCGAGTCCGTCAACGGCTCCCTGCGCCGCCTCCAGACCGACTACGTGGACCTTTACCAGGCCCACCGGTTCGACGTGGAGACGCCCCTCGAGGAGACGCTGCGCGCCTTCGACGACCTCGTACGGCAGGGCAAGGTGCTCTACGTGGGCGTCAGCGAGTGGACGGCCGACCAGATCGCCCGCGCCCTGAAGATCGCCGACGACATGGGCTTCGACCGGCTGGTGTCCAACCAGCCGCAGTACTCGATGCTCTGGCGGGTCATCGAGGCCGAGGTCGTGCCGCTGAGCGAGAAGGAGGGGCTGGGACAGGTCGTCTTCTCCCCCATCGCCCAGGGCGTCCTCACCGGCAAGTACCTGCCGGGGCAGCCGCCGCCGTCCGGGTCGCGCGCCACGGACCCCAGCGGGTCCGGCTTCATCAGCCGCCTGCTGGAGGACGAGGTCCTGCGGCGGGTCCAGGACCTCAAGCCGATCGCGGCCGACCTGGGGCTCACGATGGCCCAGCTCGCCGTGGCCTGGGTCCTGCAGAACCCCAACGTGTCGTCGGCCATCGTCGGCGCCACCCGTCCCGAGCAGGTGCGGGACAACGTCAAGGCGTCGGGCGTCCGGCTCGACGAGGAGATCCTGCGCAAGATCGACGACGTGCTCGGTCCCGTGGTCGAGCGCGACCCGGCCAAGACCGTCAGCCCGGCGCAGCGCCCCTGACCCCACCGCTCCCCGAGAGCGTGTGGGTGAGCCGGTCGAACCCCGGCCGGGACCGGTTCCTGGTCGTCTGGCCGGCCGGCGCGGCCGTGAGCCGGTCGCCGTCGAGATCAGGTGAAACCGTCCGGTCCGCCGTGCGGCGCCCACACCGGCGCCGCACGGCGTCCGGCCGCCGTCGGTGCGGTCAGCCCGGCCGGGCGCTCGATCGCCGGCGCCTCGATCGTCGGGGGCTCAATCGTCGGGGGCTCGGGCCGGCGAATCCTCGTGGGCCCTGGGTCGTGCGGGTCATTCCGGCCGCAGCGACATCCCCGAGTACTCGACGCGCTCGTCCTCCAGAAGCGTGACCTGCTCGACACCGGCCTCGAGCAGGTCACGCCAGGTCTCGCCCAGCCACGACTCGGCGTCGCCCTGGCTGGAGAAGATCTCCCGCGGCAGGGGCTGGTCGGTCACCTCGCCGCCGTTCGCGTCCTCGTAGCGCCACCGCCAGATCATCGCCACACGCTCCTTCTGACCACGTCCCCGTGGTTCCAGTCGACTACGACCGGCCGTCCGGGGCAGCCGTTGTGCGGACCCTATCTCCTCCCCCGCCCGGCGCGATCATGCCTGCCCTTCCCCCGGCGGCTACCCTCGGTCTTTCCCGAGCGGAACCGGAGCGGAACGGACGGAGGGGACGGCGTGGAGCTCATGCTCGAAGGGACCGGAGGCCCGGAGGGCTGGCCCGTCCCCGGCTGCGGCTGCGCGTCCTGCGGCCGCCTGGCCGACGGCCACCGCCGCCCGGCGTCGATCCTGCTCGACGGCCGCGTACGGCTCCCGCCCCCGCCCTGGGACGCGCGGGCCCTGCCGGCGCTTCCCGGGCACCGGTTCCACCTCGGTCCGGACGGCCTGGAGATCACCGGCCCGGACGGCGAGCGCGTCCTGTGCACCGCGCCGGCACTCGGGGGCACCCCGGGAGACGCGACGGGCGACCCCTTCGACCTGGTGCTCGCCGATCTCCTGGACCGGCCCGGGCATCTGGGCGACCTGCGGCACCGGGGGCGGGTGACCGCCGCGACCGCAGTGATCGCGGTGCTCCTCGACCATCGCGTTCCCGGGGAGAACGAACTGAACCGCAGGCTGGCCTTCTGGGGGGCCGGCGCCGCCCCGGACGGCACGGTGATCCGGGTGCCCCACGCCGTCCCCGAGGCGTACCGGCCGCGCCGCAGCCTGCTGCTGGGCGGTTCGCGTTCGGGCAAGTCGGAGGAGGCCGAGCTCCGCCTGGCGGCGGACGCCGCCGTGACCTACGTGGCCACCGGCCCTTCGGGCGACGGCGACCCCTCCTGGAGCGCCAGAGTCCGGGCGCACCGGGACCGCCGCCCGGCCCACTGGCGGACCGTGGAGACGACCGGCCTCGCCGCGCTCCTCGCCGCCCCGCCGCCGGGATCCCTGTTGATCGACGGCCTCGGGACCTGGCTGGCCGCCGTCTTCGACGAGTACGGCGCCTGGCCCGGCGGAGACGGCGGGACGGACGCTGACGGGGGTGCGGAGGCCGCCGTCGCCGAGCGGTGCGACGAACTGGTGGCGGCGTGGCGGGGGACGCGCGCGGCGACGGTGGTGGCGGTCAGCGACGAGGTCGGGCTCGGAGTGATCCCGGCGACCCCCGCCGGACGCCTGTTCCGCGACGCCCTCGGGCGCCTCAACCAGCGCCTCGCGCGCGAGTCCGAGGACGTGACCCTCGTCGTCGCCGGCCGCGTCCTGCCCCTCCCGATCTGACCCGGGCACCCGCCGCGTCCGACCTGGCCGAAGCCGCGCTTGGGGGCGGCCCCGGACTTCGCGGCCCACTGGTCGCGGGTGGCACGGCGGGATCGCGCCCGGGGTGGCTACGATCGCGCATCGTGTCAGGGACAGCGTCAGGGACATCCGGCGAGCCCTCGCCCGGTGCGGCGTGGTGGTTCGCCTTCGGGACGTTCACCGTCCTCCCGGTCAGGGCCGCGGCCGTCGACCGGGAGGTGGCGGGCCGGGGCATGGCGGCGGCCCCGGCAGTCGGGGTCGTGCTCGGACTGGCGGCCGCCGCCGTCCTGCTGGCCGCCGGCGCGCTGTCCGGCTCGCGCCTGCTGGCCGCCGTGCTCGCCGTCGGCACGCTCGCCTGGCTGACCCGGGCGCTCCACCTGGACGGGCTGGCCGACCTGGCCGACGGCCTCGGCAGCGGCAGGCCGCCCGGCCAGGCCCTCGACGTCATGAAACGGTCGGACATCGGCCCCTTCGGCGTCGTCACGCTCGTCGTCGCGCTGCTCGTGCAGGTGGCGGCGCTCTCGGCGCTCCCGGGCGCTCCGGCCGTCGCCGCCCTGGTGGCGGCCTGCGCGAGCGGACGGCTGGCCGTCACCTGGGCCTGCCGTGAGGGCGTCCCCGCCGCCCGGCCTGGCGGGCTCGGCGCGTTCGTCGCCGGAACGGTGGGCCGGGGCCCGGCCCTGGTCTCCACCGCCGCCGCGGCGCTCGCCGTCGCCGCGGTCGCGGCGCTGTCCGCGCTCCTGCCCGCCGCCCTCGGGACCTCCGTCCCCCCGGCGTGGCCGATCCTCCGCGCGCTGGGGGCGATGGCGGCGGGGCTGGCGGCCGCGTGGCTGCTGCGCCGCCGTGCCGTACGGCGGCTGGGCGGGATCACCGGCGACGTGCTGGGCGCCCTGGTGGAGACCGCCACGACGGCGGCGCTGCTGGCCTTCTGCCTCCTCTGACCGGCCGGCGCGACGTCCCCCGGCTCTCACTCAGGACGGCGCGCCCTCCCGCTCGGCCGGGGCGGAGGGGAACCGGCCCGCCCGCAGCGCGACCAGGGCCGTCACCGCGAGAACGGCCAGTCCGGGCAGGCCCATGACGCCCGCCAGGGCCGGGTTCGGCGGGTGGGCCGCGTCGCCGAGCAGGAGCGGGACGGCCGCCGTCGCGTTGAGCGCGCCGTGGCCGATCGCGGCCGGCCACACGCTGCCGGAACGCAGCCGCAGCCAGCCGAGCACCACTCCGAACAGCACGCAGAAGCCGACGAAGTACGGCGCGGCCCACGGCCCGAGCGACGGATAGTCGTACCCCCGCAGGGTCAGCGGCGCGTGCCACAACCCCCAGATGACGCCCGACAGCAGCAGCGCCCGCACCAGGCGCCCCCGATCCCCGCCCCCGCCGCCCACAGGCCCCGGCGCGGACGGGCCCATCCCCGGGCCTTCCTCGCCGCGGGCCGCACCGGAACCGGCGCCGCCGGGGCCGCTCAGGAGCCGGGGCAGCAGCCAGCCTCGCCAGCCCCACTCCTCCCCCAGCGCCGGGACGGCGTTGATCAGCGGGGCGATCACCACGGCTTCGACGACCTGGAGGGCCAGCAGCACTCTCGGGTCGACGGGCGCCTTCGCCAGCGCCTGCCCGGCCTCGCGGCGGAGCAGGCTGAGCCCGGCGAGGTCCAGGTGGAGCGTGCCGGCGGCGACGCCGACCGCGGCGGCCACCGCCACGAGCGCGGGGACGCCCAGCCAGGCCACGACCAGCAGCCGCGCCGTCGCCGGGCGGTCGGGCCCGAGCGTGAGGCCCGTCTCCCGGGCCCAGGAGCGGAACGGCGTGCCGCGGCGGCACAGCCGCCAGACGGCCAGCACACCGAGGGACGGGGTCAGCATCATCACCAGGCCCGTCACCAGGACGGCCGGGGACCCGAGAGGCGCGCCCGACAGCCACAGGGGGATCGCGGCCGCCCACGACGCCCCGAAGGCGACGAGGAGGAACAGCAGGAGATCGCGGGAGGATCGCACGGGAGGCTCCTGATCAGGGACGGGGGGCCGAGACGAGGGCGTTCAGCAGGGCAGCCCCGGTGGCGGCGTCGTCGACGCTGATCCCGAGCTGGCCGCCGGAGGTGTACCGCACCACCAGGCACTCCCCGCCGCGGATCATGATGGTGGCCATGCCCGGCAGGCCGCGGAACCCCCAGCCGCCGACGTCGGCGGGCCGCCGGTCCTCGACCCAGGCCCGCTCGATCCTGTCCAGCGGCACATGCCGGGACGGCCACCGGAGCGGCCCGAACGACACCCTCAGGCCCTCCGGCCCCACCTTCACGGAGACGGTCGAGAGGGCGAGCCCGGCCAGGCCGACGACCGCGAGCACGACGGACGTGGCCCAGGGCGTCGGGGACAGACCCGCGAGCGTGGCGGCGGCGAGCGAGACGGCGGCGACCAGGGCGGCGATCCCCAGCCACAGTCCGAGCGGCGCGGAGACCGACGACACCCACACCGTCCGGCGCCCGGGCGGCAGGGCGATGTCCGACCTGGGCGCCGGCGCCGGCGGCCGCTCGTCGGGGCCACGCCTGGCCAGGGCGCGCGCCAGGAGGCCGGCGGCGAACGCGGCGAGGACGACCGGGACGATCCACCAGGCCACCGGGGAGGCGTCCTGCCATCGGGCCCTGCCGAGGTTGGCGGTGACGGTCACGACCTGCAGTCCCAGGAAGAAGACGCCGCACCACGCCAGGGCGGCCGCGGTCCAGGCGCGCACGATCGCGCGGTTGAGGGCGCGCCGCCGCATCGCGAGGCCCAGCGAGACCAGCGCGAACACCACCCACATGCAGGCCGGGCGGACGGCCGCGGCGGCGATCGGCATGGCCCTGTCCGAGGCGCCCGAGGCCCCCCAGTGCGTGGCCATCGGATCCGGCAGCCGCCCGGCCAGCGCCAGGGGGAGGGCGGCCACCGCGGCGGCGACCAGGACGGTCCAGACGGCGGCGGCCAGGAGGAAGGGGGTGCGGGGCTCGCCCCGCGGCGCAGTGGTCATGACATGTCCTTGATGAGGTCGACGACCTCGTCGGGCCCGAGTCCATACCTCGCGGCCTCGTCGAGAAGATCCCGCGCCCGTTCCCTGAGCGCCTCGCGGGGGTCGGGGCGGCGCAGCACGGACACGCCCCGTCCGCGCCGGAACTCCAGCAGCCCCTCGTCCCGGAGGTCGCGCAGCGAGCGCAGGACGGTGTTGGCGTTGACGCCCATCGCGTCGGCCAGGTCCCGGGCGGGCGGGAGCCGGTCGCCCGGGGCCACGTCCCCCTGCGCGATGGCGCGCCGGATCGCCGCGGTGACCTGCTCGTGCAGGGGCCGCGGATCGTTGAGATCGAGCGTGAGCAGCATGATGCTAGTGACATTAGCACCATCAACCCGAAGGATCCATATGGTGCTAGCACAATCAGCATCATTTGAACTACCGATAGGTAGGATCAACCCTCGTTTATGCGTAGCGGAGTAAGCCCAGCTAGCATCGGCTCACGTGACCACAGTGCGCGTCAATGCATCTGACACGGTCTCCATCGAGACCGGTGCTCTCATAGTCGGGGTCCATCGAACCTCCGACGGCCTCCGTACGGCGCCCGGCGCCGAGGGCCTCGACCAGGCTCTCAACGGCCGGTTCGCCGACACCCTCAGCGCGGTCGGGTTCACCGGCAGGCCTGAGGAGATCGCGAAGATCCCGACGTTCGGCGCGCTGCCCGCGCCGATCGTGGTGGCCGTGGGCCTCGGCGACGAGCCCTCGGGCGCGTACGACCCGGAGCTGCTGCGCCGCGCCGCGGGAGCGGCCGCCCGCTCCCTGGCAGGCACGGCCGACGCGGCCTCCGCCCTTCCCGCCACCACCGCCCAGCAGGTCGAGGCCGTCGCCGTCGGCGCCCTGCTCGGCGCGTACGCCTTCACGCGCTACCGCACGAACGGCGAGCAGCGGCCCCCGCTGGCCGAGCTCGTCGTGCTCTCGGAGGCCGAGGGCGCGGATGAGGCGCTGCGGCACGCGGCCACGGTCGCCGAGTCGGTCACGCTCGTGCGCGACCTGGTCAACACCCCGCCCTCCGACCTGTGGCCGGCCCGCTTCGCGGAGATCGCGCAGGAGACCGGCGGCAAGGCGGGCCTGTCGGTCGAGGTGCTCGACGAGGTCCAGCTCAAGAACGAGGGCTACGGCGGCATCGTCGGCGTCGGCCAGGGCTCGGCCAACCCGCCGCGCCTGGTCCGCCTCGGCTACTCCCACCCCGAGGCCCGCCGGACCGTCGCGTTCGTCGGCAAGGGCATCACGTTCGACTCCGGCGGCCTGTCGCTCAAGCCGGCGGCGTCCATGGACTGGATGAAGTCCGACATGGGCGGCGCGGGGGCGGTCCTGGGCACGCTGCTCGCCGTGGCGCGGCTCGGCCTGCCGGTGAACGCGGTCGGCTACCTGTGCCTGGCCGAGAACATGCCGTCCGGCAGCGCGCAGCGCCCGAGCGACGTCCTGCACACCTTCAGCGGCAAGACGGTCGAGGTCCTCGACACCGACGCCGAGGGCCGCCTCGTGCTGATCGACGGCATCGCCCGCGCCGCGCAGGACGACCCCGACCTGATCGTGGACGTCGCCACGCTGACCGGCGCCCAGATCGTCGCGCTCGGCTGGCGCACGGCCGGGGTCATGGCCAACGACGACGCGCTCCGCGAGGAGGTCGTGGAGATCGCCGGGGCCCAGGGCGAGGGCGCCTGGGGCATGCCGCTCCCCGAGGAGCTGCGCAAGGGCCTCGACTCCCCCGTCGCCGACATCGCCAACCTGCAGCCGGAGCGCTGGGGCAGCATGCTCGCCGCGGGCATCTTCCTGCGCGAGTTCGTGCCCGACGGCGTCCGCTGGGCGCACATCGACATGGCCGGCCCGGCCTTCAACAAGGGCGAGCCGCACGGCTACACGCCCAAGGGCGGCACCGGCGCGATCACCCGCACGCTCATCGGCATCGCCGAGCGCTACGCCGCGAACGGCGAGGACCGGCACACCCTCTGACGGGAACGTCCGGGGCCGCCCCGGCGGCCCGGGCACCCGCCCACGATCTTCCGGGACAAGTGAAAAGATGCTGTCGGGACCACCCGGCGGCGCGCGCGTCCAAGCGAAGCGTATTCAACAGCGTATTCAACAAGGAGCATTCCAGTGGCTGATGGCAGCGGCCCCTACGACATCGTCGTCCTAGGTGGCGGTAGCGGTGGTTACGCCTGTGCGCTGCGGGCGGCCGAGCTCGGCATGAACGTCGTCCTCATCGAGAAGGACAAGGTCGGGGGCACCTGCCTGCACCGCGGCTGCATTCCCACCAAGGCGCTGCTGCACGCGGCGGAGCTGGCCGACCAGGCCCGCGAGGGCGAGTCGTTCGGCGTGCGCACCCGTCTCGAGGGCATCGACGTCCCGGCCGTCCACTCGTACAAGGACAAGGTCGTCAGCGGGCTCTGGAAGGGCCTCGCCGGGCTCATCAAGAGCAAGAAGATCACCGTCGTGGAGGGCGAGGGCCGCCTGGCCGGCCCGAACCGGGTGACGGTCGGCGACCAGGTCTTCGAGGGCCGCCACGTCGTGCTGGCGACCGGCTCGGTGCCGAAGTCGCTGCCCGGCCTGGACATCGACGGCGAGAAGGTCATCAGCAGCGACCACGCGCTGGTCCTCGACCGCGTGCCGACCTCGGTCGTCATCCTGGGCGGCGGCGTGATCGGCGTCGAGTTCGCCAGCGTGTGGCGCTCGTTCGGCGCCGAGGTGACGATCGTCGAGGCGCTGCCCCACCTGCTCCCGCTCGAGGACGAGTCCAACTCGAAGCTGCTGGAGCGCGCCTTCCGCCGCCGCGGCATCAAGTACGAGCTGGGCGCGCGGTTCGAGAGCGTCAAGACCGCCGACACCGGCGTGGTCGTCTCCCTGGAGAACGGCAAGACCCTCGACGCGGAGCTCATGCTCGTCGCGGTGGGCCGCGGCCCGGTCTCGGCCGGTCTCGGCTACGAGGAGGCGGGCGTCACCGTCGACCGCGGCTACGTGCCGGTCAACGAGTACTGCCAGACCAACGTCCCGGGCGTGTACGCGGTCGGCGACCTCATCCCGACCCTGCAGCTCGCCCACGTGGGCTTCGCCGAGGGCATCCTGGTCGCCGAGCACATCGCCGGGCTGAATCCGGTCCCGATCGACTACGACGGCGTGCCGCGGATCACCTACTCCGAGCCCGAGGTCGCGTCCGTCGGCATCAGCACGGCCGTGGCGCGCGAGCGCGGCCACGACGTCGTCGAGCTGTCGTACAACCTCGCGGGGAACGGCAGGAGCAAGATCCTGCAGACCCAGGGCGAGGTCAAGGTCGTCGCCGAGCGCGACGGGCGGGTCCTCGGCGTGCACATGGTGGGCAGCCGCGTCGGCGAGCTCATCGCGGAGGCTCAGCTGATCTTCAACTGGGAGGCGACGCCCACCGACGTCGCCCAGCTGATCCACCCGCACCCCACCCAGTCCGAGGCCCTCGGCGAGGCGATGCTGGCCCTGGCCGGCAAGCCGCTCCACGTCCACAACTAAGCCCTCCTAGCGAACGCGAGAGAAGACACACCATGCCGGTCTCCGTAACCATGCCCCAGCTCGGCGAGAGCGTTACCGAGGGCACCGTCACCCGTTGGCTGAAGAAGGAAGGCGACCGCGTCGAGGCCGACGAGCCGCTGCTTGAGGTGTCGACCGACAAGGTCGACACCGAGATCCCGTCGCCCTCCGCCGGATACCTGACGAAGATCATCGTCGCCGAGGACGAGACGGTCGAGGTCGGCGCCGAGCTGGCCCTCATCGACTCCAACGGCGCCGCCGCGGCTCCGGCCGCGGCCGAGGCCCCCGCGCCCGCCCCGGAGCCCGAGCCCCAGCCGGAGCCCGAGCCCGCCCCGGCCCAGGCCGCCGCGCCGGCTCCGAGCCCGGCTCCCGAGCCCGCCCCGGCGCCGCCGATCTCGTCGATCCCGCAGCCCGCGCCGTCCGTCGTGACGCCGCAGCCCGTGCCGCCGGCGCCGCCCGCCCAGCCGCAGGCTCAGCCGCAGGTCCAGGCCCAGCCGCAGGCTCCGGCCCAGCCCGCCGCGCCGACCCCGCTGCCGTCCGCCGGCGGCGAGGGCCCGTACGTGACGCCGCTGGTGCGCAAGCTCGCGGCCGAGCACGGCGTGGACCTCGACTCGCTCACCGGCACCGGTGTCGGCGGACGGATCCGCAAGCAGGACGTCATCGAGGCGGCCCGGGTGCAGCGCGAGCGCGCCGCGGCCGCCGCCGCGCAGCCGGCCGCCCAGCCCGCGGCTCCGGCCGCCCCGGCCCAGCCCGCGGTGGCCGCCCCCGTCGCGGCCGCGCCCGAGCCGGTCCAGGTGGACACGACGCTGCGCGGCACGACCGCCAAGATGTCGCGGCTGCGCAAGGTCATCGCCGACCGGATGATGGAGTCGCTGCACACCACGGCCCAGCTCACGACCGTGGTCGAGGTCGACGTGACCCGGATCGCCTCGTTGCGGGCCCGGGCCAAGAGCGCCTTCGAGGCCCGCGAGGGCGTGAAGCTGTCCTTCATGCCGTTCTTCGCGCTGGCGGCGGTCGAGGCCCTCAAGGTCCACCCGAAGCTCAACGCGGTGATCAACGACGAGACCAACGAGGTCACCTACCACGACGTCGAGAACCTCGGCATCGCGGTGGACACCGAGCGCGGCCTCATCGTCCCGGTGATCAAGAACGCGGGCGACCTCAACATCGCCGGCCTCTCGCGCAAGATCGCCGACCTGGCGGAGCGCACCCGGACCAACAAGATCGGTCCGGACGAGCTGACCGGCGGCACGTTCACGCTGACCAACACCGGCAGCCGGGGCGCGCTGTTCGACACGCCGATCCTGAACAAGCCGCAGGTCGGCATGCTCGGCACCGGCGCCGTCGTGAAGCGCCCGGTCGTCGTGGACACCCCCGAGGGCGAGGTCATCGCGGTCCGCTCCACCGTCTACCTGGCGCTGACCTACGACCACCGCCTGGTCGACGGCGCGGACGCCGCCCGCTTCCTGACGACGGTCAAGCGTCGCCTTGAGGAGGGCCGCTTCGACAGCCAGCTCGGCCTCGCGTAGCCGTCCCGACGCACGGGCGAAGCCGGTCCGGTCCACAGACGAAGCCGGTCCCGGCGCATCGGCGAAGCCGTCCCGCATCCCGCGGGGCGGCTTCCGCCGTATACAGGGACTGTGGAGACGATGACGATCGCGGTGACGGGCTCCTCCGGGCTGCTGGGATCGGCCCTGGTGCGGGCCCTGCGGGCCGAGGGGCACGAGGTGCGCCGGCTCGTACGGCGGGAGCCCGCGGAGCCCGACGAGCGCTTCTGGGACCCGATAAGGGGCCTTGTGGACCCGGCGTGCCTCGAGGGCGTGGACGCCGTCGTCCACCTGGCCGGCGCCGGGATCGGCGACCGCCGGTGGAACGAGGCGTACAAGCGGGAGCTGGTGGACAGCCGGGTGACGGGCACGCGCACGCTCGCGGGGGCGCTGGCCGCGCTCGACGGCGGCCCGGCCGCGTTGCTGTCCTCCTCCGCGATCGGTTTCTACGGGGACACGGGCGACCGGCCGGTGGACGAGTCGGCGCCGGCGGGCACCGGATTCCTGGCCGGCCTGGCGCGGCGGTGGGAGGAGGCGACGGCCCCCGCCGAGGAGGCGGGCCTGCGCGTCGTCCGGCTCCGCACGGGGGTCGTGCTGAGCGGCGAGGGCGGCGCGCTGGCCAAGGTCCTGCCGATCTTCAAGATGGGCGCGGGCGCGGCCCTCGGGACGGGGAGGCAGTACGTCTCGTGGATCTCGCTGCCCGACTGGGTGGGGGCCGTCCGGTTCCTGCTGGATCGCGACGACCTGTCGGGGCCGGTCAACGTCACGGCCCCCGAGCCGGTGACCAACGCCGAGTACACCGCGGCCATCGCCCGGGCGCTGCACCGGCCCACGATGCCGCTCACCACCCCGCGGCTCGCGCTGCGCCTGGCGCTCGGGGAGTTCGCGGAGGAGGCCGTGCTCGCCGGCCAGCGGGTGATCCCCCGGCGGCTCCTGGACGCGGGGTACGGGTTCGCCCATCCCACCGTCGGCGACGCGCTGGCCGCCGTACTCTAGTGTGTCTGTCGACCTGACACGGGAGTGGGGAATGAGCCGGATCGGGCAGTCGCACATCGTCGCCATCGGGGGCCGATCGTTCCGGCAGACGGAGCGTTACGGGTTCATCGAGCCCACTCCCCTGTTGCGCTACGTGCTCGACCTGACCGGCCAGGACCGTCCCAAGCTCGGCCTGCTCGCCACGGCCACCGGCGACGACGCCGACTGGCTGCTCAAGATGTACGGCGCGTTCAGCAGCTGGGACGTCGAGGTGAGCCATCTCACGGTGTTCCCCATGCCCAACGTGGCCGACCCCCGCGAGTGGATCCTGGAGCAGGACGCGATCTACGTGAGCGGCGGCAGCGTCGCCAACCTCGCGGCCCTGTGGCGGCTCCACGGGCTCGATGAGGCGTTCGCCGAGGCGTGGCGGGCGGGCGTCGTGCTGTCCGGGCAGAGCGCCGGCGCGCTGTGCTGGCACGTCGGCGGCAACACCGACTCGTTCGGGCCCACCCTGCGCCCCTGGGCGGAGGGGCTGGCCCTGCTCCCCTACTCCTGCGGCGTCCACTACAACTCCGACCCGCAGCGGCGGGCCCTGCTCCAGGAGTCGGTGGCCTCCGGCGAGCTGCCCGAGGGGTACGCCGCCGACGAGGGCGTGGCGCTCCACTACGTGGGCACCGAGTTCATCCAGGCGGTCAGCGTCGACCCCGAGGGGTACGCCTACCGCCTGGAGCGGGACGGCACCGGAGTCAAGGAGTTCCGTATCGAACCCCGCCCGCTCACGTCTACCCTGGACGAGTGAAGGGTCTGGCCATCGTCCGCCTGGGCGTCGACGTTCCGTACGAGCAGGCGTGGACCCTGCAGCGGCGGCTCCACGCGCGGCGGGCGGCGGGCGAGATCTCCGACCTGTGCCTGATGCTCGAGCACGCCCCGGTCTACACGGCGGGCAAGCGCACGCTGCCCCAGGACCGTCCGGTCGACGGCACTCCCGTCATCGACGTCGACCGCGGTGGCCAGATCACCTGGCACGGTCCCGGTCAGCTCGTCGGGTACCCCATCCTCAGGATCGACGACGTCGCCGGCTACGTGCGGACGCTCGAGGAGGTCCTCATCCAGGTCTGCGCCGACTTCGGGCTGACCGCCCGCCGGGTCGAGGGCCACGGCGGGGTCTGGGTGCCCGGCGACGCCGGCCACGGGCTGCCCGACCGCCGGATCGGCACGATCGGCATCCGGGTGTCCCGCGGCGTGACCATGCACGGCTTCGCGCTCAACTGCGTCAACGACCTGAGCTGGTACACCCGGATCATGCGGGGCGACGTCGGCGACGCGGGGGTCACCTCGCTGTCCGCCGAGACCGGGCGGCGCATCACGGTCGACGAGGTGATCCCGTTCGCCGAGAAGCGCCTGGCCGAGGCCCTCGGCGCCGAGCCGTACGACCTGTACGAGGAAGACCTCGCCTGAGCCGCGCCACCTCCCCCGCCTGGGACGGGAGCTGTCTCAAGTCGCGTGAAGGCAGGTAATAAGCTGGGGTGGTGAACGAGCGAGCCGACGAGTTCGGCGGCCTGGACGTGGGACCGATCCCCGGGTCTCCGCTCGTACCTGAGGCCCGCGGATCGATGCCGCGGGGTGCCGCGAAGGATGTCGCATGACGGTCGCACCGGAAGGTCGCAAGCTCCTCCGCCTGGAGGTGCGCAACAGCCAGACCCCCATAGAGAAGAAGCCGCCGTGGATCAAGACGCGGCTGCACAACGGTCCCAACTACAACGAGATCAAATCGCTCGTCCGGGGCGCGGGGCTGCACACGGTCTGCCAGGAGGCGGGCTGTCCCAACATCTCCGAGTGCTGGGAGGACCGGGAGGCCACGTTCCTCATCGGCGGCGACCAGTGCACCCGGCGCTGCGACTTCTGCCAGATCGACACCGGCAAGCCCGCCGAGTACGACAGGGACGAGCCGCGCCGCGTCGCGGAGTCGGTGCTCCAGATGGGGCTCCGGTACGCCACGGTGACCGGCGTCGCCCGTGACGACCTGCCCGACGGCGGCTCCTGGCTGTACGCCGAGACCGCGCGGCAGATCCACGCGGCCGTCCCCGGCTGCGGCGTCGAGCTCCTCGTGCCCGACTTCAACGGCCACCGCGACCAGTTGGAGGAGGTCTTCTCCTCCCGGCCCGAGGTGTTCGCCCACAACATCGAGACCGTGCCGCGGATCTTCAAGCGGATCCGTCCCGCGTTCCGCTACGAGCGCTCCCTCCAGGTCATCACGATGGCCCGCGAGGCCGGGCTCGTCACCAAGTCGAACCTCATCCTCGGCATGGGCGAGGAGCGCGAGGAGATCGGCCAGGCCCTGCGCGACCTGTACGACGCGGGCTGCGACCTGGTCACGATCACGCAGTACCTGCGGCCGAGCCCGCGCCACCACCCCGTTGACCGGTGGGTGAAGCCCGAGGAGTTCGTCGAGCTCAAGCAGGAGGCCGAGGAGATCGGCTTCGCCGGCGTGATGTCCGGGCCGCTCGTGCGGTCGTCCTACCGTGCCGGGCGCCTGTACCAGCAGGCGGTCGCCGCCCGCGTGGGCGAGTCTCGTTTTCATTAAGCCCGTCAGGGATTTGTATCCTTCACACCATGGCGAAAGACGCAGCGGCTCCGGGGCGGCTCAAGCAGCTCCGGATGGTCGCCCAGATCATCAAGCAGGCTAACCCCAAGGGCATGCCGATCGTCTACGCGTCGGCACTGGCCACGCTCGTCCTCTTCGTCGTCCTCGGGCTGATCTTCAGCTGGACGTGGATCGTCTTCGGCGTCTTCGCCGCCGTGCTGGTCGGGATGCTCGTCTTCAGCCGGTTCGCGCAGACCGCGCAGTACAGCATGCTGCACGGCCAGCCGGGGGCGGCGTACGCGATCCTGCAGGGCATGCGCGGGACGTGGCACGTCGAGGAGAAGCCGGTGGCCGTCAACCGCGACCAGGACCTGGTGTTCCGCGTCGTCGGCTACCCCGGGGTCATCCTGGTCTCCGAGGGGCCGCCGAGCCGTGTCCAGCGGATGCTGGTGGCGGAGAAGAAGCGCGTGCAGCGCGTGGCGGTCGACGTCCCCGTGTACGACGTGCAGTGCGGCGACGCGGAGGGCCAGATCCCGCTGGCCAAGTTGCAGCGGCATCTGATGAAGCTGCCGCGCAACCTCAAGAAGGGCGCCGTCTCCGAGGTCAACAACCGCATGCGGGCGCTGACCCCGGCCGTGCCGATGCCGAAGGGCCCGCTGCCGAAGGGCGTGCGGATGCCCCGCGGCCCGAAGATGCGCTGAGGCCCGATGGACGTGGGCCGGCGGGCGGTCTCCCGCACGGAGACCGCCCGGGCCAACCGGGGCTGGTGGGACGGCGCCGCCGACGACTATCAGTCCGAGCACGGGGACTTCCTGCGGGACGACGGGTTCGTGTGGTGCCCCGAGGGGCTCGACGAGGCCGACGCCCGGCTGCTCGGCCAGGTGTCGGGCCTGCGGATCCTCGAGGTCGGCTGCGGCGCCGGGCAGTGCGGCCGCTGGCTCGCCGGCGAGGGCGCCGCGGTGGTCGGGGTCGACCTGTCCTACCGGCAGCTCCAGCACTCCCGGCGCATCGACCTGGACACGGGCTCGGCGCTGCCGGTCGCGCAGGCCGACGCCGAGGCCCTGCCGTTCCGCGACGCCTCGTTCGACCTCGCCTGCTCGGCCTTCGGGGCGCTGCCGTTCGTCGCCGACGCGGGCGCCGCGCTCCGGGAGGTCCGCCGGGTCCTGCGGCCCGGCGGGCGGTTCGTGTTCTCGGTCAGCCACCCCATCCGGTGGGCCTTCCCCGACGACCCGGGCGAGCGCGGGCTGACCGCCGACCGCCCCTACTTCGACCGCTCGCCGTACGTCGAGTTCTCCGAGGACGGGACGCCGTCGTACGTCGAACACCACCGCACGATGGGCGACTGGGTCGGCCTGATCCACGCGGCGGGGTTCACGCTCGCCGGCCTCGTGGAGCCGGAGTGGCCGGAGGGCCACGACCGGACCTGGGGCGGGTGGAGCCCGCTGCGCGGCCGGCTGCTCCCCGGCACCGCGATCTTCCAGTGCCTCGCTAGAGGTTGACCACCACGGTCGCTGCCGCGCGATCGTGCAGCCCGCGGCGGTCGCGATCCCAGATCACCGCCGGCACGGCGAGGCACAGCAGCAGCGTGCGGACCAGCACGGCCAGGAACGGCGGCCGTCCGCCGTCGAGGGCCGCCACACGGATGCCGAACAGCCGCATGCCGAGGGTCATGCCGAGCGTGCCGACCAGCACGACGTACTCCGCGGCGAAGATCCCGAGCCCGGCGAAGCTCTGGTCGCTGCCGTGCAGGTGCAGCAGCCCGCCCGCGATGGCCCAGGTGCACAGGACCCAGTCGACGACGACGGCGCCGAGGCGGCGGCCCCAGCTCGCGACGGCTCCGGGGCCCGCCTGCGGCAGGCCGAGCCGCTCACCCGGGTAGCCGAGATCGGTTCCCGTGGCCCGGGTGCCGCCGAGCCACGTCTGCGTCCATCGCGGCTGCCGGTCACTCATGGTTCATCAGCGTATCGGGGGCGGTGACCGGTCTGGCATTCGGAGGCGCGGCGCTTCATGATTGGGCACGCCATGGCTTGTTTTGTCCTCTATCGTTAGACGCTTCGGACCTAGCGCTGGGAGTGATCGGTGCGGCCGGCGGATCCTGATGACATCGACGCCCGTTTCGAGGCGTTGATCGCCCAGTTCGACGAGGACGAGATCCGGCGGATCACCGCCGAGGCCGAGCGCGGGCTCGGCCCGGGCGGCCGCCGGGCGCGGGCCCCCGTCGTGGTCCTCGCGCTGGCCGCGCTGGTCGTGGCCGTCGGGCTGGTGATCAGTCTGCGCCCCGACGTGCTCGGCAAGCTGGGCTCGCTGCGGTCGGCGGCCGCCGGCGGGGAGCCGGCGCACCAGCCGCACTTCGGCCCCGCGGTCGCGCGGCCCGGCCCCGTGCTCACGCCGATCAGCGACGATGACGACGCGTTCCTCGAAGGCGGCGGCGTGGCCTCGGCGCTGCCGCCCGTCGACCCGTTCGCCGGCTCCCGGGCCGCCGGTTTCGCCGACGGCGTGAAGGGGGTCGTGCTCCCCCGGGCCCGGGCGCTCGGCGGGCTGAGCCGCAAGCAGGTGGCCAAGGCGCTCCGGCGCGTACGGCGCCTGCTGGCGGCGGCCCGGCTCGACCCGGCCGCGATCAGGGGCGGCAGGCCGTCCGCGCTCGCCAAGCTGCTGGACCCGGAGCAGCGGGCGTACTTCCTCAAGCACCTCGACAAGGGCCGCGCCTCCAACACCCGCGCCTGGGCGTTCAGCCTCGCGCCGGGGAGCGCCGATCTGACGACGGACACCGTGAAGGTCGACGGCGCGACCACGACGGCCAGGCGGCGGTCGAAGGACGGCCGCGGCGGGATCACGATCACGGCCGACTACCTGCTCGTGTACGCCGTGAACCGGCCAGGCGACCGGGCCTCCGCCCGGCGGCTCGTGGACCATTACCGCGCGCGTTTCTCCGCCTGGGAGGAGGACGGGGACGTCGTCGTCTGGCTCGACCAGACGTCGTCGGGAACGGCCGGCGCGAGTTGCGATTTCGACGACGGATTCGTCCATCCGCATTTCGACGGCGAGTCGCAGCGGGTGCAGCCGTCCGGCCCGCCCGCCGATCCGTACAACCGGGGACACGACGTGGCGCGCGGCGGGTGCCAGGCGACGACGAGGACCTGATCCGTGCGTAGGATGGGGCTCTGACCTGCGCCGACTCGGCAACCGGGGGGTGATCTCCGAGGGCGCGGGCGCGCCGCGGGACAGCGGGTCCCAGCGGTGCTGTTGAGGCGTTTCCATTAACACGCGCGAAACAAACGAGACATGGCGCGGAAACGGCGCGCGCCTATTTTCGGGTTGCTAGCCCATGCCCCTGGGAGGTTCGAGAGTGTTCAACTCCGCCGACGACGTCCTCAAGTTCATCCGGGACGAGGGTGTGCAGTTCGTTGACGTCAGGTTCACGGACCTGCCGGGCACGACGCACCACTTCACCTTCCCGTCCGAGAACTTCGGGCCGAATGTCTTCTCCGACGGCCTGATGTTCGACGGCTCGTCCATTCGCGGTTTCCAGGCCATCCACGAGTCGGACATGCTCCTGCTGCCCGACCCGAGCACGGCCGTGCTCGACCCGTTCCGTCAGCACAAGACGCTGAACATCAACTTCTTCGTGCACGACCCGCTGACGGGCGAGGCCTACAGCCGGGACCCCCGCAACGTCGCCCGTAAGGCCGAGGAGTACCTCAAGGGCACGGGCATCGCGGACACCGTCTACTTCGGCCCCGAGGCCGAGTTCTACATCTTCGACGACGTCCGCTTCGAGACGCGTCAGAACGCGGGCTACTACTACATCGACTCCATCGAGGGCGCCTGGAACACCGGCAAGGCCTCCGAGGGCGGCAACCTGGGCTACAAGCCGCGCTACAAGGGCGGCTACTTCCCCGTCCCGCCGATGGACCACTTCACCGACCTGCGCTCCGAGATGGTCCGCAACCTCATCGACGCGGGCATCGAGACCGAGATGCAGCACCACGAGGTGGGCACCGCCGGCCAGGCCGAGATCGACTTCAGGTTCGGCACACTGCTCAAGACGGCCGACAACCTGATGCTGTACAAGTACATCATCAAGAGCACCGCCATCCAGGCCGGCCGCACCGTCACGTTCATGCCCAAGCCGATCTTCGGTGACAACGGCTCCGGCATGCACTGCCACCAGTCGCTCTGGAAGGACGGCGAGCCCCTCTTCTACGACGAGGTCGGCTACGCCGGGCTGTCGGACACCGCGCGTTACTACATCGGCGGCCTGCTCAAGCACGCCCCGTCGCTGCTCGCCTTCACGAACCCGACGGTGAACTCCTACCACCGTCTGGTGCCGGGCTACGAGGCCCCGGTCAACCTGGTCTACTCCCAGCGCAACCGGTCGGCCTGCGTCCGCATCCCGATCACGGGCTCCAACCCGAAGGCCAAGCGCATCGAGTTCCGCGTCCCGGACCCGTCCTGCAACCCGTACTTCGCCTTCGCCGCGATGCTGATGGCGGGCCTGGACGGCATCCGCAACAAGATCGAGCCGCCGGAGCCGGTCGACAAGGACCTCTACGAGCTCCCGCCGGAGGAGGCCCGCAACATCCCGCAGGTGCCGGGCTCGCTGCCCGCCGTCCTCGACGCGCTCGAGGCCGACCACGACTACCTGCTCGAGGGCGGCGTCTTCACGCCCGACCTCATCGAGACCTGGGTGGCCTACAAGCGCGAGAACGAGGTCGACCCGATCCGCCTCCGCCCGCACCCGCACGAGTTCGAGCTCTACTACGACGTGTGACCGGCGACCGCGCGGTGACGTGCATGTTCATCGCGCGGTGTCCGGCTGGTTCCGCCTCGGTTCCGTCCGAGCGGCGAGCACCGCATCCATGGCGGCCCGGGTCGACTCGTCAGAGTCGGGCCCCAGGTGGCCGTAGGTGTCGAGCGTGGTCTTGGCGCCGGCATGGCGGAGACGGGCCTGGACGACCTTGACGTCAGCGCCAGAGGAGATCAGGAGCGACGCGAGGTAGTGCCGCACGTCGTGGAATCGGAAGCCCGTGGGAAGGTCCTGCACCTTGCCGCGGGCTTTCCGCATTGCGCGCTCAAGCGTCCAGGGACCGACCTGAGCGCCGCTGTCATCCCGATTCCCGGTCCTCGGCGCTCAAATGGTCGGCCCGGCGCACCCGCTCGCCCGGCGCGATGCCGCCATGGTGCTTCAGCACCGTGAAGACCGACCCCGGGGGCTTGCCCAGTGCCCGGGAGATCACGCTGATGGAGTCACCGGCGCGCCACCGCCGCCACAAGTCTTCTTTCATCGCGTCCGACATTCCCGGCCGACCCATCCGAGCCACAGTCCATCCATCCACTGGCAGCGTTGCGTTGATCGTCTGAATCTAAGACGGCTTTCTTCGTGCGGGAGACCGGTGAGCGTGGACCCGTTCATCGAGGCGGAGAAGCGGGACGGGGGCAACTACCCGTTCAGGGCTGCAGCTTTCTCGTGTACCTTCGGCTCGTGCCTCACCCGGGTCCCGCCGACAAGGCGGAAGCTGGAATCGGCACCGGGTGCGCGACCATACTTGTACTCTTCAGTCTTCTTTTGTCATCTTCGGCATCGGATGGCTTGGGCCTGCCCCACAGGCAGCAAATGATGATGGAATCCGCGGCACGTTGACGATCGAGACAAGCGACTGTCGCAAGGCATGCGGCTGGACCGGCGAGTCTGTTTCAAGCGACGGGCGGCTCCGAGTCCCCCGATGTGGACACCGACGACCTGAACCCCAAGACACACGTCGGGGACCGTGTCCCCGTCATCTACGTAGACGGCAGGGCATGTTGGCCTGACGGCTCAACTGAGTGGCTCAAGACCATCGCACTCATTCTCTTCGGTCTGGTGATCATCGGGTGCGCGATCCGGCAAAGGCGATTCGCCGGACCCCGCTGAGTAGGGCCGGGACAGCCGGCACGCCGACCTTCGCGTACCCGCAAGATGCAGCAGCGGCGCCTATGAAATCAGCAGGTACAGCGGCGATCTACGCCTCCAGCGGGGGCACTCTGGCTCCGGGGTGACCGCCAAGGGCCTGATCATCGTGGCGCTGGCTGAGGCAAGGGCGGGAGGCGCGAGGCCTCGTGCTCTCTATGCTGCGATACAGCATAATGATCAGAGAAAGGCCGGGACGTGTCCGAGCGAATCACCTGGACCATGCACCACTTCTCCCCGGCGAACCCGAAGGGCCATCAGCAAGGAGATGTACCGGCGCTTCTCCGTAGGGTCGCGGACAGCATCGAGGACCTTGGAGACGTCGAGGTCCATGACCTGATCATGCATACAGAGATCACAGCCGAAGGCCCTTGGCCGAGCCTCACCGTGTACTTCGACTACAAGGCCGACCAGCCTTAACCTGCGTCCCTGCTCCTGCCGTCGTGCAATCAGCGTGCGATGAGACAGGGGAACGAGGGGGCAACCACGGTCACTCGTGACCGGTCCTAGACCCAGGTCAGCGGCCCGACAAGACGTGATCAACGCCTTTCCCGAGCTGACAGCGCGGGTTCGATTCCCGTCGCCCGCTCCAAGATCTAAGCGAGCACTTCCGGCAGCAGCCTGAACGCCGCCACATGCCGCGGCCGGATCAGGCCGAAATCACGCCGGTCGATCGTCGCGATCTGTGTGATTCCCAGACGCTCGGCGATTGCGACCACGGACACATCGGCAGGGTCGAGACGAGCATCTTTGTAAAGCCGGACGAGTTCGGCCATACGTCGTACGTCAGCGGCAAGCAGATCGACCAGCTCGAACTCCTCCGTGACGAGATCAAGGAACTGCGCATGTACGACCGGTCCCATATGCCTGTTGATCGTCCAACCGGCCTCGATAAGGATGGTCGAAGGAAGGAGCAACGGCCCTTCCAACTGCTCAAGGAGACGCACACACGAGGCATGGTGCTTGTCATCGCGATCGACAACGGCGATCAGCGGCCCTGTGTCCAGGAGCGTAGCGGTCACACCGACCGATTGAATCGCTCCGCCAGCAGATCTTCGACCCGTTCCGACAGATCGCCCTCTCCGGACGCGCCAATCCCCGCGATCGACAGCCGGCGGCGCCGCACCGGTTCCGACAGATCTTCGTTCGCGGCCTCAGCAAGTTCCGGGTCTGTCTTGACCAACCGCAGCAACCGACCCGCCTGGTCCGGCGACAGCCGGTCAACCAGGTGATGAAGCTCCTCATGCGCATGCCCGGCGCTCATGCCCCGAGTCTACGCTCGCGATATCGCTAGCGGCAGGAACACGGTGGCGTGCCCGTTGCGTGCCCGTTCGGTCGGCGATCAGCGGGAACAATCGGGGACTCACGGTGACTCGACCGCCACACATGCAGGTCGATGTTCTCCCAACTCATGGAAAATGATCTTGAAAGGCAAGGCTGACAGCGCGGGTTCGATGGATGCGGATGGCCGGATTCTTCACCAACGCCATGCTCGTCGGCCGCACCCGGGCCCCGGGCATCGACTCGCTCACCCAGCATGAGGCGGTGCTCGACGCACTCGGCGGCCTCGCCGTACCGATCATCGCTGACGTCGAGTGTGGCCATGTCCCGCCGTACATGCCTCTGGTCAACGGCGCTCACGGCCACGTGGTGTACACCGAACACCGCAACGAACTCACACAGGCACTCACGTAGAGCCTGCGCGGTCCCGCGCATTCCCAAGATGGCCAGGATCGGGGCGCGATCAACAGTTCAGGCCCTCAGTTCCGTCTCTGTTCCGCCGGAACACAAGAGAGGTGACCAAGGGACGCGGCGAGGCTACGGGTATCGACGCCGTCTGCGAGGAGCACGCTCGCGACGCCTGGCAGGAACCCCGACATCGGGTCCGAGTTCGCACACCGGAAATGGCAGAGCACCTTCGGTGCGCCCGTTCACTTATGGCAGAAGGCTCGGTCAGCGCGTGGATTACTTGATTACAAACATGGCAGGATGGCCGAGATCTGACAGGGAAGTCGTGTCGAAGCCCGGAGTTGATCACTGGTGATCGTCGAGTACATCCGCTACCGCATTCCCGGCGAGCGGAGCGAGGACTTCGAGGCGGCCTATCACAAGGCCGCCGACTGTCTGTCACGCGCTCCGCAGTGTGCCGACTACGAGCTCGCCCGCAGCGTCGAACAGCCCGAGTCCTACATTCTGCGGATCACGTGGACATCGGCGAAGGATCACCTGGAAGGGTTTCGCCGCAGCGATCTGTTCCAGGAGTTCTTCGCCGCCATCGGTCCGTTCGTGCACGACATCGAGGAGATGAGCCACTACGAACGCACAGCGGTGCGCGGTACGGGCGGTTCGATTCCCTCGCTGTACGACTGGGCGGGCGGCGCCGAGGCGCTCGAACGGCTCACGGAGAGGTTCTACGATCTCGTCGCGGTCGATGACCTGATCGGGCCCCTGTTCAAGCACATGAATCCTGATCACCCGCGCTTTGTGGCGATGTGGCTGGGAGAGGTCTTCGGAGGGCCGGCCCGTTACACCCACGAGCGGGGCGGCTACCGGCACATGCTCTCCATGCACCTCGGCAAGGCCATCACCGAACCCATGCGGCGCCGGTGGGTCAGCCTGCTGATGGACGCGGCCGACGAGGTCGGACTGCCCGCCGATCCTGAGTTCCGCGCCGCGTTCACGGGCTACATCGAGTGGGGGACGCGTCTGGCACTGGCGAATTCACAGCCGGGTGCGGAGCCCGTGCGCGAGGCTCCCGTACCGCATTGGGGCTGGGGTGTGGCCCCTCCCTACAGCGGCTGAGCACAACGCCAGGCCGGCGCCTTCCGGTGGTCTCAGCGGAGGATCCGCAAGGGTGCATGTAATGCAGTCGCAGACCCTCTCGATCGTTGAAGCATGACCGAATGACATCCCTCATCGCTCATACCAGCGTCGACTGCCTCGACGCCTACACCTTGTCGACCTTCGCAGCCAGGCCGAAGATTGGTGGAACCGGAAGCCCGTGGGAAGGTCTCGAACCTTGCCACGGGCTTTCTTGCACCGCAGGCTCGCCGTCCGACGTCACGCGGCCGTACTGTCGAACGCATTGACGAAGGAGGACTCCGATGCGCAGCGTGACGTACTCGATGAGCGTCTCACTTGACGGCTACATCGTCGGGCCGGACGGCGACTTCGAATGGACGGCGCCCGACGAGGACGTCTTTCGCCTCGCCACCGACCAGATACGAGAGGTCGGCGTGCACCTGATGGGACGGCGGCTGTACGAGACGATGCTGTACTGGGAGACCGCCGACCAGGATCCATCCCTCGACGCCTTGATGCTCGAGTGGGCGGCGATCTGGAAGCGGCTCCCGAAGGTGGTGTTCTCCACCACGCTGCCGGCGGTGCAGGGCAATGCCCGCCTGGCCTCCGGCGGCCTGGCGGAGGAGATCGAGCGGTTGCGAGCCGAGCCGGGGCGGGCGACATCGCGATCGGCGGCGCGACTCTCGCCGCCGAGGCGGCCGCGTCGGGACTGATCGACGAGTACCGGGCCCGCGTCTACCCGGTGCTGGTCGGCGGTGGCATTCCGTTCTTCCCCCAGCGCGAGCGACGGGTGGATCTCGAACTCGTCGAGACCCGCACCTTCAGCTCGAAAGTCGTCTATCTCCGCTACCACGTGGCGCGCCAGGCCGTGTCGTAGAACGCCACCCCCCAGCGTGCCGCGGTTTTCCGCGTCGCCCGGAGGGCGGCGAACGATCCTCTCCGTGACGCAGGTCACATCCGGACCGCGTGAGGCGGCTGTCGATTTCCGGGGTGTCCGCACGACGACGTTCTGAGGCAGGACGCCACCGCCCACGCGGCGGACGGGCGCCGGCCCTACGGAACGCGGGAGAGGACACCGAGCATGAGCAGTGACGAGGGACGCGCACAACGGGCCGGCACCCGGGAGTGGGTCGGACTGGCCGTCCTGGCCCTGCCCACCCTGCTGGTGTCGCTGGACATGTTCGTGATGCTGCTGGCCCTGCCGCACCTCAGCCGCGCGCTGCACGCCACCGGCGTCCAACAGCTGTGGATCATGGACGTGTACGGGTTCATGGTGGCCGGATTAATGGTCACCATGGGCGCCCTCGGCGACCGCATCGGCCGGCGGCGGCTCCTGCTCGCGGCCGCCCTCGTGTTCGGCCTCGCCTCCGTTGGTGCCGCCTGGTCCACCAGCCCGCTCATGCTGATCGCTCTGCGGGCGCTGCTGGGCATCGCGGGGGCCGCGCTCACGCCGTCGACGCTGGCGTTGATCAGCCACCTGTTCCGGGATCCGCGGCAGAAGGCCGGCGCCATCGGGATCTGGGCGGGATGCTTCACGGTGGGCGCGATCATCGGGCCGATCGTGGGCGGGGCGATGCTGGAGCGCTTCTGGTGGGGGTCGGTGTTCCTGCTGGGAGTGCCGGCGATGGCGCTGCTGCTGGCCGTCGGGCCGGCGCTGGTCCCCGAGTACCGCGACGAAGCGGCGGGCCGGCTGGACCTGCGCAGCGTCGTGCTGTCCCTAGCCGCCGTCCTCCCCGCGATCCAGGGTGTGAAGTCCTTCGCCCGGGACGGCTGGGGGGTGACCCCGGCCCTGCTGCTGGCGGCCGGACTCGCGTTCGGTGCGCTGTTCGTGCGGCGCCAGCGCCGGCTCGCCGACCCGCTGGTGGACCTGCGGCTGTTCGCGAGCCGTACCTTCAGCGCCACGCTGGGCAGCATGCTCGCGTACTCGACGCTGTCCGGCGGCACGATGGTGCTGGTCGCGCAGTACTTCCAGCTCGTGGACGGCCTGCCCCCACTGCGGGCCGGCCTCGCGCTGGCGCCGGGCATGGCAGCCTCCGTGGCCGGGTTTCAGATCGCGCCGCTGCTGGCCCGCCGGGTCCGGCCCGCGTTCCTGATCGCCGGGGGGATCCTCATCACGGTCACCGGCCTCCTCGTGATGACCCGGTCCGACACCTCCGGCGCCTGGGTGCTGATCGTCGGCTTCCTGGTGAGCTGCCTGGGCACCGCTCCGCTGGTCACGCTGGGCACCAACCTGATCGTCGGCGCCGCGCCACCCGAGCGGGCCGGGTCCGCCGCGGCCCTGGGGCAGACGGCCGGAGAGTTCGGGTACGCGCTGGGCGTCGCGGTGCTCGGCAGCGTCCTGACCGTGGTGTACCGTTCCCGCATCCCGGCCGGTGCGCCACCGGCCGCCCGGGACAGCATCGCCGGTGCCACGCAGGCGGCATCCCACCTGCCGGCGCCCGCCGGCCGCGCCCTGCTGTCCGCGGCGCACGAGGCGTTCGTGGCCGGGCTGCACACCGCGGCCGGGCTCAGCGCCGCGATCCTCTTCGCGACGGCGGTCCTGCTGGCCGTGGTCCTGCGGCACCTGCCGCCGCTCGGGCAGCCGCCCTCCGATCCCGCGCCGGCCGAAGCGGCGCTCGCGGAATCCGTCCAATAGCTCCCCGAATCCATCCAGTAAGAAGTCCAGTACGAAAGGAACTGACATGACCCAGTACGCGATCCTGCTGTACGCGCCTGCTCCGGCGGACGTCGCCGACATGCCGGCCGAGGAGATGGAGGCCCACATGCGCCACTCCGACGACGTCGAGGAACTCGGCGGCCACATCGTGAGCGGGTACGCCCTGCACTCGAGTGCCATGGCTACCTCGGTACGCGGGGACACGGTCACCGACGGGCCGTTCATCGAGGCCAAGGAGGTCATCGCGGGCTTCTACATCCTGGAGGCGCGGGACCTGGACCACGCGTTGGAGATCAGCAGACGGAACCCGGCGACCTGGCGCGGCGGCGTCGAGATCCGCCCGCTGCTGGGATGACCGACGCCGGTACGGGCGGGGTCCACCGGGCCGTCGGGGACGCGCACCGGGACCACTGGGCGCTGATACTCGCCGCGACGACCCGGGTCACCCGCGACCTCGACCTGGCGGAGGAGTGCGTCCAGGAGGCGTTCGCGCAGGCCGTGGCCGGGTGGGCCCGCGACGGCACCCCGGACAACCCGGCGGCCTGGCTGGTCACCACCGCCCGGCGCCGGGCCCTGGACGCGATCCGCCGGGAGCAGGTGTTGCGGGCGAAGCTGCCGCTGCTCGCAATGCCGGACGAGACCGGCGGTGCCGCCGCGGATCCCGGCGACCACATCCCGGACGACCGGCTGCGCCTCGTGTTCACCTGCTGCCATCCGGCGCTGGCCCCGGACGCACGGGTGGCGCTCACGCTCCGGCTGGTCTGCGGGGTCGGCACCGGCGACGTCGCGCGCGCGTTCCTGGTCTCCGAGGCGACCATGGCGGCCCGGATCACCCGCGCCAAGAAGAAGATCGCGGCGGCGCGGATCCCGTTCCGGGTGCCGAAGGCGAAGGACCTGCCGGAGCGGCTCGACGCGGTCCTGTCGGCCGTCCACCTGCTCTACACGACCGGGCACACCGCGCCCTCCGGCGACCGGCTGCTGCGCGACGACCTGGTGGAGCGGGCGGTGCGTCTGTGCCGGACGCTGCACGCGCTGATGCCCGACGAGCCGGAGGTGTCCGGGCTGCTCGCGCTCGTGCTGCTCACCGACGCCCGGCGGGCCACCCGTACCGACGCGAGCGGCCGGCTCCTGCTCCTGGAGGAGCAGGACCGTACCCGCTGGGACCGCGCCGCCATCGCGGAGGGGCGGGAGCTGGTGCTGCGCGGCATGCGGCTGGGCCGTCCCGGCCGCTACCTCCTGCAGGCCGCGATCGCCGCGCTGCACGCCGAGGCGGCCCGGTACGACGACACCGACTGGCCGCAGATCGTCACCCTGTACGACGCGCTGCGTCAGGTGTGGCCGTCCCCGGTCGTCGAGCTGAACCGGGCGGTGGCACTGGCCATGGCGACGGACGCGGCCACCGGGCTGCGGGAGGTGGCGGCGCTGGAGGGCGACCCGCGGCTGGCCCGGTACCACTACCTCGCGGCGATCAAGGCGGACCTGCTGCGCCGGCTGGGCCGGTACGACGAGGCCGTGGCCGCATACCGTACGGCCCTGGAGCTGACCGGCAACGCCGCGGAACGGGAGTACCTGGCCGGCCGGCTCGCCGAGCTGTCCGACGCCGGGGACCCGCGCGGCGATCAGCCGGAGTGAGGGGCGTGGTAATTCGATTGACACCGGGGAGGGGCGGTCTGGAGGGTGGACCGGTGTTCGACGATCTGCCGCCGGATGTGCGCGCGGCCTTCGGGGTCACATCGGGGCCGGCGAGGCGGCTACCCGGAGGAGGTGGCACCAGCTGGCAGGCCGGTGGCCTGGTCCTCAAGCCCGCCCGGCATCCCGGTGTGGCGTCGTGGCTGGCGGAGGTCTTCGCCGATCTGCGCGGTCCCGGGTTCCGGGTGCCGCGGCCGGTGCGGGCGGCCGACGGCTCATGGGTCGCCGGCGGGTGGGCGGCGTGGACCGCGGTCGAGGGCACGCCGGAGCCGGTGGCGCGGTGGCCGGACCTCGTCGCGGCCAGCCGGGCCTTCCACGCCGCCCTGGCCGGTGTCCCCGCGCCTCGCTGGCTGGGACGCGGCCGGAGCCGTTGGGAGGTCGCCGAGCGGGTGGCGTGGGATCAGGCCGAGGTCGAGCTGGCGCCGGAGCTGTCGGATCTGGTGGACGAGTTGCGGGCCGCCACCCGGCCGGTGCGGTTGCCCGACCAGCTCGTGCACAGTGACATCGCGGGCAACGTGCTGTTCGCGCCCGGTCAGCCACCGGCGGTGATCGACTTCTCACCGAGCCGGCGGCCCGCGGGGTATGCGCTGGCGGTCGCCGCCGTGGACCTGCTGGCCTGGTCCGGGGCGTCGCCCGGCATCCTGGACGAACTCGCCGGCGAGGACGACATCGACCAACTGTTGCTGCGCGCCCTGATATGGCGCCTGGTCACCGAGTCGCTCGGGCGTCCCGACCCGGACAGCAGGCAGGCGGTCCGCCAGGCCAACGAATGGGTGGCCGAACTGCTGCTGTCGCGCGTGTCCGGCCGGCCCGCGGCCACAGGGCCGTCGACGGACGCCGAGATCGCCGAGATGGCCGGCCGCGCACTCGGCTGCGAGATCGCCGGGTTGCGGCCGGTCGCGGGCGGGCACAGCAGATCTCAGGCGCGGATCGCCGACCGGGCCGGGGGCGGTTCGGTCTTCGTCAAGGTGGGCGGGATCGCCGCCGAGCTCGGCACGGAGCTCGCGGTGTACGAGGCGCTGGGCGACCGGCCGTTCCTGCCGCGGCTGCTGGCGAGCACACGCGAACCGCTGCCGATGCTCGTCCTGGAGACGCTGGAGCCGGAGCACTGGCTCCGCGAGTGGACCCCCGGCCTCGTCGCGGCCACCCGGGAGCTCCTCCACGAGGTGCACACGCTGCCCGCGCCGCCCGGCGTGCCGGTGCTGCGGGCGAGGCCCAACCCCTGGGAGGCCGTCGCCGCCGACCCCGCACGCCTGCTGCGCATGCACGTCTGCTCCCGGCGATGGCTGGACGACCACCTGGACACGCTGCACGCCGCGGCCGCAGAGGCGCCCGTTGAAGGGGACCGCCTGATCCACCGCGATGTGCGCGCCGCGAACGTGTGGTGCCACGGCGGCCGGCTGGTGCTGGCCGACTGGGCGTCGGCGGCGATCGGCGATCCTTGGCTCGACCACCACCTGTGGCTCGTCGCCCTGCACGCCGAAGGCGGCCCCGCGCCGGACGCCGGCCAGGGACCGCACGCGGCCGGCCATGCCGCCCTGATCGCCGGGCAACAGCCCCTGCTCACCCCGGCGCGCGACGCGGACCCGATCCTGTTCGAGCAACGCCGGCGCCGCCTCACCGCCGCCCTGTCCTGGGCCGCCGGGCTCCTGGACATCCCGCCCCCGCAGCCGGCCGGTTGAGCCGCGACGCCACTCACGCCGGCCCCAGCGCGTCCGCCGGCTCCCCGGGATCCGTTATCGCGAGGTCAGGACGCAGAACTCGTGGCCGTCGGGATCGGCCATGACCACCCACTCGACGTCGCCCTGACCGATGTCGACGCGCGTCGCCCCGAGGGAGAGGAGACGCTCGACCTCCGCCTGCTGATCACCGCCGGCGGGTGGGGCGAGGTCGAAATGCAGCCGGTACTTCCCGGTCTTCGGCGCGAACGGCGGACCACCCCAGGTGATCTTCGGTCCACCGTGCGGCGAGCGGATCGCGGTCTCCTGGTCCTGGTCCCAGACCAGCGGCCAGCCCAGCGCCTTGCTCCAGAAGTACCCGGTCTCCTGCGAACCGTCGCAGGAGACCGCCCCGATGAACGGGCAGTCGGCCAGGAACGCGTTGCCGGGCTCGGTGACGCAGAACTCGTTGCCCTCGGGATCGGCGAGCACGACGTGCCCCTCCTCCGGACGCTGGCCGATATCGATGTGCCGGGCTCCGAGCCCGATCGCTCTCGCCACCGTCCGCTGCTGGTCCTCAAGGGACGTGCTCGTGAGATCGAAGTGCATCTGGTTCTGGCCGGTCTTCTGCTCCTGGGACGGAAGGAAGCGGATCCGGAACCCGGTGTCGTCGTCCGGCACGAGCGCGACGCCGTCCTGCGGGTCGCCGCTCATCTCCCAGCCCAGGACGCCGGCCCAGAAGCCCGCGAGGCCGAGGGGGTCGTGCGCGTCGAAGCAGAGTGCCCGAAGGTGACACGTCATTTCGCTCCGCACCTCCGATCTGCTGATTCGCCGCCGTGAAAAGGGCACACCCCGCGCCCAGGGAGAAAGCTAACTCCACGCGCGCGGGACCCGCCACGGAATATGGGCGGCACCCGGTCAGGCCGGCAGGCGGACGACCGGCCGGGCGGCGCCCCCTTCGCCCGCGGAAGCCGCTCCCGGGTACCGCGCCCGCTCCGCGCGCGGTTCGCGACGTTCGGACCTACGCTGGTCGTACCAGCCGTCCGGATCGCGATGCGGAGCGAACATGGCCGTCATGGAGGTCGCGAGATCGTACGCGGCAGCCGAGGATAACCGGACCATCCGTGAAGATCATTATGTCCTCGCCGTTCTGAACGAGGACGAGCAGGCCCGGCGCATGCTCACGGGGTGCGGTTTCATCCCGCCGGAGCCCGTACGGCACGACCCCCACGGGACCTTCACCATCGCCCCGACGCTCACGCACCACCTCCACTGGACCGACGGGCTGTACCTGGGGCTCGGCGAGACCGTCAACCGCAACCTCTGCTTCCTGCTGAGCTGCCTGATCGGCCCGGGCGGGCTCTACCGGTGGCTCCGTAGGAACGGCGCCGACTGCGACGCGCTGTGCCGTGACCTGACCGCCGAGCTCGGGCTGGACGAGTCCCTCCGCACCCGGATCGTCCACTGGTCCGACGAGGTGCTCCACCTCGACGCCGCGGAGGGCGCGGCGCTCATGAGAGAGCTGCGCTCACAGGGCCGCCGCTTCATGATGAACAGGAAGGACGACGGAACCTTCGTGGTGATCCCTGAAGCCGTCCGGCCCGAGACCGGGAACGGGCCCGCCTGACGGCGGAGCCGGCGGGCCGGCCGGACGTCCCGGCAGTTGGGCGGGAGGACAGCCGCACATGGCCCAAAAGGGAAGCAGCCGGCGGCTTTTGGGCGGCGTGAGACCCCGGCGGGACCGGCCGATGGCACTGCGCTGGGTAGAGTCGGAGGAACTGTCGGTTCCGAGCGCCGAAGGCATCCCATGACCACTTATTGGGATCTCAAGCACCGGTTGGGCGACGCGATCAACGCTCATGACATCCAGGGTGTGCTCGACTGCTACAGCCCGGACGCCGTCTACGTGGCGCCGTCGGGCGTGGCGGAAGGACACGAGCAGATCGCCTGGTTCTACGAGCAGTTCTTCACGGCCTTCGCGGACTTCCACGCGACGGCCTGGTTCGAGCTCGGCGACTGCGACAACCCCGCGGTCACCGAGTGGACGTACACCGGCACCCACACGGGGCCCATCCTCCTGCCGGACGGGCGGGAGATAGGGCCGACGGGACGCCACGTGAGTCTCCGCGCCACCTGCTCCACCTATGTCGAGAACGGCAAGATCACCACGCATCGTGAGTACTTCGACCAGCTGGAGCTCTACACCCAGCTCGGCTTCGGCCTGACCGACCTCAAGCAGGAGACGGTGGACGAGACGCCTCCGGCCGGACCGGCGCATCCCCCGTTCCACTCCACCCCGCGCCGCAAGACGCTGGGCATCTTCGGCAGACGTTGACTTCTCCGGCGCCGCCGCCCGCGCGGGCGGCGGCATGGCTCCCGGCGAACGGCGTCAGGCGGCGCGGCGCGTGAGCAGGCGGTTCGAGATGGCCGGGGCGACGATCGTGAGCAGCCAGAAGTACTTGGCCCACGACGTGCTGACGAAGCTCACCGGGATCGAGAGCAGGAACACCGCCGCCGCCGTGCCCGCGCCCACCAGCAACCGCCTCATGGCGTGCGGAGGCGCCTCCGGGCGCATGAGATGCGCGCGGATCGCGTGCCGCGCCATCAGGACCAGGAGCGACGCGATCCCGCTGATGACGACGGCGTACAGGACGGGACCCAGGACGAAGCGGCCGTCCTCGTTGTCCACCCGGGTGGCGAACGGCACGATCACGATCAGGAACAGCCAGCCGAGGTTGTACCGCCGCAGCGCCGCGTCCACCACGTGGATCTTCCGGAAGTACTGGTGGTGGGCGAGCCAGAACGCGGCGATGACGGCGAAGCTGATCACGAAGTTCAGGTACTCGTCGGGCAGCAACTCCACGAACCGGCGCCAGACCTCGGTGTTCGTCTCGCCGTGCGGCACCGGCAGTTCCAGCGCGAGCAGCGTCATCGCGATGGCGATCACGGCGTCGGAGAAGAAGACCAGCCGTTCCCGGACGTGCTGCCGGTCCTCTTCGTCCATGAAGTGAGGGTTCTCCTGGACGTCGGTCCTGTCCTGATCCACCACGCGTCGTAGTGTGCCACGGACACGGGCGGCGCTCATGGGCCCGGAGTCAGCCCGATGCCGACCGGGCCTGTTGGACACGGGGATATCCGCTGGACGGCGGGACACGGGAACAGGTAGGACACAGCGATGGTCATCCGACGCGCCGAACCGGCGGACGCCGAGGCGATCGCCGTCGTCCACGTCCGCTCGTGGCAGGCCGCCTACGCCGGCCTGATGCCCCAGGATCATCTGGACGGCCTGACCCCCGCCATGCGCCTCCCGCTGTGGGAGCGGTTGCTCCGGGAGCCCTCCTGGCCGCGTACGGGCTTCCTGGTGGCGGAGCGGGACGGCTCCGTGGCGGGATTCGCCGGGTTCGGCCCGGGACGGGACGCGGACGTCGCCCCCGAGACCACGGCGGAGATCACCACGATCTACCTTCTGCCCGAGATGTGGGGTGCCGGGCTCGGCTCCCGCCTGATGACGGCGGCGGTGGACGCGATGTCCGCCGCGGGGTACGAGCAGGCGACCCTCTGGGTCGTCGACGCCAATGCGCGCGCCCGCCGGTTCTACGAGCGCACCGGCTGGCGTCCGGACGGGGCGGTCCAGCGGGACGACTCGGACGGCTTCCCGCTGACCGAGATCCGCTACCGACGGGCGCTGGAGCCGCGCGGCTGACGCTGCACGGCGGCCGCGAGGTCGTTCAGCCAGCGCTCGTGGTTGGCCCTCAGGCGGGCCGGGCCGTACAGGAGGGGCAGGAACGGCCCGGCGAGCGACTCCTCGACCGTCACCCTCGTCCGCCCGCCGGGAAGGGGCTCCAGGACATGCCGGTCCACCGCCCGGTACACCAGGAACGTCCCGGTCCAGATCAGTTCGCGCTCCGGCTCCACCACGGCGAACCGCGAGCGCAGCGCGATCCCGTTCAGCCGCCAGCGGAACCGCTCCCCCGGCCGCACCTCGCCCGCTTCCAGGACGCGGATCCCCGTGGCCCAGCCGGCCCACGAGGCGAGATCCGTCATGACGGCCCACACGCGCGCCGGGGACGCGTCCACGACGAGGCTGGACGACGACACGAGCGGCGCCCGGTCGTCGATCCGGCCGCGACCGGCGTACGCGTCGTGCAGAACGGCCAGGGACGGCCCGGTGTAGAGCAGCTTGCCCGTCATCATCGCTCCTCGATGGAATCATCGCTCTCTTGCAAGAGCGATGCTCTCTCTTCATTCGCGGCACGTCAAGGGGCGGCGTAAAACGGATTGCTCCGGACGGGAGGCGAGGCGCCAGAATGCCTCATGCTGATCGACCACTGGCCCCTGCTCGGGCTGCGCCTGAGGACCGGCCGCCTCGAACTGCGACTGCCCGATGAGGAGGAGTTGGCCGAGCTGGCCGACGTGGCCGCGAAGGGGGTCCATGAGCCGGACCGGCGGCCGTTCCTGCGGCCCTGGAGCGACCTGCCTCCGGCGGAGCGGGCGCGTGAGGTGGTGCAGCGCCACTGGCGCCGTCGCGGTTCGTGGACGCCTCGGGACTGGTCGCTCGACCTGACGGTCTTCGAGGACGGCCATCCGGTGGGGATCCAGCAGGTCGGGGCGCAGGACTTCGGGATACTCCGGGAGGTGCGGACGGGGTCGTGGCTCGGCCTGGAGCATCAGGGCCGGGGCATCGGGCGGTCCATGCGGTCGGCCGTCCTGCATCTCGCCTTCGCCGGCCTCGGGGCCTCGGAGGCGACCACCATGTCGTTCGCGGACAACCCCGCCCCGCTGCGGATCTCCCGGCGGCTCGGCTACCGCCCCGACGGCATCGCCCGGGACATCGTGGATGGTGAGGCAGTCGTCACCGAGCGGCTGCGCCTGACCCGCTCGGACTGGGAGCTCACGGACCGGCCGGAGGTCTCGGTCGCCGGGCTCGGCCCCTGCCTGGCGCTCTTCGGCGCCTGAGGGGCCGCAGGTTAGACCTCGCAGGGGGAGGGGACGTTCCGGGCCTCGTCGACGGGCTGGGGGGCGGGGGCACTCGGGTGGCGCCTTCCCAGGTGACGGTCGGCGGGGCGGTAGCGGACCATGGCCAGCGCGAGGATCGCCAGCCAGAGGAGGACGCCCCCGACCGCCACCACGATCGCCGCCGGTTCCAGAACCACTATGTCGTACACGTCCATGGTGTCCTCCGCTTCCCTCGGCCGCGGGGGCCGCGACCATCCGTCTGGTAATTGTCCAGGGAAGTATCAGACTACTTAACGACTCCTTTTCTTGAAAGCTTCCAGACAGGGTGCGTCACTACCTTGTATGGAGACCAAGGAATGGTCAAGAAAAGGTAATGCCGATAATCACCAGCACGGTCCGGACGGATCGGCGAGGCCGGCCCGGAGCCGGGTCTCCTCGTCCCGACGGGACCCGCACGGAATGAACGCCGACAGCGAGAAGCCGCCCTCCCGGGTGGGAGCGGCCTCCACCCTGCCGCCCACGAGGCCGACCCGCTCACGCAGGCCGCCGAGCCCATAGCCGGACTCGACGTAGTGGGCCGGGCGACCGGCGGCCTCCTGCGCCGGCGCGCCCCTGCCGTTGACCACCCTCACCGCCACCTCGCCGTTCCGCAGGCCGCAGCTGACGTGGACGTCGGCGCCCGGGGCGTGCTTGCGCACGTTGTTGAGCCCCTCCTGGACGACCCGGTAGCTCGCGTGCTGGACCGACCGGGACAGCGCCTCCTCCGGAACGTCGAGCCGCAGGCCCACGCGCAGGCCCGTGGCCCGGGCCTCGGACACCAGGGTCTCGATGGCCGCCACGCCGGCGGCCGAGGCCGGCACCTCGTCGCTGCGCAGCACGGTGAGCAGCTCGCGCAGCTCGGTGAGGGCCTGGACGGCCTTGTCCTCGATGGTCCCGGCGAGCCGGCGGATCTCCCGCCGGTCGTCGGTGTCGGGAATGATCCCGGCGTTGAGCGCCATGGAGGTCACGGCGTGCGTCACGGTGTCGTGGAGCTCCCCGGCGATCCGCCGGCGCTCCCGCCAGGCGGCGCACTCCTCCCGCGCCCGCACGCCGGCCCGCAGCTCCTGGACCATGCCCCGGTAGCGGCACACCCACGTGCCGACGAGCGCGGGGAGGACCACGGGCATCAGCCCGCGGATCAGGCACAAATAGAGGTTCTCGTCGGTGTACGGGTTCACGTAGTCGACGGCCACGTACACGACGAGCATGCCGGCCGCCACCCACTGCCAGCGGCGGACCGTGTTGTACGCGGTCATGGAGTACGCCGCCAGGGTGAGCGGCACGACCACGCCCGTGACGCAGGCGCAGACGACCCCTGCGACGATCATCGGCCAGGCCAGGCGGCGGCGGAGCGGCATGGTCGCGGCCGTGACCACGCCCAGGACGATCTCGATGGGGTCGGGGACCGGCCCCCACAGCGAGAAGGTCCGGCCGATCAGCGCCGTGGGGATGACGGACGCGAGGACCGCCGCCACCAGGAGGAGGTCGCCGATCTCACCGGAGCCCCACCCGATGAACTTGGGGGACTTCTCCTTCACCGACGGCCACAGCCGTCGCGCGGGCGGACTGCCGGCCACCAGAGAGGACAAACCTTGGACATAGGGGGTCAGGGACCTCGCTCCGGGGCGGATCCTGACCAGGGGTTCGCTGATTCCGGAAAGACGCACGTTTCAGATTAAGTCGATCATATCCAGGCATTACAGCACCGGTAGGAAAATATGCATTTCCTTGGGGACTTCTTTGCGCCCGGCTAACTTTGTTTACGTATTTCCCGCGCTGACGTCAGCGTACGCCTTTCCTGGGGGAATCGGATGACGGGTGGCGGTTCTCCCCTCAACTGCTCGTGGTGCCGCTCGTGCGGGACCTGATCCCGCTGACGCGGCGCAGGATGTCCCACCAGAACGGCGCGCCGAACAGCAGGGCGATCAGCGTGACGAGGAAGCCCGGCCAGTGGCCCGGCGCCGACAGGCGGCTCCACCAGTCGCCCGCCTTCCACTGCCATGAGGGGGTGCCGTCGGTGCTCATGGTGACGCTGACCGGGGCGTGCGTGAAGATCTTGACGAACGCCGGGGTGCTGAGCACGTCGGTCACGCAGGCGTAGGCGTCCTGCTCGGGGGCGCACTGCTCCCGCAGTGGGGCCAGGGCCTGCGGACCCGACTGGGCGAAGGCCGTCACCTCGCTGCGGTAGGCGTTGTCCGTCAGCAGCGTCTTGCCGTACTCCAGGGCGTCCATGCTGAAGACGAGGGTCACGATGAGACCCAGCGCGACGACGACCCAGCGGACGTAACGCCGGTAGAGGAGGCTGAGGCGCTCCATCTCCCCGTCGAACCACTCCTCGATGCCCCGCCGTAACGCCTCCATGTCGTCGCTGGCCCTGTCGAGGACCGCCTTGAGGGGGCGGTAGAAGGGGCTCTTCAGGCTGTCGAGGTCGCGCATGAGCGCCTCGACCCCGCCGTACTCGGTCGCGATCTCCATGACGGCGACGGCGAAGCGGGCCGGCGGGATCTGGGCGATGCTCGTCTTCCCCCGCTTGGCATGGTCGATCTCCTGCAGCCGCTCGTAGAGCAACTCGGCCATCGACTTGCCCAGGCCCGGAGGCACGACCCGCGGCGCGACGTCCGCCGCCGCGTCGGGCGCGGCTGTCGCGGGCGATGCGACCCCGGCCTCCTGGGCGTCCGCCTGCCCGGCGGGCTGGGCCGGATCGGCGGCGCCGTCCGACGTGGCGGCCCCGGCGGCTGTCGCGGCCGTCGCGGCCGCGGCAGTTGTCGCGGGCGTCGCGGCCGTCGCGGCCCCGCCTGCTGCGGCGGCACCAGCGTCCGTGGTCGCTCCGGTGGCGGCGCCCGTGGTGTCGGTCAGCGACGAAGCCGGGACGGGCTCGGCCGGCCGCGGGAACTCCACGGCGTCCGCCTGCTCGGCCGAGTGCGCCGGGTCGAGATCGGCGCCGTCGACCGACGACATCACGACCCGCCCGTCCGTTGCCGCGAACTCCACGCCGTCCGCCTGCTCGGCCGTGTGCGCGGGGTCGAGGTCGCCCTCCCCCGCCGAGTCGCCCTCCCCCGCCGACAGGACGGGGACGCGGCCGGCCGCCGCTCCGAACTCGACCCCGTCCGCCCGCTCCGCCACGTGCCCGGGATCCGCCGCGACGCCGGTGGGGGCGTCGGCGGGGAGCGAGGCGGTGACGCGGGAGGACGGGCCGCCGCTCTCGGCAGGCACGGTCCGGGGCTCCGCGGGGCTCGCGGACGCCGACGGGTCTGGGGCGCCAGCAGGCGGAGTGGGGGACGCAGGCTCGCCGGGGCTCGCGGACGCCGACGGGTCCGTGGCGGAGGCCGGCGGAGTGGGGGGCGCGGGCTCCGCGGACGCAGTGGAGGGTTCGCCGGCCGGGGGGTCGCCCGCGGCCATCCGCTCGGCGGCGACCGAGTCCGGCGCGGGGGCGAGCGGAGGACTCTCCACGGGCGGCGGCTGCGGGTTGAACCGCGGCCGCGGATCCTTGCCGAACGGCAGCCTCGCGAAGACGCCGAGCACGGTCGCAGGAAGCCGGGACCGGCCCTCGGCGGGGGGCGGCAGCAGGTCCATCAGGGGCGCCCGGAGCCGGCGGCCCAGCCCCTTCAGCGCCCCGAGCACACGGTCGAGCACGCGCAGCGGTGCGGCCACCTTGTCGGCCGTCTCAGCCCCGTCCAGGGTGTCGCGCAGGTACGCCCAGAGGAACTTGCTGCGGATGCCGAGCAGCCGGACGATGCCCTCGTTGAGGCCGCTCACCAGAAGCGACAACAGGAGGAAGGCCAGGATCAGACCGATGGCGAGGTCCGCGTAGTACGAGATCAATGAGATCACCCGCACCGTTGATACACCGTCACTGATCGCGATGGCAACGCTTCGGACAATCACGGTCTCCTCCTCTCCCGGCATCCGGCGCAGCAGGGACGAACGGGGTCAGAACACCCGGCCCACGATGAAGCGTTGGGCGCCTCCGCGTGACACCTCATAGCGGAGCGACAGTCCGACCGGCTCCCTGACGGAGGGATCCGAGCCTGCGGGCCGGGCCTCGGCCGCGGCGATGTCGGCCGCCGTCACGGTCAGCTCCGCCGGCACCGCGCGGCTCCCCCGCCCGGGGTAACAGGCCACATCCGTGAACAGGCGGGTGACGAGAACCTGGGCCAGCCCGTGCAGGACGTGCGTCCACCACGCGGCCTCGCCGGCCTTCGGCCCCAGGCCGCCCGGCTCGCCGACGCGCAGTTCGGGGACCCCGAGGCGGGCCAGGCCCAGTGTGCGGAGGCCCAGCCCGTCTCGCTCGCCGGAGGCCTCCACCCGGATCCACCGCGCGACCCCGAAGTCGCCCACGGCGGCGAGCGGCGGCGGTCGCCAGGGGTCCGGCAGGAGGCGGGCGGCGTCGACGTCGACCCGGACACCTCCGCTGACGGCCGCCACCGCGTCGACCGCGTGCGACCCGGCCCACAGATGCAGCGGCGGCCAGCCCGGAGGAGCCGCGCAGGTGACCAGCAGGTGGGACGAACGGCCGGACAGAAGGGGGAACAACGGCTCCAGCTCCGGCGAGCATTCACCGCAGCAGACGATCTCCAGCACGGGCGCGAGGGCGGGATCGTCGGCCCCCGTCTCCCTGATCCTCAGGCCGACCGGAGGCGGCTCGTCGGGCCAGGGCAGGGAGGACCACCGATCCTCCACCAGGGCCGTGGGATCGGCGGGGATGCGTGCGGGCGCGGCCACCAGGTAGGCGGCCTCCAGGACCGTGGGAACGGGCAGCAGGATCACGTCCGAGACGGTGCCAGCCGGCCGTGTCTCCTCACCGACCCGAACCCGGTTCTGGGGACAACCGGCTGCGCCGGACCGATTCGCGTGCATACGGGCCCCGGCCCCGGGTAGTGCGCAGCCCGGTGGGGAACGCGTCCCCGGGGGACAGACGGGGACGCTCCTCGGGAGCCGCCCGGGCAGCCGTCGCGGGCGGCTCCCGGACTACCCGGCCGCCGCCCAGCGAACCCGGCCCCGACCGCCGTCACTCCACCCGCCGCCCTCCCGACCGGCCGCCCTCCCGCACGCCGGCGTCGGGCCGCCCGACCGGCGTATCCGCCGCAGCCACATCTCCCGTCGCCGGACGACGGGCAACGTGAGCGGCGAGAGGCCGACGCGTCAGGGGGCGGCCCGGAAGGCCCGGCCGGCGGGGGTGGGGGTGCCGTCGTCGCGGAAGAGGCCGCTGTTCGGCCGCGAGCCCGTGGCCGGCAGGCCGAACCACGCGTACCGGTGCACGTACGGCAGGGTGGCCAGCATCTTCGTCGAGGCGGTGACGAAGGCGGCCTGGCGCGTCTCCGTCGGAAAGCGGGTGCCGTGCGAGAAGTCGATCAGGGCGTACTCGGTCAGCCAGATCGGCTTGTGATACCGCCGGTACACCGCCTGGAGGTAGGACTTCAGCCGCCCGACCGCGACCTCGGTCCGGAAGTCGCCGCCGTACCAGTGCAGCGCCACGAAGTCCACGCGGTATCCCCGCTTGGCCGCGCCCCTCATGAACCGGTCGAGCCAGCCCCCGGGGGTGTCCGCGCCGTACGCGACGGCGGGGCTCCCGATGACCCGTCCCGCCGCCATGAGCTTCGGCCACAGCGCGAGGGCCTTCTCGACGGTCATGTTCGCCTGGGCCGCCATGTCCGGCTCGTTGAACCCCAGCAGGTACGGCCCGGCACTCCTCGCCTTGGCCAGGTTGTCGCGGGTGACCGAGGCCGGACCCCAGACCATGGGGACGAACCGAACCCCCTTCGGCGTGACGACCCCGTCGTGCCCGGCGGCCCAGGTGTAGTACCAGCTCGCGCGCGAGCGGGCGAGAGCCGTGCCGACGCCGGGCATCTTCCACACGCCGACCCCCTTCCTGCCGGACGGCGGGGCGGGGGTCCGAGAGGGCGCCGCGGGCAGGCGGTGAGCGCTCGAAGCGGTCGAATGCCGCTTCGGGGCTGGAGCGGGCCGCGCCGAGGGCGTACGGGAGACGGCGGGCGCCGACCGGGCGGTCAGCCGCTCGGCAGGCGGCGCGGACAGGTGTCCCGTCACGGCGGCGCCGCCCACGACCACGGCCGCGACCCCCGTCACGGCGACGGACCCCGCCAGAGGCAGGCGCGGCCGCCGCGGCCGCGGGAGGTGCCTCCGCGCGCGCCCGCCGGGTGAGCCGCCGGGTCGATGCGCGGGCCCATGCGGGGCCGCCACGGACGGCTCCGGCGCGAGGCCGCGGTGGACGGCGGCGATCAGGCGCTCCAGGGCGAACCCGGCCGGGACGGGGAGCAGCGGCAGACCGCCCAGCAACCGGTCGACCGGCAGCAGGCCCCGTCCGCGCGGCTCGCACTCGGCGCAGCCGCGCACATGCCGGGCGAAGCGCTTGCGCCACAACGGCCCGGGCACGCCGTTCCAGTCCCGGGCCGCGACGGCCAGCGCCGGACAACCGGGATCGGCGGCCAGGGCCCTGACGACGGTCCGGGCGGTGTCGAGCTGCTCCTTCATCCGCTGCACGCGGACGGCGGCGTGCCGGCCGGACAGGCCGAGGGCGCCCGCGAGGTCCGATCGCCGCAGCTCGCCCGTCTCCTCCAGCCACCACAGGGCGAGCAGCGACCGGTCCGCGGGGTCGAGCCAGCGGGTGGCCTCGGCGACCTCGCGCCGCTGGTCGGTGAGCCCGAGCCGCAGGATGGTCACCCCCGCGAAGTCGGCGGCCGGATCCTGGACCTCGGCGACGGCGTCCAGGTCGGCCCTCCGGTCGAGCGCCGCCCGGCGGTCCCGCTCGCGATCGCGCACCTGCCGTACGGCGATGGCGACGAGCCACGACCGGTACGACTCGGGCTCGCGGAGGGCGGGCAGCCCCCGGACCACCCGGAGAAGGGTCTCCTGGACCACGTCGTCGACGTCGGCGTGCCCGTTCAGGGCCCGTCCGACGATGTTGTAGACGAGCGGCAGCGAGTCGGCCACCAGGGCGTCCAGCGCCCTCCTGTCCCCGTCCCGCGCAGCGGCCACCATCGCGGTGTCCGGTCCGTCCCTCCCGGTTCGGGCCATCGCGCATCGCTCCCTGTAGGTCGTCCGGGCCACCGGCCGGCCGGTGGCGCGGACAAGTCTCTCGAACTGGACATTGGTCTGTCCTCGTCACAGGAGACCCGGAGCCGCGCATGCGGACAACGAAAATCCGGCCCCGACTTCTCGCCGGCCGCCGCGGCCATAGGCGGCAGGAGCGAGACCCGCCGGATCAGCCGTCGTAGAAGACCCGTTCGGCCACGGCCCTGGCCCGGCGCGTCATCCGCCGGTAGTCGTCGACGAAGTCCTCCGAGCCGTCCGGCGGGTATCCGAGGGCCCGCGCGATCAGCGCCCGCTCCTTGACCACGCCGGGGATGCTGTCGGCCGCCCGGCCGCGCACCAGCATGATCGCGTCCCGGATCCGGGAGGCGAACAGCCACGCCTCGGACAGCACCGCCTCGTCGGCCGGGTCGAGCAGGCCCTCCGCCGCGGCGGCGCGCAGGGCGTCGAGCGTCCGGGTCGTCCGCAGGGCCGGTACGGCTCCCGCGTGCCGGAGCTGGAGGAGCTGCGCCACCCACTCCACGTCGGCGAGGCCGCCGCGGCCGAGCTTGGTGTGCAGGGTCGGGTCGGCGCCGCGCGGCAGCCGCTCGGCCTCCATCCTGGCCTTGAGCCTGCGGATCTCCAGCACGGCGTCGTCGGAGATGCCGTCCGCCGGGTACCGCAGCGGGTCGACCATGTCCGTGAACGCCCGGCCGAGCTCGGCGTCCCCGGCGCAGAACCGGGCCCGCAGCAGCGCCTGGGCCTCCCAGTGGGACGACCACCGGTCGTAGTACGCCTTGTAGGACGCGATCGTCCGCACGAGCGGGCCCTGCCTGCCCTCGGGCCGGAGCCCGGCGTCCACCTGCAGCGGCGGGTCGGGGGCGGGCAGCGAGAGCAGCCGCCGGGTCTGCTCGGCCACCGCGTGCGCCGCGTCGGTCGCCTCCCGCTCCGGCACGCCGGGCAGCGGGGCGTGCACGAACATCACGTCGGCGTCGCTGGCGTAGGAGCTCTCCAGCCCGCCCAGCCGGCCCATCGCGATGACGGCCATCCGCGTCGGGAACGGGCGGCCGGCCGAGACCTTGTTCACGGCGGCGTCCAGGGCGGCCTGGATCGTCACGTCGTTCAGCGTCGCGAGGGCCTGGCCGACCTCTTCGATGTCGATGAGGCCGGACAGGTCGGCGCAGGCCGTGCGGAACAGCTCCCGGCGGCGCAGGGCGCGCACGGCCGCGACCGCCGTCTCGGCGTTCTCGCCGTGCCGGGTCACGGCCGCCGCCGCCTCGGCCACGAGCGTCGCGGGCGGCCGTACGGCGAGCTCGGCGGGCGAGCCGAGCATCGCGACGGCGTCCGGCGCGTGCAGCAGTAAACCGGTCACGTAGCGGCTCGTGCCGAGCAGCCGGGCCAGCAGCTCGGCGACCGCGGTCTCGTCGCGCAGCAGCCGCAGGTACCAGGGTGTGGAGCCGAGCTTGTCGCTCACCTGGCGGAAGCCGAGCAGGCCCGCGTCCGGGTCGGGGGCGTCGGCGAACCAGGCGAGCATCACCGGCAGCAGCGTCCGCTGGATCGCCGCACGCCGGGACACTCCGCTGGTCAGCGCCGCGATGTGGCGCAGCGCGCCCTCGGGGTCGGTGTAGCCGAGCGCCTCCAGCCGGGCCGTGGCCGCGGCCGCCGACAGCCGCGCCTCGGTCTCGGGGAGCCGGGCGACCGCCTGGAGCAGCGGCCGGTAGAACAGCTTCTCGTGGAGCCGCCGCACCTCCAGGGCGTGGCGCTTCCACGTCGTGGTGAACTCGCCCACCGGGTCGGTCGTCATGCCGAGCCCCCGGCCGATCCGGCGCAGGTCGGCCGTGTCCGACGGCACCACGTGCGTACGGCGGAGCCGGTGCAGCTGGATCATGTGCTCGACCTGGCGCAGGAACGTGTAGGCCTCGGCCAGCGCCTTGGCGTCGTCCCGGCCGACGTACCCGCCGCGGGACAGGGCGGCCAGCGCCGACAGGGTCGCCCGCCGCCGCAGGAGCGGGTCGGAGCGCCCGTGCACGAGCTGGAGGAGCTGCACGGCGAACTCGATGTCGCGCAGCCCGCCCGGCCCGAGCTTGATCTGCCGGTCGGCCTCGCCCGCGGGGACGTGGGCCTCGACGCGGCGGCGCATCGCCTGGACGTCCTCGACGAAGTTGGGCCGGGCCGCCGCCTGCCAGACCAGCTCGTTGACGGCCGAGGCGTACTCCCGGGCGAGCTCCTGGTCGCCCGCGACCGGGCGCGCCTTCAGCAGCGCCTGGAACTCCCACGTCTTGGCCCAGCGGCGGTAGTAGGCGATGTGGCTCTCCAGCGTCCGCACGAGCGGGCCCATCTTGCCCTCGGGCCGGAGGTTGGCGTCCACCTCCCACAGGGACCCCTCGGGCGTGCTGGTGGAGCAGGCCCGCATCATGCCCTGGGCGAGGCGGGTCGCCGTCTGCAGCGCCTTGGTCTCGTCGACCCCGTCACGCGGCTCCGCCACGAAGACCACGTCGACGTCGGAGATGTAGTTGAGCTCGCGGGCGCCGCACTTGCCCATGCCGATGACGGCGAGGCGGACGTTACCGGCGTCGGCGGTCTCCGCGCGGCTGATCGCGAGGGCCGCCTCCAGCGCGGCGCCGGCGAGGTCGGCCAGCGCGGCCGCGGTCTCGGCGAGGGTGGCCTCGCCGGTGACGTCGCGCCCGGCGAGCTGGAGCAGCCGTCCGCGGTAGGCGACGCGCAGCGCCTCCGTCGCCGGGCCGGCCGCCGCGGGCTCGGCCGTCTCCAGCGACGCGCCGCCCGCCACCGGCTCGGCCGCGTCCGGGTCGGCGCCGACGGCGAGCAGCAGCTCCTCGCGCATCTCCCGGTCGGTCGGCCGTGCGGCCGGCTGGAGCAGCTGCAGGCATTCGGGGTGCCGGACGACGTGGTCGCCCAGCGCGACGCTCAGCCCGAAGACGCCGAGCAGCCGCCCGCGCAGGGCGGGGTCGGCGCGGAACGCCCCGAGCACGCTCGGGTCACGCTCGACGAGGCGGTTCAGCGACGTGAGCGCGAGGTCGGGGTCGGCGGCGCGGACGAGGTCGTCGAGCAGGGCGAAGTCGCCGACCGCCTCGGGCCCGAGCTCGTCGAGGAGCCGCTCCGCCCGGGCGCCGTCGGCGAACCCGAGTGCCGCCAGGCGTCCTGCCGTCGTCTGTATCCGAGGCGCGGCGTTCACCGTTCCTTCCTCCACCCCGACGTCGATCACGTCGGCCCCCCGAGACAGGCCTTCCCAGTAACGGTACACATGGGATGAAAGCCTCCTCGCTGAGATCGGCTCCCGACGGGGCCGCTCCTCCGGGTCGCTGCCGGACCCACCGCCGTCGACCTGGTGTGCCCCCCGGGCGCCCGCATGGGGTCGGGCGCGCCGGTGGAGCACATCGCACACGGTAACTCGCGGCCCTGTGCGCGTCCTTAGCGGTTTCTCAGCGTAATCGGCCCATCACGCGGATTGCCCGCGCACCTCGCGCGTCTCCCCGGCGTGGCGTCCCGTTCACTCCATGGCCACCTGGGCGGCGAACGCCTCCGCGAAGGGCCGCCAGGTGGCCTCGAGCTCCGGCTCCGCCTCCCGCACCCGCGCGTCCAGGTCGGCGACCCGGAGCGGGTCCATGTCGCTCGTGCCCGTCCAGGACGCGAAGATCCCCGCGGACGCCTCGGGGTGGAACTGGACGGCCCAGGCCCGCTCCCCCAGCCGGTACGCCTGGTTGGGGTACTGGGAACCGGTCGCCAGCCGCACCGCCCCCGCGGGCAGCGCGGTCATCGCGTCGTAGTGGTACTGCACGGCCCGCCACGGCCCGGCCGGCAGCGCCGAGAACAGGGGGTCGTCCGCGGCCTCCGGCAGCGGCTCGATCGCCCCGGCGCCGATCTCCAGTCCGGCCGTCCCGCGCTCGACCGTCCCGCCGCAGGCGATGGTCATGAGCTGGGCCCCCAGGCAGATCCCCAGGGTCGGGACGCCGGACTCCACCGAACGCGCCATCAGCGCCCGGGTCGCCGGCAGCCAGCCGTACCCCTCGTCGTCCCAGGCGGACGCCGCCCCGCCGAGGACGAGCAGCCCGTCCCCTGCCCGCTCGGGCACCGGCTCACCCTTGTACGGCCGGACGACCTCGCACCGGACGCCCGCCCCCTCCAGCCATCCGGCGAAGAACCCGAGCCCGGCCTCGGCCTCGTGCTCGATGACGATGAGTTCATGCATGATCCGAGCTTAGGGACACATATCCAGATGAGACATCCCTGGGCGGGTCGTACCGTACAGTCCGAATCATGAAATTCGATGAGGTGGCCGTCCCCGGCGGGCGGCTCCGGATCGCCCTCTTCGGCGAGGGCCCGCGCCTGGTCATCGCGGCGCACGGCATCACCGGCTCACACGTGTCCTGGGGCGCGGTCGCCGACGCCCTTCCCCCGGGATGGACGCTGGTCGCCCCCGACCTGCGCGGACGCGGTCACAGCGCCGGCGTCTCCGGCCCGTACGGGCTGGACCGCCACGCGGAGGACCTCGACCTGGTCGCCCGGCACGTGGGCGCGGACGAGACGAGCGTGCTCACCGGCCACTCCATGGGCGCCTATGTGGCCGCCCTGCACGGCGCCGCCCGGCGCTACGCCCGGGTCGTGCTGATCGACGGCGGCCTGCCGCTGCCGATGCCCCCGGGCGCCGACCCCGACGAGGTGCTGACGCTGACCCTGGGGCCGGCGATCCAGCGGCTGAGCATGACGTACCCGAGCGTGGACGCCTACGTGGACTTCTTCCGGGCGCACCCGGCGCTCGGCGAGGGCTGGTCGCCGCTGGTCGAGGAGTACGTCCGCTACGACGCGACCGGCGCCGAGAGCGCCGTCCGCTCCCGCGCCCGTGAGGACGCCGTACGGCAGGACGGGCGCTGGCTGCTGACCGAGACCGAGGCCATCGCCGCGGCGCTCAAGGCGGTCGAGGCGCCGCTGTCGCTGCTGCGCGCCCCGCGGGGACTGCTCAACCAGCCCGTCGGCATGCTGCCCGACGACCTCGCGGCGGAGTGGGCCACGCGGCTGCCGTCGCTGCGCCAGGAGGTCGTGGACGACTGCAACCACTACACGATCGTGTTCGACCCGCGCTGCGCCCGTCTCGTCGCGAGCCGGCTGACGGAGCCGTCCCCCTGAGGGACGGCGGTCAGGCGCAGTCGGCGACCGGGCGCGGCGTGATCCAGGTGGCCGCGGCGGCCGCGACCAGCGTGCCGTCCAGCTCGTAGACCGCGCTCACGCCGAACAGCTTGCGGCCCTCGCGCCGGACCGGGCGGGCCACGACCGAGTAGCGGCCCATCGGGTACACGCGCCGGTAGACCTGGCCGGTCAGCCGTCCCAGCAGGGCCGACTCGACCGGCTGGGAGGCGGCGCCGGAGCAGTGGTGCGCCCATCCGGTGGCGCAGTCGAGGGCCGCCCACACGATCGACTCGGGGACCACGCCGTGCTCGTCGGTCACGCCCACCGGCACCCGCCACCCGGCGGCCACCAGGTCGGTGCCCTCGACCGGCCCGGGGAAGATCCGCAGGCCGTCGCCAGGCTCCCGTACGCCGCAGGCGAAGCACCCCGCGATCGCGTGGCCGCCCAGGCCGGGGAAGCCCGCCTCGGCGCGGGCCGCGTCCGTGAACGACACGAACGGCGGCGGGGTGAGGGTCTCCGCGACGGGGATGGCCTCCACGAGGTGGCTGTCGTCCCGGCACAGCGCGACGGCGTTGCCGACGTGCTCGACCGCGAGCTCCGTCTCCAGCGGGACAGGTTTGTGGAGGGTGACCTCCACCGGGGACTCGTTGCCCGCCCCGCGCAGCACGCCCGCCAGCGTGCCGGCGATCCAGCCGCCGTTCGCGGTGCCCTCCGGCCCACGGAAGCGCTTGGGCACGGTCAACACGGTCTGCAGCCCCACAGCCGCCGTCATTGGGTTACGCCCTCCCCAGGTCCCTGAAACGGTTCATCCGTAAAAGTCGTAACAACGAAACCGATTTTACTGTTCCGGCCTGAGATCCAGAAAAACATGCGGCGGTGTCAGGATCATTAGCAGCCTGTAACACCTCCATGACCGGCGGGGGCGGAGGTCCCCGCGCGCGCCGGGCCCGCTCACGGCCCGGCGCCATCCGGTGGCGGGTCGACCAGCATACGCATCAGCTCTCGCAGCCGTACGGCGAGGGACTCCTCGTCCATGCCGGCGAGCGCGGGGGTCGCGACGACCTTGCGCATCAGCCACACCCCGGCGATCAGGGACAGCAGCAACTCCGCCCGCGCCTCCGCGTCCGTCCCGGACAGCAGACCGGTGAGGTGCCCCCCCACGTGCCTCTCGATGCCCGCCCGGATGATCTCCGCGGCTCGCGGATTCGCCGCCGACCGGAGCATCAGCAGGAACGGGTCCAGGTCGTCGGCGTACGGCGCGGTCCGCCTGGCCACGGCCTTCGCCGTCTGCTCGCTCAGCGCGTCCGGGTCGTCGCCCACCACCGTTCGCGGCGCGAAGGAGCGGTCGACCGCCTCCGCGAAGAGCTGTTCCTTCGACCCGAAGTAGCGGTTGACCAGCATGGCGGTCACTCCCGCGTTGCCGGCCACCTCCCGTACTCCGGCGCCGTCGTAGCCGGCGCGGGTGAACGCCTCCACCGCCGAGATCAGGATCGCCTCACGGGTCGCGCCGGCGTCGCGCCGCCGTGAGCCGTCAGCCGGTCCACGCGTGTCCTCCACCATGTCTACGAGTGTAGACTCATGTCGAGGTCTACAGCTGTAGACACACAGTGCGAACGGGGGAATTCCATGAACCTGAACCTGGCCGGCAAGCGTGCTCTGGTCACCGGTTCGAGCTCCGGCCTGGGCGAGGCGACGGTGCGCCTGCTCGCCGCCGAAGGCGCCGCGGTCGTGGTGCACGGACGCGACGAACAGCGCACCCAGGCGGTGGCCGAGGCGATCCGTGCGAACGGCGGGAAGGCCGACATCGCCATCGGCGACCTGACCGGCGACGACGGCGCGGACGCGGTGGCGTCGGCGGCGCTGGCCGGCGGGCCCGTCGACATCCTGGTCAACAACGCGGGCGCCTACAGGCACCTCTCCTGGGCGGACGCGACGCCGGACACCTGGCGCGACACCTACGAGGGCAACGTCATCTCCGGCGTGCGGATGATCCAGCGGCTGGTGCCCTTCATGCGCGAGCGCGGATGGGGTCGCGTCATCACCATCGGCGGCGGCCTCGCCGTCCAGCCGATGCACCAGCACCCGCAGTACAACGCCACCCTCGCCGCCCGCCACAACCTGGCGGTGTCGCTCGCGCGCGAGTTGCGGGGCACCGGCGTGACCTCCAACGTCGTCGCGCCCGGCGCGATCCTCGTCGAAGCCGTCAAGGACCTGCTGACCGAAATCGCCCCCGCTCGCGGCTGGGGCGAGAGCTGGGAACAGATCGAACAGGACGCGACGAACGAACTGGTGCCCAACGACATCGAGCGCCTGGGCCGGCCGGAGGAGATCGCCACCGCCGTGGCCTTCCTCGCCAGCCCTTTGTCCGGCTACATCAGCGGCGCCACTCTCCGCGTCGACGGCGGCCACATCCGCGGCGTCGCCTAAGGTCCCAATGGTGGCCGGATGCGCCCGTCCCCGGACCGATGGCGCCTCGGTCGGACCACAGTATGATCACGACCGCGACGCGGCGGCGCCAGTCGGGCGCCCCGGCCGTTCGCGCTGCGCCCGGGGGTGCTCTACCACGCGTTCGGTCACCAGGGGCGAGGCGATGACGAAGTCAACACCGACTACGTCAGCTTCTCAGCGGAGAGCGTGGCCACGCTCACCCCGGGGTCGGTGCTGGTCCAGCGTTACGACGAGAGACGGTCGCCGGCGCCCGACTGGGTCGACGTCGTGATCACACGGGACGACTTCGATCGTCAAGGCCGCAATCACGACTGCCGATGACCGCTCCGGCCACGGAGCGGTCATCGGCAGGTCAGAGCATGGGCAGGAAGCGGTGCGATGAAGCGGCAGTACGCGCACCACCGTGGCGTGCGGGTCTCGGCAAGGACCCGCGAGAATTACAGCGGGGCACGACCGCCACCACGGGTGCATGCCGGTTCGCACCTCCGGCGTCGCCCGCCCGCGCGCGGCTCTATGTGAGTGTCTGTGTGAGTTCGTTGCGGTGTTCGGTGTACACCACGTGGCCGTGAGCGCCGTTGACCAGAGGCATGTACGGCGGGACATGGCCACACTCGACGTCAGCGATGATCGGTACGGCGAGGCCGCCGAGTGCGTCGAGCACCGCCTCATGCTGGGTGAGCGAGTCGATGCCCGGGGCCCGGGTGCGGCCGACGAGCACGGCGTTGGCGTTGGTGAAGAATCCGGCCATCCGCATCCCGTGCAGGTTTCTGCAGATCGTCGCCGCGTCGTCGTCGGACGCCTCGACGTAGACGAGCAGCCCTTCGGGCGCCGTGGTCGCTGCGAAGGACGCGATGTCGCCATACGGCGTACCGGTGAGGTTGCACAAGGTCTCGATGCACCCTCCGATCAGCCGGCCCTCGGCCCGCACGTCACCGTCGCCGTCCAGCCGCGTCCACCGTCCCGGCGTGTCGAGCGTGAACTCGCTCACGTCCGGAGTGGTTCTGTAGTTGTCCCATCCTTGTGCTCGGTAGCGGTTCGGCGGACTCTGCGTGAAAGTCGTTCCCGGCTCCATCAGCGTCACGTCCAGCCAGGTGAGCAGTCCTTCCGGCGCGCGGTACGGCGTGTCCATCAGGTTGTTGCCATGGATCGTCGCGATCCCGGTCATGAGAGTGAGCGGAGTGATGATCGTGGACATGTCGGAGAAGCCGACGATCCATGTCGGGTCGGCCTCACGCAGTTGGTCCCAGTCGAGCAGGGGCAACAGGTCGATCGCGGTCACCCCGCCCCATGGCGGTACGACGGCCCTGATGCGCGGGTCGAGGAGCATGTCCATCAGTTCGCGTGCCCGTGCGGCGGCCGGCGCGCTGACGTGTCCGGTGCCGTCCATGCACTCCCCGACCACCACCTCGTATCCGCGCGCCTCCACGGTACGGACGGCTGCCTGGAGGCGATCTCGCAGGCTCTCGTCCACTCCACTGGAGGGGGCGGTGACACCGACACGGTCGCCAGGACGCAACGGGGAGGGGAATCGCACCTTCATGCCCATGATCTTGCCGGAATACTCAGCCGGGTAGCCACGGATTCGCCTGCCGCGACCCCAAAGCAGAAGGAAGGCCCTGTCCGCCCCGTGTGCCATCGACCCGCCGCGGAGCGGCAGCGGGCCGGTGACGGAGGGGCAAGCCCGGCTTGACATGTCCCCGGCGCCGGGTGCCCGGGGGAGTGGAGGATCACCCCTTCCGGTGAGCCTTCCCCAGTCACTGGGTGACGCTCACCGGAAGTCCATTTCGGCAAGACGCAGGGGGTCGATTGATCATGGTGTCATGCCCTGGGTGTGCGCCCTCCGGTCCGGCGATATAGATCGACAACGTCGCTGTCTTTCTGGCAGGGTGCATGCATGACGATGGAACTGCTCTTTGCGGGAGTAGCGGTCGAGGCCTTTCCCGGCGCTGTTGAGTGGTACAGCCGGTTGTTTGGCAGGGCCGCCGATGTCGTCGTGACCGACCAGGAGATCATGTGGCGAATTGCCGACACCGCGTGGCTGTACGTCATAGAAGACGCCGGACGCGCTGGCCGGAGCCTGGTCACCATCTCGGTGTCGGATCTGGATCAAACAGTGGCCGATCTGGACGCGCGAGGCATCAGCAGTGGCCGCATCGAGACGGTCGGCGACGCCGGCCGCAAGGCCACTGTGACCGACCCCGAAGGCAACTCGATCGCGTTCATCCAGGTCGCCGCTGCGTAACCGAACGGTGGGCTGGACGCTGCACCTCGGTTGTCACTCAGTTGGTCCCGCATACCGGCCTCCGGTAGCGCCAGGAATCGTGTTGCAGCGCTTGCTGCAATACGGCTCTCAGCACCTCCTACTGACTTCCGACGTTTTACGGCCTTGGGCGGAACCAGAGCGGAACTGAGGCGCGCGGACCGACGACGGAGACGTAAGCCAGGGCTGACGTTAAGAGGCACGGCCGCATCGCGCACAAGGGGGAGAAAGCGCCCATCCAGGCCAGCCGGCGGTGGCACGTGGAGCGCACCCACGCCTGGCAGAACGCCTTCTCCCGGCTCGCTCGCTGCTACGAGCGGCGCGCCACCGTCATCGACGCATTCTTCGACCTCGCCGACACCATCATCACCGTCCGTAGCCTGATCCGCCGAGCCCGGACCACCCACCGCTGGGACACCCGTCCTCGACGCCGCCCATGACTTCACCAGGGCACGGGCGTTCCGTCCCAGGAGAAGAAGCCACCGGTGGGCCCGTCGTCCGGCAGCAGGGCCAGGCGGAGGGCACCCAGCGCGGCCTCGGCCGGGTCGCCGCCGGCAGCGGCGGCCCGGGGGTTGAGATCGGTGGCCCGCAGGCCGGGGGCGAGCGCGTTGACCTTGAAGCCGTCCTCGGCCAGCGTCTGGGCGTAGAGGACGGTGAGGGCGTTGAGGGCGGCCTTGGACGACCGGTAGGCGGCGGCGCCGCTTCCCGGGGTGAACTGGGGGTTGGGAGTGGTGCTCCAGGTCAGCGACGCGGTGCCACTGGAGATGTTGACTATGCGCGGGCGCGGAGACCGGCGCAGGGCGGGCAGGAAGGCATTGGTCACCGCCACTACCCCGAACACATTGGTCTCGTATGTGCGCCGGTACTCCTCGACGCCGGTGTCGGTCGGCGGGGCGAGCGACGGCGAGATTCCGGCGTTGTTGACCAGCACGTCCAAGCGGTCCACCTGAGCCGCGGCCTGTGCGACGCCGTCGGGGTCTGTCACGTCGAGGACCAGCAGACGGGCCCCGGCTCCGATCTCCTCGACAGCCCGCTGCCCGCGCCCGGGGTCACGGGAGCCCACGTACACGGCGAGGCCCTCGGCGGCGAGCAGCCGGGCGATATGCTTGCCGATGCCCTTGTTGGCACCGGTGACCAGAGCTGTGCGTTCGTTCATGGCAACCACGCTTCCCTGGTCGTGGGCGCTCTGCCAGGGACAGCCTGTACCAGGCAGTGGGAGGAGGCGACGTGGCGCGGCAGGAGCTGGCCCACTACCTGCGGGACCGCCGGGCGGCCCTGCGTCCGCACGAGATCGGCCTGGCGGCGACGGGCACCGACCGCCGCACACCGGGTCTGCGCCGCGAAGAGGTGGCGGAGCTCGCCCACATGTCGGTCGACTACTACACGCGGCTGGAGCAGGCCCGGGGGCCGCGGCCATCGGCCCGGATCCTGGACGCGCTGGCCCGCGCGCTGCGGCTCACGCCGGCCGAACGCAGCCATCTGTTCCGCCTGGCGGGTTCGAGCGCGCCGCCCGGCATCAGCGCCGTGCGGCGGGTGCGCCCGCACGTGGCCCGGATGCTGGAGCGGCTGCCGGAGACCGGTGCCATCGTCACTGACGCGGCGTACGACGTCGTCGCCTGGAACCCCCTGGCCCGGGCACTGCTCGGCGCCGACCTTGGAGGCGGGACGACGAACCTGGCCCGGCGCCGCTTCCTGGGCCAGGGGCGGATGTACGAGAGCTCCAGCGCCGAGGAATTCGGGCACATCGTGGTGGCGCGGCTGCGCCGGGCCGCGGACCGCTACCCGCATGATCCGCAGTTGGCCGAACTTCTGGCCGAACTGCACGCCGGCAGTGAGGAGTTCCGGCAGATCTGGGAGGCGCGTCCGGTCCACGCTCCCGGGCACCGCACCAAGACCCTGGACCATCCGGAGGCCGGTGCGCTGCGGTTGAACTGCGACGTCCTTCTCGTGCCCGAGGATGACCAGGAGGTTGTCCTGATGACGGCCGACCCCGGATCACCTGCCGTGCGGGCCCTGCGCAGGCTAGCCACGCAGGCGGCCTGAAACTAAGGATGCGCTCGGTCATGATCCGTGCTGAGCCGGTGGCCGCCGCGATGCTGAGGGCCTCCGCGCCGACTGTCGCGGCCTGCTCGGGCTCGCTCGCTCCAGCGTAGGCAGTCGACTCACGCGCCAGGTACACACCTCGGTCTCGGTGGTATCCGGGCGGAAGTGCGGTGATCGCGGTGCGGAAGCCTGTGGCTGCTGCCTCGTGGTCCCCGAGAGCGGCGAGACCCCCGGCTCGGTGCACCTCTGGTGTCGACATCGTGATTGTGGCGGAGTATCTGGGGCACAGTGACCCGGCCTTCACGCTGCGGACCTACACACACCTGATGCCCAGCGCGATAGTGCGGGCACGGCGGGCCATGGACGCCTTTTTCAACGACGGCGCGTATGCCCTGGATGTGCCCTGATCTTCGATGCCTGGAGGATCGCCCCTTCCGGTGAGCCTTCCCCAGTCGCTGGGTGACGCTCACCGGAAGTCCGTTTCGGCAGGTCAGAGCACCGGGAGGTAGCGGCCGAGCTCGTACTCGGTGACCTGGCGGCGGTACTCCTGCCACTCGGTCCGCTTGTTACGCAGGAAGTAGTCGAAGACGTGCTCCCCGAGCGTCTCGGCGACCAGCTCGCTGTGCTCCATGGCCGCGATCGCCTCGTCGAGCGACTGAGGCAGCGGGGCGATGCCGAGCGCCCGCCGCTCCCCGCTGGTCAGCGCCCACACGTCGTCCTCGGCGCCGGGGGGCATCTCGTACCCCTCCTCGATGCCCTTCAGGCCGGCGGCAAGGATGACCGCGAACGCCAGGTAGGGGTTGCAGGAGGAGTCGAGCGAGCGGAACTCGATCCGGGTCGAGCCGCTCTTGTGCGGCTTGTACATCGGCACCCGCACCAGCGCGGAGCGGTTGTTGTGGCCCCAGCAGATGTACGCGGGGGCCTCTCCGCCGGCCCCGGCGATCGCCTCGGCGCCGCCCCACAGCCGCTTGTAGGAGTTCACCCACTGGTTGCACACCGCGGTGATCTCGGCCGCGTGCCGCAGCAGCCCGCCGATGAACGAGCGGCCGATCTTGGAGAGCTGGTACTCCGCGCCCGGCTCGTAGAAGGCGTTGCGGTCGCCCTCGAACAGCGACATGTGCGTGTGCATGCCGGAGCCCGGGAAGTCGGTGAACGGCTTGGGCATGAACGAGGCCCACACGCCCTGCTCCAGCGCGACCTCCTTCATGACCAGGCGGAACGTCATGATGTTGTCGGCCGTGGTGAGCGCGTCGGCGTACCGCAGGTCGATCTCCTGCTGGCCCGGGGCGCCCTCGTGGTGGCTGAACTCCACGGAGATGCCCATGGACTCCAGCATCATGATCGCGTTGCGCCGGAAATCGTGGCCCGCGCTGTGCGGCGTGTGGTCGAAGTAGCCGCCCTCGTCGATCGGCTCCGGCCGCTGCCCCTTCTCCGGGCGGCTGCGCAGCAGGAAGAACTCGACCTCGGGGTGGGTGTAGAAGGTGAAGCCCATGTCGGCCGCCTTGGCGAGCGTCCGCTTCAGGACCCACCGGGGGTCGGCGTGCGACGGCGAGCCGTCCGGCATGAGGATGTCGCAGAACATGCGGGCCGCGCCCGGCGACTCGCTGCGCCACGGGAGGATCTGGAACGTCGACGGGTCGGGCTTGGCGAGCATGTCCGACTCGTAGACCCGGGAGAAGCCCTCGATGGACGAGCCGTCGAACCCGATGCCCTCGGCGAAGGCGCCCTCGAGTTCGGCGGGGGCGATCGCCACCGACTTCAGGAAACCGAGCACGTCGGTGAACCACAGCCGGATGAACCGGATGTCACGCTCCTCGAGCGTGCGGAGGACGAATTCCTGCTGGCGGTCCAAGGCGTACCTCTCGGAAATTACACGTCAGGTCTCGTACCAGTGTGCCCCTTGTGTGTTTCACAGGGGTTACGGGGGGGTGTGAGGGCGCGACCGGAGACCGTGCGACTTCGCACCGCCGGAGGAGGGCGGCGTCCCCCGCCGTCCCGGGGACGAACCCGACGGGGCCGGGTTGATCCGGTGTTGATTCGGTGTCGACCGGGCCGGGCTAACGTCCGGCCATGCCGGTGCCCCAGACGAAGGAGTGCCCGGTCGTGCCAGAGCCCTCGCGCGACCGCTCCCACCCCGCCAATCCCGTCGATCCCGTCGATCCCGTCGGCAGCGCCGACCCCGGCCTCCGCGAGCCCGGCGAGTTCCCGTACGACGACGACCTCGCCGGGGACGCCTCCGGCGACGAGCACGGGCGGCGGGACCTCGTCCGGGCTCTGGGACCGGCCGTCGGCGTCGCCATCGCGGCCGCGTCCATCTGCCTCGAGATCGCCGACATCTGGGTGACGGCCCAGATTCCGCCCGCCGACTACACGCCGCTGCCGTTCGCGCCCGAGGACATGGCGGGCACCGCGTTCCCCGTCTTCGGGGCGCTGCTGGTGATGTCGCGGCCGCGGCTGCTGCTCGGGTGGCTGCTGTGTCTCGGCGGCCTCGGCTCTGCCGCGAACATCCTCGCCGCCAACGTGGCGGCCCTGCTCGTACTGCACGGGGGCCATCCGCTGGTCCATCCGCTCTGGATCTTCGCCGACGGGGTGTGGAACCTCACGACGTACGCCCTCGGGATCCTGCTGCCGCTGCTCTACCCGACCGGCCGGATCCTGTCCAAGCGCTGGTGCGTGCCCGGGGCGTTCGCGGCCTGCGCCCTCGCCCTCGACTGGCTGTGCTCGGTCGTCGCGCCGTCCGGCACCAGGACCGGCGACAACCCGCTGGAGGTGGCGGCCTTCGCCCCGTACTACGCGGGCACCCGGCAGGTGCTGCACGCGGCGGTCGCGGTGGGCATGGCGCTGGCGTTCTCCTCGCTGGTCGTGCGGTTCCACCGCGCGGGACCGGTGGAACGCCGCCAGATCCTCTGGCCCCTGGTGGCGATCGCGGGGCTGGTCGTGCCGTGGGTGATCGGGTACCCGGTCTGGTGGGTCGCGTCGCTGACCATCCCCTTCGTGCCGGCCGCCATCGCCGTCGCCGTGCTGCGCTACCGCCTGTACGGCATCGACACGCTGATCAGCCGCGCCATCGTCGGCGCCGGCCTGGTCGGCGTGGTCGTGGGCGTGTACGTGCTGGCGGGCGCGGCGTCGAGCCTGGTCCTGTCGGAGGTCGACCGGTTCGCCGGGCTGGCCGCCGCCCTGTTCGCCGGGGCGTTCTTCCAGCCGATCCGGCGCGGGCTGCAGCGGCTCGTCGACCGGGCGCTGTACGGCTCGCGCGGCGACCCCACGGCGCTCGCGGCCGCGCTGCGGCGGCGGCTGCAGCACGCCGACCCGGCCCACGCCCTGCTTGCGTCGCTGGAGGTGCTGCGCGAGGGCCTGTCCGTGACCGGCATCAGGGTCGAGGTCGACGGCGCGGCCACCACCAGCGGCGAGGCGGAGCGGGTCGCCCGGGAGATCCCCCTGGTCTGGCACGGCGAGCCGGTGGGCGTGATGCTGATCGGCCCGCCCGGCAGGCGCCGGTTCCCCGCCGCCCATGACGAGCGGGTCATCTCCGTGCTCACGCCGTACGTCGCGGACGCCGCGCACACGGTGCTGCTGACGAGGGCGCTGCAGCGCTCGCGGGAGCGGATCCTGACGGCCAGGGAGGAGGAGCGCCGCCGGCTCCGCCGCGATCTGCACGACGGGCTGGGGCAGACGCTGTCGTCGATGGCGATGACGCTGTCGATGGCCCGCGTCAGCCTGGAACGGTCCCCCAGGACGGCGGACGAGCTGCTCGGCCAGCTGCGCGGCTGCATGGACGACGTGTCCGCCGACGTCCGCGAGCTCGTGTACGGCCTGCGGCCCCCGGCCCTCGACGACCTCGGGCTGGCGGGAGCCGTACGGGCCCTGGCGGAGGAGGCGCGGCCCGGCCTGCTCGCGGGCGCGGCGGTCGCCGGGGACGCCGAGGCAAGCGCTGAGGCAGGCGCCGGGGCGGACGCCGGCGCGGGAGCCGGCGCGAGCGTGCCGCCGGCGGCGGCGGTGGACGTCGACGTGCGAGGCGACCTGGACGGACTGCCGGCCGCCGTGGAGGTGGCGGCCTACCGGATCGTGCAGGAGGCGCTGACCAACGTCCGCAAGCACGCCCGCGCCCGCCGCGTGCGGGTCAGCCTGCGGCGGGACGGCGAGCTGCGGGTGGTGGTGGCCGACGACGGGGTGGGCCTGCCCGCGAGCAGGAGGCCGGGAGTGGGGCTGGTCAGCATGGCCGAGCGAGCCGCCGAGGTCGGTGGCACCTGCGCCGTCGCCTCCGGCCGGGACGGCGGCACCACGGTCGTCGCCCGCCTGCCCGCCGGCTGGCGCGACGCCGGTTAGCGGCCGGTCAGGAGCCGCAGGCCAGGGAGTCGCCGATGGGGGTGCGCCGGTAGAGGACCTGGCGGCCGAGCCGCCTGCCCGTCACGAGCCCGCCGTCCGAGAGCACGGTCAGGTGCTGGCTGACCGCGCCCGGCGTGAGGTCGAGCCGCCGGGCCAGGGAGGTCGTGGAGCCCGGCTCCTCCAGCGCCGTCAGGATCTGGGCCCGGGTGCGGCCGAGCAGCGCCGACAGCGCCTTCGGCGTGCAGGGCGCCCCCGACGACCACAGCGTGCCGACGCCCCTGGCGGGGTAGCTCAGCATCGGCCGGTACGGCTCGTACATCACCGAGACGTCGGGCCAGCCGAACGCGCTCGGCACGAGCACGAGCCCGTCGCCCGCGACGTCGCCCTCGTAGACGCACTGCTTGGCCGTGACCAGCCGGTCGCCGTGCCAAGCCACGGAGGAGTGGAGGTCGGCGAACAGCTCCCGCACCCCGCCCGCGGCCAGCCGGCGGGACCGCCACATGACGTCGTTCTCCAGCAGGCCGTGGATCCGCGGCCAGAACTCCTCGAACGCCGCGGACCAGTACTCCCCCAGCCGCTCGGTCACCCGCCGCATGCCCGCCTCCGGGTCCTCCTGGAACCGGGCCACTGCCGCGGGATCGGCCGTCGGAACCCAGGCGACCTCCTCGTACGCCGTGTCGGGACGGGTGGCGCGCACCCGTTCCAGCTCCTCGGCGAAGTCGGGCAGCGGGGTATCGGGCGGCGGGGTCAGGAAGTCGGCCACGTACCCGGTCACCGGGACGATCGCGAACAGCTCGGTCAGGTCGAGCCCGCGCAGCCGGGGCCGTACGGCTCGCAGCCACGGCAGGTGCAGCGAGTGGCGGGCGGGCGCGCGCAGCACCCGGAGACTCGCGACGAGCTCCCACATCGGGGAGAAGGCGAAGCGCAGCCGCGCCACGTCGTCGGGCGTGAACCGCCACTCCACCGGCACGGCGTCTCCTCCATCTTTTAGCGACGCCTAAAAGATTGGCATGGCGGCCACGCACTGTCCAAGGGTTGACCGTGTGACGACGGTGACGACGAGGCGGGATTTCCTGCGATCAAGGGTGGGCGGGCTGCCGCGCGCGTTCTGGGTGCTGTTCGCCGGGACGTTCGTGAACCGCCTCGGCACGATGGTGGAGCCGTTCATCGGCGTCTACCTCACGCAGGCCCGCGGGATGTCGCTGGCCGCGGCCGGGCTGGTGATGACGATGTTCGGGGCCGGGTCGCTGCTGTCGCAGCCGGTGGCCGGCTGGGCCTCCGACCGCTTCGGCCGCCGGGTGACGCTGACCGGCGGCATGACGGCCACCGCCGTGACCATGGTCGCGCTCGGCTACACCACGAGCCTGCCGGGGATCGTCGCGGCCATGCTCGTGCTCGGGGTGGTCGTCGACGCCTACCGCCCGGCCTCCCAGGCGCTCGTCGCCGACCTGGTGTCGCCGCAGGACCGCCCCCGGGCGTACGGGCTGCTGTTCTGGGCGATCAACCTCGGCTTCTCGATCGCGATGGTCGCCGGCGGGTGGCTCGCCGGGTCGGGCTTCACGGTCCTGTTCTGGGTGGACGCGGTCACCTGCCTGATCTTCGGGATCCTGGTCTGGCGGGCGATCCCGGAGACCCGGCCGGTGCGGGCGGCCCAGGAGGGCGGGAGCTTCACCGACGTGCTCCGCGACCGGCTCATGGTGGCGTTCGTGCTGATCAACTTCGCGTACGCGCTGGTCTACCTGCAGGCCTACAGCACGCTACCGCTGGCGATGACCGGGGTCGCCGGCCTGCCCGCCAGCGCGTACGGCGTCGCGATGGCGGTCAACGGCCTGGTGATCGTGGTCGTGCAGCCGGTGACGAACTCCTGGCTGGCGAGGTACGACCCGTCCAAGGTGCTCGCGGCCGGATTCGTCCTGGTGGGCGCCGGGTTCGCGTTGACCGCCGCGGTGGCCTCGACGCCCGGGTACGCCCTGAGCGTCGCCGTGTGGACGATCGGGGAGGTGCTGACGGCCGGCATCCCGGGGGCGATCGTCGCCGCCCTCGCCCCTGCCCACCTGCGCGGACGCTACTCCGGCCTGTACGGCCTGTCCTGGTCCGCCGGGACCCTGCTCGCGCCCCTCACCGGGACCCGGCTGCTGGAGGCGTCCCCCACGCTGGCGTGGCTCATCCTGGGCGGCCTCGGCCTCCTCGCGGCCGCCGGCCAGATCGCCATCGGCCGCGCCGTCCGCCGCCGCACCGCCCTCACCCGGCTGCCCTGAGGCGGCCGTTCGCTGGTCATCGGGGATGAGGGCGGACATAATCCTTGTCCAGCATGGACGAAAAACCGCCGGCATCCCCGGGGCGGACGGCCGCATGGGTCATGGCGGCCGTGGCGCTTGCCCTCACCGCGGCCGGCCTGCTGATCCAGGTCCGGACCCCCGCGGAGTGGCGCGCCGGGACGCCCGTGACCCCGGATCTCGGCGTGGCGCTGACGTTCCCCGCCGTGGGAGCGTTCCTGGTCGCGCAGCGGCCCCGGCTCAGCGTGGCCTGGCTCATGTGCGCGGGCGGCCTGCTGGCGTCCGGCAACGTCTTCTTCACGGCGGTGTCGTTCGGCGAGGCCTCGCGGGGGGCGTTCGCCGCCGCCAACGCGGCCCGCTGGCTGGACGTCGCCTGCTGGGCGCTCGCCGGGCTGATGCTCGCGATCCTGCTCCCCCTGCTGTCCCCCACCGGGCGACTGCCCTCGCGCCGCTGGGTGCCGGTCGTCGTGCTGGGGTCCCTCGCGACCGCCGGGGAGATCATTTTGGCGCTGGTGCGTCCCGACCCCGACCCGGCGACGTACGCCTGGCCGGTCGTGATCCACAACCCGCTCGAGATCCGGGCCGTCGTCCCCTACTACTCCACCCTCTGGACGGTCCTGGGATACGCGATCCAGGCCTGCGTCGTGGCCGCGCTGGCGTCGCTCGCCCTGCGGCTGCGGCGGGCCGACCCGGCGACCCGGCGCCAGATCGCCTGGCCGCTCAGCGCGTTCACCGGGTACGTGGTGTTCTACCTGCTCGGCGACTCGATGGGGCCGGCGGCGACGGCGTGGACGGCCGTCATCCCGTTCGCCATCCTGTTCTCGGCCCTGCGCTACCGGCTGTACGGCATCGACACCGTGATCAGCCGGGCCATCGTCGCGGCCGGGCTGCTCGCCGTGGTCAGCGCCGTCTACTTCGGCGCCGGCGCGATCGCGGGTCTCGTCGTCTCGGGGTACCACCAGGTCGCCGGGCTGGCCGCGGCGCTGTTCGCCGGAGCGTTCTTCCAGCCGTTGCGGCGGCTCCTCCAGCGGGCGGTCGACCGGGCGATGTACGGCCGGGTGGGCGACCCGGCGCTGCTCGCCCAGCGGCTGACCCAGGAGGTGCGGCGGGCCGACCCGGCCGACGCGCTGGCCTCCGTCGTGACCGTCGTGCGGGACGGCCTGGCGGTCGACGGCGCGGCGGTCGAGGTCGCCGACGGCCGGCCGCGGTACGTCGAGAGCGGCGACGTCGGCCCCGCCCCGAGGCCCATCCCCCTCGTCTGGCACGGCGAGCCGGTCGGGCGGCTGCTCGTCGGCAGACCCGGCGCCCGCCGGTTCGCGGCCGCGCACGACGAGCGCGTGCTCGCCACGCTGCTCCCCTACGTCGCGGACGTCGCCCACGCCGTGCGGATGGCCGCCGACCTGCAGCGGTCGCGTGAGCGCATCCTGGCCGCCCGCGAGGAGGAACGCCGCCGCCTGCGCCGCGACCTGCACGACGGCCTCGGCCAGACGCTGGGAGCGATGGCCATGACGATCAACATGGCCCGGATCAGCCTGTCGCGCTCCCCCGCCACCGCCGACAGCCTCCTGCAGGACCTGCGCGTCGGCATGGACGCCGTGGCCGGAGACATCCGCGAGCTCGTGTACGGCCTGCGGCCCCCGGCGCTCGACGACCTCGGGCTCGCAGGGGCCGTACGGGCCCTGGCCGACGAGACGCCGCCCTCCGACGACGGCGACGGGTCCGCCGTGGCCGTCCGCGTGGACGGCGACCTGACCGGGCTGCCGGCCGCCGTCGAGGTGGCGGTCTACCGCATCGTGCAGGAGGCGCTGACGAACGTCCGCCGGCACGCCGGCGCGACCCGGGCGCGGGTCGAGTTGGAGCGGTCCGGTACGCCGGGGCCCGACGGGGGCGGCGGGGAGCTGCGCGTGCGGGTGGCCGACGACGGCGCGGGCCTGCCCGCGCGCCTGCGCGCCGGGGTCGGCCTGTCGTCCATGCGGGAACGGGCGGCCGAGGTCGGCGGCAGCTGCGTCGTCACCTCCCCCGAGACCGGCGGGACGCTCGTCGAGGCGCGCTTCCCCCTGCCCGCCTGACCGGACGTCCCCGGCCCGTGGCTCGTGACGCAACGGAGACTGGTCGCCGCGTTCCAGGGCGGCCCGTGGCTCTACGCTTACCGGTGCGATGGTGATATTCCGTGCTCTCGGGCCGTTCGAGGCCGTATCCGATGGCGAGACGCTGGATCTCGGCGGGCAGCGGCAGCAGGCGGTGCTCGCCCGGCTGCTCGTGGCCGGAGGGCGCGCCGTACCCGTGACCGTCCTGATCGACGAGCTGTGGCCCGGCGGGCCGCCGGCGCAGGCCCTGTCGACCATCCAGGGGTACGTCTCGCGGCTGCGGCGGGCGCTCGAACCGAACCGGGCGCCCCGCGAGGAGGCCGGCGTCCTCGTGTCGGCACCTCCCGGCTACGCGCTGCGCGCGTCCGTGGACGAGGTCGACGCGTGGCGGTTCGAGGGCCTGGTCAAGGCCGAGGACGGCGACGCCGCGGGGACGCTGGAGCGGATGGAGACGGCGCTGGGGCTGTGGCGAGGCCCGGCCCTCGCCGAGTTCCAGGACCTGCCGTGGGCGCAGGCCGAGGCCGCCCGGCTCGACGAGCTGCGGCTGGTCGCCGTGGAACGACGTGGTGACGCCGCGGTGCGCCTGGGCCGTACGGGCGCGTTGATCCCCGACCTGGAGGCCCACGCGTCGGCCCACCCCCTGCGGGAGGAGGCCTGGCGGCTGCTCGCGCTCGCGCTCTACCGCGCGGGCCGGCAGGGCGACGCGCTGGGCGCGCTGCGCCGGGCCAGAGAGGCGTTGCGCGAGGAGCTGGGGCTCGACCTCGGGCCCACGCTGCAACGCCTGGAGCAGGACATCCTCACCCAGGCCCCCCACCTGGACGGCCAGGCCCCGCCACCGGCCCACCCGGCCGCCACGTCCTCCGCCGCGCGCCCGGCGGGCACGCTGCGCGTGCTGATCGCCGACGACCAGGCCCTGGTCCGCACCGGGCTCAAGGTGATCCTCGACAGCGAGCCGGGGCTCGACCTCGTGGGCGAGGCCGAGAACGGCGAGCAGGCGATCACGCTGGCCCGGGCCGCGCGGCCCGACGTGGTGCTCATGGACATCCAGATGCCCCACCTGGACGGCCTGGCCGCCGCCCGGCGCATCCTCGCGTCCGACGCCCCGCCCAAGGTCGTCATGATGACCACGTTCGGGACCGACGAGAACCTGTACGCGGCCCTGCGCGCCGGGGTGAGCGGGTTCGTGCTGAAGACCTCGGCGCCCGAGCAGCTGATCGCGGCGATCCGGGCGGCCGTCGCCGGGGACGCGCTGCTCGACCCGGCCGTGACCACGCACCTCATCGCGGCGTTCGCCGGGCGCCGGCACCCCTCGGCCCCGGAGGGGCTGTCGGACTCCGACGTCGACCTGGTCAAGCTGGTGGCCCGGGGCTTCACCAACCGTCAGATCGCGGTGACGCTCGACGTCCCCGAGCATGAGGTGGCCGACGAGGTGTCCGGGCTCCTGCGGCGGCTGGGCCTCGTGGACCGGGCGCAGCTCGTGGTGATGGCCTACGAGAGAGGCCTGGTCAGCCCCGGCTCGCCCGGCGCCTGACCGATATGCCCGGCTGCTGAGCCGGCGGCCGGGCCCGCCATGCCCATCCGCTGAGCCCGCCCGTGCCCGCGGCGTCCGCGTGTCCCGCCTTGACGTTCGGCCCGGCGTGGGGAATCCGGTCGGGCCGTTCCGGCGGTTGAGGGCTTATCGTCGCTTTGACGACAACGATCGGGACGCTTTAGGGTGGTCTCGTGCCACAACTGCGTATCGCCCTCGCCCAGACCGACCCGGTGGTCGGTGACATCGCCGGCAACGCCGAGATGCTCGTGGAGTGGACCCGCCGGGCCGCCGAGCGGGGCGCCCACCTCGTCGTGTTCCCCGAGCTCTTCCTGACCGGTTACCCGGCGGAGGACCTGGTGCTGCGCTCGTCGTTCGTGGAGGCGTCGGTGGCGACGCTGTCCGCGACGGCGGCGCGCCTGGCCGACGAGGGGCTCGGCGAGCTGCCGGTCGTGGTGGGCTACCTCGACCGGGCCGACCTCGCCCCGCGGGTCGGGCAGCCGAAGGGCGCCCCCCTGGACGCCGCCGCCCTCCTCTATCGCGGCGAGGTCGTGACCAGGTCGGCCAAGCACCACCTGCCCAACTACGGCGTGTTCGACGAGTACCGCTACTTCGTGCGGGGCGACCGGCTGCCGATCTTCCGGCTGCACGGGGTCGACGTGGCCGTCGCCATCTGTGAGGACCTCTGGCAGGAGGGCGGCCCGGTCTCGGTCGTCGCCGAGGCCGGCGCCGGGCTGCTGGTGGTGCCCAACGGCTCGCCGTACGAGACGAACAAGGACGACGTACGGCTGGAGCTGTGCGCCCGCCGGGCCAGGGAGGCGGGCTGCGCGCTCGCCTACGTGAACATGCTCGGCGGTCAGGACGAGCTGGTCTTCGACGGCGACTCGCTCATCGTGGACGCCTCGGGCGGGCTGGTGGCCCGCGCCGCCCAGTTCAAGGAGGAGCTGCTCGTCACCGACCTCGACCTGCCCGCGGCCTCCGGCGAGCCGGGCGAGCTCGCGGTGGACGCCCATGACGGGACGTCCATCACGGTCGAGCGGCTGGTGCTGTCCGGAACGCCGGTCGAGCCGTACGAGCCGGAGCCCCCGGTCGTGGCCGAGCGGCTCGACGACCTGGCCGAGGTCTACCAGGCGCTGGTCCTCGGCGTGCGGGACTACGTCGCCAAGAACGGCTTCCGCTCGGTGATCCTGGGGCTGTCGGGCGGGATCGACTCGGCCCTGACGGCCACCATCGCGGCCGACGCGATCGGGCCGGAGAAGGTCCATGTGGTGCTGATGCCGTCGCGCTACTCCTCCGACCACTCGATCACCGACGCCGAGGAACTGGTGCGCCGGCAGGGGCTGAACAGCCAGGTCGCCCCGATCGCCGACATCGTGTCGGCCTTCGAGAAGGAGATCGAGCTGCACGGCCTGGCCGCGGAGAACCTCCAGGCCCGCGTGCGCGGGATGCTGCTGATGAGCCTGTCGAACGAGCACGGCCACCTGGTCCTCACGACCGGCAACAAGAGCGAGCTCGCGACGGGCTACTCCACCCTGTACGGCGACTCGGCCGGCGGGTTCGCGCCCATCAAGGACGTCCTGAAGAGCCTCGTGTGGAGGCTGTCGGAGTGGCGCAACGCCCAGCCGGGGCACCCGCCCATCCCGGAGAACTCGATCACCAAGGAGCCGAGCGCCGAGCTGCGGCCGGACCAGCGCGACACCGACTCCCTCCCGCCGTACCACGTGCTCGACCCGCTGCTGCGCGACTACGTCGAGCGGGACATGGGACGCGACGAGCTGATCGCGGCCGGGCACGACCCGGAGCTGGTGACCAAGGTGATACGGCTGGTGGACCTGGCCGAGTACAAGCGCCGCCAGTACCCGCCGGGCCCGAAGATCACGCCGAAGAACTTCGGCCGCGACCGCCGGCTGCCCATCACCAACCGCTGGCGCGAGAAGCTGGGCTGAGGCGGCCCGGATGTCCGCCGGGGCAGGCCTGTCCCGGCGGAGTCCGGGTGCCCCGGGGGCGGAAAACGCGAGGAGCGGGGCGGCCGTCCGCCCCGCTCCTCATGTCCCGCTTCCGAAGCGTCCCGACCCGGCCCGTCAGTCCTCGCCGGGGCGCGGGCGGAAGCCCTTGAGCGCCTCGTCGACGATCCGCTCGGCCAGGTCGTCGGACGGCTGCCGGTCCTGGTGGGCCCACTTCATGTGCCACATCATGGTCCCGCTGAGGATGGCCATGGCCATCTCGGCGTCGAGGTCCGGACGCAGCTCGCCGGTCTCGATCCCCCGCTGGATGACCGCGGCGACGGCCCTGCGGCGCGGCTCGACCGCGATCTCCCGGAACCGCTCCGCCAGGCGGGGATGCCGCTCGGCGTCGCTCATGGCGATGTTCATGATGCAGCGCGTCCGCACCTGGCTGGACTCGTCGCGGATGACCCGGAGGTAGGTCACCAGCGCGTCGCGGACCGACGCGCCCTGCTCGGGGAGCGGGATCGGCGGCTTGAGCGACGCCATGGCGTCGACGACGAGATCCTCCTTGTTGGACCAGCGGCGGTAGATCGTGGTCTTGCCCACGCCGGCCCGCGCGGCGATCGCCTCGATGGACAGCTCCGCGACTCCGATGCCCTCTCCGATCAGGTCGAGGGTGGCGTCGATGATCGCCTTCTCCGCCTTCTCGCTGCGCGGGCGGCCCGCCGGACGGGCCACTCCTTCAGCCGTCTGCTGCATCTTCATCGCCCGTTCACACTACCGCTGCTTCCTTCTCCAGTTCGGACTTCTCGACCTGAACGGTGACCGCGGACCGGCCCGGCATCCAGCGGGCCACCACCACGGCGCCGATCAGGGCCACGAAGGCCGAACCGAGGGCGGCCCAGTGGATGCCGGCGACGAAGGCGTCGTCGGCCGCGCTCATCAGCGCCGCGCCGCGCGGGCCGAGGTGGGCGGCGACGCCGGCCGCGCCGGAGATGGACTCGGTCACCACGGTGCGGATCTGCTCCGGCAGCGCGCCGACCTTGCCCTCCATCCCGTTCCGGTAGCTGGCGGACAGGACCGCGCCGAGGATCGCGATGCCGAGGGTGCCGCCGACCTGGCGGACGACGTTGCTCATGGACGAGCCGACGCCGGCCTTCTCCCTGGGCAGCGCGTTCATGATCGCTGTGGTCGCCGGGGGCATGATGTTCGCCATCGCCGCGCCCTGGACGAAGCCGAGCGCCAGGATGATCCACACCGGGGTGTCCACGTCGATCACCGAGTAGGCCGCGAGGGCCGCCGTGATGACGAGCATCGCGACCGTGCCCACGGCCTTCGCGCCGTACCGCTGCACCATCCGGGCGCTCCGCGGGGCGAAGATCAGCTGCGCCGCGGCGAACGGCAGGACCAGCGCGCCCGACTGGAGCGGGGAGTAGCCGCGGACGATCTGCCAGTAGAAGGCGAGGAAGAACATCACGCCCATGGCCGCGAAGAACACCAGGCCGACGCTGGCGATGGCCGTGGAGAAACCGGCGTTGCGGAAGTTGCGGACGTCGAAGGCGGGGTGGTCGGTGCGCCGCTCCCACCAGACGAAGATCGCGAGGATCGCCAGGCCCACGAGCGAGGGGACGACGACGGACACGTCGGCGAACGTGCCGAGGTCACTGACCTTGACGATGCCGTAGACGAGGCTGACCAGACCGGCGATGGACAGCAGGACGCCGATCGGGTCGAGGGCCGACCTGTTCGGGTCCTTCGAGTCGGGCACGAGCGACCCGATCAGGATGAGGCTGAGCAGCACGATCGGGACGTTGACCAGGAAGACCGAGCCCCACCAGAAGTGCTCGAGCAGCAGGCCTCCGGTGATCGGGCCGATGGCGACCGCGATGCCGACGCCGCCGGCCCAGATGCCGATCGCCTTGCCGCGCTCGTGGATCGGGAACACGTTGGAGATGATCGCCAGGGTGGCCGGCATGATGGCCGCGCCGCCGAAGCCCATCAGCGCCCGCGCCGCGATGAGCTGCGTCGGGTCCTGCGAGTAGGCGCTGGCCAGGGACGCCAGGCCGAACAGCAGCATGCCCGCCATGAGCATCCGCTTGCGCCCGTAGCGGTCGCCGAGCACCCCGAAGGTGAACAGCAGACCGGCGAAGACAAGGGTGTAGGAGTTCATCGCCCACTCGAGCTGGCTCTGGGTGGCGCCCAGGCCGTGGACGGGGTCGGCGATCGTCTTGATCGCGACGTTGAGAATGGTGTTGTCGAGCACGACGGCCAACAGGCTGAACACCATCACGCCGAGGATCTGCCAGCGGCGTGGGTGACCGGTATGCGCTTCCACGGACCCCCCAGTGATTTCGATACGCTTGAGTTTCGCAACGCTAGCGTATCGCTTGTTATTCCTATACGCAACGGTAGCGTTTCATATTCTGGGCGGGCTGCGGCCTCGGGTGCCGGGCCAGGTCACCGGCCCACCGCGCGTACAACCCGGACGGGCCGCGTCTTGTTCCAGGCCCCTGCGCCTGACTTTCGCGCCGGATCGGGCCCCTCACGTTCCTACGGCCGGGCGGCGGCCGGCGGTCGCACCGGAGGCGTCACGCGGCCAGCTCGGCGGGCGCCGCGGGCCCCGCCTGCGCGTCCGGCGCCTGCGCCGGGGCGTCGCGCCAGAACGGCGCGATCAGCAGGACGAGGACGACCCCGAGCGCGCCGGTCAGCGCGAACGCCCAGGCGGGGCCGTACGCGTCCACCACCCAGCCGGCCACCGGGCCCGCCAGGGCCACGCCGACCGTGAGCGAGGTGCCGTGCAGGCCCATCGCCTCGCCCCGGGAGGCCGCCGGCACCCGCCGGTTCACCGCGTCGAGCGTGGACGACAGCGACGGGGCGCACAGCAGGCCGCACGGCACGAGCGCGAGGGCGAGCCACCACCATCCGCCGCCGGCGAGGCCGGCGAGGCCGACCGGCGCCGTCAGCGCGCACAGCGCGCCGATCAGCGGCGGGGGCGGCAGCCGCCGGGACAGGCCGCCGTAGACGAAGCCGCCGGCCATGGAGTATCCGCCCCACAGGGCGACGACGAGGCCCGTCCACTCGGTCGCGGCCCCGTCCTTCAGCACCGCGACGATGGACAGCTCGGTGGCGGTCAGCGTGAACGTGAGGGCCGAGGCCATCGCGAGGAGGACGAACAGGCCGGGCCGGAGCCACTGCCGCCGCGGGACGGCCTGCGCGGGGGCCGCGGCCTCCTCCGCCGACCTGGTGGGCGGGTCGAGGAGGTACAGCGCGACGCCGGAGCCCACCAGCCCGATCCCCACGCCGTACATGGTGGCCGTGCTCCCGAACGCGGTCACGGACGCGACCGCGAGGGCGGGCCCGACCATGTACGACAGCTCCACGCCCATCGCGTCGAGCGCGAACCCCGTCTGGTGCTGCGCCGGCGGGACCATCGCGGCGACGCACTGGCGGACCGCGCCGAACACCGGCTGGCTGAACACCCCGGCGACGAGCGCCCCGGCGAGCAGCGCCCCGTACGGCAGGGCGGGGGCGGCGCACCAGAACACGAGCTGGACGACCGTCGTCACCGCGATCACCGGCCGCAGGCCGCGCCTGTCGACGAACCGCCCGGCGAGCGGGGACCCCGCCGCGGTGCCGATCATGATGACCGCGCCCACCACGCCCGCCTGGAGGAAGCCGAGCTTCATGTCGCTGACCACATGGAGGGTCAGCGTCATGCCGGTGGCGGTCAGCGGGATCCGCGCGACCATCCCGACCAGCAGGAGCGCCCGGACGCCCGGAATGGCCAGAACGCGCCGGTAAGGTTCAATTGCCATCGTCGTTACTTACCTCCGCACCGCATTGTGCACGGTGCCACCGACACTTCCGCCACCGGATTACCTCTCTGGGGCGGGGTGTTCCAACCTGAGGCGACATGCAATGATCTGACTGTCCGGGGACGCCACAGGGGCGCCACGAGGCCTGGAGGTAGCCATGTCCTCTGTTTCCGCTGTTTCCAGCACGTCCGCATCCGCCTCCCCCGCCCTGTACGGCGGGAGGTCCGGCCGCCGCGTCACCGTGCGCGACATCGCGGCCGCCAAGGATCGGCACGAGAAGTGGCCGATGGTCACGGCGTACGACGCCATGACCGCGAGGGTCTTCGACGAGGCGGGCATCCCCGTCATGCTCGTGGGCGACTCGGCCGCCATGGTCGTGTACGGCTACGACTCGACGCTGCCGGTCACGGTCGACGACCTGATCCCGCTGACCGCGGCGGTCGTCCGGGGGTCGTCCCGGGCGATGGTCGTGGCCGACCTGCCGTTCGGCTCCTACCAGGCCTCGCCCCAGCAGGCCCTGGAGACCGCGGCCCGCTTCATGAAGGAGGGCGGCGCCCACGCCGTCAAGCTGGAGGGCGGCCACCGCGTCCTCCCCCAGGTGGAGATGCTCGTGTCGGCCGGCATCCCGGTCATGGCCCACCTCGGGCTGACCCCGCAGTCGGTCAACGCCCTCGGCGGCTACCGCGTCCAGGGACGCGGCCAGGCGGGCGACGAGCTCATGTCCGACGCCAAGGCACTGGAGCACGCGGGCGCGTTCGCCGTGGTGCTCGAGTGCGTGCCGAGCGACCTGGCCCAGCGGGTGACGACGTCGCTCAGCATCCCCACGATCGGGATCGGCGCGGGCCCGTACACCGACGCCCAGGTCCTCGTCTGGCAGGACATGATGGGCCTCACGCCACACCCGGCGAAGTTCGTGAAGAAGTACTTCGACCTGGCCGGCGAGATGGACCGCGCGGTCCGCGCCTACGCCGACGAGGTCGTCGCCGGCGTCTTCCCCACCCCCGAGCACAGCTACCGCTGACCCGCCTCGGGAGGCGTGCCGGCGAAACCGCCGGCACCGCCCGCGCCACCCGCGCCGCCGGATCCGCACGATCCGGCGGCGCCGGCGTGAACGGGGGGACCGGACGGGCGGCTCAGTCCGCGAGCGTCGCGGGATCGGTGTTGGCGCCGCAGACGACGACGGCGACGCGCTCGCCGTCACGGGCGGCGTACACCCCCGAGCGCAGCGCGGCCAGCGCGGCCGCCCCGGCGTACTCGGCCGCCACCCGGTGCTCCCGCCACAGGGCGCGCCTGGCCTCCACGATCGCGTCGTCCGTCACCAGCACGCTGGAGACCCGCCCGGCGACCGTGTCGAGGGCGATCCGGCCGGCGACGCTCGCGCCGAGGGCGTCCGCGCCCACGCCGCCCACCTCGACCCGGACTGGCTCCCCCGCCTCCAGCGCCCGGTGCAGCGTCGGGATGCGCTCGGGCTCGACGGCCACGACCGACGCCCGCCCGTCCACCGCCGCGACGATCCCGGCGACCAGGCCCCCGCCGCCGACCGCGACGAGGACGGTGTCGACGCCGCCCGGGATCTGGTCGAGCAGTTCGGCGCCCACCGTGCCCTGACCGGCCGCGACGTCGGCCTGGTCGTACGCGTGGATCTCCAGCGCGCCGGTGTCTGCGGCCCGCTTGCGGGAGGCCTCGTACGCCTCGGCGTAGATGGCTCCGGTCACGGTGACGTCGGCGCCGAGCCGGCGCAGGCCCTCGATCTTGACGGGCGCGCACACCTCGGGGACGAAGATCTCGGCGCGGATCCCCAGGGAGCGGGCCGCGTACGCCACCGCGAGCCCGTGGTTGCCGCCGCTGGCCGCGATGACGCCGCTGGCGGGCAGTGCGCCGTCCTCGGCCGCGCCCAGGATGCGGTTGAACGCGCCCCGCACCTTGAAGGACCCGGAGTGCTGCGTCCCCTCCAGCTTGAGGAACAGGCCGCGCTCCACCTCGGCCACGGGAGTGCGGCGGACGTGCCCGCGGATCCGGGCGGCCGCCCTCTCGACATCGTCACGGCGCAGGGCCATCACCACTCCTCACGTCGGTGCGCCCCCGCCCTCGCGGGAGCCCGTCACAGGTCGCTCTCCAGCGACCGCTTGATCTGCGCGATGCGCTCCTCGTCGCGGCGGTAGAACACCCACTGCCGCACGCGTCGTGCCCGGACCAGCCCGGCACGCTCGAGGATCTTCAGGTGACCCGTGGCGCTCGGCTGGGTCAGGCCGAGCTTGGTGGCGATGAAGACGGAGCAGACGCCGTCCTCGACGAGATCGCCGTCGGTCTGCGGCGGGAAGTGCGCCACAGGATCCTTGAGCCACTCCAGGATCAGCAGGCGCCTCTCGCTGGCGAGCGCCCGCATCACGTCGACAGGGATCACTTAGGCAGTTTCCTAATTCCCGAAGAGACCGTCAAGACCTGCGCGGATCAGGTGATCAAATTTCGGGACATAGTGGGACGGTTTTCGCTAGCGTCACACCTGCCCCACCCGTCTCAAAAGGAGACGACCGTGCCCCCCGCGCCCTCCCTCTCCCCTCGCCCGCGTGCGCTCGCCGCGAACCGAGCCCCCACCGCGCGCTCTCCATTCGCCGCGCTCTCCGTGCTCGCCGCGCTCTCCGTGCTCTCTGTGTTCTCCGCGCTCGCCGCCGCGCTCGTCCCCGCCGTCCCCGCGGACGCGTCCGCGTCCACGGAGGCGGCGCCGGCCGCGACCGGCACGGCCGTCACGACCCCCCGTACGGCCGCCGCGGCCGCCCTGCCCGACCTCAGGCGGACGACCAGTGGCACGGCGACCTTCTACGCGCTGAGATCCGGGGGCGGCAACTGCTCCTACCCCGCGCCGCCGGCCGGCGGGCTCTACGTCGCCCTGTCCCCGGCCGAGTACGCCAAGGGGGCCCGCTGCGGCGGCTACCTCACCGTCGCGGGCCCCAAGGGCACGGTCCGGGTCAAGATCGTTGACCAGTGCCCGCCCTGCCGGACCGGTCAGCTCGACCTCAGCCGTGCGGCCTTCGCCCGCATCGCCGACCCGGCCAGGGGCACCGCCGCCGTCCGCTACCGCCTGGCCGCCGATCCCCGGCCGATCGGGCGGCTCGCCTTCCGGGTGAAGGAGGGATCCAGCCAGTGGTGGCTGGCACTGCTGGTCATGGACCACGGCAACCCGCTGGCCTCGGTCGAGGTCGGCCAGGGCGGCCGGTGGCGGCCCCTCGTCCGCACCGAGTACAACTACTGGGTCGCGCAGGACCCGGGCGCAGGGCCCGGGCCCTTCACGATCCGCGTCACCGACGTCCGCGGCCACCGGGTCACCGTCCGGAAGGTCCGCCTCTCGGTCGGCGCCCTGCAGCGCAGCCGCGTCCGCCTCTACTGATCTCCGCTGGTCTCTGCTCGGTCCCTACTCGGTCCCCGCGAGGGCCTGGGCGAAGTCGGCCCACAGGTCCTCCGGGTGCTCGATGCCCACGGCCACCCTGATCGTGCCCTCGCCGATCCCGGCGGCGGCGAGCCCGGCCGCGTCCACCGACCGGTGCGACGTGGTGGCCGGGTGCAGGATGAGCGTCTCCACGCCGCCGAGGGAGGGCGCGAGCAGGGCCAGCCGCACGTTGCGCATGAACGCCTCGCCCGCGGCGCGCCCCCCGGCCAGGTCGAAGGAGAAGACACCCCCGAAGTCGGGCATCAGCTTGCCGGCCAGCTCGTACGACGGGTGGGACGGCAGGCCGGGCCAGTGCACGGCCGTCACGGCGGGGTGCCCGGCGAGCCGCGTGGCCAGGAGCCGGGTGTTCGCGCAGTGGCGCTCCATCCGCAGCGAGAGCGTCTGCAGGCCGCGCAGCGTGAGCCACGCCGCGAACGGGTCGGCCGTCGCCCCCAGCTCCAGCGCGTACGACCACACCTTGCGGTGCAGCTCGGCCGAGGCGAAGACGGCGACGCCGCCGATGACGTCGGTGTGCCCGGACAGGTACTTGGTGGCCGAGTGGACCACGATGTCGGCGCCGTGCTCGATCGGGCGGCACAGGATGGGCGAGGCGAACGTGTTGTCCACCACCGAGACGATCCCGGCCTCGCGGGCGGCGGCGCACATCCCGGGCAGGTCGGCGACCTGGGTCATCGGGTTGGCGATCGTCTCCAGGTAGAGCAGCCGGGTCGACGGCCGGACGGCGGCGCGTACGGCGGCCGGGTCCGCCTCCGGCACGTACGTGACCTCGACGCCGAAGCGGGCCGTGAGGTCGGCGAGCATGTGGGCGGTGCCGCCGTAGAGCGCGGCCTGCGCGATCACGTGGTCTCCCGGCTTGAGCAGGCCGAGGAGCACAGAGTTGATCGCGCCCATGCCCGACCCGGTCGCGACCGCGGCCACGCCGCCCTCCAGCCCCGCGACCGCCTCCTCCAGCGACCGGACGGTGGGGTTGGAGAGCCGTCCGTAGACGTACGCGCCGTCGGGGCGTCCCATCCCGTCGGCGAAGACCGCGGGGTCGTCGAAGACGAACCCGGACGTCTGGTAGATCGGCACGGAGATCGGGGTGCTGCCGTTCAGCACCGGCTTCGGCAGGTGGACGACCCGGCTGTCGGGATGAAGGGAGCTCATGCCGACCAGAATGACCCAGAAAGTCGGTACTTGTCAGATCTGTCCACGCTTCGGCGATTACGCGGGCAGCGGAGCCGCGACCGCCGGCGGGCCGCCGTGGCCAGGATGGGGGCCATGGACGTCAGCTTCCTCCTCGTGCACAGCCCGTCGGTCGGTCCCACGACGTGGCGTCCCGTGGCCGAGGCCCTGCGGGCGCGGGGTCACACGGCCGTCGTGCCGCCCCTGACCGACGTGGCCGCCGGTCCTCCGCCGTACTGGCCGAGGGTGGTGGACGAGGTGGCGGCGGGCGCCCCGCGCGGGCAGCTCGCGGTCGTCGCGCACAGCAACGCCGGGCTCTTCGTGCCGCTCGTCGTGCAGGCGCTGGCCGGGCAGATCACCGCGTGCCTGTTCGTCGACGCCGCCCTGCCCCCGCGACGGGAGGGGACGGTCACGGCGGCCGAGCCGGAGTTCCTGCCGTTCCTGCGCTCCCTGGCCGACGAGTCGGGGGTGCTCCCTCGCTGGACGAGCTGGTGGCCGGAGGAGGACGTCGCGGCGCTGCTGCCCGATCCCCGCGTCCGCGAGGTCGTCGTGGCCGAGCAGCCGCGCCTGCCGCTGTCGTACTACCTGGAGCCCATCCCCGTGCCTGCCCGCTGGGACCACGTGCGAAGCGGCTACCTGTGGTTCGCCGAGGCGTACGCCGCCCAGGCCAAGGAGGCCGAGGAGCGCGGATGGCCGGTCAGCCGGATACCCGGCGAGCACCTGCACCAGCTCGTCGCGCCGGAGGCGGTCGCCGACTGGCTGCTCGCCACGGCCACCGAACACGAACGGCGGCCCTGAGGCCCCGGGTGCGAAGTCCCGGCCGGGACGGCCACGCCGATGTGGCCGTCCCGGCCTGTCGTGGTCAGCGCCCGGCGAGGGGCGTGGCGAGCCTGATGATCACCAGGCGACTCGGCACGCCGCTGTCGATCAGCTTGCCGTCGGCGTCGAAGTCGCCGAGGCCGAAGTCGTTGTCGTTGGCCACGGCGACCGTGCGGCGGTCGAGGACGGCCAGGCCCTCGATCTTGCCGGGCAGCGACGGCACCAGCGCGTTCGGCTCCAGGACCAGCGACTTGGCCGGCAGCCTGACCTTGGACAGGTCGGTCAGCGCCTCAAGGGAGGGCGTGGTGGCCGGGTCGTCGTACGGGCCGCCGAGCAGGTTGGCCGCCCGGGTCAGGTCGATCTGGTAGATCCGCGTCACGTTGTCCGTGCGCTCGTCCACCAGCAGGCGGCCGGGGCCCACGTAGGCGAGGCCGGAGATCTTCATCTCGCTCTGGTCGCCCTTCACCTTCGGGTCGAAGGCCGTGACGTCCTCGAACTGGTACGCGTACTCGCCCGTGACCACCCGCCGGCGGAGGTCGAACGTGAGGATCCGCCCGATGCGCGACTTCTTGGCGGTCGTCTTGTCCGGGTTCGCCAGGGGGCTCTGGACGGCGAGGAACAGCGTCCGCTGGTCGGACGAGATCGCCAGGCCCTCGAACCCGCGGTTCTGCTGACGACTCGCCAGGATCGCGGGCAGCGTCTCACTGACCGGGTAGTCGGCGCCGGTCAGCTTGAGGCCGCGCGGCACGTACCGCTCCAGCACCCGCCCGGTGCGGGAGACGTGGACGAGCGAGGGGCTGTACTCGTCCACCAGCCAGAAGCCGCCGTCGCGGGTGCGGACCAGGTCCTCGAGGTCGACCCCGCTCGGGTTGAACTGCAGGAGCGTCCTGCCGTCCCAGGCGTACGGCGCCTCGTCGTGAACCTGCTGGTTAGACAGGCCCGTCACCGGCCTGCCCGACGCGCCGACGAGCGGCAGGTACTTCTTGATCTTCGCCGCGCCGTGCTTCACCGAGACCTGGAGGATGGCCGGGGCGAAGTCGGGCACCGGGAACGTCCGGCGCTTCTCGCCGTCGACCGTCGGCTGGCCGTTCGGGCCGCGGTCGGTGACCATCCAGAACTCGCCCGGCCTGTCACCGGGGAACAGGCCGCTGCCGACCCCGCCCAGCTTGACGCCGTGATCGTCGGCGATGGACGGCTGGATCGCCTTGAGGGCGGGGGCGGGGATCGTCACGTCGGTCACGACGGACGGCCCCGGAGCGGGGGCGGCGGAGGCCGTGCCGGGGACGGACACGGCGAGCGCGGCGGCGAGCGCCAGGCCGGCGAAGACGGGACGTAGCACGTGGGACCTTTCAGACAGTGACAACAGCGCCTGAAGGTAATGAACGCCGGCGTCTCCCCGGTGACGATCAGGTGAAGCGGCGGTGCCTACACGTCGGTGACCCGGATCCCCGCGTGGGCCTTGTACCGGCGGTTGATCGAGATGAGGTTCGCCGTCATCGCCTCGACCTGGTGGGCGTTGCGCAGCCGTCCGGCGTACACGCCACGGGCGCCGGGGATGCGGGCCGCGAGCGCCTGGACGGTGCCGGTGGCCTCGCGGTCGTCGCCGAGGACGAGCACGTCGAGGTCGATCTCCGCCACGGACGGGTCGAGCAGCAGCACCGCGGACACGTGGTGGAAGGCCGCGACCACGCGGCTGCCGGTCAGGACGGCGGCCGCCTGCTGGGCCGCGCTGCCCTCCTCCACCGGCAGGGCGTACGCCCCCTGCTTGTCGAAGCCGAGCGGGTTCACGCAGTCGACCACGATCTTCCCGGCGAGGGGCTCGCGCAACGACTCCAGGAGATCCTTGTGCCCCTCCCACGGCACCGCGACGATCACGATGTCCGCCTCGGCCGCCACGGCGGCGTTCTCCGCGCCGCGCACGCCGATGCTCTCCGCCGCGTCGCGGGCCCGTTCCTCGCTGCGCGACCCGATCAGGACGGTGTGGCCGGCCAGCGAGAACCGCCGGGCCAGCCCCTTGCCCTGGTCGCCGGTGCCGCCGAGGATGCCGATGGACAGTCCCGAGACGTCGGGCAGGTCAGTCGTGTGGTCAGCCATGCGAGAGATGATGCCAGCCGGCGACCCGCGTCCGGCCCCCGGGGCGTCCGGGCGGGGACGTCCCGAGGAGGCCGGAACGGGGTCCGCGGGTACCCGGCGGTCGCCGATCGCGGGGTCAGCAGTTGCCGATCGCGGGCAGGCCGAGGAGCCGCGAGGCCAGCCAGGCCACAGCGAGCGGCCCGCCCTCCACCGCGCCGAGCACGTGGCTGCCGGCCGGCACGCCCGTCCACAGCACGTTCACGCCGCGGGCGCAGTACTCGTCGCGCAGCGTCCTCCCCACGGCGTACGGGATGATCTCGTCGCCCTTGGCGTGGTACAGGAACATCGGCACGCGGGGGGACGAGGCGCCGAGGCGGTTCTCCGTGAGGCGCGTCTGCCAGTCGGGGCGGTGCATGACGTCGCTCGTCGTGTAGTCGGACAGGCGGTGGCCCGCGAACTTCGACCGCAGGTCCGCCACGCAGTCGTCGGCGGCGTCCGCGAACAGCGCCGCCCCCTGCGGGGTCAGGTAGCTCGACAGATGGAGCTCCGGGTAGGCGGCGTCGAAGCCGATGCCGGCCGCGGCGGCGAGGCCGAAGTCGGCGGTCCCGTCGAGGTGGTCGGCCACGGCCTGCAGGTCGGCCGGCACGCCGCCCGCCGCGACGCCCCTCAGCCGCAGCTCGGGCGCGTACGACGGCTGGAGCTGCGCCGCCCACGCCGCCGACGAGCCGCCCTGTGAGTAGCCCATGACGAGGACGGGGGCGTCGGAGGACAGGTTCGCCTCGGGCACGCGCGCCGCCGCCCTGATCGAGTCGAGGACGGCGTGGCCCTGCGACACGCCCGCCATGTACGTGTGCTCCCCGGGCGTCCCCAGCCCCTCGTAGTCGGTCACCGCCACGGCCCAGCCCTTGAGCAGCATCAGGCTCATGAGCGCGAGCTCGGCCTCGGTGCCGTTCGCCATCGACGCCGACGGCGCGCACTGGTCGCCCAGCCCGTGAGTGCCCACGGCGTACCCGGCGATCGGCCGCCTGCCCAAATAGGACGACTTGGGCACGAGCAGCGTGCCCGAGACGATGTTCGACGCGCCGGTCGCCGAGGTGGACCGGTAGCGCAGGTGCCAGGCGTTCACGGGCACCTCAAGCAGCTTCCCGGGGGCGAGGTAGACCGTGGTCGGCGTCGACTCGACGACGTCGCCGGCCGTGACCGCCCGTACGGGCCCGCTCAGCGCGGGGAGCAGGAGGAACGCCCCGACAATGGACATGGTGGCGCGAACACGGAGGTTCATGAAGCCGCCTTCCGGCAATTGGACCACTTTCCAACGACGGCGCCGTGGGCTGATCGTTACCCCGAGGTAACGATGTGTCAAGAACTCGATTGCCGCGACCTCACCCGCCCCTGTCAGGCACCATTGCGGGCATGGACGCCGCATCGGTGAACCTGCTCCGCGAGGCGCTCGCCTCCACGGGATGGCTCGAACGCACCCGTGAGCTCGGCCTGGCCCTCAGGACCACCCGCTCCCCCGGAGGGCTGCTCGTGGTCGGCGCCCCGGACGACGAGCCCTGGCATGTGACCGCCCACCTGGCCGACGAGGCCCGGCTGTCGGGGCTGGCGCAGCTGACCCCCACGCTGGTGCGCTGGTCGCCGCCCCCGGACGCACCCGCCCATCTGCGGGTCGGGGTCGACCGGCTCAGGGGCGCCGCGCGCGGGGAGACGCTCTTCGTGGTCGCCGAGCGCCGGGCGCCCGCGCCGCTGCTGGAGAGGGTGGACGACGCCCGGCGTACGGGGGCCACCATCCTCGCCCTCGACGGCGGCGACCCGGAGCTGGAGTCCCTGGCCCACGACGCGATAGCCGTACCGGCGGAGGGGTCGCTGCTGAGCTTCGACGCGGCGCAGCACCTGGTGAGCAGCGCGGCCGGGGAGATCGGACGGCCCGGCCTGCGCGAGCGCCTCGCCCGCCTCGCCGAGCGCATCACCGGCCCCCGTGTCAGCGACTGAGTCGCGGCTGGACGCGGGGTGCCGGCGGTCAGGTCGCCGGGGCCTCGGCGGAGCCGCTGAGCTCGCGCACCCGCCGCGCCACACCCTCGGCCGCCTCGCGCAGCATCTCGATCATGACCGCCTGGACGGGGTCGGGCTCTCCCGAGGTCGTACGGCTCACCCGGGTCAGCGCCTCGATCCGGCGGGACCCCACGCCGTGGATGGCGGTGACCGCCACCTCCCCGGGAGGCACGTCGAGCAGGGCCAGCGAGGGCACGACGGCCACGCCGTGCCCGGCCGCGACGAGCGCCAGGACAGGCGGGAACTCGGCGAGCACGTGCACCCGGCGCGGCGCGAAACCGTGCAGCTGCGCCAGCCGTTCGAGCGCCTGCCCGCAGGCCTGGTCGGGGACGCCGGCGACCCACGGCAGGTCCACCAGGTCGGCCACGGTCTCCGGCACGGACGTCCAGCCGGGCGGGGCGACGATGCGGTACTCGTCGTCGTAGAGCCGGTGGCGGGACATCGACGGCAGCGACGCGGCCGGCTGGCTCATGTCCCGTTCGGTGACGACGAGGTCCACCCCGCCCAGCCTCAGCTCCGTCACCGCGCCGGGCCCGAACAGCTCGCGGATCACCGGCGTGATCCTCGGATGCCGTACGGCCAGCTCGCGCAGGGCCGGGACGAGCAGGTGGCGGATCACCGTGGGGAACGCCGCGATCGTGACGGGACCGGAGAGGCGCTCGGTGAAGCGGTTGAGCTCGTGCCTCGCCTCGACGAGCTGTTCCTCGATCCGCTCGGCGTAGGCGGCGAGGACCCGGCCGGCCGGAGTCAGCGTGACCCGTCGCTGGGAACGGTCGATCAGGGCGAGGCCCACCTCCCGTTCCAGCTGGGCCAGCTGCTGGGAGACGGCGGACGGCGTCAGGTGCAGCGCCTCGGCGGCCTTCATGACGCCGCCCCTGCGGGACACCTCGTGGAGGATCCGGAGGCGCCGGGGGTCGATCTCCATACAGCTGAGCTTACGCTGGACTTAAGAAAGCTTCACTTGCCCTTCATCCCTCACAGGCGGGATCATCGGATCATGATTTCCCCTGCCGGCGGTGAGTAGCCGCATGTCCACGTTCGTCACGATCATCGGAACCATCGGGGCCGTCGTTCTCCTGTACGGCTACGCCATGGTGTCGGCCGGCAGGATGTCCGGGGACGGGCTCACCTACCAGGTGCTCAACTTCGCCGGGGCGGCCACGCTCATGGTCAACAGCGCCTACCACGCGGCCTGGCCGTCGGCGATCCTCAACATGGTGTGGAGCGGCATCGGCGTCGTGACGCTGAGCCGCCTGGTCGCCCGGCAGGCGTCGCGGCGCTCCGGCCGGGCCGCCGGGCCTGCCGGGGTGGAGGGGGACACGACGCCGGAACCGTTCGACGCCGGCCCGTTCGCGACCGAGCCCGCGAACGGCGGCACGGTGCGCATGAGCCTCAAGCCCCTGGAGCCCGGGCCCGCCGTTGCCGCGCACGGCGACGCCGCCGACACGACGGCCCTCGCCTGCACCGCCGGCCCGGACCGGGGATAGGCCCGGAGCGGCGGCAAGTCAGCCCGGGACACG
>NZ_BOOC01000002.1 GCF_016863035.1 Microbispora corallina
CGGGGGGCGTCACTCGTCCCAGTCCTTGTCCTGTTCCGCCCAGGCCTTGTTGCGCTCGGAGGCCGTCTGCAGCGCGTTCGCGGCGGCCTCCTGCGTGTCGTACGGGCCGAGACGGTCCTTGTTCGGGCACCCCTTCTCGGGCTCGACCCGCATGTGCTTCAGACAGAACCACCATTGATCGCTCACGCACATCATCGTGCCCCGTTCACGCGCAACTAGACTTGTCGGCATGACGACGCTGCTCCGTCCGGGCCGACTTTCGCCCACCCGCAAGGTCCCCGCCTCCATCGCCCGCCCCGAGTACGTGGGGAAGCACGAGCCCAAGAAGGGCGACAGCGACGTCCAGACCCCTGAGACGATCGAGAAGATGCGCGTCGCGGGCCGCATCGCCGCCCAGGCGCTGGAGGAGGTCGGTAAGCACGTCGCCCCCGGCGTGACGACCGACGAGCTCGACCGGATCGGCCACGAGTTCCTCTGCGACCACGGCGCCTACCCGTCGACGCTCGGCTACCGCGGGTACCCGAAGTCCTTGTGCACCTCGATCAACGAGGTCATCTGCCACGGCATCCCGGACGACACCGTCCTCAACGACGGCGACATCGTGAACGTCGACATCACGGCGTACATCGGCGGCGTGCACGGCGACACCGACGCCACATTCCTCGTGGGCGACGTCGACGAGGAGTCGCGACTACTGGTCGAGCGGACCCGCGAGGCGACGATGCGGGCGATCAAGGCCGTCGCGCCCGGCCGGCAGCTCAACATCGTCGGCCGCGTGATCGAGGCGTACGCCAAGCGGTTCGGGTACGGCGTGGTGCGCGACTTCACCGGCCACGGCATCGGCGCGTCGTTCCACTCCGGCCTGATCGTGCCGCACTACGAGGACCCGTCGCTGCAGGTCACGCTGGTGCCGAACATGACGTTCACGATCGAGCCCATGCTGACGCTCGGGACGATCGACTACGAGATCTGGCCCGACCGCTGGACCGCCGTGACCAAGGACCGCAAGCGCACCGCGCAGTTCGAGCACACGATCCTCGTCACCGAGACCGGCCACGAGATCCTGACCCTCCCCTGACCGGCCCTCACAGGGGGATGACGCCGGTGACGGTCGTGCCGCCACCGGCGACGGTGTTGACGGTCAGCGCTCCGCCCACCTCCGCGAAGTGGGCGCGCATGGCGGCGAGGCCGCGGCCGGCCAGCCGTCCGGGACTGTCCTGGGCGAAGCCGGCGCCGTCGTCGCTGACCGTCATGCGCAGGCCGCTGCGGCCGACGGTGATCGCGATGGAGACCAGACGGGCGTGGCTGTGCCGTTCGACGTTGGTCAGGGCCTCGACCACGGTGGCGTAGACCGCCTTCGCGACGTCGCCGGGGATCGGCCTGGAAGGCAGCGCCCACACCTCCACCGCGATCCCGGACCGCTCCGTCCAGTCGGAGAGGTAGTCCTCAAGGACCCGGCTGAGCCCGCCACCTTCGCGAAGGCGTACATCCTCGGACAAGTGCAACCCTCCTGAACGCAGCGCAGGCCGCCGCTGGGGCGGTCTTCCACGCTACCGACCCAACCCTGAGGCAAACCCTCGATTGACTCTGGGTTTGCCGCGTCCCTACGTAGTGATGCCCATTTCTCCTGGTCGTCACGCCAACGGCCGACCAGAGAAGCGCCAGGAGAACTGGCGCGTTCCACGCCCACCCACGCCCGCTCGAGCGCGGCCGGCGCGCACTCCCGCCCAGCCAGCCTGTGGCTGGTCAGCGGCGCCGGACACCCTGGAAAAGGCCAGGAACGGCCTCCCGCGCACACCCGCGAGCAGCTCGCGGGCGCCTCACGAGACGGCAGCGGGGCCGCCCTACCGCGGGCCCTACAACGCTCCGTAGCGTTCCACCACCGCCCTACGCCCCAAAGGCGTTCTACGTGGGCCCTACTCGGCGGACCGCTTGTTCAGGCGAGTGAGGTACTCGTTGTAGGCGTCAAGCTCGGCGTCGCCGCTGCCGCCGCTCTTCGCGGCCGCCGCGTCGGCCCGCCGGTCCGCCCGCCGCGCCGCTCGGTCGTCGTCGCGCCACCACTGGATGGCCAGGGCGAGCAGCACGATCAGCGTGGGAATCTCCCCGAAACCCCACGCAATCCCCCCTCCCGTCTGCTGGTCCGAGAGCGACGAGGCCCCCCACGTCCGGCCGAGCTGGTCGTACCAGCTGGAGGCGATCACGGTGCCCATGCTCATCAGGGCGAGCGCGAAGAACGCGTGGAACGGCATCGTGACCAGCACCAGCAGCAGCCGCCCGACGTAGGGCAGCTTGTGCGGCGCGGGGTCGACACCGATGATCACCCAGAAGAACAGCGTCCCGCTGAGCAGGAAGTGCAGCGTCATCGCGATGTGCCCCAGATGCTCCTCCATGGCGGAGGCGAACAGGGGCGTGAAGTACAGCGCGTACGTCGAGACGATGAAGATAGCCGTCGCGATGGCGGGGTGGGTGATGAACTTGACGGCCCGGCTGTGCAGGATCACGGTGATCCACTCGCGCGGCCCGCGGTCGCCCCTGCGGACGGCCGGCTTGAGGGCGCGCAGCGCGAGCGTCACCGGCGCGCCCAGCACCAGGAAGATCGGGGCCAGCATCGACAGGACCATGTGCTCGGCCATGTGGACGCTGAACAGCACGGGCGCGTAGCGGGCCACGCCGCTCTGGGTGGCGAGGACCAGGATGGCGACGCCGATGTACCAGTTGACCGTGCGCCCCACCGGCCACCGGTCGCCGCGGCGGCTCATCCGGACGAGGCCCGCGCCGTACAGCCCGGCCAGGGCGACGGCCAGCGCCGCGAAGAACAGGTCGAACCACCACAGGGTCAGCAGGTTGACCACCGAGATCGGCGGCGGCACGAGGTAGCCGAGCAGTTCGAAGGCCCGGTCGAGGGGAACGTCGACCGGCGGGGGGGCGGTGCGGGACAGGGCGACCGCGAGCCCCACCGTCCCGGACATGATCAGGATCTCTCCCAGGGCGAGCCGCAGGAACGCGTGCCGTTCCCCCGACGCGAGGCGGGGCAGCGTACGGCCGCGATGCCGCCACCCGATGACGCCGAGCACGACGAAGGCGACCGTCTTGGCCAGCAGCATCAGCCCGTACGCCGAGGTGAACACCTCGCCGATCGAGGTGAGCCGGGCCATCGCGCTCGCCAGGCCCGACAGCCCGACGCCGACGAAGCACCACAACGCCATCCGGGAGAACCGGTCGGCGGCCACGTCGAGCCGGTCCTCGCCGCGCAGGGCGTGCAGGCACAGGACGCCGAGGCCGCCGACCCACAGAGCCAGGAACAGCAGGTGGAAGGCGACGGACGTGGTGGCCAGGCCGTGGTTGGGCGAGGAGGACGAGTGGCCCGTCAGGGCGGGCGGCAACAGCGTCACAAGCGCGAAGACCAGCAGCCCGCCGGCCGCGCCCACGGTGATCGCGCCGCGGGCGAACAGGGCGATGGCCACGGTGAAGAGGACGACCAGCGTGAGGGCGATGCCCTGGGGCACCTGGCTGGCGTAGCTGGTGAGCTGGTCTCCCCCGAGGATCTGGCCGACCGGCGCGCCGAGGGTCTCCGAGAGGCTGAAGACGAGCGAGGAGGCCCCCGCGACGGCCCACACGAGCGCCGTCCACGAGGCGGCCTTGACGTACGACTGGGCCGTCTTGCCGAGGAGGCCCTTGTCGCTCGGCAGGAAGACCGCGGCGAACGCGAGCAGGCCCACCGTCAGCAGGCCCGACACGTCCATGGCCAGCTTGGAGATGGGAAGCATCCAGCGGGTCAGCATGCCCTGGTCGGGCAGGCCCGGGATGATCCGCGGCGTGGCCGCGCCCCCGGCCACCATGCCGATCACCAGCGCGCCGGCGGCCGCGCACAGCGCGGCGGCGATCAGGCGCAGCGCCCTGTTCATGGCTTCTTCCGCAGGCTGATGAACATCCCGATGCCGATGCCGGCGAGCCCGAAGATCACGATCCACACCCAGCCGGGCACGGACGCGGGAGCGTCGTCCTGGCTCTGGGACGCCTGCGCGCCGGAGCCGTCCTGGCCGGCGGCCGCGCTCACGGCGGTCGGGCTGCCCACCGAGCCCGCCGTTTCCGAGCCGCCGGTGGAGGACCCGCCGACCACGGTGAAGGGGATCTCCCCCTCCACCGGGTGCCCGTCCTGCGAGACGACCCGCCAGGCGACGGTGTACCGCCCCGGCGGCACCGCGTCGACCACCGCCTCGGAGACCTTCGGCCCGTCCACCGCCGGGTCGCCGCTCTCGTACCGCTTGCCGTCCTCGCCGCGCACGACCACGACCGGGAACCGTACGGACTCGGCGAACTCCAGGGTGACCTTCCGCAGGGTCTGCACCTGGGCGTTCTTCTGGGGGTCGCTGTTCTTGAGCGACGTGTGCGCCTGCGCCGGGATGGCCGCGGCCATGCCCAGCAGGAGCGTCACGACGACCGCGACGACGGCGGCGAGGGAGGTCTTCTTCATGACACCCCCAAGGCTACCGACGCCCACCCCCGGTCCATACCGCGCACCGAAACCTGTGGACAACCTGAAGAACCGCACGCAGCGATGTTCTCAACACCTCTGCTGAGAGCCGGCGGCGCGAGTAAGAGCCCTATAGCCCCACGCAGGCAAGCGCCCGCTTGTAGACGTCGGCACCCCTTCCGTAATCACCCGCGCGATTCGTTGTCTCCGCGACGGACTGCCACAGCTCTGCGGTCTTACGGGTGGCGGGCAGATGCTCGAGCCATTCCGCGGCCGACGACAGCTCCGCCAGGGCGTCGTCATCCCTGCCCTGCAACCAGGAGGCCTGCGCGAGCACCAGGCGCACGTCCGCCATGATCGCACTGCCCACTCGGTCAACCGTGGACTCCCGCGCCTCAAGTGCGTACCGCATCGCCTCATCGGGATTACCCAAGGCCATCTCCGCCCGCGCGATGTTCAGCAGGCACATGGTGATCGTGGCCACTCCTGCCGACGACTCGCGCAGCTCTCGCAGAGCGCGAAGAGAAAGGTCTCGGGCGGTCAGCGCCTCAGTCGGCTTCGCCTGTAGCAGGACGATGGCGTACGCCGTGCGAAGGCGGGCCAGGTTGCGCGGTTCGCCGTTCTCCGACTGTATGGCGAGCGCACGCTCGATCAAGGTCATCGGCTCCTCACCGGCTCCGACCCTCTGCAGGGTGAGCGCGGCGTTCCAACAGGCAGCGACGATGGAGCGGGGGGTGCCCAGTTCCTCGGCCGCCTGCAGAAGCTCTCCCGCGAACTGGCGGGCGCGGAGTAGATCTCCCCGCTCGCTGTAGACGGACAACAGGGTTGAACCCAGCTCGATGAGGGCGTCGCTCCAGACGGGACGAGACGCGTTCAGACCGAGCGACTCCTCTCCCACCTGTGCCGCCGCCTGGAAGTCACCGAGTTCCCGGTAGCATCGGCACAGCGCCAGCGCCACCTGTATGCGCCGCTCGGGAGCCTGGCCCTCTTGGTCCTCCCTCAGCATCGTCAGTACGTTGATGGCCTCCGGGAGGTCCCCACAAGCCTCGACCGCCAGGGCGTAGCCGTACTGCGCCTCCTGGCGGAGCGCCGCCAGCCCTGTGAGGTTGTTGTCCTGGAGGAGCTCGGCGAACCGACGCCGCGCCTCAGCCAGGTCACCGTTCTCCAGCGCCATGCGCGCGAAGCGCAGACCCAGCTCCAGCTCCTCCATCTGCTCGGCGGTGACACCGTTGACCAGGTAGGTGAGGGAACAGTCGAGCTTCTGCGCCAGCAGTTCGAGGACCGCCGGAGTCGGCGTACGCTTGCCACTCTCGATCAAGGAAACGTAACTGTCGGAGAGCTCTGGGTGAGCGAGCTGTGCCTGAGACAGCCCTCGCTGTCGTCGGATCGCCTTGATTCGCTCGCCGACCAAACCTTGACCGGTCACACGCACTCCTTGAGAAGATGAAGGCCGCACGATCGAACCCCTCACGAAAGAGGCCCTCATGCGCCGCCTCGCGATGATTGCACTGACTATCCTGGCTTCGGTAGGCCTGGTAACTGCCGCCAATGCTACGGCCGCAAGCGCCTCTACGTCATCATCAATGGAGATAGCGAGCGTGTGGTGCTGCTGAGCTGTTATCCGACAGCACGCTCCTCGCTCCGCTCTTCCAGCTGCCAGCGCCACAGACTGACCACCCCTACCACCCCTTCAATTAGGGCGAGTCAGCACACCTGACCACGCGATTGACAGCTGAAGTAGAGATCTACTACGCGGACACCAGCCCACCCTCGTCTGAACACGCAATTGTCGGCCAACCGTCTCGGCCATTGCATGCAGCGATAGAACAAATCATTATCACGACCGGGCCGATGTCGCGCCCCACCCCCCTATAAATGGTTCTTCCAAACCCGGAGAGGAAATCCCGGTCAGGCACCGCGCGAGAGGAGAGGAAACCCCCCATCGATTAACACACCTCGCACGTGCCGGCGGCCGACAGCCATCTCAACTCCCCTTGACAGAACGACCAACGATCCGCTTGAACAGCCCAAGGGCTCCGATCGGCTCGAGCGAAAGATCTGAGCGAGAGTCGAGAGCCCAGCGGAACCACTATGCCGGGCCCATGAGCCCGGGCGACGGAGATTGCACAGGGAGCGGACCGTACGCCATCCGTTCGACGCGAGGTGCGAGCGGGCCGCCGCATCTGCCCAGCAGCCGGCGGGAACCAGTCGCGGGAAGAGCCGCATGCGGAGGCTGACCTGCCTCACCTGCCTTCAGATGCTCGCATCCCGGCTCTTCCTGCCGCGTCCACCGACCCTGCGGGCAACCCATCAGACGCCCACGAGTCCCACCGTGAGCGCCGGCGCGCCCGCCTCTGAAGACCGACCACAGACAACCCCGCCTCCGGCAGGGGCCGTCGATGCACCGGCGGCCAAGACGAGGCACAGGGCAGCCTTCCGCGGGCAGGCTTCGAATATATGCCGCCGCGGCGCGATTCACAGACCATGACGGAGTTCAAGCGACGCCACTCCTTACGGTCAGACAAAGCGCGTGCACGGAGCGTCTCAGCCCCTTCTACTAATCCGCCCGTCCCATCCACCTCGGCTCGGAGAGGTGACCGACGCACACCCGACAAGATGGGTCGAGAGGCGAGCTTCGACTCAAAGAGTCCGCACCATCTAGACGAAATCTAGATAGCTGATGGCATATTGGCCTGGGCGACGCGCGCGTGGTGTTACAGACCCGTGAACACGAATTGCTCGACGGGGCAGCACCACGCACGGGGACCAGAGCTTTCGGCGGGCATGGCAGCAGGGGTTCCTCCCGCATGAGGTTCCAACGAATGCACCTATGTCGTCGTGAGGAGGAGTTCCGCAGGCGTATGGAGACCGCGGATCAGCGTGCGCTTTGTCAAGGGTCGTCTTGTCGACTGCAGTTACTGGGTCCTGTCAAGGGATGGTGCGGGGGGAAGGAGGTCGATCTCGGACCGCCGCTGCAGCGGGCCGTGCTGTGCGTCCTCGCGGCGCGCCCGGGGCAGGTCGTGACGAAGGACAGACTGATCAACTCCCTGTGGGGCAGTCGCGCCCCCGTCACCGCCGAGCAGAGCATCTACACCTACGTCGCCGGGCTGCGCCGGATCCTGGAGCCGGGGCAGGGGCCGCGCCGCCCCTACACCGTCCTCGTGCACAGGTCACGCGGCTACCTGCTGCGGCGTGAAGCGCTGGAGACCGACGCCGAGGAGTTCGAGCGTCACCTCCAGGAGGCCCGCTGGCTGCAGGCCGCCGACGATCTCGACGGATCCCTGAAGACCTTCGACCTGGCGCTGAGCATGTGGACGGGTCCCGCCCTGTGCGGCGTCCCCGGGCCGTTCGCCGAGGTGGAACGTGCCCGGCTGGAGGAGCTGCGGCTCACGGCGGGCGAGGAACGCGCCGACGTCCTGCTCGCCCTCGGCCGCCACCACGAGGCCGCGACGGCCCTGACCACGCTGGTCGGCGAGGCCCCTCTACGGGAGCGGGCGCGAGAGCTCCTCATGCTCGCGTTCTACCGCTGCGGCAGGCAGGCCGACGCTCTGGACACGTATCTCCAGCTTCAGCGTCTCCTTGGGCAGAAGCTCGGCGTCGATCCCGGCGAGGCTCTCCGCAGACGTTACGAGCTGATCCTCCGAGCCGACCCCTCCCTTGACGACCCGATCACGACCTACGTGTCCGTGGCCGAGGACCGGGACACGGATCTCGCACCGCGCCAGCTGCCGCGGGCGACCGCCCACTTCGTCGGCCGGGTCGAGGAGCTCGCACGGCTCCGATCGCTTCTGGCTCCCGGGGACGAGGGCGCCCCACAGGCCGTAATCGCCATCACGGGCGCTCCCGGAGCCGGCAAGTCGGCGCTCGCCGTCCAGGCCGCGCACGCCGTGAGCGGTCACTTCCCGGACGGACGGCTCTACGCCAACCTTCTCGGGGCCACGCCGGGTGTGGAACGGCTCGACGGGCTCGAGGTACTCAGCCGGTTCCTGCGCGCCTTGGGCGTCGGACATGAGAACGTTCCCTCGCAGGTGGACGAGGCCGCCGCGACGCTGCGTGATCGGCTGGAGGGGCGGCGCGCGCTGATCCTGCTCGACGACGCCGCCCACATCGACCAGGTGCGCCCGCTGCTGAACCTCCCGCACGGAAACGCCGTCCTGATCACCAGCCGTGAGTCGTTCGCCATGGCCGACGACTGCGTCCACCTGGTCCTCGGCGGCTTGGGACGCAGCGAGGCGGTCACGGTACTGGCGAAGCTCGCCGGCGCGGCCCGCATCGCGGCCGACCCCATCGCCGCCGGCCGCCTGGCGGACCTCTGCGGCGGCCTGCCGCTCGCCCTGCGCCTGGCCGGCGCCCGGCTCGTCGAACGCCCGCAGTGGACGGTGCACGACCTCGCCGTACGGCTGGAGGACAGGCGCCGGACCCTGCACGAGCTGGAGTCGGGGCAGACCGCCGTCCGATCGAGCCTGGAGATGAGCTACGAGTCGCTGCGCAGGAGCCGCGCCGCGGTCGACAGGACAGCGGCGCGCGCCCTCTGCCGTCTGGGCGTTCTGCACGTGGCGGAGGTGACCCCGGACGTCATGGCCGCCCTGCTCGACGAACCCGTGGACGTCGCCGAGCGGGCGCTCAACCGGCTCTCACGGGCCCATCTGGTCGAGCCGGTCGCGTCGAGGCGGTTCCGGCCGCACGATCTCGTGCGACTGTTCGCGATCGAACTTGCCGACGAGCAGCTCTCGGCCCAGGAGAGATCCCTGGCGCTGATCCGCGCGCTCGGCTTCTACGGCGCCACGATGCATCGTGCGAACCACCTGGTGGACCCGCACCGTGTGCAACCCCCCTGGCCCGACGTCCCCCAGCATCCCGCCCCTCTGACCGATGCCCAGGACGCCAAGGCCTGGCAGGAGTCGGAACGGGCGAACGTCATCGCGGCGACGATGCAGGCGACCTCCTGCCCCGACGACGCGGTCGCCCTGATGGGGGCGTACCTGGGATTCTCGCTCGCGTGGCACCTCTATTGGGGCGGACATCGCAACGATCATCTGCAGATCGGCGAGGCGGCGCTGCGGGTGGCGGCGCGAACGGGCGATTCGACTGTGGAGGCCCTGGCGCATAACCAGCTGTCCATGGCCTTCAACCGTTTGAACCGGGCCGCCGACGCCACAGTGCACCATGAGGCCGAGCTGCGCCTGCAGCGGGTGCTGGGTGATCGCTTCGGAGAGATGCGAGCCCTGGGCAATCTCAGCCTCAACTACTCAGACCTCGGACGGTACGCGAAGGGGCTTGAGTGTGCCGAGCTCCAGCTGCAGATCGCCCGGGAGATCGGCTCCGAGGTCGGTGAGCGGCACGCGCTGGTCATGACCGCGATCGCCCTGCGAGGGCTCGGTGACTGGTCATCGGCCTTGTCGCTCCTCGAAGAGGCGTCCTCACTGGCGGAGCAGGCCGGGGATCACGCACACGTGGCCATGTGCCTCGGGCCCATGGCGTCCATTCGTTCCGAACGCGGCGACCTGGCGGCGGCCAAGAGCCATCTTGAACGTTCTCTCGTCCATCTCCGCGAGGTTGGCTATCAGGATGCCGAGCTCGGGCGGCTGTGCCAGCTCGTCGAGGTGGAGCGTCTTCTCGGCGACCTCGAAAGCGCCCGGGCGCACGCACTGCGAGCGGAACGCCTGGCGCGTGAGCTGAACGACCCCCGGCTCGGCGCCGTCGCGGCGCGGGAGCTGGAGGCGATCCGGGAGGCCATGGCCGGCACGAACACCTCGCCGGAGCGCGCTGCCGCCATAATGGGCGAGTGAGCGTGCCCGATCAGCCGTCGGCGCGCGACGCGGCCTCCCTCGTCGTACGGCTTCAGCTGCTGGGGCCGGTCGCGGCGTGGCGGGGGGACCTGGCCGTGGATCTCGGGCCGCCGCTCCAGCGCGCGGTCCTGTGCCTGCTCGCCGCGCAGCCCGGACAGGTCGTGGCCAAGGACAGGCTGATCGCCGGGCTGTGGGGCGGCGGCCACCCGAAGACCGCGGAGCAGAGCGTCTACACCTACATCGCGGGGCTTCGCGGCGCGCTCGAACCCGAGGCGGGCCGCCGCGGCCCCTATGGCCTGGTGCTCAGTTCGGCCCGCGGCTACCTGCTGGCCGCCGGGGCCTATGACATCGACGCCGGGCGGTTCGACCACCACCTCGGCCGGGCCCGGCATCACGCCGCGGAGAACGACCCGCAGGCCCGCCTCGGGGAGCTGGAAGCCGCGTTACGGCAGTGGACCGGGCCCGCCCTGGGCGGCGTCCCCGGCCCCTTCGCCCACGCCGAGCGGGAACGCCTGGAAGGCCTGCGCCTCACGGCGCGTGAGGACCAGGCCGACACGCTGCTGTGCCTGGGCCGGCCTCAGGAAGCGGTGGAGCTCCTCACCGCGCTCGTCGGCGACGACCCCCTCAGGGAACGGGCCCGCGAGCTGCTCATGCTCGCCCTCTACCGCTGCGGACGCCAGGCCGAGGCGCTGGCGGCCTACCACGAGGGCCGGCGGCTGCTCGCCGAGCACCTCGGCGTGGATCCCGGTGAGTCGCTGCAGCGCTGCCACGAGCTGATCCTGCGCGCCGACCCCTCCCTCGCCCCACCCAGGGACACCGTCCGGCCGCCCACGATCCCCCGCCAGCTGCCGCGCGACATCCGCGTCTTCGTGGGACGCGCCGAGGAGCTCGCGCGGCTCCGGTCCCTGCTCGTGCCGCCGGACGGCTCGGCGCCACAGGCCATCGTCGCCGTGACCGGCACGGCGGGCGCGGGCAAGTCGGCGGTCGCGGTGCACGCCGCCCACGCGGTGCGGGACCACTTCCCCGGCGGTCAGCTGTACGCCAACCTCCTCGGCGCCACGCCCGGAGTCCAGCGCCTGCGGCCCATCGACCTGCTCGGCAGGCTCCTGCGCGGGCTGGGAGTGCACCCCGAGGCCGTGCCGGCGGAGCCGGACGAGGCGGCGGCCATGCTCAGGACGCGGTTGCAGGGGCGCCGCCTGCTGATCGTGCTCGACGACGCGGCGGGCCCCGACCAGGTCCGCCCCCTGCTCGGCCTGCCCGCGGGGAACGCCGTCCTCGTCACGAGCCGGGAGTCGTTCGCGATCGTCGACGACTGCGTGGCGGTCCCCCTGGGGACGATGCCGCACGCCGAGGCGGTCGCCATGCTGGCCGAGCTCGTCGGCGCCGAGCGCGTGGCGGCCGACCCGCGGGCGGCCGCGGAGCTGGCGAACCTGTGCGGCGGGCTGCCGCTGGCCCTGCGCCTCGCGGCGGCCCGGCTCGCCGAGAACCGCCACGCGAGCCTGAAGGACCTCAACGCCCGGCTCCGGGACCGGAGGCGCGCCCTGCACGAGCTGGAGTCCGGGGACGTCGCCGTCAGTGCCAGCCTGCGGCTGAGCCACGACCTGCTCTCCGGCAGTCCTCGGGAGCTCGACGTGGCCGCCGCGCGGGCCCTGCGCCACCTGGGCGTCCTGCACATCCCCGACGCGACCGCCGAGGTCGTCGCGGCCCTGCTCGACGTCCCGGCGCCGGACGCCGAGCGGTACGTGGACCGCCTCGCCCGGGCCCACCTCGCCGAACGGCACGAGTCCGGCCGCTTCCGGCTGCACGACCTGGTCCGCCTGTTCGCCATAGAACTGGCCGAACGGCACCTGACGGACGAGGAGCGCAGGGACGCCCTGCTGCGGGCGGTGGGCCTGTACGGCCTCACCATCCGCCACGCCATGACGCTGGTCGACGCCAACCGCGTCCATCCGCCGTACGACTTCGTGGAGCGCGAGCCGGTCGCGTTTGCCGAGGAGGCGGACGCGTTCGGCTGGCTGGAGCGGGAACGGCCGAACATCCTGGCCGCGGCCGCCCAGGCCATGTCCGTCGCCGACCCCTCCGTCGCCCGCGCAGGGGCCTACCTGACGTTCACGTTCTACTGGCCTCTCGTGTAAACGGGACACCGGAGAGAGTTGCTCCCCATCTGTGGCATGGCGCTCGACATGAGCCAGCGGACCGGCGATCGATCGATCCTCGCCCTTGCGCACGGATATGTCGCCGCGGGGCTCCTGATGACAGGCCGGCAACCGGAGGCCCTGACGCATCAGCAAGAGGAGATCGCCATGCATCGTGCGAGCGGCGACCGGTTCGGTGAGATGCGCGCGATCGGCAACATGAACCTCACCCTGTCATCGCTGAAGCGGTTCAGCGAAGCCCTGGCAGGTGCGCGAACGCAGCTCGAGATCGCGCGAGAGATCGCGTCGCCCGTGGGCGAGCGCCACGCGCTCATGAGCATCGGCATCGCCCAGCACGGCCTGGGGAACCTGCCCGCGGCGATCGAGGCGTTCGCGGAGTTCCAGGTTCTGGCCCGGGATGCGGATGACGCGATGCACGAATGCGAGGCGCTGATGGGCATTGGCCTCGTCCACGTGGAGCAACACGATCCGGCGTCCGCTATCAAGGTTCTGCAGGTGGCCCTGGCTCGGAGCCGCGAGACGCGGAGTCTGGCCGTCGAGCCGAAGATTCTGGCACGGCTCGGCCAGGCCATGCGGCTGCACGGCGACCTGCGTGAAGCACTCGATCACTCCCGAAAAGCGCTGATTCTGGCGCGCGAGGTCGGTGACGGATATTCCCTGGGGCTGGCCCAAGCGGAACTCGCCGCTTTGGGCGGTGTGAGCCGTGAAGGCGGCTCAGCCGGCGCGGAGGGCGAGGAAGAGGTCGACGCGGTCGGCCATGGATGACAGGTCCTTGCCGGTGAGCTCCTCCACCCGTTTGATGCGGTAGCGCACCGTGTTGACGTGGACGTGCAGCCGCTCGGCGCAGCCGTTCCACGAGCCGGCGCAGTCGAGGAACGCCCCCAGCGTGCGGACCAGCTCCGCCCCGTGCCGCCGGTCGTAGTCGAACAACGGACCCAGGAGCCGTTCGGCGAACGAGCCGCGCACGTCGCCCGGCACGGTGGCCAGCAGCAGCGCGTGCGTGTAGATCTCGTCGCTGGTGACCACTCCCCCGCCGCGCGCCTCGGCCATCCGGCGGGCGTGGCCGGCCTCCTCGACACCGCCCCGGATGGCGGCCGCGCCGGTGAGGGCGCCGCTCACGCCGATGGCCACCCGGGTTCCCGGCAGCCCGGCCGTCAGCAGGGAGGTCCGGTCCCGCAGCGAGGCGGCGAGGTCGTCGGCCGTCACCTGCCGGAGCGGGACGAGGGCCACCGACCCGTCCGCCCCCGCGGCGGCCACGGCCCGTCGGTCCAGCAGCTCCTCCACCACCTGGCCGCCCAGGACGGCGGGGTCGGGACCGTCCGTCGCGCCGGGGCGGGCGACGGTCGCGGCGACCACGGCGTACGGCTCGGCGGCGTCGATGCCGCTGGTCCGCAGCCGGGCGGACAGCTCGGACGGGTCGCCGCCGGAGCAGGCGAGCGCGATCAGCTGCTCGGCCAGCCTCCGCTCCACCCGGCGGCCCTCTTCCCTGCGGGTGCGCTCCATCGCCACGCAGGCCGCCAGCTCGTAGCCGATCTCCGCGTCGAGCTCGCCCCGGCACACCAGCGCCCACCCGGCCGCCCGGTGCGACCGGTCCACCGCGAACAGCGTGTGCGCGACGCCCTCCCCGCGCGGCCGCACCACCACCGGCAGCCGGACGGCCGACAGGTAGTCGCGGGCCAGCCGTACGGCCTCCCCGGCCGGCAGGTCGCCCGCGACGACCGAGCCGGACGCCGTGATCACGGCGGCGGCGACGCCGAGCTCGCTCGCGATGAGGGCGAACAGCTCGTCGAGGCCGGCGCCCTCGGCGACGGCGGCGACGATCCTGCGGTGCCGTCCGAGCGCGCCGCGCGGGTCGCCCGCGGGCCCGGCGAGACGACCGCGGACCAGCTCCGTCACGGCGCCGAACGACACCTCGACCGGCACCTCGACCAGCGGCAGGCCCCGGTCACGGCAGGCCGTCACGAGGTCGTCCGGGACCGTGCCGAGCCGGGCGTCCCCCGCGCCGAGGGCCGCGACGCCCGCGCCGACCAGGGCGTCCACGAACCGGGCGGAGTCGTCCGGCCCCTGCCGCCACATCAGCCCGGTGAGCACCAGCTCCCCGCCGGACAGGTAGCGGCGCGGGTCCGGCAGGTCGGTGATGAGGACGCCCGTGACCGCCCGGTCCAGCCGCTCCTCACCGGCGAGGAGCGCGAGCCGGAGCGCGGGTACGGCGAGCAGGTCCCTCAGCAACACACCGACAGCGTATTTGGAGAAACCTACAAGCGGGGACACGGGCGGCCGCTCGCTTTCATGCCGCCGCCGATGGCTCACGGCCGGCGCGGGTTGATGTACTGCCAGCGAAACCGGGACGGAGCTGGTGGAGCGGCGGATGACGACGGAGACGGAGCGGCGCTCGGGAAGCGGGTCGGGCGTCGGCGCGAGCGCCCAGCGGCCCGACGGCACGCTGAAGGTGACCGGCGAGTTCGCGTACTCCTCCGACCTGTGGCTGGAGGGGATGCTGTGGGGCGCCACGCTGCGCAGCCCGCACCCCTCGGCCTGGATCCGCTCGGTCGACGTCGGCCCGGCGCTCGCGATGCCGGGCGTGTTCGCCGTGCTCACGCACGAGGACGTGCCGGGCGAGAAGTTCTACGGGCTGGAGCACCGCGACCAGCCGGTCCTCGCGATCGACCAGGTGCGCTACCAGGGGGAGCCGGTCGCGGTGGTGGCCGCCGACCATCCCGAGACGGCCCGGCGGGCGGCCGCCGCGATCGTGGTGGAGTACGAGGTGCGCGAGGCGGTCGTGGACCCCCGGCGCGCCGCGTTCGACCCCTCCTGCCCGCAGGTGAACCCCCGCGGCAACGTGGTGCGGCACCAGCCCGTCCGGGTGGGCTCGACGTTCGAGGCCGAGGTCGTGGTGACCGGCGAGTACGAGGTCGGCATGCAGGACCAGGCGTTCCTCGGGCCCGAGTCGGGCCTGGCCGTGCCGGCCGAGGACGGCGGCGTCGACCTCTACATCGCCACCCAGTGGCTCCACGTGGACCAGGGCCAGGTGGCCCCCTGCCTCGGCCTGCCGCCCGGGAAGGTGCGGCTGTCGCTCGCCGGGGTCGGCGGCGCCTTCGGCGCCCGCGAGGACCTGTCCATGCAGATCCACGCCTCGATGCTCGCGCTGCGGACCGGCAGACCGGTCAAGATGGTGTACGGCCGGGAGGAGTCGTTCTTCGGGCACGTCCACCGCCACCCCGCCCGGATGCGCTACGAGCACGGCGCCACGGCCGACGGGCGGCTCGTCTACGTCAGGGCAGAGATCCTGCTGGACGGCGGCGCCTACTGCTCGTCCACCCCGGCCGTCGTCGGCAACGCCGCCTCGCTGGGCGTCGGGCCGTACGAGGTCGGCAACGTGTGGATCGACGCGTACGGCGTCTACACGAACAACCCGCCCTGCGGGGCGATGCGCGGCTTCGGGGCGGTGCAGGCCTGCTACGCGTACGAGTCGCAGATGGACCGGCTCGCCGAGGCGTGCGGCCTGTCCCCCGTCGAGATCCGCGTCCGCAACGCCGTGTCGCAGGGCTCCCGGCTGGCCACCGGACAGCTGATCGACACGCCGGCGCCGCTCGCCGAGATGCTGGAGCGCCTGGCCGCGATGCCGATGCCGGAGGAGGCCTCCGGCGAGGTGGACCTGCGGGCGCTGCCCGGCGGGGTCGCCCAGACGACGCACGGCGAGGGCGTGCGCCGCGGCGTCGGCTACGGCGTGGGCATCAAGAACATCTGCTTCTCCGAGGGCTTCGACGACTACTCCACCGCGAGGGTCCGGGTGGAGCTGATCGGCGGCGAGCCGCACGTGCTCGTGCACACCGCCGCCGCGGAGGTGGGGCAGGGCCTCGTCACGGTCCAGGCGCAGATCGCCCGCACCGAGCTGGGGATCGAGACGGTCACCGTGGCCCCCGCGGACACCTCCGTCGGCTCGGCCGGGTCGTCCTCGGCCTCCCGCCAGTCGTACGTGACGGGCGGCGCGGTCAAGACGGCCTGCGAGGCCGTGCGGGAACGCCTGGACGGCCTGCGGGCCGCGCATCCGGAGCTGTCGCTGGAGGAGCTGCTGGAGCGGTCCGGGCCGGTGGAGGAGACCCGCGAGTACCGGCACCGGCCGACCTACCCCCTCGACCCGGTGACCGGGCAGGGCGACTCGCACACCCAGCTCGCGCTGTGCGTCCACCGGGCCGTCGTCGACGTGGACGTCGAGCTGGGCCTGGTGAAGGTCGTGGAGCTGGCCGCCGTCCAGGACGTCGGGAAGATCCTCAACCCCCTCGCGCTGGAGGGCCAGATCCACGGCGGCACGGCCCAGGGACTCGGACTGGCGCTGATGGAGGAGATCCAGGTGCGCGACGGCCGGGTGCTGAACCCGTCGTTCACCGACTACCTCATCCCGACGATCCTCGACATGCCGCCGATGCGGCTGTCGATCCTGGAGAACCCCGACCCCCACGCGCCGTACGGGCTGCGGGGCGCGGGCGAGCCGCCGACGCTGTCGTCCACCCCGGCCGTGGCGGCGGCCGTACGGGCCGCCACCGGGCTGGAGCTGCCGCGCGTCCCGATCCGCCCGGAGGACGTCGCCCTCGCGCCCGCACGGGCGTGAGGCCCGGGACGGGCGGGTCTCAGTCGGCGATGAAGCCGACCGACCGCACGTCGTACCCGGCGCTCTTCGAGCCGCGCACGTGCAGGAACATCGCGCCGCCCTCGTAGGAGTAGGCGCAGCCGTAGCCCTTCTTCTCCGGGTTGCAGCCCTGGAAGGTGTACGCGACGCCGTGCGGGTCGAACCTCGCCCGGAACAGGGTCGTCACGGCGCCGCTCCGCGCCACCTCCAGCGCCCGGTTGCGGTCGTTCGCCTTCCAGGCGCCGAAGAAGTACGCCGCGACGGCCGAGGGCTTGGTGATGTGGCGCGACTCGTAGACCTTGGCGACCTTCGAACCGGACACGATCATCAGGATGCCGTCGAGCCCGCCCGGCACGCGCACGCTGGTGTGCGTGAAGCGGCAGGAGTGGCCCGAGCAGCCCGCGAACCCGTCCGGCGCGCGGTACGGATAGGCGAAGATCGTGTTGACCGCGGCCGGGGAGGCCACGCGGGTGGCCGCGGCGCGGTCGCCGCGCAGCCACGCGGCGAACAGCTTCTTGGCCGTCTTGGCCGGCGCGGGCGCCGCCTGGGCGGACGCCGGGGCCGAGGGCAGCAGCAGGGCGGCGGCCACGGCCGTCACGGCCGCGCCGGCGAGGATTCGTCTGGACACGTTCGTACGGTAGGCGGGCCGCCTTGCACGCCGATTGACCCCCGCTTGCAGCGGGGACCCGGGTTCACAGGTCGTCGGGGTCGCAGGCCACGCCGTCGTTGTCGACGTCCTTGTACCAGTAGTACTCCGGGTGGATGCCCTTGGTGTACGGCCCGTAGCCGGCGGCGTTGGCCGCCTTGCAGTCCGGGAACCGCATGGTGTTCCCGCTGCGCCATCCCTGGGACTTGGCCCCCTGTCCGTCCCGCGACGACGCGCCCGTGGTGGTCAGGCTCTCCGGCTTGGTGACGCCGGGCGGCGTCCGGACCGGCTGCTGGGTCGCCTGCTGCTGCCCCTGGGTCGTCCCCGGCTGCGTCGTGCCCGGCTGGGCTGTCCCCGGCTGTGTCGTCCCCGGCTGCGTGGCCGGCGGCTGACTCGGCCCGGGCTGGGGCGCGGCGGTGCCGACGAGGAGAGCGACCAGGTCGTCCGCCTGCTCCTTGGTGAACCCGGCGATGCTCAGGCTGTCCTGCGTGATCTCCTGGGCCACCCGGGGCGCGGCGACCACCTTGTCCCCCACGACGATGGCGAGCTGCTGCTGCACCGTGTCATGGGTCAGCTTCGCGACCTGCTCCTGGCTGGACGGGGCGAGGACCACCCGCACCGAGTAGGTGCCGTCGCGCTCGGGCAGCGCCTCGACCTTCTGCACGGTGGTCACGTTCACGCCGGGGTCGAGCTGGTAGCAGGTGGTGTTCTTGTCGTCGGGGACGCCGTCGGTGTCCGGGCAGGGCGCCGGGCGCACCCCCGTCACCGGGGCCAGGTGCATCGGCGTCTGCAGGCGCCGCACCTGCGTCGTGGACAGCGGCGGCGCGTCGGGGTTGCGGGTCATCACCACGGCCACCGCGCCGAGCACGCCGGACATCACGACGACCATGGCCAGCGCGGCCACGAGGGCGATCGTCGTCCCCCGGCCCGCCTGGGGCGGTCCGGGAGGGGCGCCGGGGGTTGCGGCCGGATCCGCGACCGGGCTCGCCGGATCCACCGGATCCACCGGATCCACCAGGGCGACCGGGTCTCCGGGGGCGCCGGGGGGCGCCTCCGGGAGGGCGGCTCCACCGGGGAGGCCGAGCTCCTCGTCCCCCGGAATGGGCGCGTTCTGCATCCCCACCTCGATCCCTGCCATCGCTCGCAGAGCCTACCGAGGTATGCCAACGGCGGGTAATCGACCAGTCAAGAGACAGCCAGCACGCTGCTTTCTTGACAATTTGTCATGAATCCCGGCCACATGGTTGCGCCGTGCTCGATGCCGCGCGGAGGCAACGCGCAGAGAGTGAAGGCATGAAGGTCGGAGTTCCCCGGGAGATCAAGACCCACGAGTACCGGGTCGCGGCGACCCCGGCGGGGGTCAACGAGTTCGTCAGGAACGGCCACCAGGTCCTCGTCGAGAGGGACGCGGGCACCGGCTCCTCGATCCCCGACGCGGACTTCGCGGCCGCCGGCGCCGTGATCGCCGGCTCGGCCGACGAGGTCTGGGCCGAGGGCGACCTGATCCTCAAGGTCAAGGAGCCGGTGCAGCCCGAGTACCAGCGGATGCGCAAGGGCCAGGTGCTGTTCACCTACCTCCACCTCGCCGCGTCGGAGGCGTGCACGCGGGCGATGCTGGACGCGGGCGTGACCGGCATCGCCTACGAGACCGTGCAGAAGCCGGACCTGACGCTGCCCCTGCTCGCGCCGATGTCCGAGGTCGCGGGACGGCTCGCGCCGCAGGTGGGCGCCTACCACCTGATGCGGCAGGGCGGCGGGCGCGGCGTGCTGATGGGCGGCGTCCCCGGCGTCTACCCGGCCAAGGTCGTGGTCATCGGCGCGGGCGTGTCCGGCATGAACGCCGCCGCCATCGCGATCGGCATGCAGGCCGACGTCCTGCTGCTCGACCGGAACGTCGACCGGCTGCGCGACGCCGACCTGCTCTACCAGGGACGCTGCACGACCGTCGCGTCCAACGCGTACGAGATCGAGCGGGCCGTCGTCGACGCCGACCTGGTCATCGGGGCGGTGCTGGTGCCGGGCGCCAAGGCGCCGACGCTGGTGAGCAACGACCTGGTCGCGCGGATGAAGAAGGGCTCGGTGCTGGTCGACATCTCGATCGACCAGGGCGGCTGCTTCGAGGACTCCCGCCCGACGACGCACGCCGACCCCGTCTACCGGGTGCACGACTCGGTGTTCTACTGCGTGGCCAACATGCCGGGGGCGGTGCCGCACACCTCGACGTACGCGCTGACCAACGTGACGCTGCCGTACGCGCTGGCCATCGCGAACCTGGGCTGGCGGAAGGCGCTGACGGCCGACCCCGCGCTGGCACGCGGGCTCAACACCCACGAGGGCCACCTGACGAGCCGGCCCGTGGCCGAGGCCCACGGCCTGGAGGCCGTCCCGGTGGACCGCATGCTCGTGCCCTGACCCTCTGCCGGCCGTCCGACAACCGTCCGACGGATCCGACCATCAGTCCGCCGGCAGGCCGCGCCGCGCGCGACCCGCCGGACGGACGGGGACGTCAGGAGGCCGCTGGCGAGGCGCTCGGCATGGCCGTCGTGCTCGGCGTGGCGCTGGGCTCGGGCGGGAGCGGCTGGTCCTGCGTGGTGCCCACGCCGCCGTCGCAGGCCGCGCCGAACTCGGGGGTGTACGTCGGGTTCTGCTTGTACTTCTTGATGAACTCCGGCAGGCGCGGGTCGTCGGCGCCGGTCAGCGTGAGCTGGTGGTTCCAGGAGCTCGCCACGACCTTCGCCGGCAGGCCCGGGTACGGGCTGAGCAGCATGTAATCGGCGGACGCGAGGCTCTTCAGCTTGTCGACGTCGGCCTTGGGCAGGTCGGGCTGGTACGTGATCCACACCGCGCCGTGCTCCAGGGCGTGGACGCCGTGCTCGTTGTGGATGGGCTTGTCGTAGATGCCGCAGTTCTGCCAGTAGTAGTTGTGCTGGCCGCCGACCGGCGGGGTCTCCTTGTACTTGACCGGGTTCCAGGTGTGCTCGGAGCCCTTGTAGTTGTAGGTCTTGACCGCGCTCAGCGACTTCTGCGAGCGGTCGTTCACGACGTAGAAGCCGACGAGCGCGATCAGCACGACGATGACGAGGCCGCCGATGCCCCACATCAGGAGCGCGGCGCGGCGCTCCTTGCGCTTCTGCTCGGCGCGCATGCGGGCGAGACTCTCACGCCTCGCCTGCGCCTTCTCCTTCGTCATCCATCCTCCAAGCACCGATCTCCGACTCCCCCGCTGCGGTATGGAGAATAGTGGGTATAGGTGATGCTTTGACGCGGGCCTGACAGCGTCGACGGGTAGCCTGTGCTGCGATGAGCACCGATACCGGTGTCCCGGTGGACACCGCCCAGCGCCCCCGCAGGACTCTCCCGGTCCTGGGGGCAGTCGCCGTCCTCGTGGCGGCCGTTCTCGTGGTGGTGTTCGCGACCAGGTCGGGGACCCCGGGCGACACCTCGCCCGAGGCCGGTTTCGCCCGTGACATGGCCGTCCACCACGCCCAGGCCGTCGAGATGTCGTTCATCGTGCGGGACAAGACCTCCGACGGCCCGCTGCGCACACTGTCGTACGACATCATCACGACGCAGAGCGCGCAGCGTGGAATTTTCATGGGCTGGCTGCAGCAGTGGGGGCTCGACCAGGGGTCCACGCAGCCCGTCATGGCGTGGATGGCCGGGGGTCACGGTCACGGCGCGGCGGGGATGACCGGCGTGACGGCCGGGACGATGCCGGGCATGGCCTCCGAGGAGGAGATGAACCGGCTCCGGGCCGCCACCGGCAAGGACGCCGAGATCCTCTTCCTGCAGCTCATGATCCGCCACCACGAGGGCGGGGTCGAGATGGCCCAGGCCCTGCTGGGGCTGTCGGACCGGCCCGAGGTGCGCGACCTGGCCCAGCACATCGTCGACGGCCAGACGGCGGAGATCCGGCTGATGAAGGGCTTCCTGGCCCAGCGCGGCGCGCAGCCGCTGCCGTCGATCCTCAAGACGCCGGTCGGCTAGACCCCGCCGTCAGGTCTGCCCGCCAGGTCGGGTCGCGGGTCCGGTCGCGGTACGGGCCTGAGCCCGTACCGCGTTTCCCGAACCGCGCCGTCACCGCGGCGTCACCGCGCCGACACCGCGCCGTCGCCGCGGCGAGACGGCTTCCCAGTAAGAGAGTCCGTCAGGCGGCGCGGAACTCCTCGGCGACGGCCCGCACGAACGCGTCGACGTCCTCCTCGGTAGTGTCGTAGGCGCACATCCAGCGGACCTCGACCAGGCCGCCGCCGATCTGCTCGTCCCAGTTGTAGAACCGGAACCGCTTGCGCAGCCGGTCGGCCGCGTCGGCCGGGATGATCGCGAAGACCGCGTTCGCCTCGACGGGGCGCGGCAGCGTCACGCCGGCGATGTCGCGCACGCCGTCGGCGAGCCGCCGCGCCATCGCGTTGGCCTGCCGCGCGCTGCGCAGCCACAGGTCGCCGCCGAGCAGCGCCTCGAACTGCACCGACACGAACCGCATCTTCGAGGCGAGCTGCATGCTCGTCTTGCGCAGGTACGGCAGGCCGTGGGCGGCGGCCGGGTTCAGCGCGACCACGACCTCCCCGAACATCAGGCCGATCTTGGTGCCGCCGAACGAGAGCACGTCGACGCCCGCGTCCGTGGTCAGCGCCCGCAGCGGCACGTCGAGGGCGGCCGCCGCGTTCGTGATCCGGGAGCCGTCGAGGTGGACGAACATCCCCAGCTCGTGCGCGTGGTCGGCGACCGCCTTGATCTCGGCCGGCGTGTAGAGCGTGCCGAGCTCGGTGGCGTTCGAGATCGACACCACCTTGGGCTGGGCGCGGTGCACGTCGCCGAAGCCCCACGCGCGGCGGTCGACCAGCTCGGGCGTGAGCTTGCCGTCCGGGGTGGGCACCTGCAGCAGCTTCAGGCCGCCGGTCACCTCGGGGGCGCCGCCCTCGTCGGTGTTGATGTGCGCCGTCTCCGGGCAGACCACGGCCTCCCAATGGGCGCACATCGACCGCAGCGACACCACGTTGGCGGCGGTGCCGTTGAACACCGGGAACGCCTCGGCCTGCTCCCCGAAGTGGGCCCGGAAGATCCCCTGAAGCGCCTCGGTGTAGACGTCGTCGCCGTAGGGCACCTGGTGCCCGCCGTTGGCGAGGGCGATCGCCTCCATGACCTCGGGGTGCACCCCCGCGTAGTTGTCGCTCGCGAACGCCTTGGTCGCCGGGTCGTGCCGCCGCACGGCATCCGTTGTCACGAAATCTCTCCATCCGTCCGAGGGCCTGGCCGTCCGGAGCGGGCTCCCGACGGAATCGCGAGGCGGTCTCAGGGCGTGAGGTCGATCCGCCGCCCGTTGACGGCCCCCGGCTCCTCGTCCCACAGTCCCGCGACGGCCGCCGCCAGGTCCTTCACGTCGGTGAACGTCTTGTACGCCTTATCCGGGTTGGCGGCCCGCATCCCATCGTGCACCAGCGCGGTGACCACCAGGACCACGGCCGCCGACCGGGTGCCGTCGAGGGCGTCCGCGAGCGACAGCGTCCAGGCCTCGGCGGCCGCCTTGGCCGCCGCGTACGCCGCGTTGCCCTGGGTCGGCTTCTGCGCCGCCCGGGCCGAGACGATCACGAACCGGCCGTTGTCGCTGGCCCGCAGCAGCGGCTCGAACGCGAGCGACACGTTCTGCAGCGTCCGGATCAGCAGGGCGTGCAGGGCGTCCCAGTCGTCCAGGGAGGTCTCGGCGAAGGTCTTCGACCCCCGCCAGCCCCCGACGAGGTGGACGACGCCGTCCACCCGGCCGTGCTCGGCCTGGATCCGCCCGGCGAGCTCCCGTACGGCGTCCCGGTCGAGGAGGTCGACGGCGACGGCGCCGCCCTCACCGGTCCGGTTCACCCCGATCACGGTGTCGCCGAGCTCGGCGAACCTCCGGGTCACCGCCTCGCCGGTCGGGCCGCCCGCCCCGGTGACCAGGATCACTCTGCTCATCGTCCGTCCGTTCCCGTCCGTATCGGTCCGTATGCGTCCGTATGCGTCCGTGCCGCCCGCGGGTTCCGCGCCGGCGTCCGGGTCTCAGGCCCGGATGCCCCTGGTCGACTCGACCACGTCGGCGAGCTTACGGCGCAGCGCCTCGTAGAACATGCTCAGGGGGAACTCGTCGGGCAGTACGGCGTCCACCATGGCCTTCTGCTCGGTGGGCAGCGCCTGGACCCCCTGGTGCCACACGGACGCCGGGTGGGGCTCCACATAGGCGGCGACGAGCCGGTGGGCGGCGAGCCAGTGGGCCATCTTCGAACGGTCGATGCCGTCCCGGTAGAGGGTCTCGACCTCGCCGCGCAGGTCGGCGACGGCGTCGGCCACCCGGGTCCAGTCGATCGTGAGCCGGTTGTCGGTCCAGCGGACGACGCCCTTGCGGTGCAGGTACGCGAACAGCAGCTGGCCGCCGAGGCCGTCGTAGTTGCGCACCCGCTCACCGGTGATCGGGAAGCGGAAGAGCCGGTCGAAGAGGATGGCGTACTGCACGTAGCGCGCGTGCGGCACGCCCGCCACCTCCAGCTTCACGGCCTCGCCGAACGCGGTGAGGTCGCAGCGCAGCTCCTCCAGCGAGTACAGCCAGTACGGCATGCGCTGCTTGATCATGAACGGGTCGAACGGCAGGTCGCCGTGGCTGTGGGTCCGGTCGTGGACGAGGTCCCACAGGACGAACGTGTCCTGGGCGAGGTCCTGGGAGGCCAGCAGCCGGGCGGCGTCCGGCGGGAGGGCCAGCTTGAGCGTGGCGGCGGCCGCCTCGCTCACCGCCCGGAAGCGCGCGGCCTCCCGGTCGCAGAAGATGCCGCCCCAGGTGAACCGCGGCGGCGTCTGCCGGACCGCGACGGTCTCGGGGAACAGGACCGCCGAGTTCGTGTCGTAGCCGGAGGTGAAGTCCTCGAACGCGATGGGCACGAACATCGGGTTGTCGTAGCCGCCCCGCTCCAGCTCGGCCAGCCAGTCCGGCCACACCACGCGGATCCAGACGGCCTCGAGGTTGCGGTTCGGGTTGCCGTTCTGGGTGTACATCGGGAACACGACGAGGTGCTCCAGGCCGTCCTCCCGCTGCGTGTCCGGGTGGAAGGCGTTGAGCGAGTCGAGGAAGTCGGGCACGCCGAGGCCGTCGGACACCCACCTGCGCAGGTCGGCGGCGACGGCGTCGAGGTACTCCCGGTCGTGCGGGAAGTGCGGCGCGAGCCGTACGACGCGGTCGGAGACCTCCGCGATCAGCTCGACGGCGAGGTCCTTGTCGCCCGTGATCGAGCCGTCCTTGGCCTGCAGGGGCCGCAGCCGCTCCACGGCGGCCTTGAGGACGGCGAAGCCCTCGGCGACCCCCTCAGCCGCCCCCTCAGCCGCCCTCTCGGCCTCCGGCCGGCCGGCGGTCCGGGACGAGGCGTGCTCGGGGACGCGGGCGGCCCAGGTGACGAGGTTGGCCCACAGCTGGCCGTGGTCGTAGTCGGCGATCGAGTCGTCGCCGAACAGGTCCGAGTCGGCCAGCACGACGACCCGTCCGTGGCCGTGCCGCAGGGCCACCGCGAGCGGGCGGCCGGCAGGGCCGGCGGTCGGGGACGTGGAGAACAGGACGGTCGCGTCCCCGGGCGCGGTGAGCGTCCCGGCTCGGTAGAAGCAGGCCTGGCGGACCTCGGCGAGCAGGTCCTGACGGGTCCCGCCGGGGCCCGTCGTGATCTCCCGGGTCTGGCCGTCGGCCAGGACGCCGAGGACCCACGTCGCGACCCCGTTGTGGCAGTTCGCGGGGTCCTGGACGGTCGCGTGCTCGACGGCGACGCCGAACCGGGCCAGCAGCTCGGCCAGGTTGGTGCCGTACTTCTCCTGCTCGCACTCGGCGAGGACGACGAGCCCGCCGCCGGCCGCGACGTACGCCTCGACGGCGTCGATCTCGGCGACGGAGAAGACGGGGCTGCCGCCGGTCGTCCGCTCCCAGCGCTCACCGGACGGGTGCGCGACCACGAACACGTCGCTCGCCTCCAGCACGCCCGGGGTGACCTCGCCCTCGACGTGCGCGGCGACGGTGTGCCCGAGACGCCGCAGGACGCCGGCGGCCTCCGCGTAGCTGTTGTCGTCGGGGTGCGCGGGATTCATGGCCTCGGCGACCTCGCGCCTGGTGGTCCACGCCTCGCTGTGCGCCTCGTCGAACAGGACCGACGGGAAGGCCTTCATGAAATATCTCCCGTTCCGTGAGCCGTCTTCCGGAAAATATACACAAAGGTGTCCTTCTGGCGATAAGTCGATCCAGCGGGTGAGGACGAATCACCCGAGCGGCGGACGAGCCGCGCCGGACCGCCCGCCTACGGTCCCCGGTCGTACAGCCCGCCCGTGCACCAGTCCGGCCGACCGCCTGAGGGGACCCGATGTTCAAACTGACCGACGCCGCCGGCTTCCGGCGGTCCGCGATCGGCGCCGCGCTGATCGTCTCGCCCCTGTTCCAGCTCACCGCGACGCTCGTCGACCCGGGAACGTGGAGCGACGACGACCGGGAGGTCGCGACGTTCGCGATCAACCCGGCGATGGCGCAACTGCAGTCCGCCCTCTACCACTGGAGCTGGGTCCTGCTGCCGCTCGCCGCCCTCGGCCTGCTGCACCTGACCCGCCGGCGGGGCGTGGTCCTCGGGCACATCGGGGGGCTGTTCGCCGCGCTCGGCTTCATCAACCTGTCGGCCCTGCTCATGGGCGACGCGGTCGAGTGGTGGTTCGGGCGGCACTACCCGGCCGACCAGGCCGAGAAGCTGTTCAACGAGGTGTTCGACCTGCCCGGCGTGGTGTTCTCGTTCCAGATGCCGTGGGTCTTCCTCGGGCCACTCGGCCTGATCCTCATCATGGTCGCGCTGACCAGGGCGGGGTTCGTCCGCTGGTGGTTCCCGGCGGCGGGCGCGCTCGTGTGGATCTCGCCGTACGTCATGGACTACGGGCCGCTCAGCTTCCTCTGGAGCGGCGGCAACCTCCTGGTGCTCGGCTACCTCGGGCTCAAGATCCTGCGCATGGGCGACCGGGCGTGGGCGTCGTACTACCCGAGCCCGGTGCCCGGGGTGACGACGCCCGACTCGTACGCGAACACGACCGCCTGAGCGCGGTCACGCAGGCCGAGCTTCATGAGCACGCGCGCGACGTGGGTCTTGACGGTCGCCTCGCCGACGAAGAGCTCCTTGGCGATCTCGGCGTTGGTGAGGCCCCTCGCGAGCATCCGCAGCACCTCCAGCTCGCGCGGGGTGAGCTCCGACAGCTGCGGCGGGCGGACCGGCTCGTGCCGCCCGGCGAACGAGGCGATGACCCGCGTCGTGACGGCGGGGTCGAGCAGGCCGTCCCCTGCTGCGACCACCCGGACGGCCTCGACGAGCTGCTCGGGCGGCGACACCTTGAGCAGGAACCCGCTCGTCCCGGCCCGCAGCGCGGCGTACAGGTTCTCGTCGGTGTCGAACGTCGTGAGCATGATGATCTTCGGCGGGTTCGGGGAGTCGAGCAGCCGTCTGGCGGCCGTGAGGCCGTCCATGCGCGGCATGGAGATGTCCATGAGCACCACGTCGGGCCGCACGCGCGTGGCGACCGCCACCGCCTCGGCGCCGTCCGCGGCCTCCCCGACGACCTCCATGCCGGGCTCGCTCTCCACGACCATGCGCAGGCCCGCCCGGATCATGGCCTGGTCGTCGGCGAGCACGATGCGGATGGAGCGCAGGGAGCCGGCGGAGCTCATGGAACCGGTGCCGTCGATCAACTCGTGGCCTCGCTCATCGGGACTCCCCTGGGGATCGGCAGCGTCGCGCGGACGCGGAAGCCGCCCTGCGGCAGCGGGCCCGCCTCCAGCGAGCCGCCGAACAGCTCGGCCCGCTCGCGCATCCCGATGAGCCCGTTGCCGGTGGACAGCGCCGGTCCGGCGCCCTGGCCATTATCGGCGACCTCCACCTCCAGCGAGTCGTGGAGGTAGGCCACCCGGATCCGCACCTCGGACTCCCCCGCGTACTTCACCGCGTTGGTGAGGGCCTCCTGAACGATCCGGTACGCCGACAGGTCGAGGCCGGGCGGGAGCCGTACGGGGTCGCCCTCGACCGCGAGCGAGACCCGCAGGCCCGAGGTGCCGACCGTGGAGATCAGGTTGGACACCATGTCGAGGCCGGGCTGCGGCAGCGCCTCCTCCTGCGGCATCCGCAGCGCCCCCAGCATGATCCGCAGCTCCTCGACCGCCTCGCGCCCGGACCTCTCGATGCCGGACAGGACCGCGACCTGCCCGGGGTTCGTCTCGTCCGCCACGCCCAGGGTCCGCCGCAGCGCGCCCGCCTGCATGACCATCATGCTCACGCTGTGGGCGACGACGTCGTGGAGCTCCCGGGCTATGCGGGTGCGCTCGGCCGCCACGGCCTCGGTGGCCCGCCGTTCGCGCTCCATCTCCATGCGGGCCGCCCGCTCTGCCATCCGGTGCACCCGGACGAGGTAGCGCCGGAGGGCGAGCCCCGTGACGTAGGCCGAGCCGAAGATCACGGTCAGGAAGATGACCTCGTCGAACGGGAGGAACCGGTGGTCCACGGCGCCCGAGTCGAAGACGAGGATGCCGGTGACCGCCCACGCGCCGCCGGGCTTCAGCGGCAGGTGCGCGCCCATGGTGTGGAAGACGATGAGGAGCGCGGCCAGCTGCCACACCGGGCACTGCTCGTGGCCCTGCCGGTGCCACGCGTACTGGGCGAGGATCATCAGGATGAAGACGGCGATCGGCGCCCGGCGGCGGTACCAGACGAGGACGCCCGTCACGATCGCCTGGCCCACCCACCACAGCTCCGGGTTCTCGGTCGCGCCGTACGAGGTGGCGACCGTGAACGCCTCGAGTATGCCGAGGGCGATGACGGCCGCTCCGATCAGGAGATCGACCGTGGGCAGCGAGCGGAAATGCCGGATCAGGGGGTGCATGTGCGGCACATTAATCCGAACGGGACACGCGTGCATGCCTGAAATCGCCGCGCCAATCGAGCGGCAAGCCGTTTGCAAGTGGCCGCAAGATCATAGGCCTGTATCAAGTGAGTGTCGGTCGTGGCACCGGCCTTGTCGGCCCCCGGTCACGCTGAGACTCTTGGACTGTTCCGATCAGGCATAGGAGACGCGGATGCCCCGCCTGCACTCCCTCATCGCGGGGCTGGGCGCCCTCGGCGCCCTGGCGGCGCCCATGCTCCATCCGCATCCGAGCGGGTCCACCGACCGGGTGACGCCCGGGGCGGTGCGCGTGGAGTCCACCTCGCACGTATCGATCACGCTCCTCGACGACCGGAGCGTCATCCAGCAGGTCGCCCGGGAGTACGACACCGAGCTCGCCGAGGGGAGCGGGTTCACCGTCACCCCGGACGGGGTGGTCGTCACCGCCACCCAGGTCGTCCAGGCCAGCCGCGACCCCAGGATCTACGCGGCCAACCGGGTCTTCGCCGAGTACTTCAAGGTCAAGATCCCGGCGGACTTCAAGCGGCACACCCTCGACAACGCCGACCTCAACCGGCGGCTGCAGGCGTGCTACCCGCCCCAGCAGTCCGACTCGACCTGCATCTCGCAGGTCACCACGAAGGTCACCGTCTTCCCCTACCTCGACCCGCCTCCCCCGGACGGGCTGCCGGCGCAGATCCTGACCATGGGGACGTCGCCCGCCGCGCCCGCCGTCCTGAAGGCGACCAAGGGCGGGGAGAAGCAGACGCTGCCGACCGTGCCGCTGGGAACGGAGATCGCGGCCAACATCCAGTCGCTGGACGTGATGTCCCTGCCCGCCCGGCCGTCGGCGACGGCGCCGCCCAAGCTCGACACGGCCCACCTCGACCCCCCGGGCAGCCACACCTTCAAGAGCACCGAGCGCGAGAAGCTCGACGGCGTCCTCAAGAACGCGGGACCGGGCTCGGCGCTCATCGACGACGGCAAGAGCGAGGTCGTGGGCCTGCTCGCCGGCGGCGACGACGTGGCGACCACGATCACCGGGGCCGACGAGATCCGCACCGCCCTGGTCGCGGCCGGGATCACCCCGCGCCGCGGCCCGGTCGACGTGGTCTTCGAGAACGCCCTCGCGTCGTACCACAACAAGCTGTACTCCAGCGCGGTGCCGGTGCTGCAGCAGGTGCTCAACCTGCGGCCCGACCACGCGGTGGCGCTCGACCACCTGCGGGTCTCCCGCGCCAAGGCGGGGACCGCCGAGGACGCGGGCAGCCGGCCGCGGCCGAGCCCCGTCGCCGCCAAGAAGGCCTCCTCGCCCTCGGCGCTGGTCTTCGTCATCGGCGGCGTCGTCGTGGTGGCGCTCCTCGTCGCCGTGGCGGTCCCGCTGCTGCTGCGCAGGCGCCGGACCGGCCAGGACGGCTCCGCCGGGACCGACTCCGTGCCTCCGGTCTCCTGGCCGCCGCACGGTGTCACCCAGGTGTTCGAGACCGCCGGCGGGACGGCCCGGCCCGCGGAGACGTCGCACCCCGGTTCGTGGCCCGCGGCCGCCCGCCCCGAGACGTCCACGCCGCCGGAGGCGGGCCGGTCGTTCGTCTCGCCGTCCGACCCGCCGCACGACCCCTCCCCGCCCCGCGGCCGCCCGCAGCCGGTCGACCTGTCACCGCCCGGCGGCCGGCCCCACCCGGCCGACCTGTCCCCGCCGCGGGGGCAGGGGCAGATGAAGTTCTGCACGCAGTGCGGCATGCGGCTCGGCCAGGGACACCGCTTCTGCGGGTTCTGCGGCAACCCGGCGGACTCATGACATCCACGCCAGCGCACCACCGTCAGCGACCGCCCCGGGGGGAGGCGTCATGACCGAGGGACCGGCCCTGCCGCCGCTGATCGGGCGGCGGCTCGGCGACTACGAGATCGAGGCCGTCGTCGGACGGGGCGGCATGGCCACCGTCTACCGGGCCCGCGACCAGCGGCTCGGCCGCGCCGTGGCGCTGAAGATCCTCGCGCCGCAGCTGTCGCACGACGACCGCTTCCGCGACCGCTTCGTCCGCGAGTCGCGGCTCGTTGCGAGCATCGACCACCCCAACATCATCCCGATCTACGAGGCCGGCGAGCGCGACGACCTGCTGTTCATCGCTATGCGGTACGTCGAGGGCAGCGACATGCGCAAGCTCGTCCAGTCCTCGGGGCCGCTACCCGTGGGCCGGGCCAACCCGCTGTTCGCGCAGATCGCCTCGGCCCTGGACGCCGCCCACTCCAACGGGCTCGTGCACCGGGACGTCAAGCCCGCCAACATCCTGGTGACCGAGTCGGACCACGTCTATCTGACCGACTTCGGGCTCACCAAGAGCTCCTCGGCGGAGGCGGGGCTGACCAGCCACGGGCACTTCATGGGCACGCCCCGCTACGTCGCCCCCGAGCAGATCCGCGGCCTGCCGGTCGACGGGCGCAGCGACCTGTACGCCTTCGCCTGCGTGGTCTACGAGGCCCTGGCCGGGCAGCCGCCCTTCCAGCGCGACACCGAGCTCGCGCTGCTGTACGCCCACGTGTCCCACGACCCGCCGCCGCTCACGCCGTACCGGCCCGACCTGCCGCACGCGGTGAACGGGGTGCTGCTGCGGGCGCTGGCCAAGAGCCCGGCCGAGCGGTTCCCGACGTGCCAGGCCTTCGTCGCCGCGCTGCGCGACGCGATCAGCGGCGTCGAGGAGGAGCAGTACGGCCCGGCGGCGGGGCGGGCGGGCCGTTCGCCGGAGGCGGGCTCCTACCCGCCGGTCTCACACCCCTCGCATCCCTCCCACCCGTCCCATCCCTCCGCCTCCCGTCCGACGTCCCATCCCTCGTCCCATCCCTCGTCGCACCCGTCTTCCCACCCGTCGTACCCGCCGGTGTCACAGCCCTCCGGGTCGCAGGCGGGCGGGTCCGGTTCCGCCTGGTCGTATCCACCGTCGTCCCACCCGTCGTATTCCGACCCGGCCTACACGCAGGGGTCGTACGGCGGGCCGTACCCGGAGGGCGCCTACCAGCAGGCGGGCGCCCATCCGCACGCCGCGCCCACCGTCGCCGCCACGCCGTCCCGGCCGGCCACGGCCGGCGAGGGCAGGCGCAGGTTCCCCGTCGGGCCGGTGATCGGCGGCCTCGCCGTCCTCGTCTCCATCGCGGTGGCGGCGACGCTGATCCTCACCCGCGGCGGGGACACCGCCGCCACGTGGAACACCTACCCGGGGTCGGTCGCCGCGCCGTTCACGATGGCCTACCCGTCCACGTGGGGGAACGCGAAGACCAACGCCGACCAGTGGATGATCGCCTCACCGGCCGTCGACGAGTTCAACGCGCTGTTCGCCGTGCCGGGCAACACCGACTGGTCAAAGGTCGACCCGATCATCAGCGGCCAGCCGGAGCGGGCCGTCGGGGTGTTCGCCCAGGTGAGCAATGCCCTCAGCACTATGGACTCCCCCGCGGAGCTCCAGCAGAGCCTGCAGTCGGCCCTGCCGGGGACGACCGGGTACACCGGCGCCCCGGTCCCCACGACGGTCGGCGGCAAGCCCGCCTTCAAGATCAATGGTGTGATGACCGACCCGCAGCAGACGGGGCGGCTCGACTTCACCTCCTACCTGGTGCGTCAGGACAGCGGCGACACGCCGGTACTGATCACGTTCTTCTGCCCGTCGGGGCGGTGCGACCAGCAGCTCATCGAGCACATGGTGAACACGGTGGCGTTCAAGTCCTGACCCGGACGTCCGACCCGGATGCCTGACCGGGACGTCTGACCGGGACGTCTGGACGCGGACCAGGGCGTGTCGCGGTGACACGGGGCGGGTCGCCTGCGCGCTTCGTTCGGAGGTCCGAATGCCGGGCCCCGAATCTCGGCGCGCGAGACCGACCGCCCGGCCGCCCGTGCCTCCGGGCGTCACCGATCGGTGCGCGTGAGTGACGTGCCGGGTCATCGGCGTAACCGGTCCGGGGAGCCTCCGCGCCTGCCTCGCCTGGCCTGCCCGCTCCGGCTGCCGCGGTGCCGGGCCCGCCTTCCCAAGTAGAGGAGGGTCCAGGTGCCGTCGTCGTTGCGGCGGGGAAGATAGCGCTCTGGATGCACCGCTTTGTCGCGGTTGTGCCAGCCACATGCGGGCGCGAGATGGTCGAGGTCGGTCGTTCCGCCGTCGGCCCAGCCCGTGACGTGGTCGACCTCCGCCATGTCGGCCGGGATGGGGCAGCCCTCGACGTAGCAGGTGGCGTATCGGGTCACGATCGCCTGCCGCTGCGCGGGAGTGGCCAGCCGGACCGCACGGCCCATGTCGAGGATCTGGCCCTTGGCGTTCACGACCATCCGGACGAGCTTCGAGGTGCGGGCGAGCCGGTGGACGTCGCTGACGGGCAGCAGGTGCCCCGTGGCCACCAGCAGCCCGGGCGCGAGACGGTCGGGAGCGTGGCCGCAGGTCCGGCAGGCGTCGGGACGTTCGCCGGCCCCGGGACGCTCATGGGCACCCGTCCCCGTCACCTGGCCGCCAGAGGCTCCCGCACGAGCATGGCCGGGTTCGTGCTCGGCCTGCTCCTGAACAGGCTCGCGGGCTGCGGCCTGATCCTGATCGGAGCCACTGAGGGCGTCGTCGGGAAGCGATTCGGCGCGAACGAGCACGAGCAACTCGGTGGAGACCTTCTTGGTCAGCAGGGCGGAGAACGCGTCGGCCTGGCGCACCCGCAGTGGCCGGTCGTCGTGCTTGTCCCTCGGTCGCGCGTACGCGGTCAGGAACTCGCGCAGGCGGGCGCCGGCCTCACGCGGCAGGCGGAACTCACCTTCCACACCACCGGTAGGCGACGGGCGCACGAGAAGGAACCGCGCGGCGTAGTCGTCCTCGGCCTCGCCGTCCAGGCTGCCGGGATCGAGCAGTTCGCGCAGGTAACGCCCGACCTTGCACACCTCGGCGGGGGACGCGGTCTGGGCGAGCTCAAGGAGGATCGGCTCGGCGAGAGCCGCCTGAGCCTCGGTCAACCGGGCGGTGACCTGCGTGATCGCGTCGACGGCCCCTTCGGCCAGGGCACCGGACGCGAACCGGTCCCGCACGACCGGCAGCCGGGACAGCTCGGTGGAGATCCGGAGCAGGCGGGTCGCGCCCGCGCCGGTCATGCCGGTCGCCGTGCGCAACCACGTCCCGGTCGACGCGTGCCCGTTCGCCTTGGCCTCGCCCGTCGCGTGGACCCGGTCCACCCGCGCGGTGATCGCCGAGATCACCAGATCACGGACAGTGGTCAGTTCTTCCGCTTCTTCCAGGCATGTCACGGCACTGTCGGGCGGATCCGCGGCTGCCAGCCGGGAGGCGGTCTCCCGCAACCGCGACACCCATTCACCGGTGGCGGTCGTTCCGGCCTCCGGCGCGGGGCCGGCGGCGGTGTCCGGAGCAGAGCCCGCGGACCCTGCGGCATCCGCACGGCCGTCCGCCTCCTCCGTGCCCACGCCGGACGCATACCCAGCGGCATCCGCACGACCGTCCGCCTCCTCCGTGCCCATGCCGGACGCGTACCGGGCGCCCCCTTCGGCGCTTTCTCCTCGGGGGAAGGCGAACGTCTCCTGCCGCCGGCCACGGTCCCGTCGCCTGCGTCCGCCAGGCCCGGACCCCCTGCGGCCGGGACGCCGGAGCGCCTGAGGATCGAGGATCGTGCCCGAGAGCGGTGAGGGCACGTCGAAGGCGTGAGCGTCGTCGAAAGCGCCGAACGACTCCTCGGCCGGGAACGCGGACACCTGCGACACCTCCTCACCCACCACGAACTCACCCACCTCGAACAACTGTTCCCACCCTATACTCCCCCTCCGACACTTCCCGGCTCGCGTGAGCGGGACCTGTGACGACAGGCGCCGTAAAAGCAATTGCTCCGCCACGGACATGACGACTAGAACTGCTGGAACTGCGACAGATCGGCGGCCGAGAACGGTTGCCATCGGGACACGAGAGGAGGGACGAGCCATGTACCCCATGACCGACGTGCCGGCTCCCTCCCGGGGAGAGCACCAGTAGCCGTCCCCGGAACGAGCCGGCACACCTGCACAAGGGAAGTGCCGTGACTCAGAACGACCTGATCATGCGTCCCATCACGGGACCTGAGGAAATCGACCTCTTCTGCCGACTGCCGTACGTGCTGAACGACGAGCTGGCCGACGACCTCGCCTCCGGCCGGCGGCGGCCGGAGTGGATGTGGATGGCGCTCAGCGGCGACCGCGTCGTGGCGCGGGTGGCCTGGTGGGGGCCGCGCGAAGGCGCCGCGCCGCAGATCCTCGACATCCTCGACCTCGACGACCGGCCCGGCCGACCACAACATCCGGACGAACCAGGCAACCCGGACCAACGTAATCAGCCCGATCAACCCCACCGACCAGACCGGCCCGGCGCATCAGACCGGCTCGACATCGGGGTCCGGCTGCTCCGGACGGCGATGGCCGCGGTCCTGCCGCCGGGAGCCGCTCCCCCCGAGTACAGCCGCTTCATCTCGCCGGACTGGCGGGAGGACGAGGCGGCCAGACGGGAGGTGAGCGACCGCATGACCGTCCTCGAACACGCCGGCGCCCGGCTGCTCGTCGAACGACGACGGCTCGAATGGCGGGCGGGGACGCCGATTCCCCCGCCCAGCGGCCGGCTGACGTTCCGGCCGGTGCGCGACCGTACGGAACTCGTCGACCTGATGACCCTCGTGCTGGAGGACACGCTCGACGCCCACAGCCGCGCGGAGCTGGCCCGGCTGCCGGCGGCCGCGGTGGCGGCCGACCACTACGACGGCGAGCTGGGCCGGTACGCCCGGCGCGACTGGTGGCGGATCGGAATCGCGGCCGGCGGCGAGCCCGTGGGCTTCGTCGTCCCGGCGCGGAACGACTACAACCCGATCATCGCCTACATCGGCGTCCTCCCGGCGTACCGCGGGCGGGGCCACGTCGACGACCTCCTCGCCGAGGGGACGAGGATCCTCGCGGACCAGGGCGCGACGCGGATCAGAGCGGCCACGGACGTCGCCAACGTCCCGATGGCCCGCGCCTTCGAACGGGCCGGCTACGTCACCTTCCAGCGGCAGATCGACATGACCTGGAGCTGACGCACCTGGTGGGAGGGCCCGTACCGTCAGGCCCTCCCGCACCCGGCGAAGCCGGAGACCCGGCTAACCGGAGGCCCGGCGTCGCCAGTCGAGGGCGCCGTCGAGGACCGCGCGGTGCACGGCCCGCGCGATCCTGGCGCCCCACTCGGACCGCGGCCCGCCGAACAGCTCCTCCGGCCCCTCGTCCCGTACGGCGACGCAGACGGCGTCCGAGGCCGTGCCGGTCCCGGGGACGCCCGCCTCCACCAGCGCCTGGGTCTTCGCCTCGGTCACGGTCATGACCGCGTTGACCAGGGCCGCGTCGCAGAACGCCACCGGGACGGCGACGACGATGTTGACCGTCCCCGGCCGGACGGCACCGTTTCCCGGAACCGGCACCCCCGGCCCGGCGCCGCCGGAGCCGAAGAGATCACCGGGGTCCGGGACGCCTTCGGGAGACGCGGCCTACGTGGGCACCCCCAGGCCGACGGTCGCCACGGCCTCCGCTCCCCCGTCCGCCGCGGCGACGTACCGCGCGACGGGTGCGGCGGTCAGCATGCCCATGCCCCGTCCCTCCGGCGGTCCGATGGACGTCAGGTGATCGACCGGATCCATGCGCGCGTACCCCGCCGGGACCTGCGCGTTCACCACCCACTCGCGGGGTCCGATCCCGCCGCCCAGCATCGCCGAGGAGATCATCCGCCACCCGGGGCCGAAGCGCCACAGGAGCGTGCCGAGGCGGATCCCGTCCTCGTACCGGTGGCTCAGCGATGCACGTGCAGCCGGCGTCGTCACGCCCGCGCACCCCCAAGCCGTACGAGATGGACGAGCGGACGCCCGTCCGGAGCCGGCCCGACCCGGACCCGGGCCCCGAAATGCCGCGCGAGCAGGGGCTCGGTCAGCACCTGGTCCGGCGTCCCGGCGGCGACGGCGCGGCCGCCGGCGAGCAGCACCAGCGTGTCGGCGTACTGCCCGGCGAGGGTGAGGTCGTGCAGCGTGGTCACCACGGTGAGCCGGTCGGCGACCCGGAGCTGGTCGACCAGGTCCATCACCTGCTGCTGGTGGCCCAGGTCGAGGGCCGTGGTGGGCTCGTCGAGCAGCAGCACCGGCGCCTGCTGTGCCAGCGCGCGGGCGAGCACGACGCGCTGGCGCTCGCCGCCGGACAGGTGGCCGAGCGGCCGCGAGGCGAAGGCGTCCAGGTCGAGCCGCTCCAGCACCGACCCGGTCACCTCCCGGTCCCGCGCGCTCTCCCTCCCCAAATAGGCGATGTACGGCGTACGGCCCAGCAGGGCGTACTCGTAGACGGTCATGTCGGGCGGCAGCGCCGGGCTCTGCGGGGCGTACGCGACGAGCCGGGCGCGGTCGCGGGGGCGCAGGGCGCGCACGGGCACGCCGTTCACGAACACGGCGCCCTCGGCGGGGATCAGCCCGGCGACGGCTCTGAGCAGGGTGGACTTGCCCGCGCCGTTCGGCCCGATGACGGCCAGCCACGCGCCGCGGCCGGCCGAGAGCGAGACGTCCGCGAGCACGGGCCGCTCTCCGAGCGTCACCCCCACGCCCCGCGCGCGGACTCCAGCGGCGTCCGCGCCGCCGTCCTCGGCATGCGGCCCGCTCACGCGTCCACCCGCCTCGACATGCGCAGGACAGTGACGAAGAACGGCGCGCCGACGAACGCCGTGACCACGCCGATGGGCAGTTCGGCCGGGGCGAGCACGGTGCGGGCGACCGTGTCGGCCAGCACCAGGAAGGCCGCGCCGCCGAGGAACGACAGCGGCAGCACGATCCGGTACGACCAGCCGGCGAGCCGCCGCACCACGTGCGGGACCACGATCCCCACGAACGCGATCAGCCCGCTGACGGCGACCGCCGCCGCCGTGGCGAGCGACGCGGCCAGCAGCACGACGAAGCGCACCCGGGTGGCGTGGACGCCGAGCCCCGTCGCCTCCTCGTCGCCCACCGACAGCACGTCGAGCAGCCGCCCGTGCAGGAGCATCACGACCGTGGAGACGGCCGCGTACGGCGCGACCATGGCGAGTTGCTCCCACCCGCCGCCGACGTCGCCGAGGATCCACGAGTAGATCCGCTGCAGCTCGTCCACCTTGAGCTGCTGCACGAACGTCTGGATCGCGGTGAGGAACGAGGTCACCGCCACGCCGGCGAGCACGAGCGTGGACGTGCCTCCGCCGCGCCCCGCCGCGCTGCCCAGCGCGTACGCGAGGAACACCCCGCCGACGGCGCCCGCGAAGGCGGCCACGGGGACGGCCGCCACCCCGGCGTCACCGCCGAGGAAGACCACGACGAGCGTGACCGTGAGCCCGGCTCCCGCGGCGGCCCCCAGCAGGTACGGATCGGCGAGCGGGTTGCGGAACACGCCCTGATAGCCGGCGCCCGCCATCGCCAGCAGGCCTCCGACCAGGGCGGCGAGCAGCACGCGGGGCACCCGCAGCTGGAAGAGCAGGCCCTCCTGGCTCGAGGTCAGCCCCGAGTGCGCCGACACCAGCGGCAGCCGGTCGAGCAGCGCGAGGGCGACGCCGCGCGCCGGAAGGCCGGCGGCCCCGGCGAGCACCCCCACGACCATGGCGGCGAGCAGGACCGCCGACGCCACGCCGTACGCCCGCCCGCGCCGCGCCCGCCCCACGCCGCCGCCGATACCACCGGCACCACCGGCAGCACCGGCACCGTCGGCGTTCCCGCCCACGCCGGGACCCGGGCCGCCGGCGGGATCACCATGGACGGCGCCCCCGGCGGACGCCGGCCCCTGCCGCGGCCGCTCGACGACGACGCCGTCCTCGCCGGTGGCGACTCCGGCCGCGGGGTCGCCGGCGGGATCACCGGGGATCACGGTCGCCTCAGCCCGCGGCCTTCTGGACGGCCTGGCTCACGGCCTCGGCCAGGTCCACGATCCTGGGCCCCCACCGGGAGGCCACGTCGTCGTCGAGCGTCACGACGTGCCCCGTCTTGATGGCCGACAGCCCCGACCAGCCGGGACGCTTCGCGAGGGCGGCGGCGTTCTGGCCGCAGCACTTCGTGTCGGCCAGGAAGATCAGGTCCGGATCGGCCATGACGACGTACTCCGCCGACAGCTTCGGATAGCCCCCGGCCGCGTCCGGGGCCTGGTCGGCGATGTTCTTCAGCCCGAACAGGCCGTAGATCTGCCCGATGAACGTGCTCGACGTGGCGGCATAGGGCGTCGTGTCCAGTTCGTGGTAGTACGTCAGGGCCTTGCCCTTGGGCGCGGCGGCCACCAGGCGGTCGATGTCCTGCTTCACGCCGTCGGCGACCTGATCGGCCTTGGCGGCGTTGCCGGTGGCCGCCCCCAGGTCCCTGATCTGGTCGTAGGTGTCGTCGAGCTTGGTCGCCGCGGGCTCCAGGAGCACGGGGACGCCGACCTTGCGGAGCCCCGCCACCACACCCTCCAGGTCGTTGGCGAGCACGACGAGGTCGGGCTTGGCGGCGACGATGGCCTCCAGGTTGGGCTTGAAGCCGGACAGCGAGGTCTTCGGCGCCTCGGGCGGATAGTCCGACTGGTCGTCGACGGCCGCGACCTGGCCGCCCGCCCCGACGGCGTACAGGATCTCGGTGGCGGTCGGGGACAGCGACACGATGTGCTCGGGCCGCCGGTCGAGGGTCACCGCGCCGTTGCCGGCCTGGACGGTGACCGGGAACGCCGCCGAAGCCGAGCCGGCGGTCGACGCGGCGGGAGCCGCGGCAGATGCGGCGCTGGACGCGGCGGGTGCGGCTGCGTCTCCGGACTGGCCGCATCCGGCCAGCCCGAGCACGCCCAGCACCACGCCCGCGACGGCCGTGCGTACGGGCCTCACGAGTGTTCCTCCTGGGGAGCGGGGAAAATCGGCGGACCCGCGGATTGCGACGGATCACCCTTTTCCTCGAGGGTCACGACGTCGGCGCGCAGTGCAGGCGACCTGGCTCGCCCCCAGGGTGGAGGGCCCGGGGATCCACAGTTGCGGGACAGCGCCGGGTTCACACCGGACTTCGCTGCACGACGCGCGTCGGACAGAACGGTACCAACCTCCTGGGCGGCGTCCGGCCCGGGCCGGATGGTGGTGCCAGCCCCACCCCCCGGGTGGGGTGTCCCCAAGATCGGGAGTAGTGCCTCCGTCGCTGTGCCGGACTGGTGCCGCGGGACACGCTTGGAGGGTCGTAATCCCAGCTAAGGCGGCCCCCATGTCCCTCACTGCCCTCCCCCCGGCGCCCGCGCGGACCCCGGCGTCCCCCGCGCCGCGGGACCGTTTCGTCGACCTCCTGCGCGTGTTCGGCATGGTGCTCGTGGTCGTCCAGCACTGGACGATGCCGGTGCTGGCGCTCGCGGGGGGCCGGCTCACGACCGGGAACGCGCTCGCCGGCGTGCCGCTGATCACCTGGATCTCGCAGGTCATGCCGCTCGTGTTCTTCGCGGGGGGCGCGGCGAACGCGATGAGCCTCCGCTCGGCCTCCTCCCCCGGGCTCTGGGCCGCCCGGCGGCTGCGGCGGCTCGCCTGGCCCGTCGTGCCGCTCGCCGCCGTGTGGGTGCCGCTGCCGTACGTGCTGGAGGGCCTGGGCCTGCCGTCCCAGCCGGTCGAGGTGGCGGCCCGCACGGTCGGCCAGTTGCTGTGGTTCCTCGCGGTCTACCTGGTCGCCGTCGTGTCGACGCCCTGGCTGGTGCGCGCCCGGGCCTCGCGCGTTTTGCCGCTCCTGGCGGCCGGGGCGGTGCTGACCGATGTGGTCCGGTTCTCCGGGGTCGAGGCGGCCGGCTACCTCAACGTGGTGTTCGTCTGGCTCGCCGTCCACCAGGTCGGGTTCCGGTACGCCGAGGGACGCCTCGCCTGGTTGTCGGGGGCGCGGGCGGCCGGGCTCGCCGTCGCCGGGTTCGGGATGGTAGCCGCCCTCGTCGTCGCCGGGCCGTACCCGGCCAGCATGATCGGGATGCCGGGCATGGTCTCGAACATGGCACCGCCGAGCGCCTGCCTGCTGCCGCTGTTCGCCGGCCAGCTCGGGCTCGCGATGCTGCTCCGCCCGGCCCTGGTCTCCCTCGCCCGGCGGCCCCGCGTGGAAGCCGCGCTCGCGGTCCTCGCGCCCAGGATGATGACGCTGTACCTGTGGCACATGACCGCGCTGGTCACGGTCGCGGGCGTGGCGATGTTCGGATTCGGGCTGGTCACACCGGCGGTCGGGTCGTTCTCCTGGTGGAGCCGGGTGCCCCTGTGGCTGGCCGCCCTGGTGATCGTCCTGCTGGCGCTCACGGGGCTGTTCGCCCGCTTCGAGGAGCCGCCGGGGCCGGCCTCCGCCGGCCGGGTGGTGGCGGCCGCGGTCCTGATCGGCGGCGCGCTCACCACGCTCACCGCGACCGGTTTCGCCCCCGGTGTCGCGCCCGTCGCCGCCGTGCTGGCTCTGGCGGCGGGCCTCCGCCTCACGAGCGGCTCGGGGGCCGTGGGTCACCTGAGCCCGCGCTCGGCCTCCTCCAGGATCTCCTGAATCCGCAGGCCGTGAGCGGCGTCCAGGGGGTGGCCGCCGCCCCGGCGCACGGTCTCGGCGAACTGCCGGGCGACCTCGGCGAACGCGTCGTCGCCGAGGTCGGAGCCGAGGAGCGTCGCGTTGCCCTCCGCGCCGTACACCTCGACGCGGGCGGGCGGCGTCTCGCCCCCGGCCCGCATGGTCAGCGACGCCTCACTGACCGCCCCGCTCTCGTGCTCCAGCAGCAGGCCGGCCCAGCCGAGCGGGTCGCCGTGGGCGCGCACCCCGACCACCCGTCCGAGGGCGGCGTCGAGCAGGTCGATCATGTGCGGGCCGAGGTCGAGCACGGCGCCGCGCTCCAGCCGCCAGGGGGTGGCGAACGGCCCGCCGTTCAGGCCGCCGGAGATGTACGCGGCGTGCCCCCCGAACGGGCGCAGCGCCCGCGCGGCCTCCAGGAACGCGGTGGTCGCGGGCGAGTAGCGGAACGAGAAGACCATCTGGGAGGCGACCCCGGCCTCGGCGATCGCCGCGGCCAGCCGGCGGGCGCCGTCGAGGTCGGCCGCGAGCGGCTTCTCCAGCAGCAGGGCCTTGCCCGCCTTCGCGGCCCGGCCGGCGATGTCGGCCTGGACGGCGGGCGGCACCGAGAAGGCGACCGCCTCCGAGGCGTCGAACAGGTCCTCCAGCCGCTCGAACGCGGGCGCGCCGTGGGCCGCGGCCAGCCCCCGGGACGCCACCGGCCTGCGGGCCCACACACCGGCGAGCCGCGTGTGCGGCCCCTTCGCGAGGACGGGCGCGTGGACCATCTCCGCCCACGGACCCGCTCCGACCAGTCCCACCGACACCGGCTCCATGGCGCCCCTCTCTCGTGTGGGCGACCCTACTGGAGCGCCGTGGTCACGATCGACCAGGGAGTCCGATGTGCCCCGGTAAGGGTTGGCCCGGGCCGTACCGGCAAGATGGACCTGTCATGAACGTGATACTGCTGCGGCACGGCGAGACCGAATGGAGCAGGGCGGGACGGCACACCGGGCGCACCGATGTGCCGCTGACCGCCCGCGGCGAGGAGCAGGCCCGGGCACTGGCCCGGGTCGTGGGGGACCGGGCGTTCGCGCTCGTCCTGGTGAGCCCCGCGCAGCGGGCCCGCCGCACGGCGGAGCTCGCCGGCGTCGGCCGCTACGAGGTGGACCCCGACCTGTGGGAGTGGGACTACGGCGGCTACGAGGGCGTCACGACGCCCGAGATCCGCGAGTCGCGCCCCGGATGGTACCTGTGGCGCGACGGCGTGGTGCCCGGCGACGACGCCCACCCCGGCGAGAGCGTCGACCGCGTCGGCGAGCGGGCCGACAAGGTCATCGCCAGGATCAGGGCCGCCGTACCGGCCCATGACGGGAATGGGGACGGGAACGGTGACGTGCTGATCGTGGCGCACGGCCACTTCCTGCGGGTTCTGGCGGCCCGCTGGCTTGGGCTGCCGGCCGCCGACGGGCGGTTCTTCCGGCTCGACACCGGCACGTTCTCGACGCTCGGCCACGAGCACGGCGAGCCGGTCCTGCTGACCTGGAACGCGCCCGTGTGAGACGGCCTACATGAGACGCCCTGCACGAGACGGCCTGTATGAAACGGCCTGTATGAAACGGCCTGTATGAAACGGCTCCCGCGTGAGAAGCCCGCGAGGACGTCCCCGCCGGCGTCACCCGCCGGCTTCTCCGCGTGCGGGCGACCGGCGGGGTTCAGGGCTCAGGTGCCCGCGACGGGTTGGGGCTGGGGACCGCGACCGGTCAGCCACTCGAGTACTTTGCGGTGGCCGCGCCGGGCGTCTTCGAAGTGCCCCCACCGCCAGTACCTCGGCTGCTCACGGACCCCGGTGACCCACGTCCGGTACGCGACCGACCGTGGCCGCCCGTCCTCGGGCTCGGCCGCCGACGCGACGCCGTACGTACGGATCACCACGCGGCCTCCGGGTGCGAACAGCACGTCGTCGGCCACCGGGTAAAGAGTCATCTGGTCCAGCACGTCCGGCCCCCTCTTGCTCAACTTGCCCTGGGACCACTGTGCCGGATCGTTGTTACGCCGCCTGCGCGGCGCTGTTACGCCCCTTCACACCGAAGTAAACTCAGTGTTACACGAGGAGGCCGTCGAACTCGCCGTCCTTGACGCCGAGCACGAGCGCCCGGATCTCATCGCGGGTGTAGATGAGAGCCGGCCCCTCGGGATAGCGCGAGTTCCGGACGGCCACGCTGCCGTCGGGGAGCTCGGCCAGCTCCACGCAGTTGCCGGTCGAATTGCTGTGGACGCTCTTCCGCCAGGTGACTCCGGCCAGGTCGGTTGCGGGCATCCCGTTGTATGTCTGCATTCATATCTCTCTGAGAAGATCGCCGAGGATCTCGGCGGTGCCCCCGGGCGTCGTGCTCTCAACGCACAACTGCTCCATGGCCGTGAGGTAGGGATCGATGTCCTCACGCTTGTCGAGGTAAAGGGCACCCCAGAGCTGCTCGACGTAGACCACGTCCGAAAGGTCGGACTCCGGGAAGCGGAGGATCGTGAACGCGCCCCCTTCGGCGGCGTGCATCCCGAAACGGAAGGGCATCACCTGCAGGGTGATGTTGGGCAGCGTGGAGACCTCCAGCAGGTGCTGGAGCTGCTCCCGCATGGTCGCTCTCCCTCCGATGGGCCGCTTGAGCGCGGCCTCGTCGATGACGGCCCACAGCCGCGGACCGTCCTTGCGCGTCAACCTGTCCTGCCGCTGCATGCGGAGATGCACACGCTTGTCGAGCTCGGTATCCGGCGCCTCCGGATAGCCCAGCTGGATCACCGCCCGGGCGTACCGGGCCGTCTGCAGCAGACCGGGCACGAACTGCACCTCGTAGGTGCGGATCACGCTCGCGGCCTCCTCCAGGCCCACGTATGTGACGAACCAGTTCGGCAGGACCTCGCCGTACTTGTGCCACCAGCCCGGGGTGTTGGCCTCTCGGACCATCTCCAGCAGGCCACGCCGCTCGGCGTCGTCGTGGACGCCGTACAGCGTGAGCAGGTCTTCGACGTCACGTGTCTTGAACCCGACCCGGCCGAGCTCCATCCGGCTTATCTTCGACTCGGAGGCCCGGATGTGGAACCCGGCGACCTCGCGGGTGAGGCCCCGCTCCTCGCGCAGCCGGCGAAGGCTGGCGCCGAGCATGATTCGCCGTACGGTCGAACCGGAACCGGGCGGATCTATGGACACGTGCTATTCCTCCGCTTTGTGGACTGGTTCACAGTCTGTCAAAGATCGCCCCCTTCGTCCCAGTGTTGTTCCGGGGTAACCGTAGCGCGTGCACCACGCGCTTGCACGTGCATTCGCTCTTGCACATGCACACGATTGTCCCGCATCATGATCTCGTGCAGTCCACGAACCTGACTCGTGGCCAGATCCAGTGGTCGACCCTCGACTGGTGGCCGCCGCTCGGCTGGTGGCCGGAGCCCGCACGCGAACTCCTCCAGCCCGGGTCGACCGCCGCCAGCGCCACATTCGTCCTGCTCCCCCGCGCCGAGTCGGTCCACTCGGCCCGCAGCTTCGCGGCGGGGACACTGGCCGGCTGGCAGATGGACGACCTCCTCGACGGCATGGAGCTCGTCGTCTCGGAGCTGGCCACCAACGCCCTGCGGCACGGCCTGGTGCTGGCGAGCTCCCAGCCACGGGAGGTCATCCGCCTGTCGCTGATCCGCCGAGGAACGTTCGTGACCTGCGCCATCACCGACCCCGGCTCGGCCGCGCCGGTGCTGCGCGACCCCTCGCCGTTCGAACCGGGCGGCCTCGGGCTGCACATCGTCGAATCGCTCAGCGTGTGCTGGGGCTGGAACCCGCTGTCCCCCCAGGGCAAGGCGGTATGGGCCGTGCTCGCCGCCTGAGGCGATCCGGTCGCCACGTCGGACGGCGCCGCGCGTCTACCCGTCCGCTAGATCTGCCTGCCGCCCGCTCCGGCCCGCCGGCCGCAGAGCGCTCCCGTACAGCCCGGAATGTACGGGAGCGCCCTCCGGCCGGCGGCCCGCGTCGCCCCACCTTCGGCGAACCCCGAGCGCGAAGGCCGAGGATGTGCTGAGATCGGACCGTAACGGCCGAACGGCATGCCCGTTTTCACAGCGATCGGGGAGACAATCGTGATCTCGGGATTCGGGACGGCTCGCTATATCCTTGCTCGCGGACCCCGTCATTTGTGTGATCTGCATAGCGGTGGCCTCGCGAGACTCCCGAGAGATCTACGATGGACGATCACCTAATCGGCTGGCTGACAACTCTCGACGAAGACCGGCTCGCCCGCGTCCTGGCCAACCGCCCGGACGCCATCGCCGCGCCGTGGCCCCGCCGGCTGGACGCCCTGGCGGAGCGGCTGATCGACGACTTCGCCGTCATGCAGGTGATGCGCGCCCTCCCCCTCCCCCCGCTCGAACTGCTCCAGGCGTGCCTGGTGATCGGCGGCCGCCCCACCGAGGACGAGATCGCCCGCTTCCTCGGGGTCAGCACCTCCGAGGTCCTCCCCTGGCTCGATCACCTGTACGACCACGCGCTCGCCTGGCCGGGCCACGACGGGAGGATCACCCTGGCGCCGGGCGTCGCCCGGTGGTGGACGGCGCCGTGCGGTCTCGGCGAGCCGCTCGCGGCGTACCTCGACTCGTGGAAGCTGAGCACCGAGGCGCTGCGCCGCATCTGCCGCACGCTCGGCCTCCCCCCGCACGGAGGGCGGCGCCAGGTCGTCACCCGGATCTCCGCGCTGCTCGCCGACAGCGAGCGGCTCGGCGCGCTGCTCGACGGCGCCCCCGACGGCACGCTGGAGACGCTCGACGACTTCGCCTGGGACGGCCCCGTCCGCAGTGTGGACGGCAACCGCTTCGTGCTGCCCGGCACGCCGGAGAAGTGGGCGCTCGACCGCGGCCTGCTGTTCCGCACGCAGTGGGACCTGGCGGAGATGCCCCGCGAGGTCGCGCTGGCCCTGCGCGGTCCCGACTACCACGGGCCGTTCACGCCGTACCCGCCGGAGATGGCCACCACCTCCCTCGACCCCGACGGCGTCGAGCACGAGATGTGCCTGGCCGCGCCGCACGTGCTCGACCGCGCGACCGCCCTGCTGGAGAACGTCGACAAGACCGTGCTGCCGTTGCTGAAGAACGGCGGGGTCGGCGTCCGGGAGGTCAAGCGGGTGGCCAGGGAGACCGGCTCGTCCGAGGACGAGACCCGCCTGCTGCTGGAGGTCGCCGCGGTGGCCCGGCTGATCGCGCTGGACGAGACGGCGGGCGGGCTCACGCCGACGGACCGTTTCGACACCTGGCGGCTGGAGGAGCCCGCCACCCGGCTGCGCGTGCTGCTGGCCGCGTGGTGGCGGATGGAGCGCTCGTCGCTGCGCCGGCCGGAGGGACGCCAGCCGGCCCTGCTGAGCGACGACCCCGCGGGCGAGACCGTCGCGCGGATCCGGTGGGCCGTGTTCGCCGCGCTGGCCGAGATCCCCGAGGACCAGGGCTTCGCGACCCTGCAGGAGCTCGTGCAGCGGGTGCACTGGCGGGCCCCGCTGCTGGACAAGGAACTGCTGGCCGGGTGCGCGCCGTCGATGCTGGAGGAGGCCCGGCTGCTCGGGCTCGTCGCCTGCGACACGCTCACCGGCCTCGGCCGGGCGCTGGCGCCGCTCGCCGCCGCGGCCGGCGACGAGAGCCACGACTCGGTGCCCGAGGTCGAGCACGACCCCGCGCTGGCCAAGTGCTCCACGCACGCGCTCGCGAGCGCGCAGCGCACCGCGCTGTTCGGGGCCGACCTCACCGCCGTGGTGACCGGCCCGCCGTCGGTGGAGCTGGCGGCGCTGCTCGACCGCGCCGCCGACCGGGAGTCGCAGGGCTCGGCGTCCGTGTGGCGGTTCGGCCCGGCGAGCGTGCGGCGCGCGCTGGACGCCGGGGAGACGGCCGAGTCGCTGATCGACGACCTGTCGGAGGTCGGGACGCTCCCCCAGCCCCTGACGTACCTCATCCGCGACGTCGCCCGCCGCCACGGCGAGGTGACGGTGTCGTCGGTCGGCTGCATCATCCAGGGCTCCGACCCCGCGCTGCTGGCCGAGATCGCGGCCCACCGGAGGCTGGCGCGGCTCGGGCTCCGGCTGCTCGCCCCCACCGTGCTGGCGAGCGCCGCCGCGCCCGCCTCGACGCTGGACGCGCTGCGCGAGGCGGGGTACGCGCCCGTGCCGGTCGACGACACCGGCGAGATCACGGTCCGCCGGGAGCCGCCCGGCGGCCGGCTGATCCTCCTCCCGGGCGGCCGGGTCGCCGAGCTCGACCCGCCCGGCGCCCTGCTCGAGCCTCCCCCGGACCCGCGCGAGCACGCCCGGCGACTGCTGGTCAACGCCGGTTCCGTCGGCCCCGGCGGGCAGACCTGGGCCGTCATCGGGCGGATGGCGACCCGGCTCCCCGCGGCGCAGCAGTCCCTGCTGGGCTTCGTCGTCGACCGCGACGTTCGGGCGCTGATCACGCTGTCCGACGGGGTGACCGCGACGATCAGTCACGGGGAGCTGCGCAGCGGCGTCCTCGACGCGTGGTGCGAGGAGGCCGGCGACTACCTGGAGTTCCCGCTCAACGAGATCGCGTCCGTCACGAACACCCACTGACGGGACCGGCCGTCACGGCGGCGGCGAGGCCGGCCAGCCCGGCCTTGATCTGCGCGGGGTCGCGCTCCCGCAGCACGGCCGTGACGTGCTCGGCCGCCAGCGGGGCGAGCAGGGCGTGGGCCAGGTAGCCGGCGTCGGCCTCCGGCCGGGCCTCGGCCAGCAGGATCGACAGGTGCAGGTGCCAGAAGCGGTAGGCCCCGATGCGGTAGCGGGCGCCCGCGCTCGCGGTCTCGGAGACGCGCAGCAGGTCGAGGTGGCCGAAGAGGTAGTCGGCGTAGGCGGCGACGAACGCGCGGACGCGCTCGGCCGCCCCGGCCCCCGGCCCGAGCGGCGGGGGCCCCGACAGGATGCGCTCCTGAAGGTCCCGCTCCTGCTCGTCGAGCAGGGCGGCCACGAGTCCCGACTTGTCGCCGAAGCGGCGGAACAGCGTGCCCTTGCCCACCTCGGCCCGCGCCGCCACGGCGTCCATCGAGACGGCCTCGACGCCGTGTTCGCGGAACAGCGCCGCGGCCGCCTCCAGCACCTTGCGCCGGTTGCGGGCGGCGTCGGCCCGCTCGCGCGCGGGCGGGCCGCCCATGAGGGCCAGCAGTTCCCGGGGCCCCTCCGACGTGCTCATACAACCGGACTGTAGTCCTATTAACCGACCGGAGGCAACCTGAGGCAACCGTCAGCGCACGCCGCAGCGGCGGACCGCGAGCAGGGCGAGGGCCCGGGTGACGTCGCGCAGCTCGCGCAGGTCCACCTGCTCCCGGGGCGCGTGGGCGAACCGGACGTCGCCCGGCCCGTAGTGCAGCGCCGGCACGCCGCCCGCGTTGTACAGCCGCAGGTCGCTCCCGTACGGCGCGGCCGTCGTGCCCGGGCCGGCGCCGGTCACGTCGGCGACCGCCCGGGCCGTCTCGCCGAGCAGGGGGTGGCCCTCCGGCAGCCGGCCGCTCGCGAACTGGCCTCCCGGCCAGGTCACCGCGACCGGGTTGTCCCGCAGCCAGGGGTCGTCCAGCCCCGCGAGCGCGTCCTCCAGGGCGGCCCGGGCGTCGGCCGGGTCCTCGTCGAGCCGCACACCGAGCCGCCCCTCCGCGACGAGCAGGTCGGGGACGCTGCTGGCCCAGTCGCCGGCCCGCACGGTGCCGATCTCGATGGGGTACGGCAGGGGGTTGCCGTCGAACAGCGGCCCGGCGTCGCGGTTGCGCTCCCGCTCCAGCCGCCGTACGGCCTGGAAGACCGGCCAGAAGGCCTCCACGGCGTTGACGCCCTCGTACCGGGTGGCGCCGTGGGCGGCCCGGCCGGCCACCTCCAGCCGGAACGTGAGCGCCCCGGCGTTCGCCGTGATGATCCGTCCGCTGGTCGGCTCGGTGATGACCGCCGCCTCCCCCGTGTGGCCCCTGGCCAGGGTGGCGAACGCGCCCAGCCCGCCGTCCTCCTCGCTCACCACGCAGTGAACGGCGAGCGGTCGGGCGAGCCGGACGCCGGCGGCCCGCAGCGCGCGCACGACGGCCAGGTTGGCGGCCAGGCCGGCCTTCATGTCGCAGGCGCCCCGGCCGTGCAGCGCGGTCGCGGTGAGGCGGGCGCCGAACGGGTCCTGCCCCTCCCACTTGGCCGCGTCGCCGATCGGCACCACGTCCACGTGCCCCTGCAGGATCAGCGCGGGCGGGCCCTCCCCCTCGCTGGTCGCGACCAGGCCGTACCCCTCGGACCGTACGGCCTCCATGCCCGGGAAGCCCTCGCGCGACCGGAGGTCGGCCAGGTCGAACTTCCAGAGGTCGATGTCGAGGTCCCACTCCGCCAGCTGCCGGGCGCACCGGTCCTGCAGGTCCGACTCGGCGTCGGTGCCGGTGACGCTCGGCACCCGGACGAGGTCCGCCAGGAGGCGCACGGTCCCCGCCTCGTCGATCGCGTCCAGCACCCTCGCTTCGACATCCATGCGCAGACTGTATGGCCTCGGGGCAGGAGGGCACATCTCGCCTATTTCCCCGCGAAATTCCCCGTACGGACACTACGATCAAGGACTTCGGGCGAGGGAGGAACCAGGCGTGGCGACCGGCTCTGCGGCGGCGGCGGACACGGCGAGCGGGCGGCCCGGCCGCGGGCGGAGACGGGCCCGGGTCCGGGGCACGGTGGCCTGGGCCGTCGTCGCGCCGTTCGCGGTGTGGGCCGTGCTCCGACTGCTGCCGGCCGACGTGCAGTTCCACTGGGTGCAGATCGTGGCCTTCACTCCCTATGTGGCCCTCGCGTCCCTGGTCGCGCCGCTGGTCGCGCTCGCCGCCCACAGGCGGACGCCCTTCGCCGCCGCTGTGTGCGTGACCACCGTGCTGGCCGCCTGCGTGGTGCCCCGGGCGCTGGGATCGGGGCAGCCCGCGGCGGACGGCCCCGCGCTGCGGGTCATGTCGGCCAACCTCCTGATGGGGTCGGTGCCCGCCGCCGACCTGGTCGGGCTGGTCCGCCGGGTGCGTCCCGACGTGCTCACGCTCCAGGAGTTCACGCCCGCCGCCGAGGAGGCGTACCGGAGGGCGGGCCTCGGAACGCTCCTGCCGTACGCCGTGTCGTCGCCGCGGCAGGGCGTCGGCGGCTCGGCCGTCTTCGCCCGGTTCCCTCTGGATGCGGGCGAGGCCCTCGAGTACGGCGGGTTCCGGCAGGCGACGGCCACCGTGCGGGTGCCGGGAGCCGGGCCGGTCGGGATCGTGTCCGTGCACCCCTGCGCCCCCCGGTACGTGGAGCGGCTGAGGTGCTGGCGGGACGGCCTGGCGGCGCTGCCCCGGCCCGGCAGCGGCGTGCGGATCCTGTCGGGCGACTTCAACGCCACCCTCGACCACGCCCGGGTCCGCGACCTGCTCGCCGCGGGGTACCGGGACGCGGCCGACGCCACCGGCGACGGGCTGTCCACCACCTGGCCGTACCGGCCGTGGCGGCTGCTCGGCGTCCAGGTCCCGCCGGTGACGATCGACCACGTGCTCGTGGACCCGCGGGTGGCCGTCCGGTCGTTCGCGGTCAACCGGCTGCCGCGCACCGACCACCGCTCGATCGTCGCCGACCTCGTCCTGCCCCGCGGCTGAGCGGAGCGCGGGGATCGCGCGTCAGGCGACCAGCAGCCGGGTGAACCGGGTCTCGAAGCCCTCGCCCGTGGGCGCGGCGCACATGGCGCCGGCGAGGGCGGGCACGCCGGGCGGGAAGTAGGCCAGCCGCAGCATGTGGACCGGCTCCTCGTCCCCCAGGCCGTAGCGGACGGTCACGGCGTCGCCGGCGCGTTCGAGGTCGAACGTCACGGAGACCGCGTCCACCGGGCCGTCGACGGGCGCCCGGGTGACCGACCAGTCCGAGAACCCGCGCGTCACGACCGTGCTGAGCTGCAGGGCGCCGTCGACGAACTCGCACCCGGCCTTGATCCAGTTCTGCTCGTCGACGCGCAGCACCGCGCCCGCCTGGTCGTACTGGTCGGCGTAGGCGGCCTCGAACGTCACCGACACGCGCGCGTCGCCGTCCACCGTCCGGCCGAACATGTGGGCCGTGTCGAAGGAGTAGCCGTAGTGCGTCTGCTGCCACAGGTCGGTCCTGGCGCCCGCCACGACCCGTAGTCCCTCGCCCTGCGCCGACCAGTCGTCCGGCTCGTTGATCCAGATCCAGTCCTCGAATGCCATGTCGGCGATCATTTCATGAGAGCGCTCTCCTCGGGTGGCAGACATGGAGAGGCAAAGGACGATCTCACACGGTAAAGGACGATCTACCTCCTATTTAGACCGTTTTGTCCTCTTTACTGTCTCTTTCCCTATACTCGTGCCCTACATCACCTTTTCCCCTCGCAACTCCCCCACATCGCAAAGCCGTCGTCACCCCTTCCCCAGGGGTCGGTGTCCGTCCTCGCGCCGTCCGCCCCGCCGCCTCCCCGCGGGTCCGTCGTCCGGCGCGCCCTCGGCGCGCACCCGGAGCCCGCCGTCCAGCCGGGTGTCCTTCCCCGGCGGCGCCCGCTCTCCCCGCGGGCGCGATCCTCACGAAAGGAGCCCCATGCACAGTCGAGCCCAGCAGGTGTTCGTCGCGGTCACGGCCGGCGCCCTCGTCGTCACGGGCGCCACGACGGCCGACGCCGCGGTGGTCAGCCAGGCTCCCTCCCTGATCCCCGCGGCGTGGATCCCCGGCCAGGTGCTCCCCGCCCCGGGCACGTCCGTCCTCGCGACCCCCTCCCCCGCCGCTCCGGTTCCCGCGTCCCCCGCTCCCGTCGCCCCCGGGTCCGACGCCTCGCCCGCCCCCTCACCCTCCGCGTCCCCCGATCCGTCCCTGCCGTCCGGCGTCGCGACGGCCACCTCGTTCTGGGACGGCGAGACCGCCTCGGGCAAGCCCATGCGGTACGCGACCGTCGCCAGCCCCTACTGGCCGCTCGGGACCAAGGTGAAGATCAGCTATCACGGCCGGAGCGCCGTGGGCGTCGTCGAGGACTTCGGCCCCGCCGAGTGGGCCGTCGCCCAGCACGACATCCCCGCCATCGTCGACCTGTCGGAGCTGATGATGGCCGACCTCAGCGGAGTGCGGTCGAACACCGTGCACGTCCACTTCCAGGTGCTGAAGTGGGGCAAGGGCGGCGTCTACCGCCACTCCGGCACGGGCTACGCCCTCGCCATGGGCAAGCGCTGACCCCCGGACGGGCTCCCCGCGCCTCACCCGCCGTTCTCCCGCTGTTCTGCCGCCGTGGGCCGGGATGACGCCGGGATGACGACGGCCCGTCCGCCCCGCGTAAACTGCCAGCGTGGCCGACCCGAAGTTCGAGATCCAGATGCTCCACGACCGCGTGATGGTCAAGGTCGAGCGGGATGCAGAGGAACGGCGCAGCAGCGCAGGCATCGTCATCCCCGCTACGGTCAAGTTGGCCAACCGGCTCGTCTGGGGTGAGGTGTGCGGGGCCGGCTCCAGCGTCCGGTCGGTCAAGACCGGCGACAAGGTGCTGTTCAACCCCGAGGAGCAGTTCGAGGTCGAGGTCCAGGGCCACCTCTACCTCGTGATGCGCGAGCGCGACCTGCACGCCGTGGCAACCCAGCAGACCGACCACGGCACCGGTCTCTACCTCTGACGCGAGCGGGCCTCGTTCCCACCGGCCTCCCCCGAGCCGGCCGGGTGTTCACCGCGTGGCCGTCCGGCGCTGGCCCGCCGTTCACGCGCGCTAGGGTGACCAGCGGTAGCGCCCTCCGTCGATGGTGATGAGTCATGACTTTTCAGGAAGAGCTGGTCGAGCTTCGCCGGTCGCTGCACCGCGAGCCCGAGGTCGGTCTCGACCTCCCGCGCACGCAGGAGAAGGTCCTCGCGGCCCTCGACGGCCTCCCCCTCGAGATCACCACGGGCGAGCGATTGTCCTCCGTGACCGCGGTGCTGCGCGGATCCCGGCCCGGACCCGCCGTCCTCCTGCGGGCCGACATGGACGCGCTGCCGGTGCACGAGAAGGCCGACGTGCCGTACCGGTCGCGGGTCGACGGCGTGATGCACGCCTGCGGGCACGACCTGCACACGGCGATGCTCGCCGGGGCGGCGCGGCTGCTGTCCGGCCGGCGCGCCGACCTCGCCGGCGACGTGGTGTTCATGTTCCAGCCCGGGGAGGAGGGCCAGGAGGGCGCCAAGATCATGATCGAGGAGGGCGTGCTCGACGCCGCAGGCTCCACGCCGGTCGCCGCGTACGGCATGCACGTCTTCTCCACGACGATCCCGCGCGGGCTGTTCCTGACGCGCGGCGGCCCCGTGCTGGCCGCGGCCGACACGCTGACCGTGACCGTACGGGGGCGCGGCGGCCACGGGTCGTCCCCCCACCGGGCCCTCGACCCCATCCCGGCCGCCTGCGAGATCGTCACCGCCCTGCAGACCCACGTGACCCGGACGTTCGACGTGTTCGACCCCGTCGTGGTGACGGTGGGCAGCTTCCACGCCGGCACGACCGACAACGTGATCCCCGACGAGGCCCGGTTCGAGACCACGATCCGGACGTTCTCGGCCGACTCCCGCGACCGGGCCAGGGACGGCCTGGTGCGGGTCGCGCGCGGCATCGGCGAGGCCCACGGGCTGACGGTGGAGTGCGAGTTCGGCATCGGGTACCCCGTGACGGTCAACGACCGGACCGAGTCCGACTTCGCCGCCGAGATCGTGCGGGAGCATCTGGGGGCCGACCGGTTCTTCCCGCTGCCCAACCCCGCGACCGGGTCGGAGGACTTCTCGTACGTCCTGGAGCGGGTGCCGGGGGCGTTCCTCATCGTCGGGGCCTGCCCGCCGGACCGCGACGCCGCCACGGCGCCGTCCAACCACTCGGCGGAGGCCGAGTTCGACGACGCGATCCTGTCCGACGGCGCCGGGCTCTTCACCGAGCTCGCCGTCCGGCGCCTCGCCCTCGCGGCTCACTGACGTCCCCCGGCGGCGCCGAACGCCGCCGTCGGGAAAGGTTCATTACCCGGCCCACTTCCTTTCACTGCCATCGCCGAGTGGCGTGCCACTATTCCCCTGGCCGATCACCCTGTTCGGGATCGTCGGCCGTTTCCACCACTCAGCGACTGCAGGCGGCGCGATGCGCTGCCGGAGAGATCGGGGCAATGACGTCGAGGAAACTCGCCCGGAAAGCGGCCTACGTCGCGGCGGCTGCCGCCTTCGCGGGTGCGCTTGTCGCGCAGCCCGCTTCGGCCGCACAGGTCACCGCCAAATACAGGACGGTCGAGGTGGCGGTGGACAACAGCCCGGGCAACGGGGCCGCGGGCTGGGTCTGGGTCTGGGCAGGCGCTGGCGACGGGACGATCCGGGGAACCATCGAATACCAGTTCTCGGACGGGTACGTCCACTCGCTGTCAACAGGCGTGGGCTATTCCAAATCCCAGAGCACGAGCTCCAAGATCAAGGGTTTCCGGGCCTGCCGGACGATTCGCGTCGAGGGCTATGAAATCGACTCGTGCGGAAGCTGGAACTATTTCTGGTAAACCGATGATCGCCCGTGAAATCAGCTGACGGCTTTGTCGCCGTCAGCGGAAACCGCGGCCGTTCCGGTGTCGATCGGGTGTCGAACGGTGCCTCACACGAGACGGTGTGAGGCACCGCTTTCCATGGGGAAGCCCGCTCGGCCGGGCGGACCCGCGCCTATCGGGAGGCGCGCGCGGCGAGCAGCTCGCGGGCCTTCTGCAGGATGTCGACGCCCAGCGTGAGCCGGACCGACGCCCAGACGATCGCGGCGGCGCACGCGAAGGTGACCACGGCGGCCAGGACCCGCACGGCGAGGTGCTGCCGTTTCAGCCAGTCGGTCACCGCCCGGACCCGCTCCTTGGCGAACACCAGCAGCCGGGACGCCCAGGCGAACTCGGTGGCCAGCACGGCGAGGCCGGCGAAGACCACGAGCCAGCCCGGCCCGGGGAACGGCACCATGATGAGCCCGCTGACCACCATCGCCGCCCCGAGCACGCCGATGACGATGCGCAGCGTGAGCCGGCCGCCGGGGCGCGCCCGGATCCGGTCCAGCCAGCCGAGCCCCGGAGGCGCGTCCTCGTCGTCCCCCGTACGGCTGCTCTCCGCCGTCGCCACGCGATCACCCCCGTCCGATGCCCAGGATAGCCATCGCGCCCGTCCGGGCTCGTTCACCGCGCCCGGAGGCAGGCGGCGACCTGGTCGGCGATCTCCAGCTCCTCGTCGGTGGGGACGACCAGCAGCGCCACCTCCGCGCCGTCCGGGGAGATCATCCGGACGCCCGTGGCCGGCGCGGCGTTGCGCTCGTCGTCGATCGCGACGCCGAGCCGGGTGAGCCCGGTGACGGCCAGGGCCCGGGTGCGGGAGTCGTTCTCCCCCACGCCGCCCGTGAAGACGATCGCGTCCACGTGTCCGAGCGCCGCGTAGTAGGCCCCGATGTAGGAGCGCAGGCGATAGCCGTACACGTCCATGGCGAGCCGGGCGTCCTCGTCGCCCGCGTCGACCATCCGCCAGACCTCGCGCAGGTCGTTGGCGCCGCACATGCCGAGCAGCCCGCTCTCCTTGTTCAGCGCGGTGTCGATGTCCGGCAGGCTCATCCCCGCGACCCGGTTCAGGTAGGCCGGGAGGGCCGGGTCGACGTCGCCGGAGCGGGTGCCCATCACCAGCCCGGCGAGCGGCGTGATGCCCATCGAGGTGTCGACGCTGCGCCCGCCCCGCACGGCGGTGGCGCTCGCGCCGTTGCCGAGGTGCAGGATGATCGTGTTCACCTCGTCGTACGGGCGGCCGAGGAGCTCGGCGGCCCGCCGGGAGACGTACGCCGCGGACGTGCCGTGGAAGCCGTAGCGGCGGACGCCGAGCTTCTCGGTCCACTCCTTCGGGACCGCGTAGGTGTGCGCGTGGCGCGGGATCGTGCCGTGGAAGGCGGTGTCGAAGACGGCGACGTGCGGCAGCCGGGGGAACACCCGCCGGGCCACCCGGATGCCCTCCAGGTTGGCCGGGTTGTGCAGCGGCGCGAGCGGCGCCAGCTCCTCGATCGCCCGCTCCACCGCGTCGTCGATCAGCGTCGGCTCGACGAAGCGGCTGCCGCCGTGGACGACCCGGTGGCCGACGGCGGCGACGCCGTCGAGCGCGGGACCGTGCTCGGCGAAGGCGTCGAGGACGGCCCGCAGCCCCTCGTCGTGGTCGGCGAAGGGCCGCTCGACCCGGACGCCGTCGTGGGTGAGCACGCCCTCGCGCTCGCCGATGCGCTCGACGAGCCCCCCGGACGCGCCCCGGCGGGTCGCCATGTCGATCAGGCGGTACTTGATGGACGACGACCCGCTGTTGAGGACGAGGACCTGGCCGGTCACTGTGTCTCCTCCCGCGCCTGCGCCTGGATGGCCGTGATCGCCACGGTGTTCACGATGTCGTTGACCGTCGCGCCCCTGGACAGGTCGTTGACGGGCTTGCGCAGGCCCTGCAGCACCGGCCCCACGGCGACCGCGCCGGCGCTGCGCTGCACGGCCTTGTACAGGTTGTTGCCGGTGTTGAGGTCGGGCACCACGAAGACGGTCGCCCGGCCGGCGACCGCGCTTCCGGGCATCTTCGTGCGGGCCACGCTGGGCTCGGCCGCCGCGTCGTACTGGATGGGCCCCTCGACCGGCAGGCCGGGCCGCAGCTCGCGGACGAGGGCCGTGGCCGCGCGGACCTTGTCGACCTCCGGTCCCGCTCCCGACTCCCCGGTGGAGTACGACAGCAGGGCCACCCGCGCCTCGACCCCGAACCGCGCGGCGGTGACGGCCGACGAGACCGCGATGTCGGCCAGCTGCTCGGCCGTGGGGTCGGGGACGATGGCGCAGTCGCCGTACACGAGGACGCGGTCGGCCAGGCACATGAAGAACACGCTGGAGACGATCCCCACGCCCGGCGAGGTCTTGATGATCTCGAACGCCGGCCTGATGGTGTGGGCGGTCGTGTGGATCGAGCCGGAGACCATGCCGTCGGCCAGGCCGAGGTGGACCATCATCGTGCCGAAGTAGGAGACGTCGGTGACGATGTCGCGGGCCGGGCCGACCGTCACGCCCTTGTGCGCCCGCAGGCGGGCGTACTCCTCGGCGAACATCTCCCGCAGCTCCGGGTCGAACGGGCTGACCACCCGCGCGTCGTGCAGGTCGAGGCCCATCTGGGCGGCCGTCGCCCGGATCTCCTTCTCGTCGCCGAGCAGGGTCAGGTCGGCGACGCCGCGGCGCAGCAGGCTGTCGGCCGCCCGCAGGATGCGCGGCTCGCCGCCCTCGGGCAGCACGATCCGCCGCCGGTCGGCCCGGGCCCGCTCCAGCAGGTCGTACTCGAACATGAGCGGGGTGATCGCGCCGGCCTTGGTGATCCGCAGGCTGCTCAGCAGCGCCGCGGTGTCGACGTGGTCGGCGAACAGCCCGAGCGCGGTGTCGATCTTCCCCTTGGCGTCCGGGCTGAAACGGCCCTCGGCCTCGGAGAGCCGCCGGGCCGTCGGGTAGGTGTCGCCGTCCGTGGCGATGATCGGCAGCTGGATGTCCATCCCGTCGAACAGCCGCAGGACGGGGTCGGGCAGCGGCATCCCGCCGTTCAGGATGATGACCGACAGGGCGGGGAACGTGGGCGCGCGGTGCGCGGCGAGCAGGCCGGGCACCAGCGCGGCGGCCCGGTCGGCGGGCACGACGACCGCGACGCCGTCGGTGAGCCGCTCCAGGATGTTCGGCAGGGACATGGCCCCGACCATGAGCGCGCCCGCCTCCCGGCCGAGCTGGGCGGCGTCGCCGCGGAAGAGCCGGCCGTCGCAGGCCGTCATGAGGTCGCTCACGGTGGGCGCGGACAGCCGCGGGACCTCGGGCAAGACGTAGGCCCGCACGCGCGCCGCGACCTCCCGCAGGAGGCCCGGCGTCACCCGGGTCACGATGGTGGCGAGCTCGGTGGCGTGCCGCTCGGCGAGCTCCTTGCCGGACATCTCGACGGCTGCGGCGATCTCGTCGGCCGTCCGGCCGAGGCCGTTCACGACGTTGACGACCGGTGTGCCCAGGTTGGCCGCCAGGCCGGCGTTGAACGCGAACTCGGTCGGCGCTCCCACGTCGGTGTAGTCGGTGCCCATCACCACGACCGCGTCGCAGCGCGCCGCGATCGCGCGGTAGCGGGCCACGATCTCGCCGGCCGCCCGCTCCTCGTCGGCGTGGACCTCCTCGTACGTCACCCCCACACAGGCGTCGTACGGCAGGCCGATGCCGAAGCGGCTGCGCGCGGTGTTGACGAGGCTGTCCTCCCGGCCCTGCCGGACCACGGGACGGAAGACGCCCACGTTGCCGACCTGGCGGGTCAGCATCTCGAGCAGGCCGAGAGCCACGGTGCCCTTGTTGCTCCTGGCGTCGCCGGCCGCGACGTACACCCCGATGGCCATCCTGCGTCTCCCTGTTCCGGCCCGGCTCGCGACCCGCAGCACAGGCTACGCGACACGGGTGACGGTTCCGGCACACCGAGGCCACGGCGTGACGATCGGCGGATGATCGGGGACGGAGGGCCCGGCCCAAGAGGGACCAGGGGACCGGCCCGGGGCGGCGGTGCGGCCCCGGGCCGGCGATCACGGGATCGGGAAGGGTCAGGAGGCGGTGCAGCTCACCGGCGACGGCACGCCGTTGCTCCCGGTCCAGTTGGCGTTGAACCCGAACGTGGTGCTCGCGCCCGCAGCGAGGGAGCCGTTGTAGCTCACGTTCGTGACGGTGACGTTCGCCCCGGACTGGCTGACCGTCCCGCTCCAGGACTGGGTGATCGTCTGGCCGTTCGCGAACGCCCACTTGACGGTCCAGCCGCTGATCGCGGCCGAGCCGCTGCTCTTCACCGTGACCTCACCCTGGAAGCCGCCCGGCCACTGGTTCGCCACCTTGTACGCGGCCGTGCACGCCTTCCCCGCGCTGGGGCTGGGCGAGGGTGACGGCGACGGAGACGGCGAGGGTGACGGGGAGGGAGAGGGCGACGGGGACGGAGACGGGGACGGGGAGGGCGACGGAGACGGGGATGGCGAAGGAGAGGGCGACGGCGAGGGGGACGGCATGCTGCCGGTCCGGTCGCCGTAGACGATTCCCCGGCCGTTGGTGCCGACGTAGACCCGGCCGTAGATCCGGGGGTCGCCGGTCAGGGCCTCGCCCCAGTTGCCGTACTGGTGCTGGTCGTCGTTGATCCGCACCCAGCTCGCGCCGGTGTCGTCGGAGCGGAACAGGCCGGTCACGCCGCCGGAGGTGCCGACGAGGTAGAGGGCCTGGTACGACCGGCCCGGCGCCGCCTTGCCGAAGCCCACGTTCATCGAGTCGGACACGTTCGACAGCTTGGCGAACGAGGCGCCGGAGTCGGTGGAGTGCCACAGGCCGCCGGTCCCGGCCAGCCAGATGTCGCCCTCCTTGCCAGGCAGGGCCTTGTAGTGCACGCCGCTCGTCGGCAGCCCGGTCGCCGCGGTGGCCGCGAAGCTCGCGCCGCCGTTGGTGCTGACGTAGAACGTGCCGGCCGAGTACGCGTAGAACTTCTGCGGGTTGACCCGGTCGGACTCGACGATCGCGTTGGCCGGGACGCCGGTGGAGGCGCTCCAGCTGTTGCCGTAGCCGACGGAGTAGACCACCTGGATGCCGGGGTCGGCCGGCGACCACACGAACCGGCTGCCGTCGGCGGCCGCGGCGACCGTGCCGCCGTTGTTCACGCCGCCGGGCTCGGTGCCCTGGAACCAGTTGGCGCCGCCGTCGGTGGAGAAGGCCACGTGGCTGTCGTTCGGCCGGTCGGAGTCGGTGAAGTTGCCGGCCCGCACCATGACGCCCGGGTTCGTCTCGGCGTAGTCGAGCGAGGTCGTGGAGGTGAAGACGGGCTGCGTGAACATCATGGACGGCACGGCGTCGAGGTTGGTGTGGCGGAAGCCGCCGATGTCGCCCAGCCCGCTGATCAGCGGGGCGCCGGTCGGCGGGCTGATCAGGTCGAGGACCGCGGTCTCCTCCAGGCCCTTGACGGTCGGCCTGATCGTGAACTGGCCGCCCGAGTCCCACTTGGTGAGGTCCGTGGTGCCGTAGATGGTGGCGCCCGTGCCGTACAGCATCCGGTCGGAGTTGAACGGGTCGATCTCGACGGACTCGTTCATCCAGCCCAGCTTGGGCGTGACCTCCGGCGGCTGCGGGTTGGTGCCGAAGGTCAGCCAGGGGGCCGCGGAGATGTCCATCTTGTAGCGGAAGCTGCGGTTCGGGTACGAGGTCCAGTCCCAGACGCGGGTCCACGTCGCGCCGCTGTCGGTGCTTCTGAAGAAGATCGCGTCGGGCCACCAGGAGACCTGGGTGGCGACCATGATCGTCCCGGGGTGCTGGCGGTCGATCGTCAGGCCGCTGTAGCCGAAGTAGTCGTCGGAGCTGCTGGACGGGATCGGGCTGATCTGCGTCCAGGTGCCCGTTGCCGTCGCGTAGCGCCAGACGTCGCCCTTGGCGCCGTCGTACGGGCCGCCGGTGTCGCTGGTGGCGATGTAGAGGTAGCCGTTGGTCGTGTCGAGCACGCCCTTGTGGGCGATGTATCCGGTGGGCTGGCCGGCGACCCGCTCCCAGGAGGTGCCGCCGTTGGTGGTCCGGTAGACGGTGTTCTGCTTGTCCGCCACGCCCACGTAGACGGTCTGGGTGGCGCTGCCGGAGGTGCCGGTCCGCTTGTCGAACGTCACCCACACGACGCCCTGGTTGTCGCCGTTGTACGCGTCGCCCGGGCTGGCGACGTAGTTGCCGGCGTTGGGGAAGTTCGTGACCTTGGCCCAGGTGGCGCCGTAGTCGGTGCTCTTCCACAGCCCCTGGCCGCTCGGCGCGCCGAAGTACAGGACGCTGTCCTTGTTCGGGTCGACGGCGAGGCGCTCGCCCATGCCGCGGCCGGGCATGTTGCCGCCCAGCTTGAACGGCAGCGGGGTCACCTGCCAGGAGTCGCCCTTGTTCGTGGAGCGCAGGATCGCGCCGTTGTTCGGGTCCCAGCTGTTGGTGTACATGCCGACCGCCGCGTACACGCGGTTGGCGTCCGCCGGGTCGGCCGCGAGGCTGGCGACGCCGTTGTAGCCCCAGTTGGACTGGCCCACCCAGTCGAGCAGCGGCGTCCAGCTCTGGGTGGACGGGTTCCACCGGTACGCGCCGCCGATGTCCGTACGGGCGTAGATGAGATCCTTCTGCGCCTGGCTGAACACGATTCCCGGGACGAATCCGCCCCCGGCGATCTGCACGTTCTTGAACGTGTACGGATCGGCGGCGACGGCCGCGACCGGCGCCGTCCTGATCACGGCCGTGGCCAGCGCCACGGCGGCGACCACGAGCATGCTTGCCCATCTTCTTCGCATGGACGGTTTCCCCTTCGGGCTCCGGGGAGCCCCTGTAGGCACGGACAACCGCCATGCACGACCAGGAGGGACCCTGACCGTCGACCGCCCACGTGCATGGAACTGACGGAAGATTCACACAGGAGCGGAAGCCCCGTCAATAGTTGGGCGTTTGAACTAATGCCCGGCCACGCGCCGTTCAGGTTGGTGGAACATACTTCTGCTCATGACCACTGCTCTCGTACTGGCCGGAGGCGGCGTCGCGGGGATCGCCTGGGAGGCGGGCCTGCTGACCGGCCTGCGCCGTGAGGGTGTCGACCTCGGCACCGCGGACAGGATCATCGGCACCTCGGCCGGCTCGGTCGCCGGGACGCTCGTCGCGACCGGGGCCGACCTGGAGGAGGCCATCGCCCACCAGGTCGCCGTCGACACCGGTCCCCCGCACAAGGTGGACCTGGACGCCGTGATGCAGGCGTTCGCCGTCCTGTTCGACCCCGCGCTCGAACCCCAGGAGGCGCGCCGCCGGGTCGGCCACATGGCCCTGGAGGCGCGGGTCGACCACGCGGCCGAGCGCCTCGCGGCCGTCGGCGAACGCCTCCCGGTCAAGGAGTGGCCCGACCGGGAGCTGATGATCACGGCCGTGGACGCGCAGACCGGCGAGTTCGTCGTCTGGACCAGGGACGCGGGCGTGCCGCTCGTGCTCGCGGTCGCGTCGAGCTGCGCCGTGCCGATGGTGTTCCCGCCCGTGGAGATCGACGGCCGCCGGTACGTCGACGGCGGGGTGCGCTCGCCGACCAACGCCGACCTGGCGGCGGGCGCCGACACGCTGGTGATCCTGGAGCCGCTGGGGGCGATGTCGCCGCGGGCCGTCCTGGAGCGCGAGCTGCTCGCAGTGCGGGCGCCCCGCACGCACGTCGTGCAGGCGGACGAGGCCGCGGTCGCCGTGTTCGGGGACAACGTGCTGGATCCGGCCCTGTGGGGGCCCGCGTTCCAGGCGGGGCTCGCGCAGGCGCCCGTCGTCGCCGAGCCGCTGCGCGCCGTCTGGCCCTGACGCCTGAACAGGAGACCGGCGCGGTGGGAGACCGGCGCGCGCCACGCCGGTCTCCCCGCTGGTCACCGGACCTCGGTGACCGCCTTGCTGACCGCGTTCGGGCCGTCGTACTCCCGGTCCGGGATCTTCTCCAGAGCGCCGATCACCGTGTCGTCGGCGCCCTGGTCGCGGGCCGTCTGGATCAGGTCCGACTTCCCGGCCGGGTAGTCCACGCCCTTCAGGTGCTTCTGCAGCTGGATCGGGTTGGGTGCCTCAGCCATGGGGTTCCTCCCTCCGTCGGCGGTTCCGCTCTTCTCCCTCCGACTACCCCTCATCTCCAGCGTCACTCAGGGCTCTGCGGGCGTATGCCCGGACGTCCGCGTCGGAGTCCCGCAGCGCCGCGTCCAGCGCCCGGGCGACGTCGGGCCTGCGGGCCCAGCCGGACAGGGCCAGCACGGCCGCCTTCCTGACGTCGATATGGGGGTCGCCGAGCGCGGCGACCAGCGGCCCGGCGGCCACCGCGGGATCGGCCGAGGCGAGCCCCCGCGCCGCGCCCACCCGCACCTGCCAGGCGGGGTCGCGCAGGGCGAGGACCGCCGTCGCGTCGAGGGCCCGGCCCGCCGCCCCGGCCGCCTCCAGGGCCGCGGCCCGCACGAGCGGGTCGGGGTCGGCGGCCAGCCGGGCGAGCGCGTCCGCCGCGGAGGGCTTGCCGATCGCGCCGAGGCCGCGGGCCGCCCAGACGCGCACCTCCCGGCTCGGGTCCCCCGCGGCCAGGGCGACCCGGGCGTCGTCGTCGAGCGACACCAGCCCCCGGACGGCCTCGATCCGCACCCGGCCCTCCTCGTCGGCCAGCGCGGCGCCGAACAGGTCGCCGTCCCCGAGGCGCAGCGCGCGCAGCGTGTCGAGCACGGCCGCCCGGACCGCCGGGTCGGAGTGCCGCGCCGCCGGGCGGAGCAGGGCGCCGAACGCGGGCGTGGCGGGCAGCACCTCCACCAGTTCCCGCAGCCCGGTCACCGCGGCCCGCCGGACGGTGCCGTGCGGGTCGTCGAGGGCCGCCACGAGCGCCTCCCCCGCCCCCGCCGGGGCGGTCTCGGTGAGCGTCGCGATCGCGGCCCGCCGGACCTTCGGGTCGGGGTCGGCCAGGTACGGCGCGATGCGCTCCACGCCGGGCTGCTCCTCGGCCAGCCGCAGCAGGTCGAGGATGCGGGGAGACCGGCCGACCGCCTCGACCGCGAGCCGGCCGCCCCGCGCGGGACCGCGCCGCGCGGCCGGGCCGTACGCGCCGACGACGACGGGTTCAGCGGGGCGCGGCTCGAACCCCTCGACCGGCACCAGGTACGGCTCGACCGGCCGCTTGACGAACTCCATGGCCCCGGCCGCGTTCTTGCGCAGGTTGAGGTGGAAGAGCCACTCGTCGTCGTCGCGGCGCGGCAGGTCGGCGCGGTCGTGGTAGAGGCCCCACCGGCTCTCGGTCCGCACGAGCGACGACCGGGCGGCCATCTCGGCGCAGTCGCGGATGAACGTGACCTCGGCGCACCGCATCAGCTCGTGGGGCGTCCGCGCGCCCATCGCCGCGATCTCCTCCCGCATCCGGTCGAACGTCTCCAGCGCGATCTCCAGCTTCGCGCCGGTCTTCGGAGGGGCCACGTAGTCGTTGACGAACCGCCGCAGCTTGTACTCGACCTGCGGCTGGGGCGGCCCGTCCGGGTTGCGCAGCGGCCGGTAGACCAGCTCGTGGGCCTCGGCGACCTGGTCCTCGGGAAGGTCCACGAGGGACGTGCCGCGGGCGTGCGCGGTGGCGTGCGCTCCCGCGAGGTCGCCGAACACGAAGGCGCCGATCATGTAGTTGTGCGGCACGCAGGCGAGGTCGCCGGCGGCGTACAGGCCGGGGACCGTGGTGGCGGCGTTCTCGTCCACCCACACCCCCGAGGCCGAGTGGCCGCCGCACAGGCCGATCTCCGAGATGTGCATCTCGACGTCGTGGGTGCGGTAGTCGTGCCCCCGCCCGGCGTGGAACGTGCCCCGGGTGGGCCGCTCCGTCGTGTGCAGGATGTTCTCCAGCGCCGTGATCGTCTCGCCGGGCAGGTGGCTGAGCTTGAGGTAGATCGGGCCCCGGGCCGAGGCGATCTCCCTGGCCACCTCGGCCATCATCTGGCCGGACCAGTAGTCGCAGTCGACGAACCGCTCCCCCCGGCCGTTGACCTGGTAGCCCCCGAACGGGTTGGCCACGTACGCGCACGCCGGGCCGTTGTAGTCCTTGATGAGCGGGTTGATCTGGAAGCACTCGATGCCGCTGAGCTCGGCGCCCGCGTGGTAGGCCATCGCGTGGCCGTCCCCGGCGTTGGTCGGGTTCTCGTACGTGCCGTAGAGGTAGCCGCTCGCGGGCAGCCCGAGACGGCCGCTGGCCCCGGTGGCGAGGATCACCGCCCGGGCGGCGACCGTGACGAACCGCCCGGACCGGGTGTCGAACCCGGCCACCCCCACGGCCCTGCCGTCCCGCGTGAGGACGCGGACCGGCATCACCCGGTTCTCGATCCGCACCCGCTCGCGGATGTCCCGGCGGCGCAGCACCCGGTAGAGCACCTTCTTGACGTCCTTGCCCTCCGGCATCGGCAGGACGTAGCTGCCCGAGCGGTGGACGCGGCGGACGTTGTACTCGCCGTACTCGTCCTTCTCGAACTTCACGCCGTACCGCTCCAGCCGCCGCACCATGTCGTGTCCCCGGGTGGCGGTGCGCATCACGGTGCGCTGGTCCACCACGCCGTCGTTGGCCCGGGTGATCTCGGCGACGTAGTCCTCGGGCGTGGCCTTGCCGGGGATGACCGCGTTGTTGACGCCGTCCATGCCCATGGCCAGCGCGCCGCTGTGCCGTACGTGCGCCTTCTCCAGGAGGATGACGTCGGCGCCGTGCTCGGCCGCGGTGATGGCCGCCATCGTCCCGGCCGTGCCGCCGCCCACGACGAGCACCTCGCACTCCAGGCGGAGCCGGTCGTCCAGGGACGGGATCTCCATGGCCGGGGTGGTCACCGCTGTCACAGCTCCTCCAGGATGCGGGCCCGCAGCGCGCGGGCGTCGTCGGACCCCTCATGGGGGCGCGGGACGTCGTGGACGGCCCGGACCCCGCCGCCGCCGAGCACCGTCACCCGGTCGCCGAGCAGCAGGGCCTCGTCCACGTCATGGGTGACGAAGACGACGGTGGCGGGCGTGTCGGCCAGCACGCGGACGAGCAGGCGCTGCATCTCGGCGCGGGTCTGCGCGTCGAGCGACCCGAACGGCTCGTCCATGAGCACCGCGCGGGGCGCCCCGACGAGGGCCCTGGCGAGCTGCACGCGCTGGCGCATGCCGCCCGACAGCTCCCGGGGAAGCCGCCGCTCGCTGCCGGCGAGCCCGACCCGCTCGATCCACCCGGCGGCGGCCGCGGCCCGTTCGCGCCGGCGTGTCCCGCGGACGGCCAGGGCGAGCTCGACGTTGCCGCGGACCGTCCGCCACGGCAGCAGCGCGTCGTCCTGGAACACCATCGCGCGCTCGGCCGACGGGCCCCGCACCTCGGCGCCGTCCGCGAGGACGCGGCCGGCGGACGGCGCGAGCAGCCCGGCGAGGGCGCGCAGCAACGTGGACTTGCCCGAGCCGGACGAGCCCACGACGACGAGGACCTCCCCCGGCGCGACCTCCAGGGCGACGTCGCGCAGCACCGGGTCGCGCCCGTACCCGAGGGACACGCGGTCGAGGGCGAGCGCCGTCCCCCGCCGGGGCGCGGGCGTGGCGGGGGCGGCGGACGCGGCGGGAGCCGTCACGATCCGCTCCCCTCGGCCCGGGGCAGCCAGCGGGTGAGCCGGCGCCCGACCAGTTCGACGGCGCCCGACGTGACCCAGCCGAGCACGCCGATCGTGGCCATGCCGACGATCACTCCCGGGTAGTCGACGACGGTGTACGCCCGCCAGGTGCGGTAGCCCACGCCGAGCTCGCCCGAGATCATCTCGGCCGAGATCACGCAGATCCAGGCGACGCCCATGCCGACGGACAGGCCGCCGAGGACGCCGGGCAGCGCGCCCGGCAGGACGACGTTCCACAGCACCCGCCGCCGTCCGCCGCCGAGGGTGCGGACCGCGTCCTCCCACAGCGTGGGCAGCGCCCGTACGGCGTGCCGGGTGCTCACCATGATCGGGAAGAAGGCGGCCGCGAACGTGATGAAGACGATGCCCTGCTCGTCGGCGGGGAACAGCAGGATCGCGATCGGGACCATGGCGATCGCCGGAATGGGCCGGACCACCTCCAGCGGCGGCAGCAGGACGTCTCCGGCCCGGCGGGACCGGGCGACCAGGACGCCCGTCCCGACGCCGAGGACCGCCGCGAGCGCGAACCCGGTCAGGATCCGGATCACGCTCTGCGCGAGGTCGAGCCAGTAGAGGCCGGTCCCGAGCTGACGTGCGAGCTCGGTCACGACCTCGGCGGGCGAGGGCAGCCGGTCGAACCGCAGGCCGATCCGGGCGTCGGCCGCCGTGAGGAGCTGCCACAGCCCGGCCGCGGCGAGCAGAGAGGCGGCCCTGATCGCCCAGGACGCCGGATCTCCCCGCCGCCCCCTCCGTCCCGTGCGCACGTGCCCCACGACGGGACCGGCGGGCACGGCGGCGTCCGGAGCGCTCGCCTGCGGGGCCTCCTGCGGGATCGCGATGGCGGGTGTGCCGGTGGCGCCGGTCATCGGGCCGCTCCCCCGGCCGCCGCCCTGAGCGCGTCCTCGTAGCTCACGATCGCGGCCTTCGGGTGGTCCTCCAGGTAGGCCTCGGCGCCGTCCCGTGTCGTGAACGGCAGGAGGGCGTCGTCCTTCGGCGCCGAGGGGTCGCGCACCCAGACCGAGTCGCCGGCGAACCAGTGCGTCCCGGTCGCGGCGTCGGGGACGTACGCGGCGCGGACCGTTCTGCCCCCGGCCGCCGCCGCGGCGAGCTGGCGGAGCAGGCAGGTGGGCGTGGCCGCCGGGCGGGTGTCCTGCTCCCCGGCCAGCCAGATCTCCCCGGCCCTGCCGGGCCCGGAGACCTGCGTGCCGCAGGTGGCGTCCCGCCCGGTGATGCGCGCCGGGTTGACCGTCGAGGCGGTGTCGGCGTCGTACGAGGGGCCGTACGCCTTCCTGAGCGGCGCGTCGTCGACGAACGCGTCCACGTCGACGTCCGTGAAGTCGGTGCCGATCTTCCTGAGGTAGGGGACGTCGTGCTCCAGCGCGGCGACGAGCTGCGGCTTGACCGTGACGTCGAAGGTGGAGATGCCGTCGCGGCCGTTGTAGAGGTAGACGACCTCGGCCGGCAGCCCGGTGACCTTCGCGACCGACTCGGCCGCCTGCACCGGGTGCTCGTGGAGGTAGCGCGTGGCGTCGATCTGGGCCTGGAGGAACGCCTGGACGACGTCCGGGTGCCGTTCCGCGTAGGCGTGCCGGACGACGACACCGTGGAAGGTGGGGACGCCGAGCGCGGAGCCGTCGTACAGCAGGCGGGCCTGCTTCTTGAAGACGAGCAGCCCGGGCCAGGCGACGAACTGGGCGTACCCCTGCACCGTCCCCGCCTGGAGCGCCGACGCCCCGACCTGCGGGAGCTGGTTGACGGTCTCGACGTCGGCGGCGGGGTCGAGCCCGGCCTTCTCCAGCGCCTGCACGAGCGTGCCGTGCCCGGCCGAGCCCGCGCTGGCGGAGACCGCGCGGCCCTTGAGGTCGGCCAGCGTCCTCGCCGGCGACGACGGCGGCACGACGACCATGTTGAGCCCGCCGCGCAGGTTGTAGCCGGTGACCGAGACGAGATCGGTCCTGCCGTCGCCGAGCGGCTGGGTGCGCGAGGCGTTGATCAGCAACGGGTAGTCGCCCATCGAGCCGATGTCGATCTTCCCGGCCACCATCTTGGCGGTGATCGGCGCACCGGTGTCGTAGTCCTGCCACTCGACCCGGTACCGGCGGCCGAGCCGCTTCTCCAGCAGGCCGAGCGAGCGCAGCAGGGTGCCGGCCGTCACCGTGTTGATGGTCTTGGACTGGTAGCCGACGACGACGGTCTCCGCGTCGCCGGATCCCGGGGAGCCGGAGGCCGCGCCGAGCGAGCACCCGGCGGCGAGGAACGCCACAAGGGCGACGATCATCGTGCGCATCGGGGGGTGATCCCTTCTATCGCAGCAGGTAGGGGATGTTGACGGTCACGGCGTCCGCGGGGCAGCGGTCGGCGCACGGCCCGCAGTACCAGCACTCGTCGACGTGCATGTACGCCTTGCCGGTCTCGTCGCTGATGGCGAGGGAGTCGAGCGGGCAAACGTCCACGCAGAGGGTGCAGCCCTCGATGCACAGCGATTCGTCGATCGTCACCGGCACGTCGACGCGGGTGGGGACAAGGCTCACGGGTGTCTCACTCTCGTTCGGTGGTCCTGCTGAGGTGTCCGCGCATGGTCAGGCGGTCGCCGCGGAACCGGATGAACTCCAGGTCGACCGGGCGGCCGTCCGACAGGTGGGCGAGCCGCTCGACCATGAGCAGCGCGGCGCCGCGCGGCGCGTCCAGCACGGCGGCGGTGTGGGCGTCGGCGTTGACGGCCTCGATGGTGAGCTCGGCCCTGCCGAGGGGCTGGCCCGCGATGCCCTCCAGCAGGACGAAGACGTCGTTGTGCACGAGGTCGGCGTCGAAGAGCGGCTCGCCGACGTCGCGCACGAGGTACGTCAGGTCGAGCGAGAGCGGCAGCCCGTTCAGCCGGCGCAGCCGCTCCACGTAGACGACGGGCTCCCCGGCCGGCAGGGCGAGCCGGGCCCGGACGGCGGCCGGGGGCTCGATGAACCCCATCGTCCTGACCTCGTTGACGACCTCGCCGTGCTCGCTCAGCGTCTCGGCCAGCCCGAGCAGCCGGTGCAGGCCGTGGGGGAACTTCTCGGCCGCCACCGTGGTCCCCACGCCCGGGCAGCGTTCGATCAGCCCCTCGTCGCGCAGCAGATCGAGCGCATCCCTGATCGTGTTCCTGGACGTGCCGAACTCGCGGGCGAGGGCCGCCTCCAGCGGGAGGTGCCCGTCGCCGAAGCTCCCGTGCACGATCTCCCTGCGCAGCAGGTCGGCCACCTGCCGGGCCCGGTCTGCCCGCCTCCGCCGTGTCTCCGCCAGCTCCATGCCTATAAAGCTAGCTATCAGGTAGGGAAATAGGGATAACGCGGAGATTGCGCCACTCCCGGACGGCTTTACCGGCCTTCTGGCTGCGGTTTTGTCACGGCTGCGGGAAGAAGCGCCACCTTGGTGAAAGGGAGGAATGTGAGGGTAGCTAGCGTTCCGTGCCTCTTGCCCATGTGATGGCCGCACAGGATCTGCGGCTCGACGTCAACGCTCTGGACTACGCGATCCTCGCCCTCTACTTCCTCGTCGTGCTGGGCATCGGCTTCGCCGCGCGGCGGGCCGTGCGGACGAGCCTCGACTTCTTCCTCTCCGGCCGGGCGCTTCCCGCGTGGATCACCGGGCTCGCCTTCGTGTCCGCCAACCTCGGCGCGACCGAGATCCTCGGCATGGCGGCGAACGGCGCCCAGTACGGCCTCATGACCGTGCACTACTACTGGATCGGCGCCGTGCCCGCGATGGTGTTCCTCGGCATCGTGATGATGCCGTTCTACTACCGGTCGAAGGTGCACAGCGTCCCGGAGTTCATGCGCAGGCGCTTCAACGGCGCCACGCAGCTGTTCAACGCCTCGACGTTCGCGATCGCGCAGATCCTGATCGCCGGCATCAACCTGTACGCGCTGGCCCTGATCATGGAGTCGCTGCTCGGCTGGCCGCTGTGGCTGTCGATCGTGGTGTCCGCCGCCATCGTGCTCGCGTACATCACGCTCGGCGGCCTGTCCTCGGCGATCTACAACGAGGTCATGCAGTTCTTCGTGATCCTCGCGGGGCTCGTGCCGATCGTCGTCCTCGGCCTCGTCCGCGTCGGCGGCTTCTCCGGGCTCGGCGAGAAGGTCAGGCAGAGCGTGCTCGGCGACGGCGGGCTGCACACCTGGGCGCACACCGCGGGCACGGACAACCCGCTGAACGCCAACTGGATCGGCATCGTCTTCGGCCTCGGGTTCGTGCTGTCGTTCGGGTACTGGACGACCAACTTCGCGGAGGTCCAGCGGGCCCTGTCGGCGCGCAACACCAACGCCGCCCGGCTCACCCCGATCGTCGCGGCCTACCCCAAGCTCGTGATCCCCGTCGTCACCGTCATCCCGGGCCTGGTCGCGCTCGTGCTGTTCAACAACATCGGCAAGAACGGCGGCCCGACGTACAACCAGGCCATCCCGCTGCTGATGGACACGTTCCTGCCGAACGGCGTGCTCGGCATCGCGGTGACCGGCCTGCTCGCGTCGTTCATGGCCGGCATGGCGGCCAACATCAGCGGCTTCAACACCGTCTTCACCTACGACATCTGGAAGTCGCACATCCAGGGCGACCGGCCGGACGAGTGGTACGTGCGGCTCGGCCGCATCGCCACCGTCGTGGGCGTGCTCGGCGGCATCGGCACCGCGTTCATCGCCGCCGGCTTCAACAACATCATGAACTACCTGCAGTCGCTGTTCTCGTTCTTCAACGCCCCGCTGTTCGCGACGTTCATCATCGGCCTGTTCTGGCGCCGGATGACGGCGTGGGCCGGCTTCTGGGGCCTCGCGTCGGGAACGGCCGCCGCCTTCGCGTCGTACATCCTCTTCAAGGCCGGGGTGGTCGACTTCGGCACCGAGCTGAACGCCAGCTTCTGGGGCGCCGGCATCGCGTTCGTCGTCGACGCCGTCGTCTCCGTCGTGGTCACGCTCGTCACCACGCCCAAGCCGGAGGCCGAGCTGCGCGGCCTCGTCTACGGGCTGAGCGACGCCTCGATCGCGGACGACGCCCTCGCCGGCGACGCCGCCTGGTACCGCTCCCCCGTCGTCCTCGGCGCCGGCGCCGTCGTCCTCGCCGCCGCCTTCTACCTGCCCTTCATCTGAGGAGGTTCCCCATGGCCGCCCCGCAACGGCTCTTCGACATCCGACGGGTGATCGGTGGTCTGTTCCTCGTGTACGGCGTCGTTCTCACGGTCACCGGGCTGTTCGACGGCTCCCAGGCCGTGCAGAAGGCGGAAGGCGTACGGATCAACCTGTGGACCGGGATCGGCATGCTCGTGATCGGCGGCGTCTTCCTCGTCTGGGAGCGCCTGCGCCCGACGGCCGCCCCCGCGCCCTCCCAGGAGGACGCCGACGAGTGAGTCACGGCCGGTCAGTCCTTCAGCAGCGCCGCGGCGTTGGCCCGCGTGACGACGACGGGCGGCACCCACACCACCGGGATGGCGACCGTCGTGCCGTTGGACACCCGCGCCGCGCCGCCCACCACCCGGCCCCGGGCGGCCTCGACCGCCAGCCGGACGGCGGCGGCCGCCTGGGCGGCGACGTCCACCCCCACGGCCGCCGCCTGGGCGCCGAGCACGATCCTCCGGAGGGCCTCGCGGTCCACGCCCGCTCCCACCAGCGGCGCCCCCGAACCCGCCAGGATCGCCGCGACGGACGCCGGCGCGGCGTCCGGGTCGCTCCGATGCCGCCGGTTCTCGGCGGGCGATCTCGGGCCGGCGGCGGGGGCGGACATCGCGTCGCCGCCGCAGCACACGCCGCCGAGGGCCGCCGGGCCTAACGCGGCCACCGCGGCGCGCGCCTCCCCCGCCGCCCGGCCCGCCGGGACGTCGCGCTCCCAGCCGACCCGCACGCGCCCGTCCACCACGGCGTGGACCCCCTTCTTCAGCGCCGCCGCGAACGGATCACCCGGCGGGCCGTACAGCAACGCGACCGGTCCCCTCCCGCCACGCGCCCTCATCGCGTCGAGCAGCGCCCGGCCCTGCGCCCGGCCCATCTCCTCGGGATCTGTCGAGACGTACGCGTCGACCGGGCCGTTCGCGAGACGGTCGTACGACACCACCTTCGCCCCGCGCATCTTCGCCCGGGCCACGGCGGAGGTGATGGTCGCCGGATCCACGGGGTCGAGGAGGAGCACCCGCACACCGTCGTCGAGCAGCCGGTCGATCTGCCGGCTCTGCCGCCCCGGGTCCCCCTCGGCGTTGCGGTAGACGACGCGGCACCGCGGGCACAGAGCCCGCACCGCCTTGAGGATCGCCGGCCGGTCCTCCGTGTCGTACCGCTCCGTACGCGTGTCGGGCAGCAGCACCCCGATGGCGAACCCCTCGCGGAGCGAGCCGACCGCCCCCAGCGGGTCCCCGGACTCCTCCCCCGGCCCGCATCCGGCCATCACCAGGACCAGGGAGACCGCCCCCGCCGCCAGCCGTCTCCCCACGTGAACCCCCCGATTCTTCGCAGAGCCACCCTGGCCTGAGGTACCCGATCCGTTGCCTCGTGACGCCCCGGCGTACCCCGTACGGGGACGGCCGTGGGTCGTTCCTTGGCCGCGATCTCCCTCGGTGTGACTGTTCGGCCCTCGCTGACCGGTTCGTCGCCTTCCGTATTCGATCTCCCTTTCGCTACCGGCGTAGGCCGGAGTCCGGCCTCTTGGCGATCCACGTACGCACTAAGTTGTGAGAGACTCCACCATTGCGGGGCGGTAGCTCAGCCGGTCAGAGCATCGGACTCATAATCCGTGGGTCGTGGGTTCAAGTCCCACCCGCCCTACCACGTTTGATCAGGGAAACCCTGCCTGAGCTGCGGTTCCTCCATGGATCATGGTTACTGGGCATGCAGCTGTAGGTCACCGAGAGCCGCCGTTTGTCGCCAGTCACGGGATATACGCGGGATGATGTTGGCCGCGTTCCCGCAGGTCGCGGTCTGGTTTCGGTGCCTCTGCGGGATGAGATCCTCGCCGGAGAACGCCGAAGGGCCCCGGAGTGACCCGAGGCCCTTGACTAGCGCCGTTCCCACTTCTTACGACTCCTGATCCACCATCGCCGCCAGCCGGTCTGTTGCGGCGTCGGCGATCCTTCTTGCTTGCTCCCGGATCTCGTCGTCACTTGGTGGGGTGTCCCGTATGTCCTCCCAGTCATCCACCATCCCCTGCAGCAGATAGATCTCCTCGGGACGATCGCATTTGTCGCCTAGTTCGAAGATCAGGAAGTCCGCGCCCTTGGCGATCGGAACCGTGCTCTCGGCGATGCCCTGCGCGACATCCCGGGCGACCTCCCATGGCGTGCGCTGGAGATCAATCGGCGGGAGGCCGCTCTCGACCAGCACCTCGCGGACGAGCGGCTCGACTTCGGTCATGGAGCCGATGGACAATACATAGCCCGCGAGCTCCCAGACGGCAGGACAGTTGAGGCCGGCCTCGATGAGCTCGCAAGCCAGCCAACCAGCCTCCGGCGCGGTCCCAGAGAGCCGACCCCAGAGAAGATCACCTCGCAGCTCAGCCAACCGATTCCTGAGCTCAGGGGAGAGTTCCACCAAGCCAGTATTTCGCCATCGATCACTCATGACGCAAGAGCGCCCTCTATCCGCTGGTTGGCGATCTCGCGTTGCCCGTCGATGCACTTGGCGTAGACCCGGAGCATGACGTCAATGCCGTGACCAGCGCGCTCCGCCGCTTCCGGGGCATGGACCCCGGCGTTGAGCCAGAGGGACACAGCCGCGTGGCGCAGGTCGTACGGCCGGGCCGCGAGAGGCGAGGCGACCTGCTCGGGCGTCAGCGCGTACGTCCGAGCCTCCTTCCAGATCTTCGCGTAGGCCGAGGCCGCGATGACGCCGCCGGTCCGCGTGCGGAAGAGCCGGCCGTCCTTGGCCGTGCCGTACGTCTCCAGGTGCGTGCGCAGGATCGCGACCAGTTCCGGCGGGATGGGGACGATGCGCGTCGTGCCCTCCGCACGGTGTTTGAGGCCCCGTTCGTCGAACCCCTCCCCCGAGTCGGTGAACCGCTTGCCGCTCTGCGGCCGGGTCTTCTCCAGCGTCAGCAGGCCCCAGCCGGACGAGGGCAGATGGCAGTCCTTCTCACGTAGCCCGGCCGCCTCGGCGGGACGCAGGCCGCCGAAGTACATGCAGGCGAACATCGCGTCAACGGCAGCGAGGCCGCTTCCAGCCAGCGCAGCGCCGCCGCGATCTCCGGCGAGGGGGCCGGCCGCCGGCAGCTCGGGCCGCCCGCCGCACACCACCGCCAAGTCGCTCCGCCCACCGACCCCAACCGCTACACGACGGCTGCAGCGCCCTTCGGGGTGGGCGCTGGCCACTCCGCTCCAATCAGGCGGGAAGCTCGCTGATGAGCATGGAGTACATGTACATGTCCCGACGCTCAGCTCCTACTTCCTGCCAGCTTCGCAGCAGCCCTTCACGCTTGAAGCCGACTCGTTCAGCGGTCTTCCACGAGGCCACGTTCCACGGCTCCACGTACAGTTCAAGACGCGGAATCTCCAACACTGACAAGCCCCAGAGCGAGACCGCGCGCAAGGCTTCCAAAGCAATGCCCTGCCCCCGAGACGATTTAGCCACCCAATAACCCAGCGACGCCCGCCCTTGACCATGGGGCCATAGGCCAATCTGGCCTACCGCCCGACCATCCGCCGTTCTGGCGATCGCGAAGGAGTAACCCTGCCGGGTCGATGCCCGCGCCCATTGCCGCTCAATGAACGCGATCCCTTCCGCGTCAGAGTAGGCCGACGGCACGGTAGTGATTAACGGGATGAGTTCATCCGCCGTAGCCTCACGCACCAGATCAAGATCATCCAACGTCCACGGGCGAAGGACGAGGCTGCTACCCGCAACCAGCTCAGGAACGACAAGCGACTCATTCATCCCCGCATGATGCCTCAGAGCCCCTGGACGACCCACACCGATACACCACCCATGCCTCCGGCGAGGGCTGGACTCCGGGGTGAGGCCGCGAGCGAGGCGAGCCCGTAGGTCACCGAGGTAGGCGCCTGATCACCCCATCCGCTACGACCCAGGCAGGTGAGCCCACCAGACCAGGCCTCCGTCCTCCTCGCTGCTTGAGTGTCCCGGACGGGACCGGCAGCTACGAGGAGGACGGGAGCGGATCAGGGGCCGGGGCGCACGCATGGCTTACAGCCGCAGGTTGTAGTCGTCGACACGCCGGGCCATTAGCGGGCCATTAAGCAAGGTAACGAGGGGGCAACCACGGTCACTCATGACCGGCCCGACACCCAGGTCGGCGTGCCGTCCGGTCACATAGACCTCGGCATCGTCCACGCCCGACGCGGAGACCTTGACGCCGCCGTCGGGCAAGGCATGACGCATTCGATATCGAGCGCAAGTCCCTCACCGATCTCGTCAATCGAGCCGGAGACCTTGACCGCGTCCTCCGCCAGCGCTACCGCCGCGAAGCCCCCGCCGAGGAGTTCCACGAGAGATACGTGACCGCCCGCCGCGCCCTAACTGCACGCCGCCCCGATCTCCTTGATTGACTTCCTGCGGGATAGAGGGAACCAGGGTCGCCCGCCCAGTCGGTCTCACGTCGCCTTTTAGCAAACCGGCAACATAGACGACACGCGTCAATAAGGTGCAGCGGTGCATGCTCTGCGCAACGTCCTCGTCGTGCTCGCCGTCATGATCCTCATCAGAAGTGACAACAGGATGGACGAGGCCCCACGACTAGACCGTGTAGTCACCGCCTCCTGCCCCGAAAGGTCAAGCCCGGACCTGCTCTCCATGCCCCGCCAGGCGCTCCCCTACGGCTTCGTCCCGATCGAGGTCATACGCTGCCGCTGGATTCCCCAGTACCTGCCTGGCAAAGGCCGCTGGGAAGTCGTCAACGAGGAGCACGCCAACGGGCCGGCGACAGAACTGATGACCGAGCTGCGCCGCCCGCCAGAGCGAGCCCAAGCCAGTCCACTGCTCAGACTGCGATGGTTCTTCGAAGGGATCAGATGCCCGGATATCGGGTACACGTTCGACTACTTCGTCGTAGTGGACTCCTCCGGCAGGGCGGTGCTGCCGGACGTGCCGACCAGCGTGTGCGGAAAGCCGTTCCCCTCCGCACTCGACGCCCTCGACCATCTGCCGTACCGGCTCACCAAACAGCTACCCGTTCGCAGAATCGAAAGCGAGAAGGAGTTCCGAGCTGGTTGCGGTCATGAGACCAGGGACCTGTTCCTTTCCTTCTTCAAGCCAGAATCACCACTAGCACGACGAGCCTCGGCACGGCCGTTATGGAATCCAGCGCCGCAAGGCCTGCGCGTATGCGTCTACCGCACCTCACACAAGCCCACAGGCATCAACGAGGCGACACTCGAGTCCATGCGCATCCTCAAAGGCAGCAATCTGAACACACTCCTCACCGCACTCGACAACTCGCCCGCCACTGACTGTCCGAGCCACCACACCCGATTCGCCGTACTGGACACCGGCCACAGACCGGCATACGCAGAACTCGACGGCTGCCACAACCTCATGCGCCCCGACGAGACCTTCGGCCGCCTCACCCCCGACGCCGTAGCACTCCTCACTGATTAACCCGTCAGACATTTCGCGAGCAAGCGATCACGCAAGGCCGAAGACCATGCCGCTGCACCGCCGACTCCGTCCTGCAGAGGCCGATCTACGATTCCAGGAGCGCGTTGTCCAATACATCACCGACAGTGCCGATCGAGGCGTCGATACCGGCCCGCAGGAGGGGGGCGGTGAACGCAGTTGTCCAGTTGCCGAGTTGTTCTTGTAGGGATCAAGGGCGGCGCTCCGCGCCGCCTCGCGGCCTACGCCCGCTCGCCGGCCGGACATGCGGCCTGGGGGCCGGTCCCGGCCGCCGGCAGCTTGGGCCGCCGCCGGCTCTCCTCCGCCCACCCAATAAGCCCTCCGACATCAGCGATACACCCCCGCCAGACCTCGCGATGCAATCCGCTATCGGTGACCTGCGCTCCCTGGCTAGGCCATGGCTACAAGCGGCAGGCGCTATGTTCGCAGAGTGATCAGTGAAGAGGGTTCCCGGCTGGGTGCGGCGGCCGCACGTCGCCTGGCTCAGCTGGCCTGCTGTGAGATTGAGGAAGGACTTTCCGAGGCGGAATTTGCTCGCATCGAGCACGAGTACGGGTTCGAGTTCGCCGACGACCATCGGGCTTTCCTGGCAGCAGGGTTACCCGTGCGTCAGCCTCGTGAAGAGGGTCAGACGTGGGAGAACCCGTGGCCCGACTGGCGCAACAGTGACCCTGAGGCGCTGCGTGAACATGTCGAGTGGCCAGTCGACTATCTCCTGTGGGACGTCGAGCATGGCCACTGGCGATCGAGCTGGGGCAAGCGACCGAACGATCCTCTTGAAGCCGTCGAAGTAGCCCGGGTGCGACTGGCGAATGTCCCCAGAATGGTCCCGGTCTATGCGCATCGGTTCCTGCCGGCTGGGCGTGGAACCTTCGGACATCCGGTCTTATCCATGCGGGGCACTGACACCATTTACTACGGGACCGACCTGCTCGACTACATTGACCAGGAGTTCCGGGACCCGCGCCCTGAGCACGCCGAGACATGGCAGCCGCATGCAACGGTCTCGTTTTGGCGGGACTACCCGTAAGGACATCTCGACAGGCGTGCGCCGAACGGGACACTCACCGGCCGCGGTGACGCCAAATCATCCGCCTCCGACACCTGGGGACCACCGTCCTCCTCGCTGCTCAAGTGTCCCGGCCGTTCCCGCCGAGTCAAGGGCGCCTACGGCGTCGCTTCGCGATCAGCTTCGCTGACCCTTGACACGGCGGTCCCGTCCCGGGGGTCGGCAGCTACGAGGAGGACGGGAGCGGAGCAGGGGCCGAGCGCGCGCATTGCGTACCGCCGCAGGTCGTGCGCCTGATCCTCGGGCCATTAACCGGGGTAACGAGGGGGCAACCACGGTCACTCATGACCGGCTCCACGTCCAGGTCAGCGCCAGTCCGGGCCGTGATCCATGCGATTCCCAAGCTGACAGCGCGGGTTCGATTCCGTCACCCGCTCTCATCACAAAGGCCCAAGTCAGGGAGCTTTCCTGTCTGGGTCAGGATTGTGCCGCCCTCTACGAACACGGCCCTGCCGACGGCGCGAACCGATTGCACAGCGAACACCAAACCTCGCCCGGTTCCAGGAATCCGGTCATTCCGCTGAGCAGCAATTCTTTCAGCTGATCCAGGCCGGTGGCTTCCTTCCTGAAGCAACGAGCGATCCAGATATCGTGATCATGTGTCCACCAGTTGTCGAGCTGAAGGTGGATAGCGGACACTTCGTCGAACCACCACAGGTCCGCCGGGCCTGAGGCTTCGTCGACTGGGGACGGAAGGCCGGCATCTGCCAGGACCGGAACCATCCCCCGTGGGGTAGCCAGTTCCAGAATCAGATGCGGCCAGTGGCGCACGGCCACAAGCAACGCGTGTGCCTCTAGTCGCTGGTCAACGCTCCGATTGAGGGCCCTCAGGGGTTTGTCCGCGAGAGTCATCCCGGCACGGCCATCCAACAGAATCTCGACTGCCCAGGTCCAATCCCCGTCCAAGATCCCAGGGAAAGCCCACCCCTCGGCTGTGCGGTAGACCGTTGCCTCGCCATCGAGTCCGTAATCCATGCCGTTTGGTCCGAGCGCGGGGAACCAGAGCCCGCCGTACCTCTGCTCAAAAGCGATCATCGCTTCGATGGCTTCATCGAAAGCGTCCGTCTCGACACCCGCCTGATCGACGGCGCGAGCATTTCGCTTGATCCAATCCACGGGCATCGGGTCCGACCAACGTGCGAACTCGTCCAGGAATTGGCGAAGGTGAGGCGAGACCGATCGATCCGTCCTTATGTGCACGAACGTCAACCTACGACCGCCCCTCACCAGAAGCACAGCCCGAAAGGTAGGTGACGTCCCCTCGCGTGGTGTAACTCCAGGCTGCTGAAGCAACTCCCGGACATGGGACGAGCCATCGTGTGACGGTCAGCGAGTTCCCGCCAAGGTTCTCGCCGAAGGACACCACACGATGGCTCTGGACCAGTCTGCCCTGCTCGACCTGCTGGAGTCTTTGAAAGCCGCCGACGCCGACGACGTCATCCGCCACGCGCTGCAAGCCGTCCTGCAAGCACTCATCGAGGCGGAGGCCACCGCGGTCATCGGCGCCGCCCCACACGCCTCCGCCACAATCAGCCCGTGGCTGCGTGTCTGGGAAGCGCAGACGTGCGCCGTGGCCGACCGCCACCTGGCCAAAGCGGTGGCGCACTGGGAGTACGACTTGCTGGGAGACCTACCGCCCTGGGAGAGCTGGGAGAACGAGGATGAGACGCGTATCGAGTTGACGGCCTGGCTGATCCGTCATGCCCCTGCCCGGCTCCGTGCCCGGGACGCCCCCGGAGAGCTGCTCCACCGGATACGACTGCTCGGCCTTGCCGGCCCCACCCGCTGGGACGACCCTCACTGGCCTGGCCACCGCTACTGAATCAACGCCCACCGCGAATCGGTCACCTCTCCTGGCCGTCATACCCGATCAGCTTCCGGCAGAGCGCGCTCTCCGCAGATCGGACGGCGGCCATGAGCCCGGGGAACGATGGCCGCGATCGGAATGTCCCACTTGTTGCGCAGGAATGTTGGACAATTCTGTCCAGGGCAAGCACAAGGGGGAACTTCGGCATGGATCGGCAGCAGGCTCGAAGCCTGGCCGGGATCGGCTTGGCCATGTTGACTGCCGGATGGCTGTACGCGATGTATAGGCTGGCCCTCGCCGGATTAATAACAGGCGCACCCTTTTTTGGGGAACCTTCCCGCCCGGAACTCGGCGAGCCATACTTGATCGCGGCAGCGGTGCTCGGGATAGGCGGCCCATTCATCGGGCTGTTTGTCTGCCTCAACCAGCGGTGGAAAGCGGCTGCCGCACTCTGTGCAATCGCGGCAGCCGTCCTCACGGTGGTCGCTCTCGTATTCGTCGTTATCCCGATCGGCCAGCGGAACAGTACAAGACACGCCCCCATATGGACGCCGTCGTCCTATTACTGCGTCGAACACAGCGGGGGTGACAACGAGTGCCCAGGCGGTTAATCATGTCGACACGGACTTCGCGAGACACTCCGAAGCTGCCGAAGAAGGTTAGTTAGACCCCGCTGACCATCTGTAGCAACGGGGTGAAGTCGGCGATGGGGTCCAGCCCGGCCAGGCAACCGGCCAGGCAGGCACGGCCGCCCCGGCGCAGCATGGCCGGGGAGTCGAGGATGGTGCTGTTGCCCAGCAGGTCGAGCACCGCGTCGATCCGCTTGCTCTCGACGATCCGCCGGGACAGGTCCGGCACCTCCTGTTCGGCGCCGAGATCCTTCAGCAGGGCGAAGCGATCGGGGTTACGGGTGGTGGCGATGACCCGTACGCCGGCGTCGACGGCGAGGTTGAGGGCGGTCTGACCAAAGGAGGAGGTCGCGCCGCGGATGACCAGCAGGTGGCCGGGGACGATCTCCAGGTTGCGGAACTGGCAGGTCCAGGCGGTGGCGTACGTCTCCGGGGTGGCGGCGAGCCGTTCCCAGGGCAGGCCGGACTCGATGAGCGTCCGCCCCCCGTACGCCGAAGGAGCCCGGGAGGCTGTGCCGCAGATCAGTCCCGGCTGGATTCGAGATAGCCGGTGAGATAGGTCAGCGACGCGGCGATGTCCTCACCTGTGACATGCGGCCGGCGCAGCTCGTCGACGAAGATGGCGATGTCGGCGAGGCGCCACCACAGGGGATAGAGAGCGAGGCCGGCCGGTGTGACGGTCCGGCCGGTGGCCCGGGCATAACGGTCGAGTACGTCGTCGGCGTCGCCAGCGGGGTCCTCGCCGAGCATGCGGGCGAGGGCGGGAGTGAGCATCCACAGGTCCCGCTCCGGTGGAGCGACCTGCACGGTGCCCCAATCGATGAGCCGCAGTCCGGCCGGGGTGCGCATGACGTTTCCAGGGTGCGGTTCACCGTGCGTGACCACCCAGGCCGCTGCGGTGTCGCGTACCTGGTCGACCCGCCGGTCGAAGTCGGCGAGCGATCGCTGGACCTGCCGGGCATGGACGGATAGCAGCTTCCGGGCCGGCTCGGCGTAGGGCCCGCCGCTCCACTCCCGATCGAGGTCCTGAAGCGCCTCTTCCAGCGTGTCGCGGCCGGGCAGCACCAGGTCGGCCCGTGACGCGATGTCCGCCACGACCGGGGTCGCCTCGTGCAGGTCGGCCAGCAGGTCGACCACCTCGACGAGGTCCTCGGGCCGGTGCACGCCGAAGTGTCCGGCGGCCCCCGTCACCATGGGAAAGACCGACAGGGCGTACCGCGAGGTCAGCCGCCGGACCGCGGCGCCGGTCGCGGTGGGGATCGGCGCGAGGACGAAGTCGAGCCCTGCCTCACGGCGCAGTGCCAGGGCGGCACCGAACGATCGAGCGAGTCGGTCGAACGCGTCATCACGTCCCGCGTCCTCGGCGCCGAGGTCGTCCACCTTGACGAACCAGGCCGCTCCGCGCCGGTCCACCACCGACCAGTGGTAGCTGCCCGCGCCCACCGGGAGGTACTCGACCGCGTGCGGCTCTATCCCCCAGTGCTCGGCCAGTGCCACCGCCAGTTCGGCCTCCGCAAGACCCGCCGGTCTCTCCCTCATGCGCCCGTATTCTGCCTCACCCACCGCAGGATCAAGATCACTTCAGACGACGTACTCGTCCTAGGTGAGCGCCGCCAGGGCTTCGGTGGGGGTGAGGGCGGCGGCGCGGCGCGCGGGGTAGATGCCGGAGACGACCCCGACCAGCACAGCCGCGGTGACCCCGAGGACGACGACCTGGGTCGGCATGGCGAAGGGCCAGCCCTGGCCGAAGGCGAACAACAGACTCGCGGCCAGGCCGACCATGGTCCCGGTGACGCCCCCGCACAGGGCCAGGGCCACCGCTTCGACCACGAACTGCAGGCGGATCTGCCCTCGCGTCGCCCCCAGGGAGCGGCGCAGGCCGATCTCCTGGCGGCGCTCCAGCACCGAGATGACCATGATGTTGGCGATGCCGATGCCGCCGACGAGGAGGGCCACCGCGCCGAGCCCGACGAACAGGCCGTTGAACGCGGCACGCGCGGCCAGTTGCGCCGTGAGCGCGTCGGACGGGCGGCTCACCTCGACCTGGTCGGGATGTTCGGGGTCGGCCGTCGCGGCCAGCACCTTCGCGATCGCGCCGACGCGGTCGTCGGCCGACCGTTCGTAGACGACGGTGGGATGGCCGTCGAAGCCGAGGTTCGCCCGCGCGTACGGCCAGCCGACGAGGGCGGCGCTGTCGAGGTCGGGGGCGAGTGCGAGCGAGTCGAGTATGCCGATGACCGTCATCCACCGGCCCGCGATGTAGATCTGCCGTCCGGGCCGGTCGACGCCGAACCGGTCGGCGGCGTACGCGCCCAGGACGACGGCCGGGTAGCGCGAGGTGGCCGTGTTGAGGAACGTGCCCGACCTGACCGTCCCCTTCAGCGTCGCGAGGAGGTCGAGCCGCACGGCTGCGACTCCCACTCCGTTCGTGACGGCCGGGTCGATCAGCCTGGTACGGCGGGCGGTCGCCCCTTTCACGTACGCGATGGCGGTGGCGCCGACGACACCGGGGATGTGGGAGACGCGGGCGACCGATTCGAGCGGCAGCGACGCCTGCTCCCCTGTGATCGAGTGACCCGGCGCCACGGTCAGCACGTTCGTCCCGACTCGGGCGAGTTGTTCCTGGAGTCCGGCACCGCTGACCGCGCTGATGCCCATCACGGCGACCATCGACGCGATCCCGATGGCCACTCCGAGCGCCGACAGGACGGCCCGGCCGCGGCGCGCCCGCAGCCCCGCCAGCCCGACGGCGACCAGGTCCCACGCGCTCAGCCGGGCGGGCGCGGGTATCACGGGAGTCACCGGGATCACAGGACCCTCCCGTCCAGGACGTCCACGCGGCGTGGGAGCGCCTCGGCCAGGTCGGTGTTGTGGGTGATGACCACGACGGTGGTGCCCTCCTCGTGCAGTCTCCACAGGATGTCGACGATGCCCGCGCCGGTGGCGGTGTCCAGGTTGCCGGTGGGTTCGTCGGCGAACAGCACCACCGGCCGGGCGACCAGGGCGCGGGCGATGGCCACCCGCTGGCGTTCGCCGCCCGACAGCTCGTGGGGACGGTGGGTGAGCCGGTCGCCGAGCCCGACGCGTTCGAGCGCCTCCCGCGCGGCAGTGACGCGGCGGCGGGCGGGGACGCCCAGGTAGAGCAGCCTGGTGGCCACGTTCTCCAGAGCCGTCAGGTGGGCGGTGAGGAAGAACTGCTGGAAGACGAACCCGATCCAGTTCGCCCTGACCGCCGACAGCCTCCGGTCGGACAGGGTGGCCATGTCGTGCCCGAGGAGCCTGACGTGTCCCTCGCTCGGCCGGTCGAGCGTCCCCATGAGGTGCAGCATCGTCGACTTGCCCGACCCGGACGGCCCGCAGACGGCCACCAGCTCCCCCGGGCCGATCGACAGCGTCGCGTCCCGCAGGGCCCGCACCCCTCCCGGGTACGTCTTGGACGCGTGGTCCAGCTCGATCACGCTCATGGTCTGGGCACCTGAACCCGTGTGCCCTCGGCCACTCCGGTGACCTCGACGAGCCCTCCGGCGAACAGTCCCAGCTCGACCGGGACGAGCCGTCCCGCCACCTCGACCGCGAACGTGCCGTCCGCCTGCCCCAGGAGGGCCTCGACGGGTACGGCGAGCACTCCCTTGTGAACGGCGCCGGCGAACCCGGCGGTGACAGGCGCCGCGACGAGCCGTCCCGCGGCCGCCGGATGGTCGAGGGTGATCGTGACGGCGATCGTGGCGGTCTCGGTGCCCTGCCCGGGCTGGCCGGTGGTCGCCGCCTTCGCGACGGTGCCGACGGCGGTGACGTGCCCGGTCGTGGTCTTCCCGCCGGGGAGCGTGATCGTGACCTTCCCGCCCCTGACCGCGAGTTGCTGCCGGTCGACGGGGATGTCGGCGACGACCTGACGTCTCAGGCCGGTGACGGTCAGCAGCGGGCCCGAAGCCGGTCCGCCGAGCCGTCCGGTACGGGAGGCGACCCTGATCGGGCCGGGTTGGACGACGACGTCCGACGGGGTGAGCGTGCCGGTCCGAGGGCGGCTGAGGTGGCGTTGCCACGCCCTGACGGCCTGCGCGGTCGCCCAGGTGAACCGGTCGTCCACGACCAGCGGGTAGCCCAGGGCGGCGAGGTTCCGCTCGACCACCCGCACATCCCGGCCCAGCGCTCCGACCGACAGTGTGCGCCACAGCGGGGTCCGCCCGTAGATGAGCGGGACGGCGTAACCGTCGGCCGCGTACACCCGCCGGCCACGCCTGATGATCCGGCCGTCCGGAGGCAGCCACGTCACGATCCCCGGGCCGCCCGTCACGGTCTCGCGGCCGGCGTAGCCCAGCGTGCCGTCCACGCTGGTCCTGCTGACCAGGTCCGTACGGACGACGGGTGTCGTGGGGAACGACGGGGTGGCCGCCTGCGTGGGGGTGCACGCGGTCAGCACGAGGGTCACGGCGAGCAGCCGCCTCACTCCCCTACCTCCTTCCGGCACGCGGTCATGATCGCGTCGACATCCTTGCCGGGCGGGGGCGTGCCGACTCTGATCCCCGGATCGGCGACCGTCGGATCCGACGCCTCGACGCCGTTCCTGCGCAGGCAGGCGGCCGTCTTCCGCATCCTGTCGAGGTCCTCCGCGCTCGGAGGCTCCTGCTTCGGGGCGTATTCCTTGCAGGTATTCAGCGCGGCTTCGAGCTTGTCTTTGGGCACACCACGGGCGTCGAGGTTGAATTCGTCCTTATCGGCCGGCGGGTCGCTCGCGTTGACTCCCTGCTGGCGGAGGCACTGGGCGTACTTGACGAGCTGGTCGTGCTTCTTGCCGTCGGCTCCGAGGCCCGGGATGGCGCCGCATCCCGCGACCAGGAACACCAGGGCGATGACGAGTATTCTCATGCGGCCGACGATCGCGGAGGGGAGGTTTCGCGGCCGTCTCCGCGCCCCTTAACACCCAGGCAACCTCTGTATGGGTATTACTTGGGTCATGCGGGTGCTGGTGGCCGAAGACGAGAAGACTCTGGCGGACCTGGTCGCCGAGGGGCTGCGCAGGTACGCGATGGCGGTCGACGTCGCCTACGACGGCACGGCCGCGGCGGAACGGCTGAGCGTCAACGACTACGACGTGCTCGTCCTCGACCGCGACCTGCCGGGGACGCCCGGCGACGCCATCTGCCGCGACCTCGCGCAGGCGGGCGCCCGTACGAGGATCCTGATGCTGACGGCGGCGGCGTCGGTGCGCGACCGGGTCGCCGGGCTCGGCCTGGGCGCCGACGACTACCTGCCCAAGCCGTTCGACTACGCGGAGCTCGTGGCACGTGTCCAGGCGCTCGGGCGCCGCAGCCAGGCGCCCGTCCCGCCGCTGCTGACCCGCGGAGACATCGTCCTCGACGCACCGCGCATGCAGGCGTTCCGGGACGGCCGCTATCTGGCCCTGTCACGCAAGGAGTTCGCCCTGCTGGAGGTCCTCATGCGGGCGGACGGCGCGATCGTGAGCGCGGAGGAGCTGCTGGAACGGGCCTGGGACGAGCACACCGACCCGTTCAGCGGGGTCGTCCGCGTCACCATGAGCAAGCTGCGCGCCAAGCTCGGCGACCCTCCGGTCATCGGGACGGTCGCCGGCCGGGGGTACCACCTGCCATGACGCTCAGGGTCCGGCTGGCCGCGCTCTACGGCGTCCTGTTCGCCGCCACGTCGCTGGCCGTGCTGAGCGCCGTCAGCGTCTACATCCAGTACGGCGTCGTCCTGTACGGGTCGAGGACCGAGTCGGGTGTCGTCCGGTCCGAACCGGGGGGCGGGCAGGTCGCCGTGCGGCATGTCACGGACACCGGTCCCAGCGTCTCGATCGGCACCCTGGTCGTGGGGGTAGTACTGATCGGTGTCTCGATCTGGGCCGGGTGGTGGCTGGCCGGGCGCACGCTGCGGCCGCTGGGGCGGATCACGGCGACCGCCCGGCGGTTGTCGCTGACCAACCTGCACGAACGGATCGCGCTCAAGGGGCCGAAGGACGAGCTGAAAGAGCTGGCCGACACCTTCGACGCCATGCTCGACCGCCTCGAACGCGCCGTGGCCGCGCAGAGCAGGTTCGTGGCGAACGCCTCGCACGAGCTGCGGACGCCGCTCGCCATCCAGCGGGCGGCCATCGAGATCGGCCTGGCCGACCCGGCCCCCGACCGGATCGAGCGCTTCAGGGCGGAACTGCTGGAGGCCAACCGGCGGACCGAACGCCTGATCGACGGACTGCTGGTGCTGGCACGCGGCGACCACGGCCTCGACGAGGTCGAGGCCGTGCGGTTCGACCAGGTCGTCGGCGACGTCGTCGCCGGCTTCCCCGGGGTCACGCTGCGGTCCCGTCCGACCACCGTGATGGGGGACGCCGTGCTGCTCACCCAGTTGGTGACCAACCTCGTGGACAACGGGGTCCGGCACAACGTGCCCGGCGGAAGCGTGGACGTGCGGGTGACGCCGGAGGGCGGGCTGGTCGTGTCCAACACCGGCCCGCGGATCCCGGCGGAACACGTCCCCGATCTTTTCGAGCCCTTCCGCCGCCTGGCCCCGGACCGCACGGCGAGCGCCGGCGGCTCCGGCCTGGGGCTGTCCATCGTCGCCTCGATCGCCAGGGCCCACGCGATGACCGTGACGGCCGTCCCGAACCCCGGCGGCGGGCTGACCGTCCGCTGCGGCCTCGCCCGGGATCACGAGATCGCGACCCTCCACCCCGAGCGCGCCGGCGCGCCATGACCCACGGCCGATCCCCGGAGATCAGCGTGGCGCCGCAATCACCTGGTCAGCGCCTTCGCTGCCACCATGGCCACTCAGGCGACGCGTGCTCGTCCAGCGACGTCCGGGCGAGAAACCGTCTGTCCAGCGGGAGAACCAAGGAGTACAGGTAGGGCCTGGCCCATTGCGGCAAGGCCGTGAGCGCCTCTTCAAGCCGCCGGCGTGGGGCCACTCCGCGGCATTCGGGGCACATACATGTCGGCGCGATCCGGTCGACGGTTCCGGGAACCACCGCCTGCGTCCAGGCGAGCAACGCCTCCGCTACCTCGCCCGGCCGCATTCTGGTGTGTTCAAGCCTGATGACCGCCGCCATGGGACGACAGCCGAGACCAGGCACCTGGTGAATCGAGGCTCTGTGAGCCTCGCACAGCGGCCCGCGCGCACGGACCCGAGAGGGGCGCCTACGCGGCATGGCCCTTTCTGATCGAGGTCATGGACGTGATGATCCCACCCCGCCTGGTCAGACGCCAGGGGTGTCCCGGCGGCGGGGAAGGTCGTCGCGGAGGGCCTCGCCTTTCCCGTCCGGCAGGCGGTGGTCCGGGGAGACCCGGGAGACGCGGGAGCCGATGGCGCCGTAGATCTGCATCTGGTCGTAGTAGATGCGACCGGTCACGAAGCGGCCTCCCTCCATCGTGTAGGCCGCCACACCGTCCACGCTGATCCGCCGGTCGCTGCGGGACGCCTCCGTGCCGCCGGGGAGCAGCAGCTGACCGGTGTGCGTCCCGGTCACCCGCCATTCCGCGACGATCCCGTCCTCGCACGAGAACCGCCGCGTCACGGTGATGCCGAAGTCCCCGAACGCCGAGAAGAACTGCTGGAAGTACCAGGCGATCTGCTCCCGCCCCTCCACGACGCACTGCGGCGTGACCATCACGCCGTCGGGGCTGAAGCAGGCGGCCAGGCGGTTCTCGTCATGCTCGTTGAGAGCACTGATCCACTCGTCGTAGAGCTCGCTGCTGTCGGGCATCGCGGTGTTCCCCCCACTCCGGATGAATGCCCAAATGGCACGAGCCGACGCTTCCCGGAGGGTGACTCGGGCACGAGAACCACGACGGCCCCGGACTCCGTGAGGAGTCCGGGGCCGGATGCCATGGGATGCCGGGCCCGCGGATCAGCGGACCCGTCATCCGGGCTCAAGCACGTTCTAGAGCGGGCGGACCTTCTCGGCCTGCGGGCCCTTGGCGCCCTGACCCGCGGTGTACTCGACACGCTGGTTCTCCTCCAGCGAGCGGTAGCCGCCGGCGTCGATGGCCGAGTAGTGGACGAAGACGTCCGGGGTGCCGTCGTCGGGGGCGATGAAGCCGAAGCCCTTCTCGGCGTTGAACCACTTGACGGTTCCCTGAGCCATACTGCTATCTCCTTGATGAGACGATCTCGAGTGCCACGGGCGTGGTCCTCTGGCTGCTGCGACCGACCGCCTTGGAAAAGCCTCGGCTCCCTACGGTGACGCCCGCTGTCATAACTCCGCGGGCGCTGTAACGCATACCGGGACTTCGACACAACCTGTACCCCTGACACTACACGGCGCGCGGCGTTCCCGCGCCATCGTCACGAGAAACCCGGTACGAGTCCCCAGCAGACCCATGGTCACGTGCACCGGGAGACGCTAAAGGAGCCGCCGGATCTCCCCGTAGGTGCGGTAGAACCCGCCGCGGCCCGAGGGGCGCACGCCCTCCACCAGGTAGCGGGCGCCGGCCTCGCGGACGTCCTTGGGGAACTGCACGTTCCACGCCTCGTACCCGGGGCTGGCCACCCGGACGCGCAGACGGTCTCCTTCGCGTACGCACTCCACCACGACGCCGTCACCGGCATGGCTGACGGTCTCCAGCACCACCGACGGCTCCAGCACCGGCAGCGACGCCGCGGCCTTGACGTCGACGGTCTCGGGCACCGTCCCCTCGCGCGCCGCGGCGATCGCCGGCTCACTCGCGTCGATGCAGGCCAGAGATCCGTCGGTGGTCACGATGTAGAGACGGTCGTCGAGGAACTGCATGGAGAAGGCCGACCCGCAGCCGGTGCCGAGCTTCCACAGCCGCTCCCCCGACGCGGCGAAGCAGTACACCGAGGAGTGGCTGTCGCCCGCGAAGACGTAGCGGCCGCCGGGCGAGGTCGCGCAGGAGTAGACGGGCCCGTCGCAGCCGTACACGGCCTCGACCCGGCCGTCGTCCTTGGCGAGCCGGTGGACGGTACGGCGAGCGGTCGCGGCGTAGACGGCGTCGTCCTCCTGCCAGCCGAACAGCACCTGGTCGGCGGACGGGGTGTGCCAGACGAGGGCGCCGTCGGAGGCGTCGTAGCGGGCCACGCCGCCGGAGTGGCCGTGGTAGACCGCGTCCTCGTCGCACCGGACCATCCAGGCGTAGTCGCCCCGGCCTGTACGCGCCCACTGGAACTCGTCCTCGTAGTCGATCGTGGTGATCCGCCCGGCGCGGTCGGAGACGCCGAGGACGCCGTCGTGGATGTCCAGCCAGTAGATGTCGACGTCGGCGGCGATCTCGTAGGCCGGCCTCGGCACCTTGCCGCTCAGGTCGTACACCTTGCCGTCGTCGCACCCCGCGTAGATCCAGAAGTCGTCGGCCACGATGCACTTGACGCCGTCGGGCAGGCGGAAGCGGCCGGTGACGGTGCCGGAGTGGGCGACCGTGTAGACATCGCCGCGCTGGTTGCCCACCCAGCAGCGCTCCTCGTCCACGAAGATCCCGAAGGCGGAGGCGCCGCTGTCGAAGCGCCACAGGACCGGCGCCTGCTGGGCCGTGGAGCGGGTGCTCGCGATCGTCCTGCGGGTGACCGGTCTGCGCTGACGCATCCCCCGAACCGCGGGCGCGTACCCCTTCCGGAGCTTCTCGCCGATCTTCCTGGCCGCCGCGGCCTGCGCCTTCTCCTCGCTGGGAAAGTCGGTGATCTTGGTCTGGCCCGCCTCGCCGATGCGCCCGTACGAGATGGTCACCCGCGTTCCTGAGACGGTCGTCTCATAGAACTTGTGCGCTCCGCCGCCGTCCTCGGACAGCTCAAGGTAGGTCATGTCCCGCCATCTCCAGATGAGGTCCGCTTGATCAATTGCCCCGGAGACTAGAGGACGGCGGCGACAATCTTCGGGCGGCGAATCCACGCCGGGAGGCGGCACTCGCCGACGGGGTGCTCAGACGTCGTCGCGCGACGGTCTCATGACATCGGCGCCCCGCTCCTCCAGGAGGTCCATCAGCCGTGCGGCGTTGCGCTGGGAGTTGTCGGCGCAGCAGTTGTTGGTCAGCACGTGCGTGGTGACGGCCCGGGCGGACAGGCCGGCGATGCGGCCGGCCCAGTCCTGGAGCTCCTCCTCGGAGTACAGGTAGCCGAACCGCTCCTCGATGATCCGGCTCGTCCACTTCTGCGAGTGGCCGTGCAGCCGGACCACGGCGAGGTCCGAGGTGGCGGCCAGCACCGGCGGGACCGACGACGGGTGCCCCTGCGGCATGTCCACCCCGACGTACGGCAGGTCGTTGGCGGCGAGGAAGCCGAGCGTCTCCTCCCGAGCGGCCCCGTCCATCCACGCCGCGTTGCGGAACTCGACGCAGATGCGCATGGGCAGGCAGCGGTCCCGGCACCCGAGGATGTAGCGGCGGCTCGCCTCGCCGGGCGGGAACCACTGCGGGAACTGGAACAGCAGCGCGCCGAGCTTCCCCGCCTCGTGCAACGGCTCCAGGGCGGACAGGAACCGCCGCCACACCTCCTCGACGACCTCCGTGGGGAGGTCGCGCGGGTAGAGGGACCTCCCGGACTCGCCGAGGCCGGCCCGCAGGTCCTTGTACAACGCCGATGGACGGGTCGGATGCCGGGTGAGCAGGGAGAACGCCTTGACGTTGAAGGTGAAGTCCTTCGGCGTGCGGTCCCGCCACAACTCGGCCGTGCGCCGGGCGGGCGGGTTGTAGTAGGTGGCGTCCACCTCCACCAGGGGGAACCGGCCGGCGTAGAAGCCGAGCCGCGCCTCGGGGGTGGAGGCGCCGGGGGGATACCAGCCGGAGGCGAGGAGCGACCGGTCGGTCCAGGAGGCCGTGCCGATGAGGATCTTGCCCATGCCCCGACCGTAGGCCGCTCCGCGCCGCCGCGGGCGCGCTTTCGGCACAGAAGCGCGGCGCCGCGGCGCCCTTCTGGCGCGCCGCCGGAATCGCGGCCTATACGCACAACCAAGCGCTTGCTACGCTCCGGTCATGGTCTCCACGATCGTTTGGGGTACCGGAAACGTGGGCCGGGCGGCCATCCCCGCCGTCGAGGCCCATCCGGCACTGGAACTCACGGCCGTGCTCGTCCACGACCCCGGCAAGGCCGGCCGGGACGCCGGCGACCTGGCCGGGCTCGGCCACTCCCTGGGCGTCGCGGCGACGGACGACGTCGACGCGGTGCTCGCCGCCCGTCCCCGTGCCGTCGTGTACGCGGCGTCCGGCGACATCCGTCCCGACGAGGCCCTGGCCGACGTCGTGCGGGCGATCCGCGGCGGGGCCGTCGTCGTCACGCCCTCGCTGTACGCCCTCTACGACCAGCGCGGCGCGCCGCCTGAGGTGCGGGAGCCGGTGCTGGCCGCCGTCGCGGAAGGGGGCGGCTCGCTGTTCGTGTCCGGCGTCGACCCCGGCTGGGGGAACGACGTCCTCCCGCTGCTGATCAGCGGGCTCGGCACCGTCGTCGACGTGATCCGCTGCCAGGAGATCTTCGACTACTCGACGTACGACCAGGCGGACGCGGTGCGCTACCTGGTCGGCATGGGACAGCCGATGGACTACGAGCCGCCGATGCTCGCCGCGGGCGTCCCGTCGATGGTGTGGGGCGGCCAGGTGCGGCTGATCGCCAGGGCGCTCGGGGCCGAGCTCGGCGAGATCCGCGAGGTCGTGGAGCGCCGCCCGCTCGACGCCACGGTGACCACCGCGACGATGGGCGACTTCGAGGCCGGCACCCAGGGCGCCGTCCGGTTCGAGGTGCAGGGCGTCGTCGAGGGCGAGCCGCGCGTCGTCGTCGAGCACGTCACCCGCATCCACCCGTCCTGCGCCCCCGACTGGCCCGTGCCGCCGGACGGCGACGGCGCCCACCGCGTGATCATCGAGGGCCGGCCGCGGATCGAGGTCACGGTCGAGGCCACCGACGAGGGCGGCAACCGGTCCGCCGGCGGCAACGCGACGGCCGCCGCCCGGCTGGTCAACGCGATCGACTGGCTCGCCGAGGCGGATCCCGGGCTGTACGACGCCCTCGACGTCCCGCTGCGCCCCGCGACCGGCAGGCTCGGAAGGAAACGGCCATGAGGATCGACGTCCCCGATGGCAAGGACCCCATCGCGTACGTGTGGGGCGAGATGGTGCCCGGCATCGGCCCGGCGGCCTCGGCGTTCTCGCTGGCGGTGTACGCCCGCACGACGCTCGGGCTCCGCGAGTTCGAGGCGGCCCGGCTGCGGATCGCGCAGATCAACGGCTGTGCCTTCTGCCTCGACTGGCGGACGGAACGGGACGGCCGGAAGGTCGAGGACGAGTTCGCCGGCGCGGTGGCCGAGTGGCGCACCACCGGCGCCTTCGACGACCGCACCCGCCTGGCCGCCGAGTACGCCGAGCGGTACGCCCTCGATCACCACGGCCTCGACGACGAGTTCTGGGCGCGGATGTCCGCCCACTACAGCCAGCGGGAGATCGTCGAGCTGACCATGTGCATCGGCTCCTGGCTGACGTTCGGCCGGCTCAACCGCGTGCTGGGTCTCGACGCCGTGTGCGTGCTGCCCGGCGGTCCCCCACCCGTCCGGGTCCCGGACCGCGCCGCCTCCCCCGAAAGCGAGGACCTCCCATGAGCGACCCCACGCCGTCCGGTGCCGGTGTCGCGGGCATCTCCCGCCGGGCGTTCATCGCCGGGACCGGCTCGCTGCTGGGGGCCGCGGCCCTGACCGGCCGCGCGCCCGCGGCCCGCGCCGCCGTCGCCGCGACGCCGATCGCCGGCGGCGCGCACGTGCCGGTCCTGGTGATCGGCACCGGGTACGGCGGCTCGGTCGCCGCCCTGCGCCTCGCCGAGGCCGGCGTCGACGTGCACATGGTCGAGATGGGCATGGCCTGGGACACACCCGGCTCCGACGGCAAGATCTTCTGCAACACCCTTCAGCCGGACCGACGGTCCTACTGGCTGCGCACCCGGACCAAGGCGCCGCTGAACTACTTCCTCGGCTTCCCGATCGACAGGGACATCCCCCGCTACACCGGGGTCCTGGACGCCGAGGAGTTCGCCGGCATCACGGTCTACCAGGGCCGCGGCGTGGGCGGCGGCTCCCTCGTCAACGGCGGCATGGCGGTCACCCCGAAGCGGGAGAACTTCGGGGGCATCCTCCCGTCGGTGGACGCGAACGAGATGTACGACGTCTACTACCCCCGCGCCAACGCCGGGCTCGGGGCGGGCCTCGTCGACCCGGCCTGGTTCGACTCCACCGCGTGCTACCAGTACGGCCGGGTCGGCCGCAAACAGGCCCAGCGGTCGGGCTTCCCGTTCGTCTTCGTCCCCGACGTGTACGACTGGGACTACATGAAGCAGGAGGCGTCCGGGACCGTCCCCAAGTCGGCGCTGGCCGGCGAGATCCTCTACGGCAACAACTACGGCAAGAAGTCGCTGCAGAAGACCTATCTGGCCCGGGCCGCCGCCACCGGCAGGGTCACCGTCTCGGCGCTGCACAAGGTCACCTCGGTCGCCCCCGCGCCGGGCGGCGGCTACACGGTCGTCATCGACCAGATCGACACCGGGGGCAGCGTCACGGCCACCAAGACCGTGACCGCGGACCGGGTGTTCTTCGCCGCCGGCAGCGTCGGCACCAGCAAGCTGCTGGTCAGGCTCAAGGCCACGGGCGCGCTGCCCGCCCTGAACGACGAGGTCGGCAAGGGCTGGGGCGACAACGGCAACGTGATGTGCGGCCGGGCCAACCACCTGTGGGACCCCACGGGCAGCCTCCAGTCGTCCATCCCCTGCTGCGGCATCGACAACTGGGCGGCCGGCGGCGCCTTCGCCGAGGTGGCGCCGCTGCCCACGGGCATCGAGACCTTCGCGTCGTTCTATCTGTCGATCACGAAAAACCCCAACCGCGCCGCGTTCTCCTGGGACGCCGCCACCGGGACCGTCGTCCTGAACTGGCAGACCGCGTGGAAGCAGCCGTCCATCGCCATGGCCAAGACGATCTTCGACAGGATCAACGCGACCGAGGGCACGATCTACCGGACCGACCTGTTCGGCGTGTACAAGATCTGGGGCGATCACCTGACGTACCACCCGCTCGGCGGCGCGGTGCTGAACAAGGCGACCGACAACTACGGCCGTCTCACCGCCTACCCCGGCCTGTACGTCATCGACGCCTCCCTGATCCCCGGCAACACCACCGTCAACCCGTTCGTCACCATCACCGCCCTGGCCGAGCGGAACATCGAGAAGATCATCGCCACCGACCTGTGACGAGCCGTACCGGCCCGCCCTCCGGGTGCCCCGGCGCCGCCGTATGATCCATGCGCCGCCGGGGCCGTGCGCGGCCGACGCGACGCGCGCCGGGCCGACGTCCTGGCCTCGCGGCGTCCCAGCACCTTCGCGGAACGGAAGACACGATGGCAGAGCGGGCCGATCAGGCGATCAAGGCGCTTCGCGCGGAACTCGACGACCTCGCCGCGCTGGTGCGCGGCCTCACGGCGGACGACCTCGGCCGCCCCTCGGGTGCCGCCGAGTGGGACGTCTCCCAGGTGCTGAGCCACCTGGGCAGCGGCGCGGAGATCAACCTTGCCGCCCTCGACGCGGCGCTCGGCGGGACCGACGGCCCGGACATGGACTTCATCAAGGGCGTGTGGGCCCGATGGGACGGGATGTCGCCCGCCGCCCGCGCCCAGGAGTTCGTCACGGCGAACGAGGCGCTGGTGAGCCGCCTGGAGAGCCTGGACGGGCGGACGCGGGACGACCTCCTCGTCCCGATCTGGTTCCTGCCGCAGCCGATCGACGTGGCGGGGTTCGCGGGCATGCGGCTCAGCGAGGTCGCGCACCACACGTGGGACGTGAAGGTCGCGTTCGACTCCGCCGCCGCCCTGGACCCGGTCGCCGTCGATCTGCTCGTCGACGAGGCCGGCCGTCTCGCCGGGTTCCTCGGCAAGGCGGACGCGCTGGGCGGCCGGCAGGTGACGGTCGCCGTGCACGTCACCGCTCCGGAGCGCTCGTTCGGCCTCGAAATCCGCGACGGAGTGGCGCTCGTCGGCGCCCCGGCCGAGCCCGACGCCGTCCTCACGGCCCCCGCGGAATGGTGGCTGCGCCTCGTCACCGGCCGGCACGCGCCGGAGCGCACCCCCGCCGACGTCCGGCTGACGGGCGACGCGCTCACCCTGGACGACCTGCGACGGGTCTTCCCGGGGTTCTGACCCTTCCGGCCCCCTTGGCGTCCGGCGACGGCAGCCGGACCCGAGGGGGCCTGCGTCCGCTCACCGCGGACGTCCGGGAGCGGGTGACGCGCCGCGGTGATGCTCACCAGACCATGGAGCAATCCCACTAAACCGGTAGGTTTTTGACAAATAGGCACATTCCTGTTTGCATCGGGCTGTGCCACTCGTCCTGATGCCCTCCCCGCCCCGCGGCCTCCTCCCCCGCCGGCGTCCGTCCGATGCCGGGAGGCGCGCATGAGCGCGCCGGGAAAGCCGGCCCACGTCATCACCGGCGACGCCGAGGCCCTCGCCGTGGCGGAGAGCCTCGCGGCGGTCTTCGCGAAGGACGCGGCGGCGCGGGACGCCGGGCGGATCCTGCCCGAGGCCGAGCTGGCCGAGCTGTCCGCGAGCGGCCTGCTGGGCGTGTCCGTGCCCCGGGAGCACGGCGGCGCCGAGGTCGGGGCGGCCACGCTCGCCGAGGTGTTCCGCCTGCTCGCGACCGGTGACCCCAACATCGCGCAGATCCCGCAGAGCCACTTCGTGTACGTCAACGTCCTGCGCGCGCAGGGGTCACCGGAGCAGAAGAGGTTCTTCTTCGGCGAGGTGCTCGCGGGCAGGCGGTTCGGCAACGCCCAGTCGGAGGCGGGAACCAGGCACGTCCAGGACTACCGGACCCGTCTCACCCCCGCCCCTGACGGCGGCCACGTCCTCACGGGCGAGAAGCACTACAGCACGGGAGCCCTGTTCGCCGACTGGATCCCCGTCCTGGCCAGGGACGCCGACGACCTGCTCCAGGTGGCGTACGTCCCCCGGGACGCCCCTGGCGTCGAGGTGATCGACGACTGGGCCGGGATGGGCCAGCGGGTCACGGCCAGCGGCACGGTCCGCCTCCGGGAGGTGCGGGTGCCGGCCGCGCACGTCGTGCCGCACCACCTGACGTTCACCGGCCCCCAGCTCCACGGCGCGCTCGCCCAGCTCCTGCACGCGGCCATCGACGTCGGCATCGCGGGCGCCGCGCTGCGGGACGCCCGGGAGTTCGTGCTGACGAAGAGCCGGCCGTGGTTCGAGAGCGGCTCCGACACGGCGGCCGAGGACCCTCTGCTCATCCAGCGGTTCGGGGAGCTGGCCGTCACCCTGCGGGCGGCGCAGGCCCTCCTGCGGGAGGCGGGCCGGGCCGTGGACGACGCCCGAGCCGTCCTCGCCGCCCACGACGCGGCGGCCAGCGCGGGATCGGACGCCACGGACGACCGGGACGCCGCCGAGGCCGCGGGGGCGGCGTCCGTCGCCGTCGCCACCGCCAAGGCGTACGCGGACCGTGCCGCGATCGAGCTCGCCGACGCCGTCTTCGAGGTGTCGGGGACGCGGTCGAGCCTGGAGGGGCTCAACCTCAACCGGCACTGGCGCAACGCCCGCACGCACACCCTGCACGACCCGGTGCGGTGGAAGGTGCAGCACATCGGCCGTTACACGCTGAACGGCACCCTCCCGCCCCGCCACGGCCTTCTCTGACCCACGGAGAGCACGACCATGACCTCGTCGCCCCTGACGTTCCACTGGTTTCTGCCCACGTACGGCGACAGCCGCTACATCGTCGGCGGCGGGCACGGCCTGGCCGCGGGCTCGGCCTCCGGCGACCGTCCCGCCACCCTCAGCTACCTCGGCCAGATCGCCCGCGCCGCGGAGGACCTCGGCTTCGCGGGCGCGCTCACGCCGACCGGCGCGTGGTGCGAGGACGCCTGGCTGACCACGGCGATGCTGGCGGAGACCACCGAGCGGCTGAAGTTCCTCGTCGCGTTCCGGCCGGGCCTGCTCAGCCCCACGCTCGCCGCACAGATGGCCGCCACGTACCAGTGGCACTCCGGCGGGCGGCTCCTCCTCAACGTGGTCACCGGCGGCGAGGCGCACGAGCAGCGGGGGTACGGCGACTTCCTGGACAAGGCCGCGCGGTACGCCCGGGCCGGCGAGTTCCTGGAGGTGGTCCGGGCGCTGTGGGCGGGCGGCCCGGTCGACTTCCGAGGTGAGCACGTCCAGGTCGAGGGCGGGCGCATCCCCCGCGTGCCGGACCCCCTGCCGCCGATCTACTTCGGCGGGTCGTCCCAACCGGCCGGGCCGGTGGCCGCCCGCCACGCCGACGTCTACCTGACCTGGGGCGAACCACCCGCGGACGTCGCCGCCAAGCTCGCCTGGATGGCGTCGCTCGCCGCCGCCGAGGGACGCTCCCTGCGGTACGGCATCCGGCTGCACGTCATCACCCGCGACACCGCGGACGAGGCGTGGGCGGCGGCCGACCGGCTGCTCGCGGCAGTCGACCCCGAGACGATCAGCAGGGTGCAGGAGGGCCTGCGGCGCAGCGAGTCCGAGGGGCAGCGGCGCATGCTCGACCTGCACGGCGGCCGGTCCGGGGACCTCCTGGTCGCACCCAACCTGTGGGCCGGCGTGGGGCTCGTCCGCGGCGGCGCGGGGACCGCCCTCGTGGGCAGCCACCGGGAGGTGGCCGACCGGATCGCCGAGTACCACGACCTGGGGCTGACCGAGTTCATCCTGTCGGGCTACCCGCATCTGGAGGAGGCGTACTGGTTCGGCGAGGGCGTCCTGCCGCTGCTCGCCGAGCGCGGCCTGTGGACGCACCCGGCTCGGGCCGCCGCCCTCTCACCGGCCGCCGTCCCGTTCGCGGGGGTCTGACCGCCTCCGGCGCCGGGGGCCCGGCGGTCACGAGGCCGGGACCCGGTCGCCGAGCGTGCGGCGATTGCGGTAGAGGTCGCGCAGGAGCAGGACCTCGGCGCCATGGTGGAGGACCTCGCGGTTGATGTGCAGGATCAGCGCCGCCAGCGGGAACTCGGCGTGCGGGCCCTCGCTCGGCCCGCACGGCCGGGCGAGGCCCTCCTCCCCGAGCCCGCGCACCCCGTCGATCCAGACCGCGTACGCCGCGTCAAGCTGACGAAGGGCCTCGGCGGCCGATCCCGCGTACGGGAAGTGGTCGTGGTGGACCGGAGGGCCGTCGAAGTGGGCGGCCGACCGCATGCCGAGGACGCCGACGATCACGTGCGCGAGCCGCCAGGCGATCGTCGTCACCGGCGCCGGGCGGGGCTCCGGCAGGGCGAAGTCGATCGCGTACTCTCCGTCCCCCACCGAGGCCGGGGCCGTGCCGGTGCCGCGGGGACGGACGCTCCAGCAGCCCGCCACCGGCTCCCAGAGGTACTCCTCGTCCGTGAGCCCGTCGAGCCGGGGACGCAGATGGTTGCGCCAGTGCCAGTCGAGCTGGTCGTGCAGGTGCGTGCTCCACGCGATGCCCATGCCGGAACCCTAGCCCGCGCCCCCGCCGTCCGGCCCCGCAGCGGCCGCCACGAGCCCGCCGATCACAGCGTCGGCGCCGGCCCCGCGGGGCAGGTCGCTCACCTGGCCGTCTCCCACCTCCACGACCCGCAGCGCGCCGTCGTCCTCCCGTACGGCCAGGTCGGAGGTGACGAAACGGCACGCAAGCGCCGCGACCGCCTCAGCCACCTCCGTCAGGGGTGGGAGGGCGGGCACCGCCGCCTCCGGCTCGTCAGGATGCGGTCCGGCGTACAGGACCTTCCCGTCCAGCCACCAGACCCGGACCTCCGGCCGCAGAAGGCGCTCGTACCGGCGCACCACCAGCCCGCCCACCAGGTCCTCGTCCCGGAGCTCCAGGAACCGGCGGGCGACGGCGGACAGCCGTGACGCGTCGGCCGTGTCGGGGACGAAGCAGGCGTCGTCCCACTCGTGCTTGCGCGACTTGACGTGGTCCTTGACGATGGCCGGCCCGCCGCCGAGCGGCCGCACGGCCGCCACGAGGTCCGCCTCGTGCGGGACCTCGCCGTACCGCAGCGGCACGACCACGGTCCGGGGCGTGAGGTGGGCGAAGAGGTCGTACCAGCCGGGCAGCTCGTGCGCCGCTTGGAACGCCGCGGAGGTCGTCAGCAGGACGCATCCCCGGTCCGCGAGGGCGCGGGACAGCTCGGCGTACTGCTCCGAGCGGACCATCCAGCCGCGGTACCAGGCCGGGCCGAACCCCTCCGGCACGCCGGCGACCGCCCGCGCCGCGTCCCCGGCCGTCAGCGCGTCGTGGTCCAGGAGCGCGAGGCGCCCGCCGAGGTCGCGTACGGCCTGGGCGTCGCGGCGGAAGTGGGCGTCGGGCGTCCTGGGGCGGAGGGGGTCGCGGCACAGGAGAAGTCCGGAGGTCACGAGCGCAGGGTACGCCGGGACGATCGGCGCGGGCGCGCCTGTTTCGTGATGCTCACCCTCTTGACGTTCCACAAATGCGGGGATAAACACATACGAAACAACATTGAAACGGCGGTGAACCCACACGATGTACGCCGAGGAACGGCAGCAGGAGATCCTGAGCGCCGCCCGGGCCGCGGGGCGGGTGGACGTCGTGACGCTCGCCGAGCAGTTCGGGGTCACCACGGAGACCATCCGCCGCGACCTCACCGTCCTGGAGCGCGCGGGCGTGTTGCGCCGGGTGCACGGCGGGGCGATCCCGGTCGAGCGGCTCGGGTTCGAGCCCGCCCTCGCCGCCCGCGACGAGGTCATGACGGCCGAGAAGGAGCGCATCGCCAAAGCCGCCCTGGCGGAGCTCCCGCAGGACGGCGCGATCATCATCGACGCCGGGTCGACCATGGGCCGCCTCGTGCAGGTCCTCCCGGCGGACCGCGAGCTCACGGTCGTCGTGAACTCGCCGCCGCTCGCGACCGCGCTGGCCACCCGGCCCTCCGTGACCGTCCTCATGCTCGGCGGCCGGGTCCGCGGGCGCACGCTGGCCACGGTCGAGGACTGGGCGCTCCAGCAGCTCTCCCAGCTCCACGTGGACGTCGCCTTCATGGCGACCAACGGCTGCTCGGTGGCACGAGGGCTCACCACCCCCGACCCGGCCGAGGCGGCGATCAAGCGGGCGATGATCGCCTCCGCGCAGCGGTCCGTGCTGCTGGCCGACCACACGAAGTTCGCCGGGAACTACCTCGCCCGCTTCGCCACCCTGGCGGACATCGACGTGATCATCACGGACGCGGGCCTCGACCTGGAGCTGGCGGCCGACCTGGCGGCGGCGGGTCCCGAGGTCGTCCGGGCATGATCCTCACGCTGACCCTGAACCCGAGCCTCGACCGCACGATCGAGGTCGGCGCGCTCACCCGCGGGGCCGTCATCCGGGCGGGCGCGGCCCACCTCGACCCCGGCGGCAAGGGCGTCAACGTGTCGCGGGCCCTGCTGGCCAACGGGGTCAGGTCGTGCGCCGTCATCCCGTACGGCGGCAGCGAGGGGCGGCGGCTCGTGGAGCTGCTGTCGGTCGAGGGCATCGACATGATCCCCGTGCCGGTGGCGGGCCCGACCCGCTCGAACGTCGCGCTCGCCGAGCCCGACGGCACGGTCACCAAGGTCAACGAGCCGGGCACGGCCCTCACGGCGGCCGAGCTGGACACGCTGGCGGCGGCCGTGCTCGACGCGGCCCGGTCCGCCGATTGGGTGGTCGCCTCGGGCAGCCTGCCCCCCGGCGTGCCGGTGGACGTGTACGCCGGGTTGTGCCGCAGGTTCGGGGCGGCGGGGATCCACCTGGCCGTGGACACCAGCGGGCCGGCCCTCGTCTCCGCGGTCTGCGCCGGACCGGCCCTCGTCAAACCCAACCGCGACGAGCTCGCCGAGGCGACGGGCGCCGACATCGCCCACCTGGGCGACGTGATCGACGCCGTCGGGAAGCTGCGGGCGATGGGCGCCCGCTCCGTCCTCACCAGCCTCGGAGCCGACGGCGCCCTGCTCGTCGAGGACGGGGGCGCCTGGTTCGGGGACTGCCCGGTCGCCGAGCCCCGCAGCAGCGTCGGCGCGGGCGACGCGATGCTCGCCGGCTTCCTCGCGGCGGGGGCCCGCGGCGAGGAGGCGCTGGCCGAGGGCCTCGCATGGGCGAGCGCCGCCGTCGGGCTGCCCGGCAGCCGGATGCCCGGTCCGGCCGACATCGACCGCACAGCCGTCCGGATCACCACCCCTGATCCGGCCCTGCCGCTCACGCCCGGGGGATGAGCGGCGCAACTCCCCCCAGCCGGCCCGCCGGGCCGGCCGCCCCGGAAGGAGCACGACATTGGCCACCCCGTACACCCCCACCGTCCACGGAACCGGTGTGAGGGCGACGATCCAGCGCTTCGGCGGTCACCTCGCCGGGATGATCATGCCCAACATCGGCGCCTTCATCGCCTGGGGCCTCATCACGGCCCTGTTCATCCCGACCGGCTGGGTGCCCAACACCACGCTGGCGGCCCTGGTCGGCCCGGTCATCAAGGTGCTGCTCCCCGTGCTCATCGGGTACACGGGCGGCCGCATGGTCCACGGCCAGCGCGGCGCGGTCGTCGGCGCGGTGGCGACCATGGGCGTCGTCGTCGGGGCGGACGTCCCGATGTTCCTCGGCGGCATGATCATGGGCCCGCTCGCCGCGTACGTGCTCAAGCACGTCGACCGGTTCACCGAGGAGCGGACGCGGGCCGGGTTCGAGATGCTGGTGGACAACTTCACCGCGGGCATCGTGGGCGCCCTCGCCGCCATCGCCGGCGTCCTCGCCATCGGCCCGGTCGTGGAGCGGTGCACCCAGGTGGCGGAGAGCGGCGTCGAGTGGCTGGTGAACCACCACCTCCTGCCGATCGCCTCGGTCATCATCGAGCCGGGCAAGGTCCTGTTCCTCAACAACGCGATCAACCACGGCGTCCTCGGCCCGCTGGGGGTCGCCGAGACGGTCCAGCACGGCAAGTCGATCCTGTTCATGCTGGAGTCGAACCCCGGCCCCGGCCTCGGCCTGCTCATCGCGTACCTGCTGTTCGGCCCGCGCGCCCTGCGGCCCAGCACGCCCGCCGCCATCGTGATCCACTTCCTCGGCGGCATCCACGAGATCTACTTCCCGTACGTGCTGATGAGGCCGCGCCTGATCCTGGCCGTCATCGCGGGCGGCGCGTCCGGCATCCTGACGTTCCTGGTCACCGGGGCGGGGCTGGTGGCCACGCCGTCCCCCGGCAGCATCTTCGCCTACATGGCCGTCACCCCCAAGGGCGGCTGGTTCGGCGTGATCGCCGGCATCGTCGTCGCCACGGCCGTCTCGTTCGCGGTGGCGTCGGCCCTGCTCGGCTTCGGCCGGGGCGCCGGGGACGACTCCGGGGAGCCGGCAGCCGAGGCCGCCGAGGCCGCCGAGGCCGCGGACGCCGCCGACGGGACGGCCGCCGACGGGACCACTCCCGAGACCACCGCCGTCGAGATCAACACCACCGTTCCGGCCGCCAAGGAGGCGTGACGCCGTGTCCACCATCGAGAGCAAGGACGTCCACAAGATCGTCGTGGCCTGCGACGCGGGGATGGGCAGCAGCGTGATGCTGGCGAGCCAGCTCCGCAGGCAGCTCAAGGGCTCCTCCGTCGCCGTGGAGCACACCCCGGTCAACTCGATCCCCACGGACGCCGACGTGATCCTGTGCCACGTCGGGCTGGCGGCCCGGGCCCGGGCGACCGCCCCCGGCGTCGTGCTCGTGCCGTTCCAGGTCTTCATCGGCGACCCCGCCGTCACCCGGCTCGTCACGACCATCAAGAACGGCGGGACGATCAATGGCTGACCGGGCCGGCACGGCCCCGCTCCCCCTCGACCCCCGCGCCGTACGGCTGGACGCCGTCGCCGCGGACGTCGAGGACGCGATCCGGCAGTGCGGGCGGACCCTCGCCGCCGTCGGCGCCGTGGACGGCTCGTACACGGAGGCGATGCTGGAGCGGGAGCGGTCGATCTCCACGTACGTCGGGGAGGGAGTCGCCATCCCCCACGGGACGCTGGTCTCCAAGGACGCCGTCCGGCACGACGCGGTCTGCGTGCTGCGCTTCCCCGGCGGGGTCGACTGGCACGGCGAGCGCGTGACGGTGTGCGTCGGCATCGCCGCCCGCGGCGACGGCCACGTCCGGCTGCTGTCGGAGCTCGCGCGGATCCTGCTCGACCCGGACCGGGCCGCCGCGCTGCGGGACGCGACCGAGGTCGCCGCGGTCGTCGCCCTGCTCACCCCCGATCCGGACTCCGAAGGAGAGGACGCATCCGAGTGAAGGTCGCCCGATTCCACGCGCCCGGCGACATCCGCCTCGAGGACGTGCCGGAGCCCCGGCCGCGCCCCGGCGAGGTCAAGGTGCGCGTGCGCAACTGCTCCACCTGCGGCACCGACGTGAAGATCTTCCGGTACGGCCACCACCACATCAGGCCGCCGCGCGTGATGGGGCACGAGATCGCCGGCGAGATCGCCGAGCTGGGCGACGGCGTGACCGGGTGGAGCCCCGGCGACCGCGTCCAGGTCATCGCCGCCATCCCCTGCGGGGTCTGCGAGGAGTGCCGCCGGGGGCACCGCACCGTCTGCCCCAACCAGGAGTCGATGGGCTACCACTACGACGGCGGCTTCGCCCAGTACATGATCGTGCCGGCCAAGGTCCTCGCCGTGGACGGCCTCAACCGGATCCCGGACGGCGTGGGCTTCGCGGAGGCCTCGGTCGCCGAGCCCCTCGCCTGCGTCCTCAACGGCCAGGAGCTGGCCCGGGTCGGCGACGGCGACGACGTCGTGGTGGTCGGCTCCGGGCCGATCGGCTGCCTGCACGTGCGGCTGGCCCGCTCGCGCGGGGCGGGCCGGGTGTTCCTCGCCGACCTCAACGCCGACCGCCTCGCCATGGCCGCCGACCTGGTCCGGCCCGACGCGGCCATCTGCGCCGGCGACGTCGACCTGGTCGACGAGGTGCGCAAGCTCACCGGAGGACGCGGGGCGGACGTCGTCGTCACGGCGGCGGCCTCGGGCGCCGCCCAGGAGCAGGCGGTGCAGATGGCGGCCCGCCAGGGGCGGATCAGCTTCTTCGGCGGGCTGCCGAAGGACGACCCGGTCATCCGGCTCGACTCCAACCTCGTCCACTACCGGGAGCTCACGATCGTCGGGGCGAACGGGTCGAGCCCGGCACACAACGCGCGAGCCCTGGGCCTGATCGCCGGCGGGGCCGTCCCCGTGGCCGACCTCATCACCCACCGGCTCGGGCTCCCCGAGGTCCTGGACGCCATCGACGTCGTCGGCCGCGGCGCGGCCATCAAGGTCACCATCGAGCCCTGAAGGAGGTTCGCGATGCCGGAAAGGACCGTGGCGGTCGCGTCGCGCTCCGGTTTGCACGCCCGCCCCGCCAAGATCTTCGTGCAGGCCGCGGCCAGGCAGGGGACGCCGGTGCGGATCCGCGTCGGGAACGGCGCGCCGGTCCGGGCCGACAGCATGCTGGCCGTGCTGTCCCTCGGCGCGGAGCACGGCACCGAGGTCACGCTGGAGGCGGACGGCCCGGGCGCCGACGAGGCGCTGGCCTCCCTGGCCGAGCTCCTCGGCCGCGACCTCGACGCCGAGGGCGCCCCGGGCGCCTGACCTCGCCCGCTCCCCGCCCGCGCCTCCCGCCGGCCCCCCTGCGAGGCCGGGACGAGCGAGGGGACGCGCGACCGTGCCGCGCCGGGGCAGACTGGGAGCGGAACCCCTCCCCGCGGGGAGGGACCGGCGCGGGCTGGAGGGCGTGAGGTGGCGGGCGAACCATTGGGCGAGTACGTCCGGCGGCCGCCCGCGCTCCCGCTCCGGGCGCTCGTGGCCGAGTACGGCGGCTACCGGGAGGCCGGCGCGGCGCCCCGGGTCCACCGCGGGCTGCCCTCGCCGTACCTCACGCTGATCGTCACGCTCGACGACCCGCTCGTGGTGGCCGCGCACCCCGACCCCCGCACCCCACCCGGGTCGTACGACACGCTGGTGGGCGGGCTCCACACCACGCCCGCGCTGATCACGCACGACGGGAGGCAGTCGGGCGTCCAGATCTCGCTCACGCCGCCCGGCGCCCGCGCCCTGCTGGGAGTCCCGGCGGGCGAGCTGTCCGGGCTGGACCTGGACGGCGCCGACGTGCTCGGGCCTCTGGCGTGCGAACTGCGCGAGCGCCTGCGGGAGGCCCCCGGGTGGTCCGAGCGCTTCGCCGTGCTCGACGAGGTGCTGCTGCGCCGCGTGGCCTCGGCGCCGGCGCCCGCGGCCGAGGTCCAGTGGGCCTGGCGGCGGGTCGCCTCCAGCGGCGGCGGCGTGAGCGTGGCGGACCTCGCGGCCGGCGTGGGATGGAGCACCCGGCACCTGGCCGAGCGGTTCCGGCGGGAGATCGGACTCGGGCCGAAGGAGGCGTGCCGGGTCGTCCGGTTCCACCGGGTGCGGCGGGCGCTGCAACAGGCCGCGCTGACCGGGTCGCGCCTCACTCTGGCCGACGCCGCGGCGGCCCACGGCTACTGCGACCAGGCGCACCTGGCGCGCGAGTTCGGCGCGCTGGCCGGGCTGCCGCCCAGCGCGTGGCTGGCCGAGGAGTTCCCCTGGTTCCGAAACGTCCAAGCCGCCGGTCTCGGTACGGCCACAGACTCGTGGGCATGAGCGACACCACACCACCGCCCCAGGTCTGGCCCACGCTGCGCGCCCGCGACGCGCGCGCCCTCATCCGGTTCCTCGTCGACGCGTTCGGCTTCGAGGAGACCGCCGTGTACGGCGACGGGGACCACGTCGACCACGCCCAGCTCACCTGGCCCCTCGGGGGCGGGATCATGCTCGGGTCGGTCCGGGACACCCCCGGCGACACGTGGAACCTCACCCCCGGATCGTTCGGGGCGTACGTCGTGACCGACGACCCCGACGCGGTGTACGCGCGGGCGACCGCCGCGGGGGCGCGGGTCGTCCGGGAGCCGGAGGACCACGACTACGGCTCCCGGGGGTTCGAGGTGCGGGATCCGGAAGGCAACCTCTGGTCCTTCGGCACCTACCGGGGCGAGCCAAGCAAAACTTGAATCGACCCGGTTTTCGCGTCGTAAATCGATGAATAGGCCGCGCAAAAGCGGATAGGGAGTGCCTGACATGCACGAACAGGGCTAAACGCGGCCTACATCGATGAGAGGAGACGTCCGGCATGACGGACGTGTCGAGCAAAGGACCGGGGCCCGGGGACGATCGTCCCGTGCTGACCAACCGGCAGGGACACCCGATCTACGACAACCAGAACCAGCGCACCATCGGCGCGCGCGGGCCGGCGACCCTCGAGAACTATCACTTCCTCGAGAAGATCAGCCACTTCGACCGGGAGCGCATCCCGGAGCGGGTCGTCCACGCGCGCGGCACCACGTCGTACGGATTCTTCGAGGCCTACGGCTCCTGGGGCGACGAGCCCATCGCCCGGTACACCCGGGCCAGGCTCTTCCAGGAGGCCGGCAAGCGCACGGACGTCGCGGTCCGCTTCTCCACGGTGATCGGCGGCCGGGACTCCTCCGAGTGCGCCCGCGACCCGCGCGGATTCGCCGTCAAGTTCTACACCGAGGACGGCAACTGGGACCTCGTCGGCAACGACCTCGCGGTGTTCTTCATCCGGGACGCCGTCAAGTTCCCCGACGTCATCCACGCCCTCAAGCCCGACCCGGTCACCTTCCGCCAGGACCCGAACCGGATCTTCGACTTCATGTCGCAGACCCCCGAGAGCCTGCACATGCTCGTCAACCTGTTCAGCCCCCGCGGCATCCCGGCCGGCTACCGGCACATGCAGGGGTTCGGGGTGAACACGTACAGGTGGGTGAACGCCGAGGGCGAGACCCGGCTGGTGAAGTACCACTGGATGCCCAAGCAGGGCGTCCGCAGCATGACGGCCGCGGACGCGGCCCGCATCCAGGCGAACGACCTGGGCCACGCCACCAGGGACCTGCGCGAGGCCATCGACAGGGGCGAGTACCCCGAGTGGGAGCTGCTCGTCCAGATGATGAGCGACGACGAGCACCCCGAGCTGGACTTCGACCCGCTGGACGACACCAAGGTCTGGCCCGAGGACGTCTTCCCGGCCAAGCCGGTCGGCCGCATGGTCCTCGACCGGAACGTGTCCAACCAGTTCGCCGAGAACGAGCAGATCTCGTTCGGCACCGGCGTCCTGGTCGACGGCCTCGACTTCTCCGACGACAAGATGCTCGTGGGCCGCACCTTCTCCTACAGCGACACCCAGCGGTACCGGGTCGGGCCCAACTACCTGCAGCTTCCGGTCAACCAGGCGAAGAACGCGCAGGTGCGGACCAATCAGCGGGACGGCCTGATGACCTACCACGTCGACACAGGCGGCGAGAACCCGCACGTCAACTACGAGCCCTCGATCACCGGCGGGCTCAGGGAGGCGGAGTATCCGACGCACGACGAGCAGGGTCCGGAGATCGTGGGCCGAATCACCCGCAAGCGGATCCCGCGGACCGACGACTACACGCAGCCGGGCCAGCGCTACCTGCTGATGGAGGAGTGGGAGCGCGACGACCTCGTGGAGAACCTGACCACCATGCTGTCCGAGTGCGTCCGTCCCATCCAGGAGCGGATGGTCTGGCACCTCCTGCTGGCCGAGGACGACCTCGGGCTGCGTGTGGGCGAGGGTCTCGGCATCACGCCTGACGACGTCAAGCACCTGGAGCCGCTGGCCGGCCAGGACCTGACGGAGGAGGACCAGGCGCGCCTCGCCAACCTCGGCAAGAACGGCCCCCGCGACGTGTCCGGCCTGAAGATGACGCACTGCGTCCCGGACGAGCGCGCGACCGTCGCCGCCGAGAGCTGACGACCGCGGTCACGGAGCCCGGCCCCCCTTGGGAGCCGGGCTTCCGGCGTCTTCCCGGGCCTTCGGGAATTACCCGGAGGAAGCGGCGATCGTCTGAGAGGACCGGCCCGCCCCTGCGAAGCTGGCGCTCATGTCGGGAACGGCGGCCGCGCGGACGATGGGCAGGCTCGCCGCCGCGGCCGCCGCCCACTGCGCCGACCTGGACCCGGCCGCCCGTCTGACGGCCGCGCACGCCTGGGTCGGCGGCGGCGCCCCCCGCTTCGCGAACGACCTCGCCCGCCACCGCGCCGCCCTCCAGTCCGCCCTCGAGTCGGCGCTCGGCGCGGTCTCCGCCCTCGCCGCCCGGCAGGGCTCCCCCTCCCCCGGCGTGCCACAGGTGCGGACGTCCGTGACGGTCATGGTGGCGACGCCCGGGCCGTACCGGGGGGTGGACCCGCGGGCGATGGGCGGCCTGATCGCCGCGCTGGACACGGCGGCCGGCCGCCTGCCCGATCTCGCGACCCTCCTCCGGGCCGAGCTGGCCGCCCTGTGCCTTCCGGCGGGCGACGGCCTGACCGTCGCCCGGATCGCCGCCTGGGCCGCCGAGCAGGCGCGGGACCTGCGCCGCCGCCTCGACCTGATCCAGCGGGCGGAGGACGGCACCGGTCTCGTGCCGGCCGGCCTGATCGGTTTCGGGCTGTTCGGGGCGTTCGCCGCCGACCCCGGCGACGCCGGGACGCTGCTGCGACGCGCCGCCTCGGGCGACGCCGGGGCCCTGACGGCCCTGCTCGCCCTGCAGGCGCGGGGCGCCGACCCCGGGCTCGCCGCCCGCGTCCACGCCTGGTGGCGGGCGCTGCCCCAGGAACGGCGCGACGAACTGGTCGCCGCGGCGCCCGGCGGCGTCGGCTCGCTCGACGGCCTTCCGGCCGCCGTACGCGATCGGGCGAACCGGCTGTTCCTGACGGCGGAGAAGGCCCGGCTGACGGCCGAGTGCCGCCGGCTCGTCGCGCTCATGGGGCGGACGGGCGAGCCCGGCGTGCTCCTCACCCTCGACGCCGCGCAGCGCGCCCTGGACAAGGTCCTCCTGGTCGAGCGGGCGCTCGCGCCGGGCGGCGCCGGCGGCCTCCCGCACGCGTACCTGCTCGCGTTCGACCCCACCGGGCTCGGGCGGCTCGTCGTCTCGTGGGGCGACCCCGACACGGCCGACACGACGGTGACGTACGTCCCCGGCCTCGGCAGCCGCCTCGACGGCGCGGACGGCGACGTCGAGCGGGCCCGCCAGCTGTGGCAGCAGTGCCGGGCCACCGCCACCGGGCGGCGGGTCGCCTCGATCGCCTGGCTCGGGTACGACGCCCCGCAGATCGGACCGGCGATGATCACGCCGGGGACGTCGGTGGCGACGGAAGCGCCGGCCACGGCGGGCGCGGGAGCGCTCGCGTCCTTCGCCGACGGGCTGCACGCCGCCCACCGGCCCGCCTCGGACGCGCGCAACGTCGTCCTCGGCCACAGCTACGGCTCCCTGGTCGCGGGCAAGGCCGCCCTGCTGCGGCCGGGTCGCCTGGCGGACGAGTTCGTCTTCGTGGGCAGCCCCGGAGTCGGCGTCGAGCACGCGACCGACCTCGGCGTCCCGGCCGCGCACGTCTGGGTGGGCGAGGCGGGCAACGACCCGGTGGCGTACCTCGGCCGTTTCGCCGCCGACCCCGGCGACGCCTCCTTCGGCGCCCGCCGCTTCTTCGTCCAGCGCACCCTCATCGCCGACGCCCACTCCAGCTACTGGAACCCGCACTCGGCGTCGCTGCTCAACATGGCGATGATCGTGAACGGCCGGTACGACGCGCTCATCCAGCCGAAGCCGCTCGAACGGCCCGAGCTGCTGATGCCGGAACTCGCCCCCGACGCTTTGCGGGGGTGGGACCGGTGAGACGCGTGCTGTGCGCTCTTCTGGCGGCGGTGCTGGTCGGCTGCGGGGGCGTGAGGAGCGAAGCGGTGGACAGGACGTTGAGCGAGCACGAGGCGCTGGACCGCATCGGCGCGCTCATCACCTCCACGGCGGCGGTCCTGCGTCCGCACCCCCGCCTGGAGCCTCTGACACTGTTCACCGTCCCCGGCCGCTGCCAGGCCTCGGACGGCGGCGCCGGCCGGATCGTCGTGAGCCGTGCCTACTGGCTGCGCGAGGTGCCGGCACGGGACAACGTCCACGTGGCACGTCAGGTCGTGGACGAGTGGACCAGGCAGGGGCACACGCTCGTCGGAACCGGGGGCTTCGAGTCCGGGCATCCGAACGTGTCCGCCCTGTCGCGGCCGGACGGGTTCGTCCTGGCGCTGGCCTGGGCGGAGGGGGACCATCTCTACCTCGCCGCCACCTCGCCCTGCGTCCGTCCCGACCGGACACCGGCTCCCTGATCATCCGGACCCTGGCGGGCGACGGGAGGCGCTACCCTACGGGAAGGCCGGAGTTGTTGAGGAGTGTGTGATTATGCGCGTTGTTGATGCTTTCCGGGAGGCGTACGGCGCCGAGCCCGCCGGGGTGTGGCACGCGCCGGGGAGGGTCAACCTGATCGGCGAGCACACCGACTACAACGACGGCTTCGTCCTGCCGTTCGCGGTCCCGTGGGGCGTCACCGCCGCCGTCTCGCCCCGTGAGGACGGCGTGATCCGCATCCGCTCGCTCCAGGCGCCGGGCAAGGACCAGGTGCTCGACGACCCCGACCGGGCCGAGGGGTGGGCCCGCTACCCCGTGGGCGTCGTGTGGGTCATGCGCGAGCGCGGCCTGCCGGTCGGGGGCGCCGACATCGTCATGGACGGCGACGTGCCCGCGGGCGCCGGGCTGTCCTCCAGCGCCGCCCTGGAGGTCTGCGCCGCCCTCGCCCTGAACGACCTGTACGACCTCGGCCTGGAGCGCATGGAGCTCGCCAGGATCGGCCAGAAGGCCGAGAACGACTTCGTCGGCATGCCGTGCGGGATCATGGACCAGGCGGCCTCGGCGCTGAGCCAGGAGGGGCACGCCCTCTTCCTCGACTGCCGCTCCCTGGGCAGCCGCTCGATCCCGTTCGACCTGGCCGCGCACGGACTCCAGCTGCTGATCATCAACACCGGCGTCCACCACGAACTGGCGGACGGGCAGTACGCCCGCCGCCGCCGGGACTGCGAGAACGCCGCCAAGCACCTCGGCCTGGCGTCCCTGCGCGACGTGACCGACCTCACCGCCGCGCTGGCCCGGCTGAGCGGCGACGAGCGGGCGCGCACCCAGCACGTCGTGACGGAGAACCACCGCGTCGAGGCCGTGATCGGGCTGCTGCGGGCGGGAGCCGTCCAGGAGATCGGCGCGCTGCTCAACGCGTCGCACCTGTCCCTGCGCGACCAGTACGAGGTGTCGTGCGACGAGCTCGACGTCGCCGTGGAGTCGGCGATCAAGGGCGGCGCCCGGGGCGCCCGGATGACCGGCGGCGGCTTCGGCGGCTCGGCGATCGCGCTCGTGGCCGACGACCGGGTGGACCGGGTGCGCGCCACGGTCGCCGGGGCCTACGAGGAGCGCGGCTGGGCCGCCCCCGAGTTCCTGCCGGCCGTCCCGGCCCCCGGAGCCCGCAGGCTGGCCTGACCCGCCGCGGACCACGAAGCCGCGCCGGCGCTCCCGCCCGGTGCGGCCCGGCGCTCCCCGCCGGTAGGGGTCAGCCGAGCGGCGGGAACCGCGGGGGCCTGCGTTCGAGGAACGCGCCCACTCCCTCGGCGAAGTCGGGCCGCCCGAACGACTCGGCCATGAGCCGGACGGCCCTGTCACGGGACTCGTCGAGCCCGGTCTCCCAGTCGCCCCACACCTGCCGCTTGATGATGGACATCGAGGTGGGCGAGCACTCCCTGGCCAGCTCGCCCGCGTAGGCGAGGGCCTCCTCCAGCAGCCGCTCCCCCGGCACGGCCCGGACGGCCAGGCCCATGGCGTACGCCTCGGCGCCGCTGAAGACCCGGGCGGACAGCAGCAGGTCCATGGCCCGGGCCTGCCCGGCGAGCCGGGGGAGGATCCACGCCAGGCCGTACTCCGCGATCAGCCCGCGACGGGAGAAGGCGGTCGTCCACTTGGCGTCCTCGGCCGTGAGGACGACGTCGCAGACGAGGGCGTGCACCATGCCGAGGCCGGCGCACGCGCCGTTCACGGCGGCGACGATCGGTTTGCGGATCGTCGCCGGGAACGTGGTGGGCCGGTCGTCCGGCTTCCCGGCGTACTCCCCCGACCCGATCTCGGTGAGCGTCCGGAAGTCCGCCCCGGCGCAGAAGCCCCGTCCCGCGCCCGTGACGACGACGGCCCGCACCGAGGGGTCGCGGTCGGCCTCCTCCAGCAGGTCGAAGTAGCTCCGTCCCATCTCGTCGGTCCAGGCGTTCAGCCGGTCGGGCCGGTTGAACGTCAGGAGCCGCACGCCGCCGTCGTCCTCGGACAGCACCACCATGGCCGCCTCCTTCGCAGAACTATGTTCTACCCCAGGAGGCCGTCCCGGGGAACGGCCGGGCCGTCAGTCCCGGGTACGGCGGACGAAGGCGGGCGTGAGGCTCACGTCGTCGTAGTACCGGTGGAAGACCGGCGTGGCGGCCCCGGACAGCGGCGGCACGATCCACGACCAGTCGGCGGGGCAGACCCGCCCGTTGCGCTCCTCCTTGTCCAGATGAATCATGAACCGCCGCGCCTCGGTGTGGTGGTCGGTCATGGTCACGCCGTCCTCCTCGAAGGAGTGGAGCACGGCGAGGTTCAGCTCCACGAGGGCCTGGTCGCGCCAGAGCGTCCGGTCGTGGGAGGTGTCGAGGCCGAGCCGCTCGGCCACCACGGGGAGCTGGTCGTAGCGGTCCGCGTCGGCCAGGTTGCGCGCGCCGATCTCGGTGCCCATGTACCAGCCGTTGAACGGCGCGCAGGGGTAGGTCACGCCCCCGATCTCCAGGGACATGTTCGAGATCGCCGGCACCGCGTGCCACTTGAGCCCGAGCTCCGCGAACCAGGGCAGCCGCGGGTGCCGCAGGGGCACCTCCAGGACCGCGTCGGAGGGCACCTCGCGCATGGAGAGGATGTCCTTGGTCTCGATGAGCAGCGGGAGCAGGTCGAACCTGGTCCCCTCGCCCCGCCACCCCATCCGGCGCGCCCACTCCGTGATCTCGGTGTTCGCGGGGTCGCCGGTCACGGAGCCGTCGGAGCCGACGTACCCCGCGTACCGGATGAGCTGGTCGTTCCAAATTCGCGGCGCGCGCTCCCCGGGCGTGTCGGGGGCGAACACCGTGATCGTCGGACGGATCCGGCCGCCGTTGGTCGCGACCCTGAGATGCTCCACGCACTCCTCGGCGACGCCGTCCGCCGTGTCCACGTGCCGGTGGTCCCGCACGCGCAGCGAACGCCAGTAGAGCCGTCCGATGCACTTGTTGCTGTTGCGCCACGCCACCCGGGCGCCGAACTCCAGTTCCTCGGGCGTGTGGGTGTACGTCCCCCGCTGCGAGACCTCAGCGAGGACCTCCCTGAGCCGGGGTCCCACCGGCCCCGCGGAGGGGTTCTCCGCGTGGTACAGCCGGATGAAGTCCTCTGCCTCCCGCCTGTCGATCTCCCCTTCGCGCTCCGGTTCCCGTACGGCCTCCGCCGTCTTCCTGGACCTCAACCACGTCAGCACGACCGCCACACACTTCACACTCGCGGGCATCGCACGCCGGTTCCGGGATGGCGGGGACGCCCTTCACGCAGTGGCCCTCACCCCACTGCGACGTCTGTGGTCCGCGGCTGCCGCGGCCCGAAGGCAGCGGCGCTCACATTTTCTGTGAAGTCCCATGATTTGTCCGGCGAATCCATACACTCGCGTGCCGGGTGGGACAGGCGCAACGCGAAAACCCCGGCGGGGGGCGACCTGTCGATCGCCCCCCGCCGGGGTGTGAGAAGCTCCCGCGATAGGACTCGAACCTATAACCTGCCGGTTAACAGCCGGCTGCTCTGCCGATTGAGCTACACGGGACTGCTTCGCTCCGCCCGACCTGGCCTTTCGGCCTTCCTTGCGGCGCGGAACTAGATTAGCGCACTCCGGGGGGTGTCTGTCACATCCATTGCTGTTGGATAGTTGCAGGCCCTCGGGGTAGGGGGTGCGGGGAACACGAGCGCGGGAGGTGGAAGATGCGGTACAAGGCGATGTTCGTCACGGGGCTGGCGGTCGGGTACGTCCTCGGCACGCGGGCCGGGCGCGAGCGGTACGAGCAGATCAAGCGCTTCGCGCAGCGGGTCGCCGACAGCCCGTCGGTCCAGGAGGCGGCGGGGCTGGTGGGGGCCCAGGCGTCGAAGGTGGCGGGCAAGGCCAAGGACCTCGCGGGCGACAGACTCGGCGCCAAGGTGCCGTTCCTGCGCAGACAGGAGTCGTGGGAGACCGACAGGGTGGGGGCCGCGACCGGCTGGCCGAGCACCGACCCCGACCGGCTCACCTGACATATCCCCCGCGTACGGCAGCAGGCGCGACAGCCCCCGGCGACCGCTGGGGGCTTTCTCGCATACGGTCTCGTTTCCGGAATCGCCGAATTAGTAATGAACCTCCGGCTATATCCCTTTTGTTCGTTTTCTCGGCGGGCCGGCGGCCGTTCAGACGCCGAGGCTGCGCCGCATCTCCTCCAGGGCCTGCTCGGCGAGGGCGCGCAGGCCGGGGTCGGACGCGTCGAGGCCCGGGTCGAAGACGAACTCCCATCGCGGCGTGTCGTAGCCGGGCACGCGGCGGGCGACCAGACGCACTCCCCCGCGGGCGTCCAGGGCCACGTGGCGGCTGGCCACGATCGACGCGGTGACGCGCTCCCTGACCGTCTCGGGCAGCGCGCCCGGCTCGGGCAGGGTCACGCGGTGGGCCAGCCCGTCGGTCATGGTGACCGTCACGCCCTCCTCGTCCCACACCGCCTTGTCCATGAGGTGCCAGGGCAGGCGGAGGCCGCCGGGCAGGTGGAGCGCGTGGGTGGTCGCCACGACGTAGTCGCCCTCGGACGTCCGGGCGTGGCTGATGGGCCGTTCCCCGGCGTCGAGGGCGAGAGCCGCGCGGACCTCCGCGGGCAGGCGGCGGGAGCCGAGCAGGCGCACGGACCTGCCGAAGAGGGAGGGCTTCGAGTCAGCCAAGGGGCACCGCCAGAGAGCGCGACCGTCGTCGGGTACGTCCGCAGGCTATCCGGCCCCGCCGGCCGCCCACGAGCCGGGTACGGGCCCACAGGCCGCCCGCGTCCAGCCCTCCAAACCCAGGCCAGGCCCGCGCGTGTCCGGCCCTCTCGACGCGGCCAGGCCGCGTGGGTCCGGTCCCCCGGACGCGGCGGGGCCCCGCGGAGGGTCTCCGCGGGGCCCCGTCGACGGCGCGTCAGTCGAGGTAGTCGCGCAGCATCTGCGCCCGCGTGGGGTGGCGCAGCTTGGCCAGCGTCTTGGACTCGATCTGGCGGATGCGCTCGCGCGTCACACCGAACTCCCGGCCGACCTCCTCCAGCGTCCGGGGGTGGCCGTCCGCGAGACCGAAGCGCAGCTGGATGATCCGCTGCTCGCGCTCCGACAGCGTGGCCAGGATGTCGTCGAGCTGGTCCTGGAGCATGATGAAGGCGGCCGCCTCGATGGGCACCACGGCGTCGGCGTCCTCGATGAAGTCGCCGAGGTCGGAGTCCTCCTCACCGATGGGCGACTGGAGGGAGACCGGCTCCTGCGCGATGCGCTGGATCTCCACGACCCGGTCGATCGGCAGGTCCATCTCCGCCGCGATCTCCTCGGGGGCCGGCTCGCGCCCGAGGTCCTGGTGGAGCTGGCGCTGCACCCGGACGAGCTTGTTGATCGTCTCGACCATGTGCACCGGGATGCGGATCGTCCTGGCCTGGTCGGCGATGGCCCGGGTGATCGCCTGCCGGATCCACCAGGTGGCGTACGTCGAGAACTTGTAGCCCTTGGTGTAGTCGAACTTCTCGACCGCCCGGATCAGGCCCAGGTTGCCCTCCTGGATCAGGTCCAGGAAGAGCATGCCGCGGCCGACGTACCGCTTGGCGATGGAGACCACGAGCCGCAGGTTGGCCTCGATGAGGCGCTGCTTGGCCCGCACGCCCTCCCAGACGAGGTCCTCCAGCTCGGGGCGGCCCAGCCGGGCGGCGCCGCTCTCGCAGAGCTTGTCCTCGGCGAACAGCCCCGCCTCGATGGCCTTGGCGAGCTCGACCTCCTCCTCCGCGGTGAGCAGCGGAACCCGGCCGATCTCGCGGAGGTAGATCCTGACCAGGTCGCTCGTCGGCGCCCGTTTGCCGACATCCTCCTCGTCGGGCCTGCTGGGCTCCTCGTCGCCTTGCGGCTCGAGGACCTCGACCCCGTTTTCGGCGAGCATGCGCACGACGCGCTCCAGCGCGTCGGCGGGAAGCTCGGATCGGTCGAGCGCGGCGGCCACGTCGTCAACCGTGACGCTTCCGCGCTCCCTTCCCTTAGCGACGAGGTCCGCCACCTGGTCTACCGATGGCGGCCTGCTTGGCAGCACCGATGCACCCACGCATCACAGTGTGCGGTATAGGCACCGCAAAATGGCAGGCCTATTTTTGTCACCCAAGGTAAGGCAGAAGTCAATACCGAATCGAGATCAAAACATATGTTTGGCGACTGTGAGATCTGGAAAGGGTGGTTAATTCAGGCCCCGGTCGCGCGTTCCCGCAACACGCGTCGCTGCTGCTCCAGGGCCACGAGCTCGCCGAAGAGACGGTTGTACTCCTGCTGTTCGTCGACCGGGTTGAGACGTTGGAGACGCGACTTCACCTGGATCACCGCACGGCCCACGGCGGTCTCCTGCAATTTCGCGAGAACGGCCGTGCCGTATCGCTCCTCGCCGCTCACGTCGGCGCGCAGCGCCTCGACGGCGAACCGCGTGACGAGCGACGGCAGGTCGATTCCCGGCTCTCCCTGCGCCGGGGTCTCCGCCGCCTGGACGAGCAGCCGGTCGACCCATTCACGGCCGCCCGGGCCGCCGGAGGCGGTGCCGCCCGCCGCCATGATCAGCTCGTGCAGCGCGACGTGCTCGGGCCGGGTGAAGGTGCCGGGGCCGAGCGCGTCGAACTCCGGGCCGAGCAGGGCAGGCCGCTGGACGGCGAGCTTGAGCGCCTCGGCCTCCAGCCGTATGGCGGGGTCGGGCGGCTCCTGCCGGGCCGGCGCGGGAGGCGCGGCGGCCCCCGGCCTGCCCGGGCGGGCCGCGGCCTGCTGCCCCGGGCCTCGCTGCGGACCGCGCTGCAGGCCGGCGACCTGCTGGATGCGCTGGATGACGAACCCCTCGTCCATGAAGCCGAGCCAGCGGTCGAGGTCGACGAGGTAGGCCTTGCGCAGGCCGGGGTCCTTGATGGAGGCGACGACCGGGGCGGCGGCGTCCAGCGCGGCGAGCCGTCCCTCGTTGGTGTTCAGGTCGTAGCGGGACAGCACGCTGCGGATGGCGAAGGCGAACAGCGGCTCGCGCCCCGCGATGAGGTCGCGCACGGCCGCGTCGCCGTGCTTGACCCGCAGGTCGCAGGGGTCGAGGCCGTCGGGCTGGATCGCGACGAAGGTCTGCGTGACGAACTTCTGCTCGTCCTGGAACGCCCGCAGCGCGGCCTTCTGCCCGGCGGAGTCGCCGTCGAAGGTGAAGATGACCTCGCCGCGGAACTCGGCCTGGTCGAGCAGCAGCCGGCGCAGGACCTTGATGTGGTCCTCCCCGAACGACGTGCCGCAGGTGGCGACCGCGGTCGGGACGCCGGCCAGGTGGCAGGCCATCACGTCGGTGTACCCCTCGACGATGACGGCCTGGGACCGCCGCGCGATCTCCCGCTTGGCCAGGTCGACGCCGTACAGCACGGAGCTCTTGTGGTAGATCGGGCTCTCGGGCGTGTTGAGATATTTCGGGCCGTCGTCGGAGTCGAGCAGCTTGCGCGCCCCGAAACCGATGACGTCGCCGGTGATGTCGCGGATCGGCCAGACGAGCCGGCCGCGGAAGCGGTCGACCGGCCCGCGGCGGCCCTCCCGGGCGAGCCCGCCCTTGATCAGCTCCTGCGAGGTGAAGCCCCGGGCCATGAGGTGGCGGGACAGGGCCTCCCACTCGGCGGGGGCGTATCCCACCCCGAAGTGCTCGGCGTCGGCCCGCTCGAAGCCCCGCTCCGACAGGAACCGCCGCCCCGGCGCCGCATCGGGCGTGGCGAGCTGGGCGGCGTAGAACTCGGCGGCGGCCTTGTGGGCCTCGATCAGGCGCAGCCGCTCTCCCTGCTCGCGCCCCGGCACGTAGCCGCCCTGCTCGTACCTGAGCTGGATGCCGGCCCGCTGGGCGAGCCGCTCCACGGCCTCGGTGAAGGTCAGGTTCTCGATCTTGCGGACGAACGTGATGACGTCGCCGCCCTCGGCGCAGCCGAAGCAGTAGTAGTAGCCCCGGGCCGGCGTGACGTTGAACGAGGGCGACTTCTCGTCGTGGAACGGGCACAACCCCTTGAGGTTGCCCCCGCCCGCGTTGCGCAACTGGATGTGCTCGCCGACGACGTCGGCGATCGGCGAGCGCTCCCGCACGAGCGCGATGTCCTCGTCACTTATCCGCCCTGCCACGCTCGCGAGTCTAGAGCGTGGGGACGACACGTTGAGCTGCGCCCGTCTCATCGGCATCACGGATGAGATCGGTCCACCACGGTACGGATACGACTTTCGCCAACTGGTCGTGACGAATGCGATCGTCCCGGTAAAAAGGACAGGTTCGGTAATGTCGACCAGGTGGAGATCATGCGATCGGGGAGACTGGCCGCCCTCGCGGGCGCCACGTGCCTGGCCGCCTCGTGCGGCGCGCCCGCCGGGGTGGCCGGTGTGAGCACGCTGCCGCCCTCGCCTCCGGTGCCCGTCGCCGGGCATCCGTCCCCGGGCGGGATCGTTCCGCCCCCGGCCGAGGACCCGGTACGGGTGCCTCCGCCGAAGCTGTCGCCCTACACCTACGCCTTCCCGGTGAAGGGGTGCCGGGTGTCCTACTCCCGGAAGCTGCTGGTGCTGCCGAAGACCACGATCTGGGCGGGCCGGGGGTGCGCCTTCGTCTCGCCCGTGGACGGCGTGGTGACCGAGGTGAACGTCCGGAACCAGTGGACGCCGTCCACCGACCGCGGGGCGGACCGCGAGGGCCGCTTCGTCACCGTGAAGGGCGAGGACGGCGTGCTGTACCTGGGCGGCCACCTCGACTCGGTCGAGGACGCCGTGCGGGTGGGCGCGAAGGTGAAGGCGGGGCAGCTTCTCGGCAGGGTGGGCAACTCGGGGAACGCCCGCGACACCGCGCCCAACCTCTACTTCGCGATGTCGTGGCCGGCGCCGCCGCAGTACTGGTGGATCCGCCGCGGCATGGTGCCGCCGTGGACCTACCTGGACTCCTGGGACGACGGCAACCGGACCCTGTCGCCGCGCAAGGAGACCCTGGCGCTGCGTAAGCGGCTTGGCACGCTCCCGGCCTGCGTCCAGTTGTGCGCCTCCAAGCCGGGCTCTCCGCAGAAGGAGCAGGAGACCAAGCCGCCGAAGAAGGCCGACCCCGACGACACGCGGGTGGTCGTGCCCCTGTAGGAGGCGCCGATCGGCTTCACGGAAAGCCCGGCGCGAGGGCGGACAGCGTGCGCAGGGCGCGCAGGAACGGCTCCCTGTCCTCCTCCGCCAGCCGGGCCAGCACCCGTTCCTCCATGGCCCGGATGCCCCTCCGCGCGGCATCCCGCACGCGGCGTCCCTCCGGCGTGAGCGACAGCAGGCGGGCGCGCCGGTCGCCCGGGTCGGGCACGCGGTCGATCAGGCCCCGGCCCTGCAGGCCGTCGAGCACGGCGATGATCCGCGTCTTGTCGGCCCCGATCGACTCGGCCAGCGCGGCCTGCGTCCGCAGCGGCCGGTCGCCGAGCGCCAGCAGCACCACGTAGGCCCACATCGTCAGGCCGTGCTCCGCCAGCACGGGCCGCTCGGCCTCCACCAGAGCCCGGCTCAGCGTCTCCGTCATCGCGGCCAGGTCGGGACGGTCTCGCACCCGTCACAGCGTACGCGTTGGCAAATGATAAGCATGCGCATACGATAGGCGCCTGCTTATCTTCTGCGGGAGGCGTAATGGACATACGGGACCTGGACCGGCGGGCCGTCCTCGACAGCGTGGCGATGGTCACGCGGATCGGGGCGGGCGATCTCGCCCGCCCCACGCCGTGCGCCGGGTGGACACTGGCCGACCTGCTCGGGCACATGACGGCCCAGCACCACGGCTTCGCGGCGGCCGCCGAGGGCACGGGGGCGGATCGGGAGGCCTGGCGGGTCCGCCCGCTCGGGGAGGACCCGCCTGCCGCCTACGCCGCGGCCGCCGAGCGGGTGACCGCGGCGTTCGCCGCGGAGGGGGTGTTCGGCCGCCGGTTCGCCCTGCCCGAGTTCGGGGAGGAGGCGGTGTTCCCCGCGGCGCAGGCCATGGGGTTCCACTTCATCGACTACCTCGTGCACACCTGGGACGTGGCGCGGTCGCTCGGGACCGTGTACGAGCCCGAGCCCGGCCTGGCGGAGGCCTGCCGCCCGCTCGCCCTGGCCGTGCCGGACGGGCGGGCGCGCCTGGTGCCGGGGGCGGCGTTCCGGCCGGCGCTGCGCGCTCCAGCCGGGGCGTCGCCGTTCGCCGAGATCCTCGCGTTCCTCGGCCGCTCCCCCATATGGGACCCCGTCGCCCACCCCGCCCCGGGCCGGAGCACGGACTCCGAATTCCAGTAGACCGGCCCCGGCCGCCGCCCGCGCCGTCCGCCGCGGCGGGGGCGCCGGCCGCGACCAGGACGACCGCGTCCCCCTACGGCGTCCGCCTACTGCGAGGGCCGTAGGAGCCGCGAAGGTACTGCGCGTGCGGTAGCCGGCCGATCCTCCTCGCGCAGGAGTCGCCCGTGCCGGCCTCCGGTTAGGGTGCGCGCATGAGCACAGGACGGTTCGCTGTCCGCGCCGGTGCCGGAGACTGGGCGATCGCGGTCTGCGTGGCCGCGACGCTGCTGTTCACCGGGCTGTCCGGGCGGCACTCCGCCACGAACCTCGACCTGCCCGGCTACGCGCTGCTGGCGGCCGGCGGCCTGGCGCTGGGCGCGCGCCGCCGCGCGCCGGTTTTCGTCCTGGCCGTCACCGGGCTGTGCGCGGTGGGGTACCAGGCCGCCGGTTTCGACGTTCCCGCCGTCGCGTACCTGTTCGCGGTGTACGGGGCCGTGCGGGCGGGACACCGCACCACCACAGTGGCGGTGAGCGTGATCATGCTGGCCGTTCTCCCACTCGCGGCGCTGGCCTCGGGCCTGCACGACCTGGGCGCGGCCTTGGCGCAGGCCCGAGGCGCCCTCGAGCTGGCCTGGCTGATCGCCGCCGGCGCCGCGGGGGAGGCTCTGCGGCAGGCCGAACGGCGGGCGGACGAGGCCGAGCGCACCCGGGAGGAGACCGCGCGGCGCCGCGCCGACGAGGAGCGGCTGCACATCGCGCGGGAGCTGCACGATTCGCTCACCCACCAGATCTCGGTCATCAAGGTGCAGGCCGAGGTCGCCGTTCACCTGGCCCGCAAGCGCGGTGAGAAGGTGCCGGACGCCCTGCTGGCGATCCAGGAGGCCGGGCGGGAGGCGATGCGGGAGCTGCGCGCCGCCCTGGAGGCGCTGCGCGACGACGGCACGGGCCCGCCGCGCGGCCTCGACCACGTGCCGGAGCTGGTGAAACGGGCCCGTACGAGCGGGCTGGACACGACGCTGACGATCGGAGGACGGCGATGCGATCTGCCGGCGGCCGTGGACCGGACCGCCTATCGCATCGTCCAGGAGTCGCTCACCAACATCGCCCGCCACGCGGCCGCCACCACCGCCTCGATCCGGATCGACTACCGTCCTGACGCCCTCGCCGTACGGGTGGACGACGACGGCACGGCCGCGCCGGGCACCGTCCCGATGCCCGGCATCGGACTGCTCGGGATGCACGAACGCGTCGCCGCCCTCGGCGGCCGGCTGCGGGCAGAACCCCGCGACGAGGGCGGCTTCACCGTCCAGGCCGAGCTTCCGATAGGCAGCACGCCGTGATCCCCGTCCCGCCGGGCGGCCTCACAGGTCACCAGGACTGGCGGCGGCCCCAGGACGTGACCCGGGACGGCACGGCCCGGCCGGCCGGCGGCGCGGACGCCAGGCGGCGGTGCCAGGCCATGGCGGAGGCGTCGGTGAGCGAGGCGATCTGGTCCACGACCGCGCGCAGCCGGGCGGCGTCGTCGGGCGCGTTCGCGAAGTCGGCCCGCAGGGCCGGCTCGAGCGTCTCCGGCGCGCCCTGGACGATCAGCGCGCCCAGCTCGGCGATCAGCTCGCGCTGCCGCGCCTGGGTGGCGTGGTGGTCCTCCCGGGACATCACGTAGCGGCCGGTGACACCCTTGAGCAGCGCGCACTCCAGCCGGGTGAGGCGGGGCACGACCAGGTCGGCCGAGTAGCGGCCGTCCGCCTCGTCGTGCGACCGCGGCCCCGCCAGGGCACGGTCCCCGTACGCCTCCCGGGTGGCGTCCTGCGCGGAGCGGCAGAAGCGGCCGATGAGCGCACTGGTGAGGCGCTTGAGGGCGGCCAGGTCGACGAGCCCGGCGTCGAACCGGCCCGGCCACAGCGGCCCGGCGACCAGCCGGGCGAAGATCTCGGCCAGCTCGTTCAGATCGGCGTCGGGGACGTACCAGGCCCGGGCGAGCCGGCACACCTCCAGGCGCTCCTCCGGGTCGCGCAGCTCGGCCGCCGTGACGTACCCCGACAGCAGCGCGTCCTCCAGGTCGTGGACGGAGTAGGCCACGTCGTCGGCCCAGTCCATGATCTGCGCCTCGAAGCTCAGCCGGCGCTCGGGGGCGCCCTCCCTCACCCAGGCGAAGACGCCCAGGTCGTCCGGGTAGACGCAGTACGGCTGGCCCTCGCCGGCCTGGGGGACGCCCGGGAGCCGGCAGGTCGAGGCGGCCCACGGATACTTGCAGACCGCGTCGAGCGACGCCCGGGTCAGGTTGAGCCCGGCGCTGCGGCCGTCCTCGGTGACGACCTTGGCCTCCAGCCGGGTCAGCAGCCGCAGGTTCTGCGCGTTGCCCTGGAACCCGCCGCACGGCCGCGCGAGCTCGTCGAGCGCCGCCTCGCCGTTGTGCCCGAACGGCGGGTGGCCGAGGTCGTGGGCGAGGCAGGCCGTCTCCACGAGGTCGGGGTCGCGGCCGAGGACCTTGCCCATCTCCCGCCCGATCTGGGCGCACTCCAGCGAGTGGGTGAGCCGGGTGCGGGGGCTGTGCAGGCTGGAGTAGTCGGCGGGGGTCACCACCTGGGTCTTGGCGGCCAGGCGGCGCAGCGAGGCGCTGTGGAGCACCCGGGCCCGGTCTCGCTCGAACGCGCTCCGCTCGGGGTCTCCCGGCGGCTCCGGCACCCATCGTGCCTGGTCGTGCTCGTCATAGCGGGCCATTGGTCCTCCTTGCCTCACCGCTTGTGCGACGCCTCCCTCCGGCCGTCCCCGGCAGCGGGGAATGGAGCGTACCCGCGTTCGTCCCGTCTCACGACACTCGATTCGCGGTAGTGGTGAAATACACCTCTTCGTCCCTCTTGTCGCCACCCCTGGCATGAGTGATACTCGGCTTTCCTCGGACACTCTGGGAACTCCCCGAGAAGGAGCCCTGGTGGTGGATCACGAGCTCACGGAGGTCCTCCGATCGGGGCCCTTCGAGCACGCCCTGCGGGCCGCCATCCGCGCCCGGGGGCTGAGCCTCGACCGCCTGCACGCCCGGCTGCGCGAGCGCGGCGTCCGGGTGAGCCTGTCGAGCCTAAGCTACTGGCAGCGCGGCCGGTCGCGTCCCGAGCGGCCCGCGTCCCTCGCGGCCGTCCGGGAGCTGGAGGCCATCCTCGCCCTGCCCGACTACTCCCTGATCGGCCTGCTCGGGCCGCCCCGGCCCCGCGGCGGGCTCGCTCAGCGGGCCCGCGACCCGCTCGCCGTCCTCAGCCACCACGAGCAGGTGACGGTGGACCCCGAGCGCGGACGGCACCGGGCGCACGCGCGCACCGTCCTCCGGGCGACCGTCCCGGGGGTGGACCGCCATCTGGTCGCGCTGCCGCCCGGCGCGACGCTCCTGCGGGCCGAGTACTGCCGGGTCGGGCGCAGCAGCGCGGACGAGACCGGCACCGGGCTGCTCACCGAGCTGATCTTCGACAGGCCGCTCGCCGCCGGGGAGACCCACGTCGCCGAGTACTGGGCGGCGTTCTCCCCCGCCGCGCCGCGGGCCGACCGGCACGAACGGCGGATCCGGGTCCCCGTGGGCCAGGACCTCGTGCAGGTCAGGTTCAAGGGCGCCCGCCTGCCCGTCCGGTGCTTCCACACCTGGTCCCCGGACGCCTCGGCCCCGCCGCGGGACGCGGGCGAGCTGCGCGTCGACGCGTTCGGCGCCGCGCACCTGCTCGACACCGACGTGCGGCCGGGCGTCCGGGGGATCCGGTGGGAGTGGGTGTAGGCCCGCTCCCACCGGCCGGTCAGGACTTGGTGATCTTCACGTCGTCGATCCCCGCCTCGACGAGGCTCGCCGTCGACGCGTCGGCGGCCTCGATCTGGATCCGCACGGTCTGGCCCGCGAACGCGTTCAGCGACGCGGTCGCCACACTCCACGAGCCGTCGCGGTTGACGGCGGCGCCGAGCTGCTCGAACACCGTGCTCGTGGTGCCGCCCACCACCTTGACCCGCAGGTAGTCGGCCGACGACGCGTTCGACCCGTGGGCCAGGTACCACGAGAACGACAGGCTGAGCGTCCCGGACGCGGGCAGCGTGATCGCCGGCGAGCGGATCGTCGTCACCCCGCCGTCGACGTCGTTGTCGCCCGCGCTCGCCCCGGCGGAGGCGCCGGTCACCAGGTCGTAGCTGCCGCTGACCGTGGTGCCGAGCTGCTTGGCCCCGCTGGAGGTCGTGGCGGCGGGGTCGGCCCGTTCCCACGCCCCGGACGTCGCGGTGTCCGTGCCCGCCGGGTTCGCGGTCCATCCGGTGGCCGTCTCGAACGTGTCGGAGTACACGGTCGTGGGCGGGGTGCCCGTGCCGCAGTAGGCGGCCTCCTTGCCGATGACCCGGTAGACGCAGTCGGCGTACTGCGTGAGCAGCAGCACCGCCGCCCGGTTGCGCGAGGTCTGCGCCGCGATCGCCTCGTCCGGAGGGTAGAACCCCGGGCTGTCCGTCGTCGGGTACATCTCGAACGTGTACGTGAAGATCTTCTGCGTGCCCCACATCCAGTCGTCGATCGAGCCGTCCGTGATGTAGAGGTCGCTGGCCTGCTCGGGCGTGTAGCCGTTGGTCGCGGCCATGCTGCGGCCCAGCGTCGCGTACGCGTCGTGGTCGTCCTGGGTGAGGCCGGGCCCGGTGTCGGCCGTCGTGTACCCGTACGGCCAGAGGATCAGCTCGCTGTAGGTGTGCCAGTCGATGGCGGCCTTGATCTGCTGGACGCCGCCGACCACCCGGCTGCGGACCCAGTCGGCGGCCGCCTTGACCTCGGGCGCCGACTCGGCCGCCGAGCCGCGGTACGTCTCGCTCGACGTGCTGCCGGACGAGCCGCCGCAGCAGCCCCAGTTGTAGGCCCAGTTGCGGTTGATGTCGGTGCCGACCGCCGACGACCCGGAGTTGGGCTGGCGGTTCTTGCGCCACGACCGGTACGACCCGGTCGCCACGTCGTACTCGCTGCCGTCAGGGTTGAGGTCGGGCAGGATCCAGATCTCCCGCGAGTTCACCAGGTCGGTGATCTGGCTGTCGCTGCCGTAGTTGTCGGCGAACAGGTGCATCAGGTAGAGCGCCATCTCCACCGTGAGGTGCTCGCGGGCGTGCTGGTTGGCCGTGAAGAGCACCTCGGGCTCGTTCTCGTCCGTCCCGACGTTGTCGCTGATCTTCACGCCGATCAGGTCGCGCCCCTCGTACGAGCGGCCATAGGTGAATTTGCTCGCGATGCCGGGGTGGGCGGCGACGATCGCGTTCACCTCCGCCGTCAGCTCCGCGTAGTTGTGGTAGCCGGAGTCTGCCGACGGGAAGTCGAGGGTCTGCGCCTCCTCGAGCTCCTTGACCGTGTAGCCGAGCCGGCGGATGGCCGCGGCCTCATCCGCGGTGGCGGTCACGGTCACGCTGCGGCCGTGCACGGCGTCGATGGCGGCCCCGGTCCTGGCCACCGCGGTCCGCTGCGCGGCGGTCGCCGGGCCGTCGACCGTGTACCGCAGGGACGGCGGCGGCTCGGGCGCGGACGCGGCCGTCCCCGCCGGCCCCGCCGCGGACACGGCCGGCGACGGCGTGCCCACGAGCAGGACGGCGAGGAGCGCCGCGACGCTTCCCAGCACGGGCAGGTGGTGACGTCTTCTCACTCCACGTCCTCCCTCGGGTAGGTACGTAGAGTGATCAAACCGTTCCGGGCCATCAATAGCCCGGAACCCGCCGCGGCGCCTCCGTCAACCGCCGCCGTTTTGACCAGCGGCTTCCACAATCGGTCGCGATGCTCTGTGGATTTCCACTCAGCGGGTGTCGGACCCTCCGCTCACCAGCGCGGCGCGCCCCGCCTCGAGCCGGGCCACCGGGATGCGGAACGGCGAGCAGGAGACGTAGTCGAGCCCGATGTCGTGGCAGAAGTGCACCGAGTCGGGGTCGCCGCCGTGCTCGCCGCAGATGCCGAGCTTCAGGTCCGGCCGCGCCCTCCTGCCCTCCTCGACCGCGATCCGCATCAGCCGGCCGACGCCCTCCCGGTCGATGGACTCGAACGGCGAGACGCCGAAGACGCCGAGGTCGAGATACTTGCCGAAGAACGAGCTCTCCACGTCGTCGCGGGAGAAGCCCCAGGTCATCTGGGTGAGGTCGTTCGTGCCGAACGAGAAGAACTGGGCGGCCCCGGCGATCCGCCCGGCGGTGAGTGCCGCGCGCGGCACCTCGATCATCGTGCCGATCAGCGCGCTCACCCCCGCCTCCGCCAGGATCCGCACGGCCTCCTCGCGCACGATCTCCAGTTCCTGCACCGCCCCGACGAGCGGGATCATGATCTCCGCGCGGGGGTCGGCGGCGCGCCGCGCGGCGGCGGCGATGGCCCGCACCTGCATGGCGAACAGCCCGGGGACGGCCAGGCCGAGCCGCACCCCCCGCAGGCCGAGCATCGGGTTCTCCTCGTGCAGCCGCCTGACGGCCTCCAGGAGCCTGCGGTCGCGCGCGGACGCCCCGTCCGCGGCGAGGGCCACCCGGACGGCCAGATCGGTGAGGTCCGGCAGGAACTCGTGCAGCGGCGGGTCGATGAGCCTGATGGTGACCGGCAGGCCCTCCATCGCGGCGAACAGGCCGGTGAAGTCGTCCGTCTGGAGCGGTTCGAGCGCGTCGAGCGCGGTCTGCCGCTCCCGCGGGGTCGAGGCCAGGATGAGGTCCTCGACGAGGCGGCGGCGCTCCCCGAGGAACATGTGCTCGGTCCGGCACAGCCCGATGCCCTGGGCGCCGAACCTCCGGGCGCGGGCGGCGTCCTCGGGGGTGTCCGCGTTGGCGCGCACGGCCAGGCGGCGCACGGAGTCGGCGTGGGTCATCAGCCGGTCGACCGCGGCGACGAGTTCGCCGTCCACGGACCGGCCCTCGAAGTACTGGGCGACGGGCGACGGCGCCACCGGCACCTCGCCGAGGTAGACGGCGCCGGTGCCCCCGTCGATGGAGATGACGTCGCCCTCCTCGACCGTGATCCCGCCGGGGGCGGTGAAGCGCCGCTCGTGGGGGTCGACGTCGAGCTCCTCCGCGCCGCAGACGCACGTCTTGCCCATGCCGCGGGCGACGACGGCGGCGTGCGACGTCTTCCCGCCGCGCGAGGTGAGCACGCCGCGCGCGGCGATCATCCCGGACAGGTCGTCGGGGTTGGTCTCCCTGCGGACGAGGATGACGTCCTCCCCCCGCCCGGCGAGCTCGACGGCCCGCTCCGAGCTGAACACCGCCTTGCCGACGGCCGCGCCGGGCGAGGCGTTCATGCCGGTCGTCAGCCGGCGGTTGTCCGCCGTCCCGGAGAACCGGGGGAACATCAGCTGCGCGAGCTGGTCTCCGGTGACGCGCTCGACGGCCTCGTCCAGGTCGATCAGGCCCTCGTCCACCAGCTGCGACGCGATGCAGAACGCGGCCTCGGGGGTGCGCTTGCCCACCCGGGTCTGGAGCATCCACAGCTTGCCGCGCTCGATCGTGAACTCGATGTCGCACAGGTCGCGGTAGTGCCGCTCCAGCGTGGCCATGATGTCCAGCAGCTCGCGGTAGGAGGCCGGGTCGATGGTCTCCAGCTCCTGCAGCGGGACCGTGTTGCGGATGCCCGCCACCACGTCCTCGCCCTGGGCGTTCTGGAGGTAGTCGCCGTACACGCCCTGCCTGCCGGAGCCGGGGTCGCGGGTGAAGGCCACGCCGGTGCCGGAGTCGTCGCCGAGGTTGCCGAAGACCATGGCGACCACGTTCACCGCGGTCCCGAGGCCGGCGGGGATGCGCTCCTGGCGGCGGTAGAGGACGGCGCGGGGGGCGTTCCAGGACGCGAAGACGGCCGCGACGGCCAGGTCCATCTGCTCGCGGGGGTCGGAGGGGAACTCGCGGCCCGCCTCCCTGCGGACGATGCCCTTGAAGGTCTCGACGAGCCGCTGCAGGTCGGACGCCTCCAGGTCGGTGTCGTGCCGGTCGCCCTTCAGCTCGTCGAGCGCGTCCTCGAAGTGCTCGCCGTCGATGCCGAGGACGGTCTTGCCGAACATCTGGATGAGGCGGCGGTAGGAGTCCCATGCGAAGCGCTCGTTGCCCGCCTGCTTGGCCAGCCCGAGGACCGACTGGTCGTTCAGCCCGATGTTGAGGACGGTCTCCATCATGCCCGGCATGGAGAACTTGGCCCCCGACCTGACGCTGACCAGCAGGGGGTCGTCGGCCTCGCCCAGACGCCTGCCCATCCGGGCCTCCAGCGCGGCCAGATGTGACCCGATCTCGTCTCCGAGCCCCTCGGGCATGCCGCCGTGACGGAGGTAGTGGCGGCACGCCTCGGCCGTGATCGTGAAGCCGGGGGGCACGGGGAGCCCGAGGTTGGTCATTTCCGCCAGATTGGCGCCCTTACCGCCGAGGAGATCTTTGAGATCCTTGTTGCCCTCGGTGAAGTCGTAAACGTACTTGGGCATGTGACGCTCCTTCTCCGACTTCAATGAAACGCGCTGACGCAGCCTGCATCCGGACTCTACCGGTGAAAATGATGACCAAACGTCACTCCATCGGAGAAAAGGTGTATCCGCAGGTGGGTCCGCCCATGGAGGTCTAATCCACTTCTCGTCACGGCAAAGGGATCCCGGCATTCCCCGGCATTCGCACTGGTATAAACCAATTTCCGGCCAAGGGCCGGGACCCGCGCCTCTGTTTCACCCCGGTTAAATGGTGTAGACCATTCTCTCCGCCCGTCCGCACCGGCGCGTTCACGGCCTTAAGGGAGGGGCCTGCGGTATAAAGGAGCAACCCTCCGAATACAGTCGAACGACGGAGGGGTAGCGGTGTCGCGGAGTGTCTGGCGCGTCGCGCTGGCGAGGTTCCTGGGGGCGGGCTGCCTGGTGATGGCCGCATCGGGATGCGGCGGGACCGGGCTGTCCCCCGCCGGGTACGCCAGCCGGGCCGACACGCTGCCGTGGCACCAGTGCGAGGAGACCTCCTCGTCGGCCGGGTTCGAGTGCGCGACCCTGCGGGTGCCGCTCGACTACGCCAAGCCGCAGGGCGAGAAGATCGGGATCGCCCTGATCCGCCTGCGGGCCACCGACCCCTCCCACCGCATCGGCTCGCTGCTGTTCAACTTCGGCGGCCCCGGCGGGTCAGGAGTGACCACGCTCGCCAACGCGGCCTCGGCGTTCTCCGTGCTCGGCCGCCGCTACGACCTCGTCAGCTTCGACCCCCGGGGCGTCGACCGCAGCAGCGGCATCCGGTGCCTGAGCGGCCCCCAGATGGACCAGTACATGGCCCGTGAGCCGAGCGGGAGCACGGCCACGGAGACCCGGCTGGTCAGCGAGTTCGCCGAGGGGTGCGAGCGCAACGCCGGCCGCATCCTGCCGTACGTCGGGACCGTCAACGCCGCACGGGACATGGAGTCCATCCGGCAGGCGCTGGGCGAGTCGCGCCTCAACTACCTGGGCTTCTCGTACGGCACCCACCTCGGGGCCGTCTACGCCACCCAGTTCCCCAAGAAGGTCGGCCGCATGGTGCTCGACGCGGCGGTGGACCCGTCGGTGGGCATGCTCGACATGGCCAAGACCCAGGCCCTGGGCTTCCAGAAGGCGTTCGACGACTACCTGGCCGACTGCGCCAGGACCCGCACGAGCTGCCCCCTGGGGGCCGACCCGCCGGCCGCCACCCAGACCGTGATCAAGCTGCTCGACGACCTGGGCAGGAACCCCGGGAAGGCGGGCTCCCGGGTCGTCACCGAGGACATCGCCCGGGCCGGCGTCACCCAGGCCCTCTACAGCAAACTGACCTGGCCGCTGCTCACCGAGGCGATCAACGAGGGCAGGAAGGGCGACTACCGGGGCCTGCTGGCGCTGGCCGACCAGTACGCCGGACGGCAGCCCGACGGCACCTACTCGACCCTCCAGTTCTCGCTGCCGGCCGTCCTGTGCGCCGACACGACCGATCGGCCGTCCGTCGCTCAGGCCGAGGACCTGGCCAAGCGGCTGGAGAAGCAGTCGCCCATCTTCGCCTCCACCGCGATCAGCGCCGGGAGCTGCAGCGTGTGGCCGGTCCCCGGCGACGACGCCGCCCGCCGCATCAACGCCACCGGGTCCGGCACCATCGTCGTGGTGGGCACGACCAACGACCCCGCGACGCCGTACCAGTGGGCGCCGCGCCTCGCGGCCCAGTTGCGCACCGCCGTCCTGCTGACGCTGAAGGGCGAGGGCCACGGCGCCTACGGCCAGAGCGCCTGCATCGACAACTCCGTCAACTCCTACCTGCTGGACGGCAAGGTCCCGGCCCGGGGCACCCGCTGCTGAACGGACCTCGCCCCGCCCCGAGGCTCCGCCGGGGCGGGGGTCAGGCCGTCTGGGGGAAGCCGGTAGGCGCCGCCGTCCTGGATCCAGGCCGGGTACTCGACGGGTAGCGCGCTGACGGCGTCCAGCTCCGCGAGGTCCTCCTCCGTCAGCTCCAGGTCGACGGCCGCCAGGTTCTCCTCCAGCTGCTCCGGCCGCTTGGCCCCCAGGATCGCGCTGGTGACCCCGGGCTGGGCGAGCACCCAGGCCAGCGCCACGCGGGCAACGGTCGTGCCGTGCCGGGCCGCGACCGCGCGCAGCGCGTCGATCATGTCGTAGGCCCGCTCCAGGTCGACCGGCGGGAACGCGGACCGGGTGCGGCGGGCCTCGCCGTCCGCCGTGCCCTCCCGCCCGAACTTGCCGGACAGCAGCCCGGCCGCGAGCGGGCTCCAGACGAGCAGGCCGAGCCCCTGGTCGCGCGGACCACGGGAAGGATCTCCCGCTCGATGTCGCGCCCCGCCAGCGAGTAGTACGACTGCAGGGAGGCGAACCGCGTCCAGCCCCGGCGATCGGAGACGCCGAGGGCCTTCATCGTCTGCCAGGCGGTCAGGTTGGACGCGCCGACGTAGCGGACCTTGCCCTGGCGCACGGCGTCGTCGAGCGCGGCCAGCGACTCCTCGAACGGCGTGTACGGGTCGTAGTTGTGGATCTGGTAAAGGTCGACGTGGTCGGTCCGGAGCCGCCGCAGGCTGTCCTCCAGCGACCGCATGACGTGCAGCCGCGACTGGCCCGAGTCGTTGGGCCCGGGACCCACCCGGGCCGTCGACTTGGTGGCCAGGACGACGTCACGGCGGCGGGCGCCGAGCACCTGGCCGAGAAGCTCCTCCGACTCGCCGTCGCCGTACAGGTCAGCCGTGTCGATCAGGTTCACCCCCCGGTCGAGGGCGGCGCCGACCAGCGCGTCGGTCTCCTTGACGTCCAGTCCCCCGACCGCGCCCCACACCTGGGACCCGCGTCCCCCGAAGCTCATCGCCCCCAGCGAGACGCGGGAGACGAACACGCCAGTTGTCCCGAGTTGCGCGAAATGCATACTTTTATACCTTTCACGTGGTGAGTCGCTGGAACGCTACAGCCGCAGGTGTGGGGCGATCCATGAGACAGAGTCCGTGATGCATGCGCGACCGTCCGGAGGTGCGATGGACCGTCAGAGGGACCCCCTGTCCGACGTCCTGACCATGGCGAACGTCGGCGCGGCCTACGCCTCGCGCTTCGAGGCGACCGGCCGCTGGGCGCTGTGCTTCCCCGCGTACCGGCACGTGAAGGTCGGCGCGGTGGTGTCGGGCGCGTGCCTGCTCGCCCCCGACGGCGCTCCCCCGGTACGGCTCTCGCGGGGCGACTGCTACCTGCTCGCGGGCGGGCGGCCGTACCAGGTGGGGAGCGGCCCCGGCCTCGCCCCCGACGACGGCGCCGAGGTCTACCGGCAGGCCCGCGACCCGCGGAACGTCCGGTACGCCGGGGCGGGTCTGGAGGCGGGCGGGGAACCGGCCGTCCTGGTGGGCGGGAGCATCACGCTCGACGAGGTGACGGCTGCCCTGCTGCTTGAGCACCTGCCCCCGGTCACCCGCGTGCCCGCCGGGGGCCCGCAGGCCCGGGTCCTGCGGCCGTTGCTGGACGTGCTCGGCGCGGAGACGACGGCCGCGGCGCCGGGCGGGGAGGCGACCGTCCGGAGGCTGACGGAGATCATGTTCATCCAGGTCCTCCGGGCGCACCTGGCCGAATCTGAAGGGCTGCCGGGCTGGATCGGCGCGCTGGGCGACCCGCAGATCGGCGCGGCGCTGGCCCTCATGCACCGGCAGGCGACCCGCCGCTGGACGGTGGCCAATCTGGCGGCGGCGGTGGGGATGTCGCGGTCCACCTTCGCCCAGCGCTTCAAGGAGCTGGTCGGGACGACCCCGCTCGACTATCTGATGCAGTGGCGCATCAGGTCCGCCGCGCGGGCCCTGCGGTCGGGGGACCGCACCGTCGCCTCGGTCGCGGCCGAGTGGGGCTACGGCTCGGAGAGCGCCTTCAGCAACGCCTTCAAGCGGGTCACCGGGCTCCCGCCGGCCCGGTACCGGACCGCCGAGCCCGTCCCCCCGGCCAGACCTCCCCTCGCCGGCTGACCCGCGGCCGTCGTCACCCGGTGAGACCGTCGGGGCCTCCGCCGGCCTGCGGCCGTCGGCACCCCGCGAGACCGCCCAGCCCGCGCCGGGCCGTGGGCGGCTCAGCTCCGCGTGCGCACGGCTCCGAGCCCGGCCACCACGTGGTCGACGAAGCCGTACTCCTTCGCCTCCTCGGCCGTGAACCAGCGGTCCCGGTCGGAGTCCTCCTCGATCCGCTCCAGCGGCTGCCCGGTGTGGAACGCGATCCGCTCGGCCAGCGTCTTCTTCGTGTAACGCATCTGCTCGGCCTGGATGGCGATGTCGGAGGCAGTGCCGCCGATCCCGCCGAGGGGCTGGTGCATGACGATCCGGGCGTGCGGCAGGGCGTACCGCTTGCCCCGGGCGCCGGCGCACAGCAGGAACTGGCCCATCGAGGCGGCCAGGCCCATGGTCACCGTCACGACGTCGTTCGGGACGTACTGCATGACGTCGTAAATCGCCATTCCCGCGGACACCGAGCCGCCGGGGGAATTGATGTAGAGGCTGATGTCGCGGCGGGAGTCCTCCGCGGTGAGCAGGAGCAACTCCGAGCAGATCCGGTTGGCGATCTCGTCGGTCACCTCCTGGCCGAGCACGACGATGCGCTGCTCCAGCAGGCGTTGCCCCAGCTGAGCCGAGGCGAGCGGGTCGGACGCCGAGTCCATGTGGTCCCCCTGTCGATCGTGGTTTCGCCGGTGAGGCGACCATATCCCCGCGCCCCAGGAAAAGGCCTGGTCGTTTCGCCCTGGGCACATTTCACTATTGGCGCATTATTCCCTCAGTGAAATTCGGGAATGACAGCGAAAGGCGCCTCCCGGGAATTCCCGGAAGGCGCCTCCCTGCCCGCGCGTCAGTCGTTGAGGTGCTGGCGCAGGTACGACTCGACCTGGTCGAGCGCGACCCGCTGCTGGGCCATGGTGTCCCGCTCGCGGATCGTCACGGCCTGGTCCTCGAGGGTGTCGAAGTCGACCGTGATGGCGAACGGCGTGCCGATCTCGTCCTGGCGGCGGTAGCGGCGGCCGATCGCGCCCGCGTCGTCGAAGTCCACGTTCCACCGGCGGCGCAGCCGGGCGGCCAGGTCGCGCGCCTTGGGCGACAGGTCGGCGTTGCGCGACAGCGGGAGCACGGCGACCTTGACCGGCGCCAGCCGGTGGTCGAGCCGCATGACCGTGCGCTCCTCCATCACGCCCTTCGCGTTGGGCGCCTCGTCCACGGTGTAGGCGTCGAGGAGGAACGTCAGCGTGGCCCGGTCCACACCCGCCGCCGGCTCGATGACGTACGGCACGTAGCGCTCGCCCGTGTCCTGCTCGAAGAACGACAGGTCCGTGCCGGACGCCTTGCCGTGGGCCGTCAGGTCGAAGTCGGTCCGGTTGGCGATGCCCTCGAGCTCGCCCCACTCGCCGCCCGCGAAGTTGAAGCGGTACTCGACGTCGACGGTCCGCTTCGAATAGTGGGACAGCTTGTCCTTGGGGTGCTCGTAGAGCCGGAGGTTGTCCTTGTTGATGCCGAGGTCGACGTACCAGCGCAGGCGCTCGTCGATCCAGTACTGGTGCCACTCCTCGTCGGTGCCGGGCTTGACGAAGAACTCCATCTCCATCTGCTCGAACTCGCGCGTCCGGAAGATGAAGTTGCCCGGGGTGATCTCGTTGCGGAACGACTTGCCGATCTGCCCGATGCCGAACGGGATCTTCTTGCGGGCCGACTGCTGGACGTTCAGGTAGTTGATGAAGATGCCCTGGGCCGTCTCCGGACGCAGGTAGGCGAGGCCCGACTCGTCCTCGACCGGGCCGAGGTAGGTCTTCAGCAGGCCGCTGAACTGCCGCGGCGGCGTGAAGGTGCCCTTGTTGCCGCAGTTGGGGCAGGTGATGTCGGCCAGGCCGCCCGCCGGCTCGCTGCCGTGCTTTTCGGCGTACGCCTCCAGCAGGTGGTCGGCGCGGTACCGCTTGTGGCACGACTGGCACTCGGTCAGCGGGTCGGTGAAGGTGTCGACGTGGCCGCTGGCCTGCCAGACCTCCCGGGCGAGGATGACGCACGAGTCGAGGCCGACGACGTCGTCGCGGCCCTGGACCATGGCCTTCCACCACTCGCGCTTGACGTTGTTCTTCAGCTCGACACCGAGGGGTCCGTAGTCCCAGGACGCGCGGAGGCCGCCGTAGATCTCGCTCGACGGGAAGACCAGCCCGCGGCGCTTGGCGAGGCTGACGATCGTTTCCAGGACGTCGGTGCGACGTGCCATCAGTGGGACTCCATCCGGCTGGGTGTCGGCGTTGAGATCAGCTCGGGATCCGCGGGACCCCGCTCGATCGACCGGGCAGGCCGGCGTGATCTCCGCCGGGGCAGCCGGATCGGCTGGGCACCTGCCCGAATCTGTGGTCAAGCTTAGGGGACTCGCGCGCCCCCGCGCTCAGGCCTTGCCGACAGACCCGGCCGCGCCGCCGTCCGGCAGGCCGTAGACGCCTTCGAACGCGCTCGGCTCGTTGATCATCAGGGTCATCAGCGGGTACATCGCCATCCGGGCCGCCGACAGCGCCCGCCGGTAGAAGCCGGCACCCTCCCACTCGCTGACCAGGGCCCACAGGACGGGCTCGTCGACCGACCGGCCGACCTGCCCGCGCAGGTATCCCGGCTGGGCGGCCAGCACGTCGAGGATGGCGCGGGCCTGGACGGCGAACTCGTCGGCCTGCGAACCGGGCACCGAGTAGCGGATCACGGCGAGCATGGCGTTCAGCATGCCATCCCGCCGCCGCGCCGCGTCCCGCCGCCCGTCCCGTACGCCACCCGAGGCCGGAGCGATGCACCGCGCCCGGGCAGGTGCGCCGCGGCGGCGGGGGTGACTAGGCTCGTCGTGTGGCACGCGACTCCGACCCGACACGTCGTCCCAAGGCCCCCGCGCACCCGCTGGCGAGGAAGCCGGCCCCGGGGACGGCCGGGGCGCGGCCCGCGCGCCCGGCGCGGCGGCCGCTGCCGGCGGGCGAGCAGTTCTTCACCCCCGGCGCCACCGGGCTGCGGCGGTCGGTCGAGCTGAAGAGCGCCGCGCCGCTGGTGTTCCTCTTCCAGCTCCCGCGCTGGGTGGTGCCGGTCGTCATGGTCGCGCTGCTGCTCGCCGGACTGGTCGTCGCCGACTGGCGGGGCGGGATCGCGGTGCTCCCGGTGCTGGCGTTCGTCCTGTGGCTGGCCTACCTCTCGTGGCCCTCGCTGCGCCCCGCCGGGCGGCTCCTGCGGGTGGCGCTCGTGACCTTCATCGTGCTGCTCGCGGCCACCCGATTCGGCCTAATCTGAGGAGTGGAGCGCATCGGGGAACGCCCGGCGGGAGCGGCTCGCCGCAGGTCCGATCCCCGCTGCGGGCTCGGTAGATTCGTGGGGAAGCCGCACACAGGAGTCCTGATGACCAAGAGCCGCGACGCCGTTCACGAGATCCTCCGGCAGAGCACGGGGTTCCGGAGCGCGCAGGACGTGTTCGCCGAGATGCGCGCGGACGGCTCGAAGATCGGCCTCACCACCGTCTACCGCGCCCTGCAGTCCCTTTCCGACGCCGGCCGCGTCGACGTCCTGCGCACCGACGAGGGCGAGTCGGTCTACCGCGCCTGCCAGAGCGAGTCGCACCACCACCACCTCGTGTGCCGTCACTGCGGGCTGACGGTCGAGGTGGCCGGGCCCGACGTCGAGCGGTGGGCCGAGGTCGTGGGCGCCGAGCACGGCTTCACCCAGGTCACCCACACCGTCGAGGTCTTCGGCACCTGCGGGTCGTGCGCGTCGGCCGTATCGGCGGCGAACGCCTGAGGTCCCGTCCCCCGGCGCCCCGCACCGGTCGGCGGCGCGCCCCGCGTCGTACGCCGTGCGGCGACGCCGTCCCACGCGGGCGCCCGGAGAGGTACGCTGCCACCGCCGGACAGAGGGAGAGGCCGTGCCGTTCAGCCATGACATGGTGTACTCGCTGGCGACCGTGGTCGAGCTGATCAACACGGGCGCGGACGAGCGCGACGGGCTGGCCGGGGTCGAGGACCTCGAGGCGTTCGTCCGCCAGCGTCAGGTGAGCGGCGTCGGCCGGGTGACCGACCACGACCTGGCCGAGGTGCGGGCGCTGCGGCGCGACTTCCACGAGGTGTTCACCGCGCCCGACAGTCGGGCCGCGATCGCGCTGCTCAACACGCTGCTCGGGCGCACCCGCATCACGCCGAGCCTCACCGAGCACGACGGCTTCCCCGTCCACGTGCACTACTTCGCGCCGGGCGCGTCTGTCGCCGAGCACCTCGCCGCGGACTGCGGGGTGGCGCTCGCCCACGTGATCGTCGAGGACGAGTGGGAGCGGCTGCGGACGTGCGCCGCCCCCGACTGCTCCCACGTCTTCGTGGACGAGTCGCGCAACCGCTCCCGGGTCTACTGCGACAGCCGCACCTGCGGCAACCGGATGCACGTGGCCGCCTACCGGGCCCGGCGCCGCCCCGCGTCCTGACGGACGTGCCGCGTCAGGCGCCGCCCGCCTCGTTGGGAATCGCCCCGCCGTAGCGGCGGTCCCGCTTGGCGTAGATCTCGCAGGCCTGCCACAGGTCGCGGCGGTCGAAGTCGGGCCAGAGCTGGTTGAGGAACACCATCTCGGCGTACGCCGACTGCCAGAGCAGGAAGTTCGAGGTGCGCTGCTCCCCCGACGAGCGCAGGAACAGGTCGACGTCCGGGATCTCGGGCTCGTCGAGGTAGCCGGCGAAGAGCTTCTCGGACACCTTCTCCGGTTTCACCCGCCCGGCCGCGATCTCCCGGGCCAGCCGTACGGCGGCGTCCACGATCTCGGCCCGGCCGCCGTAGTTGACGCAGAACTGCAGGGTCAGCGTGCTGTTGCGGACCGTCATCTGCTCGGCGTCCTGGAGCTCCTTGATGACGCTCTTCCACAGCCGTCCCGGACGGCCCGCCCAGCGCACCCGCACGCCCATCGCGTGGAGCTGGTCGCGGCGCCTGCGGATGACGTCGCGGTTGAACCCCATCAGGAAGCGGACCTCGTCGGGCGAGCGCTTCCAGTTCTCGGTGGAGAAGGCGTACGCCGACAGGTAGGGGATGCCGACCTCGATCGCGCCCTCGATCACATCGAACAGCGACGCCTCGCCCATCTTGTGCCCCTCGGTGCGGGGCAGGCCGCGGGCCTTGGCCCAGCGGCCGTTGCCGTCCATGACGATCGCGACGTGCCTCGGGAGGAGGTCGCGCGGGATGGGCGGAGGGGTGGCGCCTGACGGATGCGGAGTCGGTGGACGGACCATGTTCCGAGCGTATTGGGTCGGGCGTGGTCCTCAGGTGCGGGAGATGTGCGGATCCTGCGCGAATTCGCCGCCCCGCCGCGCGGCGTCCTCCCCGGCCCGGGCGCCCCGTTCCGCGCCCCGCTGTGCGCCCCGCTGTGCGCCCCAGGTCGCGTCGTCCCCCGGCGGGCCCGGCTCACGATCAGGCCGCCCGGACGTCCACGCGTCGTCCCCTGACGGCGCGGGCTCGTCACCGGGCCACTCCGGGTCCCAGGCGTCGCCGCCCGACGGCCCGGGCTCGCGGCCGGGCTCGGAATCCCCGGCCTCGTCCCCCGGCCGGCCGGGCTCCGCCGCCGGCCACCACGCGCCGGGGACCGGGCCCGCGGGCCACTCCCTCTCGACGTGGCGCAGTGAGCGGATGCCGTGCTCCAGGTGCCACTGCAGGTAGGCGGCCACCAGGCCGCTGCACTCGGTACGGTGCCGGGACTCGGAGGCGTCCGCCGCCGGCCAGTCGCCGCGCAGCAGCGCGATCATGAGCGCGATCGTCTCGGCGGCCGGGACGGCGGCGACCGGCGGGCGGCACGCCCCGCACACCACGCCCCCCGCCACGATCGCGAACGCGCGCACGGCCTCCGCGCCGCAGCGGGCGCACTCCGACAGGGCCGGGGCGTACCCCGCGACCGCGAGCGAGCGCAGGAAGAACGCGTCGAGCACCAGCCGGGCCTCGTGACCGCCCTCGGCGAGCGTGCGCAGGCCGCCGACCAGCAGGAGGAACTGGCGCAGCGCCGGCTCCTTCTCCCCCACGGTGAGCCGGTCGGCGGTCTCCAGCATCGCGGACCCCGCCGTGTAGCGGGGGTAGTCGCCCACGATCGCCTCGCCGTACGGGTGGAGGGTCTCCACCTGCGTGATCACGTCGAGCGTCCTGCCCGCGTGAAGCTGCAGGTCGACGTGGGAGAACGGCTCCAGGCGCGCGCCGAACCGCGACATGGTCCTGCGGACGCCCTTGGCCACGCCGCGGACCTTGCCGGTGCGGCGCGTGAGGATCGTGATGATGCGGTCGGCCTCGCCCAGCTTCTGGGTGCGCAGCACGACGCCCTCGTCGCGGTAGAGGCTCACCTGACCATGGTAGGGGCGGCCGCCTCGCCGGATGTTCGCCGCATGCCACCTGGGTGAAAGGTGAAATTTCGGTAATGATCTGGAGACGATGACACGCTCGGCGGGGGCCGGAAGCTGTACGACAGGTAGTCGTACGGTAAACCTGGGGTACGACGGCTCTTCCGGAAGGTCACTAAGCTTCTGCCTCCGGCGGAATCCCCGCGCCGGTCAAGCCTGACGGCCTGATCTCCCCCCGCTGCTCGAAAGGGTGCCATGACCCGCGTGATCCTGCTGGGCTCGCCGCCCGGCCCGATCGCTTCGCCGCCGCCGGGCGGCCAGCCCGCTCTGCCGGCCGACATCACGCTGGCGTCCCTGCCCGGGGCCCCGTCGGCGTACGGCAGGCTGCTCGCGCAGCTCGCCTCGCTGGACCCCGAGCCGGTGACGATCGCCCGGCCGGGCGACGCCGCGGCCTACCGGGGGCACCCGGGATGGGTGGTCGAGAGCGCGGACGTGGCCGGCGACCTGCGCGCCGTCGCCGACGCGGCCGAGGCCGCCGACGGCAACCTGCTGATCCTCCCGGCGGACGCGCTCGTCCACGACGAGCTGATCTACCAGATCACCAAGGCCAAGCGGGCGGCGCTCGCGCTCATCGTCCGGGAGGAGCGCGACGAGGACGGCCCGGAGGAGCCGCCCATCGACGAGGCGGACCCGGAGATCGGCCGCAAGGTCCTGGAGGGGCTCCCCCAGCGCACCCGGGCCGGCCGGGGCCGGGTGATCTCGGTCGGCACGGCGTACCACGCGGTGACCCGCCCGAACGCGGCGCTGCTGGGCCCGATCCACCTCCACCAGCGGCACGCCGCGGTCCTCGCCGAGGCCGCCCGCGAGCTGGCGGAGATGGCGCACCTGTTCGGCCCCGAGGACGACGTCACCGAGCTCCTCATCCTCGGGCTCGTCCGGCGCGGGGTGTCGGTCGGCGTGCGCGGCCGCCGCGACCTGTTCTACCGCCGGATCCGCAGCCAGCGGGAGGCCGACGAGGCGCAGGCGGAGATGGCCGGCTTCAACGAGGACCGTGCCCGGCTGAACAACGCGGTGAAGGGCGCCGACGGCTTCTTCACCACGTTCTTCGTCAGCACCTACTCGCGCTTCATCGCCCGGTGGGCGGCCCGGCGCGGGCTGACCCCCAACCAGGTCACGCTGATCTCGATCGCGCTCGGCCTGCTGTCGGCCGGCGCCTTCGCCACCGGCACCCGGTGGGGCGCGGTGGCCGGCGCGGTGCTCATCTACTTTGCGTTCGTCTTCGACTGCGTCGACGGCCAGCTCGCGCGGTACGCCCGCAAGTTCGGCGTGCTCGGCGCCTGGCTCGACGCGACGTTCGACCGGTTCAAGGAGTACGCGGTCTTCGTCGGCCTGGCGGTCGGGGCGACCGTGTCGGGGCAGTTCGGGGACGGCGAGGGCGTCTGGACGCTGGCGCTGGTGGCGCTGGCCCTCCAGACGGTCAAGCACCTGCTTGACTTCTCGTTCGGCGCGGCCAACCGGCGGCGGGCGCCGGTGCCGCTGCCCACGCTCGCGCTGACCGTGGCCGACGACCGGCCGCTGCGGGCCGCCCTCGAGGAGCGCAAGGCGACCCGCAACACCGGCGTCCGCAGCCTGCTGAGGCTCTGGACCAGGGCCGGGAAGTTCCGCGCCGTCCACTGGGCCCGCAAGATGATCGTGTTCCCCATCGGCGAGCGCTTCGCGGCCATCGCGATCACCTCCGCGTTCTTCGACCCCCGCGTCACCTTCCTCACGCTCGTGATCTGGGGCGGCGTCGCGGCCACCTACACCCTCACCGGACGTCTCCTGAGGTCTCTCGCATGATCACCCAGCCGCAGGCCCCCGCGATCACCGACCCGGACGAGGAGCGCCGCCGCGTCCAGACCATGCGGCTGCTGGCCTACCGCGACGACGGCCCTCTCGCCGCCGCGCTCAAGGGCCGGCTGGGTCCCGGGCTGCCGCCCGTGCCCGCGACGCTCGCCGCGCTGGTCGTCATCGTGGCGCTGGCCGTCGCCGGAACACTGACCGACGGCCCGATCCTGCTGGTGCCCGTGCTGGTCATGGTCGTGCTCGTCGTGCCGACCGCGGCGCGCGACCACCTGGGCCGGTTCGACTGGCTCACCCCGCCGCTGCTGCGGGCCGCCGAGTTCCTCACGATCATCCTGCTCGGGCTGGCCGAGGACACGCCCAAGTGGCTGCTGTTCGTGCTGCTCTACATCGTGGGCTACCACACGTACGACACCGTGTACCGGACCCGGCAGAGCATCTGGCCGCCGTCGTGGATCTTCCTCGCCGGGCTCGGCTGGGAGGTCCGCCTGCTGATCCTCGGCGTGGGGGCCGCGGCCGGGGTGCTGACCCCGGTGACGGCCGTGCTCACGGCGTACCTGCTGGTGCTGTTCTCCGTGGAGAGCGTGCTGAGCTGGGTGCGGCTGGACAAGGCGTCCGCCCAGGCTCAGGCCCAGGCCGACCAGGACCTCGAGCAGTCGCCCGAGGACGCGGCCGAGCAGGTCACGGGCGACGCCGAGCGCGCCTGAGCCGCCGGTCCCCCTGGAACCGGGCGCGGCTGACCCGCCGTTAGTAGGCCGGGCGCCCGGCCCCGTGATGCCCTTCAGGCCGATCCGCCTCGCGCACGCGAGGCGGATCAGGCGGGCGGCGCGGACGCGGGCGGCCGATGCGAGCGCCGGGCGGCTACACCCTGGGCTCGCCGTACCAGCGCCACGTCGACAGCCGGGGACGGCCGGGCAGCCCGGCGCGGCCGGTGGCCCACAGCAGGGCGGGCCAGGGGTCGGCGTCCGCCGGGACGTGCGGGAACAGCCGGCCGAGGACGCGGGCGCACAGGCCCGCGGGCGGCGTCCAGGCGAGTCCGAGCCCCTCGGCCATGTCATGCGTGTGGACCAGCGTCTCCACGACCCCCATCGCGGCGAAGCCCTCGGGGTCGGACGCTCCGAAGACGTGGTGGGCCAGCGCCTCGGGCGGCGCCGTCCGCACCACGGCGACCAGCAGCGCCCCGCTCGCCCGCAGCACCCGCAGCAGCCCGGCAGGGCCCGCCGACCGGTCGGCGTGGACGGCGTTGGCCGGGCCTCCCGGCCGGCGGCTCTCCCACAGGAAGGGCACCTCGCCGGGCTCGGCCGGCGCGGGCGGCTCGGCCGCCCCGAGCTGCGCGGCGTACGCGAACAGGTCGTCGGCCAGGTGCTCCGCCGTCTCCCAGCAGGTCCACTCGAGCGTCCCGGCCGGACGCTCCCAGGCGTACGGCGGCGCCTGCGCGAGGACGCCGGTGGCGAGCCGGACGGCCTCCGCGAGGTCGTCGGCGGTGACGGGAGAGATCGCGGCTGAGGCGGACATGCCCCCGAACGTACGCCATCACGTCGGGCGACGCTCATTCCGATCCCCTCGGGAAACGGGGCCCATCCCGGTGTCACCGTCGTCCGGGCGGGCGTCCCGCGGCCCGGCGGGACGCGTACGGCGGAGGTCACCCGTGGGCGTCGAGCAGCGCCCAGACCACCTTCCCGCCGCCCCTGGTGAGCATCCAGCCCCAGGCGGCGCTCAGCGCGTCGACCAGGTGGAGCCCGCGGCCGGACTCGGACAGGTCGCTCCAGGAGGAGACGGCCGGGACGCGCTCGCTGGCGTCGCTGACGCCACAGCCGAGATGAAACCGGTCGTTCACCAGCTGGAGGCGGATCGGCGGGGCGCCGTCGCCGGGGGCGTGGCGAAGGGCGTTCGTCACGAGTTCGGACACGACCACCTGGGCGTCGGGCACGAGGTGGGGCAGCCCCCAGCCGCGCAGGGTCTTGTCGGTGAAGTCGCGGGCGACGGCGGCGGAGGTGGTGCGGCCGTGGAGCGCGCAGGTCGCCGTCGGCGGGACGGGGAGGGCCGCGACGTCGTCCCGCTCGAACACGGAGGTCAACCACGGAGGCGCTGTCGCGGCTCCCGGGCCTGCCAGCTCTGCAGTCATCGCCGATCCCTCAGGTCTCACCCATTACATGATGTGAATATCCCTGTCGTCGTGTATCTTGCCCTGTGCCTTGCGAGTGCAAGCACGCGTGCACGTGCAAATGTTGTCCGGCCCCGAATTTCATGGGAAGTTCACCGAAAAGACGACGTCACCCACCAAGTTGGATGATCATGTCTCTGCACCTCCCGCGTAATCGGAGACCGATCGGCTGAGAATTTCTTCCGGAGCGTCGCCATGGAGACCAGCGTGAACAGGGCTCAGGCAGGGGCGCCTTCCTTCGTGGAGGGGGTTGCCCGGGGCGGCCCGACCGTCCTGCGGATCATGCTGGGGGCGCAGCTGAGGCGGCTGCGCCGCGAGAGCGGCCACACGCCGGAGACGGCGGCCCGGACCATCAGGGCCTCGCACGCGAAGATCAGCCGTCTGGAGCTCGGCCGCGTCGGCTTCAAGGAGCGCGACGTCGCCGACCTGCTCACCCTGTACGGCGTCACCGACCCCGGGGAGCGGGAGACGCTGCTCCACCTGGCCCGGCAGGCGAACGTCCCGGGCTGGTGGCACAAGTACAGCGACGTCCTCCCGGGGTGGTTCGAGTTCTACGTCGGCCTCGAGGAGGCCGCCTCCGTCATCCGCTGCTACGAGCTCCAGTTCGTCCCGAGCCTGCTCCAGACGCCCGAGTACGCGCGGTCGGTCGTCCTCATGGGCAACACCGGCCGGGCGGGCGACGACGTGGAACGCCGGGTCGACCTGCGGATGCGCCGCCAGGAGCGGCTGGAGGGGCCCGAGGCGGCGACGCTGTGGGCCGTGGTGGACGAGGCCGCCCTGCGCCGTCCCACGGGCGGCGCCGAGGTCATGCGGGCCCAGATCGAGTACCTCATCGAGATCACCCGCAGGCCCAACATCACCCTCCAGATCGTGCCGCTGGTGGGAAGCGTGCATCCGGCCGCCGGCGGGCCGTTCACGATCCTGCGCTACCAGGCGCCGGAGCTGCCCGACGTGGTGTACCTGGAGCAGCTCACCAGCGCCCTCTACCTCGACAAGCCCGAGGACACCGAGGCGTACACGCAGGTGATGAACACGCTGTGCGTGCAGGCGCACCCCGCCTCCCGCACGACGGCCGTCCTGGAGCAACTCCTGGACGAGCTGCGCTAGGGAGCGCCCGCGGCGAAGAACGACTGGCAGGTGTCGGCGAAGGCCGTGGCCCGGGCGGTGGGACGCACCCCCCGCACCGAGGCCAGCACGACGTCGAGGGCCGGGACCTCGTCGCTGATCGGCACGCTGACCACCCGGCCGCCGTCGTAGGTCTGGTCGCTCGCCGCCCGCTGGTTGAGTATCGAATAGCCGTGGCCGCCGGCCACGAGCGCCCGGGCGGTCTCGTAGCTGGAGGTGCGGAACCGCACCCGGGGCTCGGTGGGGTAGAGGGTCCGGAAGTAGTCGCGGCTGCGCGGCAGGTCGAGCAGGATCATCGGCTCGCCCGCCAGGTCGGCGAGCGAGACCGACTCCGCCTGGGCCAGCGGGTGGCCCGGCGGCAGCAGCGCGAACGGCCGGGCCTGCGTGAGCAGCCGCACGTCGAGGTCGAGCGCGAGGTCGACGGCGTAGACGAGGGCCACCTCGCACCGGCCGTCGAGCAGGGCCGCCTCCATCGCCGCGATCTCCCCCTCGGCCACCGTCACCCGCACCCCCGGATACCGCCCGGCGAAATCGCGCAGCAGCCGGGACAGGTAGAAGGGCGCGAGCGTGGTGAGGCAGCCGACGGTGAGCTCCCCGGTGAGGCTGCCCGCGAGGCCGCGGGCCGACTGGGCGAGCGCGGCCGCGTGGGACAGGAACTCCCGCGCCTCCACCAGGAAGCGCTCGCCCGACCGGGTCAGCGAGAGCCCTCTCGCGTGGTGGCGGATGAGCAGCTGGACCCCGAGCTCCCGCTCGACCTGGGCGATGGCGGCCGAGATCGCCGACTGCGCCACCATGAGCTCGCGGCTGGCCGCGGTCATGCTGCCGAGCTCGGCCGCCGTTACGAAGTAACGCAGCTGGACGAGGGTGAAATTGACGTCCGCCACGCCACCCATTGTGACCGTCTCTGTCCCGTACGGCTCCCGCAACCCGGTATGAATTCCGAATGCCTTTTCCGGTCGCTGATCAGGCGTTTTCCTTCTGGAAGCGCATGGTGCCCACCGCCATGCCCACGACCACGAAGACAAGCGACACGACGACGCCCCACAGGACGGCCGGCGAGGCGTACGACCCGGCGAACAGCGCCCGCAGCGCCTCCACCGCGTACCGGAACGGCGTGAGGCGGGAGACGACGTCGAGCCAGGTGGGGGCGAGCGACATCGGCAGCAGCGCGCCCGACAGCAGCATGAGCGGGATCACCACGGTGGACATGAGCGCGGGGAACAGCTCCTGGCGGATCGTGAGCGCGGCCGCGTACGACAGCGCCGCCATGCCGATGGACAGGACCGTGACGAGCAGCAGGCCGAGCAGCACGCCGGCCAGCGGCGCGCGCAGGCCGAGGGCGTAGCCGATCACGGTGATGCCGACAGCCTGAACCAGCAGCACGACGCTGTCCTTGAGCACGCGGCCGAGCAGCAGCGTGACCCGGCTGACCGGGGTGACGCGCAGCCGCTCCAGCACCCCGAACCGCTGGTCGAAGACGATGCCGAAGCCGACCAGCCCGGAGCTGACCAGCCCGAGCTGCATGAGCAGGCCCGGCACGAGCGTGTCCCACGAGCCCACGCCGCTGCGGTCGAAGAGCGGGCCGAACAGCACGAGGTACAGCAGCGGCTGGACGGCGCCGAAGACGACCGCGAAGCGGCTCTTGAAGGTGCCGCGCAGGTAGTGACCGGTGAGGGTGGCCAGGGCGCTCACGCGGCGGCCCCCTCGCGCAGCGCGCGGCCGGTCAGGGCGAGGAACACCTCGTCGAGCGTCGCGGCGCCCTCCGCGGCCTTCAGCTCGGCCGGCGTGCCGGACGCGACGATCCGGCCGTGGTCGATGATGAGGACCCGGTCGCAGAGCGCGTCGGCCTCCTCCAGGTAGTGGGTCGTCAGGAAGACCGTCACGCCGTCCCGGTCGCGCAGGCGCCGCACGTGCTCCCACAGGTTGGCCCGGCTCTGCGGGTCGAGGCCGGTCGTCGGCTCGTCCAGGAACAGCAGGCCGGGGCGGTGCAGCAGGCCCATGACGATGTCCGCCCGCCGCTTCTGCCCGCCGGACAGGGTGGCGGCCGTGCGCCGTTCGAGCCCGGCCAGCTCGAACTCGGCGAGGAGGTCGGCGACCCGCTCGCGCGCCTCCGGGCGGCGCATGCCGTACAGCCGGGCCTGAAGCTCCATCTCTTCGCCGATCTCAGTTATCGGTCCGATCATCCCGCCCTGGGCGACGTACCCGATGCGCCGCCGGACGCCCATGGGGTCGGCGAACAGGTCGTGCCCCGCGACGGTCGCCGTGCCGGAGGTGGGCCGCAGGAGCGTCGTCAGCATCCGCAGCGTGGTCGTCTTGCCCGCGCCGTTCGGGCCGAGGAAGCCGACGATCTCCCCGGCGGACACGTCGATGTCGATCCCCCGTACGGCCTCGACCGTCCCGAAGGTCTTGGTGAGTCCTCTCGCGTGAATCATGCCGGTAGAGTAACACCAAACTTGGTGTCACTTAAATCTTTATGTCACTCCATCGCTCGTACACTGGACGGCGTGGAGGAGAGCCTGCGCGAGCGGAAGAAGCGGGAGACCCGGCAGCGGATCGCCGACATGGCCATGGGCCTGTTCCTGCAGCGCGGGTTCGACAACGTCACCGTGGCCGAGGTGGCCAGGGCCGCCGACGTGTCCGTGAACACGGTGTTCAACTACTTCCGCACCAAGGAGGACCTGTTCCTCGACCGCAGCCAGGACGTCGAGGACCTGCTGGCCCGCGTCGTCCGCGAGCGGCGGCCGGGCGAGACCGTCGTCGAGGCCCTGCGCCGCGACTTCTTCGACTCCCTGGCCAGCGGCGACTGGCGCTACGGCATGCACGAGGGCGTCGACCTGTTCGCGCGGCGGGTCCGCGAGAGCCCGTCACTGTCGGCGCGGCTGCTGGAGGTCGGCTACCGCCGCGAGGAGCAACTGGCCCACGCGCTCGCCGACGAGGTGGACGCCGACCCCGACGACCTCACCCCGTGGCTGGTGTCCGCCCAGGTGTGCGCGGTCATCCGGACACTGACCCGCCACTTCGCGGTCCGGCGGATGGCCGGGGAGGAGACCGAGCGCATCCTCGCCGACGTCCGGGAGCGGGCCGAACGCGCCTTCGACCTGCTGGAGCGCGGCATCGGCGACTACGCCCTCCGCTGGGACGCCCCCGCGACGCGGCCGGCCTCCGGGAACCGGCCGTCCCCCGCGCCCGCCGAGTGATCGCGGCGGGCGGACACACGGCCGACCCCGGGCGATCGGCGCGCCGGGCCCGGCGACCGGTATACAGGTCCACGTGAAGTTGGACGACCTGGACCGCGCCATCATCAGGGCCCTCGTGGAGGACGCCCGGGCGACGTACGCGGAGATCGGCGGGCACGTCGGGCTGTCCGCCCCCGCGGTCAAACGGCGGGTGGACCGCCTCGTCGCGAGCGGCGCGATCACCGGGTTCAGCGCGCGCGTCGAGCCGTCGGCGCTCGGCTGGACCACCGAGGCGTACGTCGAGCTGTTCTGCCGGGGCAAGACGTCGCCCGCGGAGATCGGGACGGCGGTCTCCCGGCACCCCGAGGTGGTCTCGGCCTGCACCGTGACCGGGGAGGCGGACGCCCTGCTGCACATCCGCGCGACCGACGTCCGGCACGTGGAGCGGGTCATCGAGCGCCTCGCGGCGGAGCCGTTCGTGGTGCGGACCAAGAGCGCGATCGTGCTCTCCCGGCTGATTAACGGATCGCCGCAAACCACCTGAACGACGCAACCGATCGACACATGGGCGCAACGCGGGCGCATTGGCCGGGCCGCGTCCGGATTCCTACGCTGAAGACCCGTTCACCGGTTTCCCGTATGGAGTCTGGATGACAATCGCGCCATCGACACAGGCCACCGCCGCTCCGGCCGGTGACCGCACGAGCACCGCGCGGCACTTCCTGATGTGCCGGCCCGAGTTCTTCGCGGTCTCGTACTCCATCAATCCGTGGATGGACCCGGCGAAGGGCGCCGACGCCGGCACGGCCGTGCGCCAGTGGGAGGGCCTCCGGCAGGCGTACGAGAGCCTGGGGCACACGGTCCGCCTGATCGACCCGATCGAGGGGCTGCCCGACATGGTCTTCGCGGCCAACGGCGCACTGGTCGTGGAGGGGAAGGTCTACGGCGCCCGGTTCGCGCACGCGGAGCGCGCGGCCGAGGGCCCGGCGTACCTGCGCTGGTTCGCCGAGCGGGGCTACGAGACGCTGGAGCCGTCGTTCACCAACGAGGGCGAGGGCGACTACCTGACGCTCGACGAGATGATCCTCGCCGGGACCGGCTTCCGCACCGACGTGGCCGCCCACATGGAGGCCCAGGAGTTCCTCGGCCGCCCGGTGGTGACGCTGCGGCTGGTGGACCCGCGCTTCTACCACCTCGACACCGCCCTGTTCCCGCTGGACGGGCGCAACGTCGCCTACTACCCGGACGCGTTCTCCGCCGGCAGTCAGCGGGTGCTGCGGCGGCTGTTCCCGGACGCGGTGATCGCGGCCGCGGCCGACGCGGAGGTGCTGGGGCTCAACGCGGTCAGCGACGGGCGGAACGTCGTCGTCAACGCGGAGGCGACCAGCCTCGCGCTCGAACTGAAGCGCCGCGGGTTCGAGGTCCTCCCCGTCGACCTGAGCGAGCTGCGCAAGGCCGGCGGCGGCCCCAAGTGCTGCACCCTGGAGATCCGATGAACAGCGAGGAGCTCATCCGGCTCGCCGAGAGCCGCAGCGCCCACAACTACCACCCGCTGCCCGTCGTGATCGCGGCGGCCGAGGGGGCGTGGGTCACCGACGTGGAGGGCCGGCGCTACCTCGACTGCCTGGCCGGGTACTCGTCGCTGAACTTCGGCCACGGCAACCCGCTGATTCTGGACGCGGCCCGCGAGCAGCTCGACCGGCTCACGCTGACAAGCCGCGCGTTCTTCCACGACCGGTTCGCCGCGTTCGTGTCCGGGCTGGCCGACCTGTGCGGCAAGGACATGGTCCTGCCGATGAACACCGGCGCCGAGGCCGTCGAGACCGCGATCAAGGTGGCCCGCAAGTGGGGCTACGAGGTCAAGGGCGTGGCGAAGGACAAGGCGAACATCGTGGTCATGGAGGACAACTTCCACGGCCGCACCACCACCATCGTGGGCTTCTCCACCGACCCCGACGCGTACGGCGGCTTCGGCCCGTTCACCCCCGGCTTCCGCGTCGTGAAGTACGGCTCGGTGGAGGCGGTGCGCGAGGCGATCGACGAGAACACGGTGGCCGTGCTGCTGGAGCCCATCCAGGGCGAGGCGGGCGTCCTGGTGCCGCCGGAGGGCTACCTGTCCGCGGTCCGCGAGATCTGCACCGACAACCGGGTGCTGCTCGTCGCCGACGAGATCCAGTCGGGCCTCGGGCGCACGGGCGAGACCTTCGCCTGCGACCACGAGGGCGTCGTGCCCGACGTCTACGTCCTCGGCAAGGCGCTCGGCGGCGGCGTGGTCCCGGTGTCGGCCGTGGTCGCGGACGAGGACGTGCTCGGGGTCATCCGCCCCGGGCAGCACGGCTCGACGTTCGGCGGCAACCCGATGGCGTGCGCGGTCGGCACCGCGGTCGTCGAGATGCTGAAGACGGGCGAGTACCAGCGGCGTGCCCGGGAGCTGGGCGGGTTCCTCCACGACCGGCTGCGTGAGCTGGCCGCGCCCCGGGAGGGCCGGCAGGCCGTGGTCGCGGTGCGCGGGCGCGGCCTGTGGGCCGGGATCGACATCGACCCGTCGCTGGCCACCGGCCGCCAGGTGAGCGAGGCGCTGATGCGGCGCGGCGTGCTCGCGAAGGACACGCACGGCTCCACGATCCGGCTCGCCCCGCCCCTGGTCGTCTCGCGCGACGACCTGGCCTGGGCCGTCGGTCAGCTCGAGGCCGTCCTGCGGGAGCTATGACCGATCCCGTGCGGCTCGCGCCGCCGGAGGTCACGCGCTCAGGCGCCTGCCCTCGCGCGGCGTGAGCCGTACGGAGTCCACGTCCTTGTCGTGGGTGAACCACGTGACGGTGGCCGCGGCCTCCTCCAGCCGTACCGAGGTCATCATGTTCGGGAACCACGGGCCCTTGCTGATCTTCCAGCGGATGGGCGGGCTGGGAACCCGGGACACCAGGTTGAACAGCCGGCCCAGCACGCCCGCCAGCCCGAACGACGCCACGATGTTGGAGAATCGCAGCGTCCTGCTCAGCGGGTTGCGGATCGGCGAGCAGACGATCTGGTGGATGCGGCCGCCGCCCTTGCGCCGTACGGAGGCCATGTAGGAGTAGTGGACGTCGCCCGACAGCAGCAGGACCGTGGCCGGCGGCCGTCCCCTGCGCCCCTCGGCGACCCCCACGAGCACACGCGCGAGGTCCTCGAACGAGCGGCGGAACGCCCCCCAGTGCTCCAGGTCGAGGAACTGGCGGACCCGCTCCCCCCAGCCGGCGAGCGCCCGGCCCCACATGCCGTCGCAGACGGCCTCGTTCCAGCTCTCGATGTGGTGGATGCCCGCGGGCAGCAGGATCGGCAGCGACGAGCCGACGATCAGGTGGTTCACGTCGCCGGTCGCGTGCTCCTCGAACCACGCCCACTCGTTGGTGTCGATCATCCGCCGCGCGCCCGGCGTCAGATCGCGGGCGTTGCGGCTGTCGAGCACGATGAGGCGGGAGTCGCCGAAGTCCCTGTGGTAGCTCCAGCGCACCGAGTCGGCGTCCTCGTCGGCCCGCTTGGCGAACGCGTCGAGCGCGGCGTCGCCCTCGCCCGCCCGCAGCGCCGCGAACACCGGATCGCTCTCGCGGTCGGCGGGCGGCAGGTTGCCGAGGTGCTGGTAGACGAAGTACGAGCCGAGCCCGGAGACGATGCGCCGCCGCCACCACGGCACCTCGTCCATCTGCTCGCGCCAGGTCTGCGAGGTGTTCCAGTCGTCCCTGATGTCGTGGTCGTCGAACATCATCAGGCTCGGCACCGTGGCCAGCAGCCAGCGGACCGGCGGGTCGCACCACGCCTGCCGGTACAGCTCGGCGTACTCGTCGTAGTCGACCACCTCCTCCGGGCCGTCGTCGCGCCGGGAGGCGATGAACTCCTTCATGTCCGGCGTGAGCTCGTCGGCGTACACCTGGTCGCCCAGCATCAGGATCAGGTCGGGCCGGTCGTCCGACCCCATGAGCCGCTGACCGTACGAGTGCAGGACGTCCACACCGTGGGTGCGCACGTACGGCTCGTCGTGGGGCACGCTCGTCCGGCACGAGCCGAAGACCAGCGTGCGCAGGTCGGTGAGCGGGCGGATGACGCTGGGCGGCAGGTCCGCGACCGGCCACACCTCGTGCCCGTCCAGCTCGACGCTGTAGGCCACCGGCCCGTCGAGGCCGACGTCCAGGACGGCGTAGTGGTGGCCGTGCACGCTGAACGTGCTCTCCTTCGAGCAGGCGTCACCCGCCCGAACGGTCACCTCGCACGGCTCGGTGGTCTCCACCCATATGGTCGCGCTCGCCGCGTCGGTGTGGCGCAGCAGCGGGCCCAGGACAATTTCCGGCACGCATTCCTGTCTACTGCAATCTCAGGGCAAAGCGCGACTCAGGGGGCTCTATAGCCAAAGCGATCAACGGGGCGCTGTCCATATCCGTTATGGCGTATATCGCGATCAGCGGCTGAGGGGATTGGATCGAGGAGGTCGCTCCCCGGCTCCCCCCGCGCACGTCAACGACGACGGGCGCGGGGCCGGGCGGGCGGCCTGCCGTCCCCGTCCGATCCGGAGGAGCACTCCCCGACATGACCATCACGGACTTCCCGACAACGGCGTCGGGGGTTCGGGACGCGGTCCCCGATCCCCTCTCCCCCCGTCCCTCCGCCCCGGGGGACCGCGCGCTCGCGGCCGCCCGCTCCCGCCTCGCCGAGGCGTCCCGGTTCCTCGGCCTCGACGACAACCTGCACCGGATGCTGGCCACCCCCCGGCGCTCCCTCGCCGTCTCGGTCCCCGTACGGCGTGAGGACGGCCACATGGAGGTGGTCGAGGGCTGTCGTGTGCAGCACAACCTGCTGCGCGGCCCGGCCACCGGCGGCGTCCGCTTCCATCCGTCCGCCGACCTCGCCGGGGTCACCGCGCTCGCGATGGGGACGACCTGGGCGTGCGCCCTCGCCGGCGTCCCGTACGGCGGGGCCGCGGGCGGCGTCGCCGTCGACCCCCGCGAGCTGACGCCACGCGAGCTCGAACGCCTCACCCGCCGCTACGCGAACGAGATCCTCCCCCTCATGGGGCCGGAGAAGGACGTCCCGGTCCCGGACGCCGGCACCGACGAGCGGACCGTGGCCTGGATCATGGACACCTGCGGCGGCGACGCCGGCCACCCGATCCCCGGGACGGCGACCGGCCGTGCCGGGGCCACCGCCCGCGGCCTGGAGATCGTCGCCCTGCGGGCGCTGGACCGCGCACCCGAGGGTGTCACGGTCGCCGTTCAGGGCTTCGGCGCGGTGGGGGCGCTCACCGCGCGGCACCTCGCCGACGCCGGCTGCCGGGTCGTCGCCGTGTCGGACGCCGCGGGCGCGGTCGTCCGGCCGTCCGGCCTGGACGTCGCCGCCCTCCGCGCGCACACGGCGGAGGCGGGCTCGGTGCGCGGCTTCGCCGGCGCCGACGCGCTCGGCCGCGACGAGCTTCTCGGACTCGACGTGGACGTCCTGGTCCCGGCGGCGCTCGACGGCGCGATCACGGCCGCCGAGGCGTCCCGCGTGCGGGCCCGCCTGGTGGTCGAGGGCGCCGACGGCGCGGCCACTCCCGAGGCGGACCTCGTCCTCGCCGACGCCGGGACGACCGTGGTGCCCGGCATCCTGGCCAACGCCGGCGGCGTGATCGCCTCGTACCTGGAGCCGGCGCAGGACGCGCAGGCGCGCTCGTGGAGCGCCGGCGAGGCCGGGGCGCGGCTGCGCGACCGCATGGAGGACGCGTACCGGGCCGTGCGGGCGCTGGCGGACGACGAGGGGCTCACGCTGCGCCGGGCCGCCCACGCGATCGGGGTCCGCCGGGTCGCCGAGGCGCACCGGCTCCGCGGCCTCCATCCCTGACCCGCAGGTCTCACCCCTGGGCGGCCTCCGGCCCTGAGCCGCCGGTCACCCTTGCGCCGCCTCACCCGGCGGCGGTGACGATGTCCTCGCAGAGGGCGTGCGTGGCGAGGGCGTCGTCGGCGGTGAGCAGGCGTTCCTCCCGCACCGCGTCGAGGAAGGCGCGGCAGATCGGCTCGATGCCGCGCTGCCGCGCCACCGGCGTCCAGTCGCCCCTCCGGGTCAGCGCCTCGCCGTCCGCGTAGTCGACCACGTCGCCCAGGTTGACCACCCTGCGCTTGCCTCCCCCGCCCATGACCTCGCAGGTCTCCTCGGCGGCGCCGCTGGTGCGGCTCATGACCCCGAGGGCCGTGAAGCCGTCCCCGCCGAGCTCCAGGACGACATGCTCCAGCAGGCCGTCCCGGACCCGCGTCCTGACCGAGGTGCGGGTGACCTCCCCCGGCACGAGGAAGCGCAGGGTGTCGACGACGTGGATGAAGTCGTCGAACACCACGGTCCGCGGGTCGGACAGGGGTCCCCGGCGGTTCTTCTGCATGAGGACGAGGTCGCGCGGCAGCTCGCGGAGGGCGGCGTAGCCGGGGGCGTGCCGCCGGTTGAACCCCACCATGAGCGACCGGCCGCGCTCCCGCGCCAGCCGGACCAGCTTCTCGCAGTCGGCGAGGTCGTAGGCGAGCGGCTTGTCGACGTACACGTGCACGCCGGCCTCCAGCAGCGCGGTGACGATCGGGACGTGCGCGACGGTCGCGGCGTGCACGAACGCCGCCTCGATCCCGGCGCCGAGCAGGTCCTCGACCGAGGTGAAGCGCGGCCCGATCCGGTAGGCGTCCCCGAGACGGCCGAGCCTGTCCCGGTCGCGTGTGCACAGGTGCGGCTCCACCCCGGGGGTGGCCGCCAGCACGGGCAGGTACGCCTTCTCGGCGATGTCCCCGAGCCCGATGATGCCGATTCTCATGCGGCCCACCCTAGCCCTTGCTCATTTCCGCTTACTAAGTGAAACTGAATAACGAGGGGAGGCGGGAATGGGACGACGGACTCCGGACCTGGGCCGGTTCACCGATGTCGCGTTACTCGTGCTGGTCAGCCTCGCGGAGGGCGACAAGCACGGCTACCGGATGATCCAGGACATCGAGGAGTTCTCCGGCAGCTCACTGGAGCCGGGGACCCTGTACGGCGCGCTGATGCGGCTGGAGGAGCGCGGATGGATCGAGGCGCTCCCCTCCGACGAGAGGAGGCGGCCGTACCGGATCACTCCTCAGGGCGTGGACGCCCTGCGCGAGCAGCTCGCGACGCTGCGCCGGATCGAGGAGACGGGCAGCCGCCGGGCCCGCCCGTCGTGGGGGGTGGCCTGAGATGCGCCGCCTGGCCGCCGCCGTGCTGCTGCTCTACCCCTGCGCCTGGCGGGCCCGGTACGGCGTGGAGGTCCGCGACCTGGTCGCGAGCCGTCCCGTCCGCCCACGCACGGTCGCCGACCTGCTGATGGGCGCCGCCGACGCCTGGATCCACCGCGGCGCCGCGATCCGGGCCCGGGGCCTGTCCCCCGGCTTCGCCGTCCCCGTCCTCGCCATCGGCGCGTGGGCGCTGCTGTTCCTGTGGAACCCAGGGATCCGCGACGTGCCCAGCCTCCAACGGGGATGGGCGGCCGCGCGGGAGACGGGAGCGCTCGCCCGGATCCTCGCGACCGCCGGCCTGGACGCCTTCGCCGTCGCGAGCCTCCTGGCGGCGCTCTCGCTGACGCCGCTCATGGCCCGCGCCGCCCTGGGGATCGTCCGTCCCCGGGGGGACGTCCAGCGGTCGGTGTGGGTCCTGGTCGCCGGCGCGCTCCTCGCCGTCCCCGTGGCCGGGCTGGTCTACGTCCACATCGGCATGGCCCACTTCGACGTCGGCTTCCCGGTGGGCCCGGTCGGCGACGCCATCACGGGCGGGTTCTTCACGCCGACGGCGCTCGCCTTCGCGGCGGTCCTGCCGTCCGCGGCCGGCGCCGCCCCCGCCTTCGCGGGCGCGGCGAGGCTCACGCGGCGACTCCAGGCGCTGACGGCCGCCCTCGTGGTCCTCGCCTGGATCCCCGGCCTCGTCCTGGTGGCCCTCGGCCTCGGCGGGGAGTCCGCCCGCTTCCTCGTTGCCGTCGCCGTGTCGGCCCTGTGCAGCGTCGTCATGACCGCCGCCGCCGTGCTGCTGCGGGCGCCCCGGGCGGACGGCGCCTGATCAGCGCTCGCGCCACCAGCGGACGGTGGCCTCGAGCGCGGCGTCGAGCGGGGTGGGGGCGAGGCCGAGGACGGCCTGCGACGCCGTGGAGTCGAGGACGTACGGCCGGTCGAACTGGTAGCGGGTCTCGCCCATCTCCCGGAGCATCGGGACGGCCAGGCCCGCCGCCTTGAGCGCCCATCCGGGGACGCGGCGCAGGCGGGGCGCGGGGGCGCCGGCCAGCGCGCAGACCCGCTCGGCGACATGGCGGATGCTCACCGCGGGGCTCGTGGGCACGTGCCAGGCCCTCCCCCACGCGGGTTCCGCGGCCGCCGCCGCGACCAGCGCCCGCGCCACGTCCGGCAGGTACGTCCAGCTGTGCGGGATGTCCGGGTCGCTCAGCACCGTGGCGGGCCGCCCGGCCAGCAGCGGGGGCACGAAACGCGAGCCGAGGTACGCCTGGTCGGACGCCTGAGGACCGAAGTAGTCGGAGCCCCGAACCTCGGTCACCCGCACCCGGCCGGCCTCGTGCGCGGCGAGGGCCTGCTCCCACATCCGGGCCCGCACGCGGCCCTTGACGCCGGAGGAGGCGAGCGGCAGGTCCTCGGTCATCGGGCCGTCCACCGGGCCGTACGCGTAGAGGTTGCCGAGTGTCGTCAGCACGGCCCCGGACGCCTCGGCGGCCGCCAGCAGCGAGGCCGCGACCGGGGGCCAGTCGCGCGGCCACCGGTGATACCTGGGGTTCGCGCAGTTGTAGAGGGCGTCCGCCCCCTCGGTCACGGGCCGCATGGCCTCGGGGTCGGCCGCGTCGGCCGTGACGAGGGCGACCTCGGGACGGCGCGGCCCCGAACCGGAACGGGTGACGACGACGGCCTGGTGCCCCTGGTCCGCGAGCAGGCCGGCCACCTGCCCGCCGACCTGGCCCGCTCCGACGACGACGTGCTTGCCCATGACTCTTTCTCCTTCGCAGATCGGTCTCTCGGGGAGCGCGGGGGCTCAGACCGCGTGGAACGTGAGCCGCAGGACCGCGTCGACGACGTACACGGCGGCGAAGACCACTCCGGCCGTGACGAGCCCGGAGGCGGCCAGCGCGAGCGCGCCGGCGCCGAACCAGGCGGCCTCGAACACCGCGCGGGCGATCCCGTGCAGCTGGTGGGGCGCCTTCCCACCCGCCATGAACAGCCCCCACAGGGTCGCGAGGACGGCGGGCGCCCCCAGGCCCAGCAGGATCCGTACGGCGAGGTTCGGGCCGGCGGTGAAGCCCCAGTAGCCGGCGGCGCCGAGGACGCCCAGCTCGAGGAAGAACATCAGAGCCGCCGCGCCGCCCCGCACCACTGTGAGCATCGTTTCCCCTAGAAGTTCGTCGCTCTCTTATGAGAGCAATGCTCTCGCCAAGGACGGCTCTTCGTCAAGAGCGGTGCTCTCGGATTTTTACGGTGCTCTGCTAACCTGGGGCCATGAACGTGAGCCGTACCGCACGGGAGCGGGTGAGGGCGGAGCTCATCCGGGAGATCACCGACATCGCGCGGCGCCACCTGGCCACCGAGGGGGCGTCCGGGCTGTCGCTCCGCGCGGTCGCCCGGGACATGGGCATGGTGTCGTCGGCCATCTACCGCTACTTCCCGAGCCGCGACGACCTGCTGACCGCCCTCATCATCGACGGGTACAACGCCCTGGGCGAGGCCGTCGAGGACGCCGACGCGGCCTGCCCGCGCGAGGACGTCACCGGCCGCTGGCTGGCCGTGTGCCGCGCCGTGCGGGAGTGGGCGCTGGCGCACCCGCACGAGTACGCGCTGCTCTACGGCTCGCCCGTGCCGGGCTACCGGGCCCCGCTCGACACGGTCGCGCCCGCGATCCGGGACACGGCCGTGTACGGCCGCATCGTCGCCGACGCGCACCGGGAGGGCCGGCTGTCGCCCCCGGCGTTCTGCCCGCCGCCCCCGGCCGTGCTGGCCGGCGACGCGGAGGTGGTCCGCACGCTCATGCCGGACGTGCCGGACGACGTGGTCACGCGCGCGATCGCCGCCTGGACCTGCCTGTTCGGGATGGTCAGCTTCGAGCTGTTCGGCCAGTTCGAGAACACCATCACCCACCGGGCCGAGCTGTTCGACCACAACATGACCTGCATGGCCGCCCTTCTCGGCCTCCCGGTCTAGCCGCGGGCGATGCCGGGGTCGTCAGCCCCCGGGAACAGTCAGGACGATCTTGCCTCGCCGCGGCCCCTCCGCGGCGAACGCGTGCGCCCGGGCCGCCTGCGCCAGGGGGAACGCCTCCTGCACGGGAAGGCGGAAGCGTCCCTCCGCGAAGAGGGCGGCCGCGGCGGCGAGACCGTGGCGGCCGCCCGGCTCGCCGCCGAACTCGCCCGTCGAGAGGCGGACCCCGAGCCGCGGGCCGGAGAAATCGGCGAGCGTGACCACCGACGCCGCCGTGCCGGTGAGCGCGACGAGTTCGGGGAGCGACCCGGCGCCGGCCACGTCGAGCGCGCGGTCGACCGGTCCTTCGTCCAGCCCGCGAACCCGCTCCGGCAGTCCCCGGCCGTACGTGACGGGGGTCGCGCCGAGCCGGGCGACGAACGCCTGGTTGGCCGGGCTCCCCGTCCCGATCACCCGGGCGCCCCGCGCGATCGCCAGCTGCACGGCGACGCTGCCGACGCCGCCCGCCGCGCCGTCGATCAGCAGCGTCGTTCCCTCTCGCACGTCGAGCAGGTCGAGCGCCCGGGTCGCCGTCTCGACGCTCGTCCCGCTCGCACCGGCCTCCTCCCACGGCATGGACGCCGGTTTCGCCGTCCAGAACGCCAGGACCGCGAACTCGGCGCTCGCCCCGCCGAGCCGTGAGACGTCGACCGCGCCGAACACCTCGTCCCCGACCGCGGTGCCGGTGACGTCCGGGCCCACCTCGTCGACGACTCCTGCCGCGTCGACCCCCGGAACGTGCGGCAGGGCGAGCCTCTCAGCCGCCGGGGACCGTCCCGCGCGCAGAGCCAGATCCACCGGCGAGACCCCGGCGGCTCTGACCCTGACGCGGACCTCCCCCCGCCCCGCGTGCGGCTCGGGGAACTCGCCGAGGGCGAGCACCTCAGGGGGACCGAACCTGTCGAACCGGACAGCGAACAACGCGCACCTCTTCCACGCTGGAGCAACACGACCGCGCACTACCGTAGGAGCGGAAGAGGAACAGCCGTCCCGGACGACGGCGAAGTGAGAGGCGGGCGGGGCGCATTGACTCGGAAACGCCGTTCGGACGCCGAGGACAACCGCAGACGCCTGGTGGAGGTCGCGCGGGCCGCGTTCGCAGCGGACGGCCTGGACCTGCCGGTGCGCGAGATCGCCCGGCGCGCGGGCATGGGCGCCGCCACCGTCTACCGGCACTTCCCGTCGCGGGACGACCTCGTCGCCGCCGTGCTCGCCGAGCGGGTCGCGCGGTGCGAGGAGGACATGCGGGCCGACCTCGCCGACCCGGACTCACGCCGTGCGCTGCGCGGCGCCATCCTCCGCTTCGCCGAACGGCAGGCCCACGACCGCGGTCTGAACGACGCGCTGCTCGGCTCGCACGCGGCGGGAGCGGCGTTCGCCGGACTGCGCCGCGCGCACGCCGCGGCGTTCGCGCGCCTGGTCGAGCGCGCACGACGGGACGGCGCCGTCCGTCACCAGGTGTCGGTCGAGGACGCGCGGACCGCCCTGAGGGCGATCGCCTACCTCCGGGCCCTCCCGGCCCCGAGCGCGTCCTCGGCCATCCCGAGACTGACGCGGGTGCTGCTGGACGGGCTGCTGAACGAGGAGGAATCCGGACCGGGCGCGCCGACCGGGCCCGCACATGCCGAAGGCGGCAGCCCGGGATGACCGGAGATGCCGCCTTCGACGGGTGACCGGTCCGCCGCCTCGTGGGCGGGTCGCCGGAGATCGTGGAGGATCACGGGGCGGGCGGGGACGGATCGCGACCCGGCGCCCCTGTGCGAGAAGGGCTCAGCGCGCCGCCGGACGGGAGACGCGGTTGACCGCGGAGATGATGGCCTTGAGGGACGCGGTGGTCGTGTTGCCGTCGATCCCCACGCCCCAGAGCACCTCGGCGCCCTCGGGACCGGCGACCTCGCACTCGACGTACGAGGCGGCCTTGGCGTCGGTGCCGGAGCTCAGCGCGTGCTCGGTGTAGTCGAGGACCCGTACGGCCACGCCGACGCCGGCGAGCGCGTCGCAGAACGCGGAGATCGGGCCGTTGCCGATGCCCTCGATCTCCCGGACCTCGCCCTCGAAGCGGACGTCGGCGCTGATCGCGTCCTTGTCGTCGACGGTCGAGGAGTGGCGGTGGGCCAGCAGGCCGACGCGGCCCCAGGGGCGGGCGGGGTCGGGCAGGTACTCGTCGGTGAACAGATCCCACATCTCGTGCGCGGTGACCTCGCCGCCCTCGGCGTCGGTGCGGGCCTGGATGACGCGGGAGAACTCGATCTGCAGCCGCCGCGGCAGGTCGAGCTGGTGGTCGGCCTTCATGATGTAGGCGACGCCGCCCTTGCCCGACTGGCTGTTGACCCTGATCACGGCCTCGTAGGTGCGGCCGATGTCCTTGGGGTCGATCGGCAGGTACGGCACGGCCCAGGCGAACTCGTCCACCGGGACGCCGGCCGCGGCCGCGTCGCGCTCCAGGTGCTCGAGGCCCTTCTTGATGGCGTCCTGGTGGGAGCCGGAGAAGGCCGTGTAGACCAGCTCGCCGCCCCACGGGTGGCGGGGGTGGACCGGCAGCTGGTTGCAGTACTCCACCACCCGGCGGATCTCGTCGATGTCGGAGAAGTCGATCTCGGGGTCGATGCCCTGGGAGAACAGGTTCATCCCCAGCGTGACCAGGCACACGTTGCCGGTGCGCTCGCCGTTGCCGAACAGGCAGCCCTCGATCCGGTCGGCGCCGGCCAGGTAGCCCAGCTCTGCGGCGGCGACGGCGGTGCCCCGGTCGTTGTGCGGGTGCAGGGACAGCACGACCGAGTCCCGGTGCGCCAGGTGGCGGTTCATCCACTCGATCTGGTCGGCGTACACGTTCGGCGTGGCCATCTCGACCGTGGCCGGCAGGTTGAGGATGACCTTGTGGTCGGGGGTCGGCTGCCAGACGTCGGTGACCGCGTTGCACACCTCGACGGCGTACTCCAGCTCGGTCCCGGTGAAGGACTCGGGCGAGTACTGGAAGTAGATGTCGGTGCCCTCCATCTCGGCCGCCAGCTTCTTGCACAGCTTGGCGCCGTCGACGGCGATGGCCGTGATGCCGTCCCGGTCCAGGCCGAAGACGACGCGGCGCTGGAGGGTGGAGGTGGAGTTGTACAGGTGGACGATGGCCTGCCGGGCCCCGCGCAGCGACTCGAAGGTCCGCTCGATCAGCTCCGGCCGGGCCTGGGTCAGGACCTGGATCACCACGTCGGAGGGGATCCGCTCCTCCTCGATGATCTGACGGACGAAGTCGAAGTCCGTCTGGGACGCCGCGGGGAAGCCGACCTCGATCTCCTTGTAGCCCATCCGCACCAGCAGGTCGAACATCTTCAGCTTGCGGTCGGCGTCCATCGGGTCGATGAGCGCCTGGTTGCCGTCACGCAGGTCCACGGCGCACCATCGGGGGGCCCGGGTGATGACCTTGTCGGGCCAGGTGCGGTCGGTCAGCCGTACGGGCTCGAACGGCGCGTACCGATGGAACGGCATGGGGCTGGGCTGCTGAGGATTGGGCTGCTGAGGATTGGGCTGCTGGGAATCGGGCTGCGGCATGTTCATCGTGCTCCTTGTCGGGCGCCCGGCGACCTCGGCATGACAAGCCGATCGATTCGGTAAGGGGTCACCGGAGGAAGGACCTGGCGGCCGACGCGCATGCCTCTCGCACCGCGGCGAGGGAGCCGGCCTCTTACAGGCCCTCGCCGCGGCGGATAAGAAGGAGTCCGCGCAGCATGTCAACGAGGCTAGCAGACGGCCGCCACCGGCCGAGACCGTTGCCCACATCCCGAGACGTCCCTCTATGTCGCGAGACGTACCTCCAGGTGACGCAGGCTAGGGTGATCCCACGCGAAGGAGGCGATGGCATGAAGGACAACGAGATCCTCGGGCAGATCAAGGAGCTCGTCGACGAGGAGCACGGGCTCCGTCAGCGGCTCGCGGCCGGCGAGCTGACCTCCGATGAGGAGCACGCCCGCATCACGTACATCGAGGAGTCGCTCGACCGCTGCTGGGACCTGCTGCGCCAGCGGCGGGCCCGCCGCGACGCCGGCGAGGACCCCGACTTCGCCGCTCCCCGCCCCGTCAGCGAGGTCGAGAACTACCAGCAGTGACCCCCGCGCCCGACGCGACGGGGCGGGCACGGGAAGCGAACGGCACGACGCGACACGGCGGGCGGCGGGCGGCGGGCGGCGGGCGGCGGGCGGCAGGGCGGCAGGGCGAGTACCGGCGGCGCGAACGGCGGTGGGCGCGGGGAAAATGGCTCGCGTCGCTGACCGGCAGTGCGATTGGCTGTCGGCATGCACCCCGACTTGCGCATGGAGCGCCTCGATCCCGCGAGCCCGGGCGACGGCCTCACCGCCCTGCACGGCATCGTCACGGCGCAGGACCCGGCCGGGCCCGTGATGTCGCCGCGGCACTTCGCGGCGCGGGCCGGGTCCGGGGCGGCCGGTGAGCGCGCGGAGACGTGGGTGGCCTGGGACGGCGGCGAGGTGGTCGGCGGGCACATCGCGCACTACCCGCCCGGCGAGAACGGCCATCTGGTGATCCTGCGCCTGGCGGTGCACCCCGGCCGCCTCCGCGAGGGCATCGGCACGTCGCTGCTGGACCACGCGATCGGCCGGGTCCGCGCCGACGGCCGGCGGGTGATCGTGGCCGAGGCGGCGGCCGACGCTCCCGGCTCGGCCTTCGCCAAGGGCCGGGGTTTCGCATTGGCCGGTACGGAGTCGCGGATGGTCCTCGACCTGACCGCCGCCGACTGGTCCGGCCTTGAGCTGCTGCGCGCCCGCGCCGCCCGGTCCGCGCGCGACTACTCCCTCGAACGGTGGACCGGCCCGGCCGGGCCGGACCTGCTCGACGACATGGCCTGGCTGATGAACGGCATGAACGACGAGCCGATGGGCGACCTCAAGATCGAGGAGCGCCGGTGGAACGGCGACCGGATCCGGGCCATGGAGGAGTCCACGGCGCGGACGGGCCTCACGACGTACACGATGGTCGCCCGGCACACCGCCACCGGCGAGCCGGCGGGCTTCACCCAGCTGCTCGTCGACCCCTGCGAGGGGGGCGGGTGGGCGTGGCAGTCGTCGACGAGCGTGCTGCGGCCGCATCGGGGCCGCCGGCTGGGGCTGGTGATCAAGCTGGCCGCCGTCACCTGGTTCCGCGCCTGCGAGCCCTCGATCGAGCGGGTCGTCACGTGGAACTCCACGGCCAACCCGCACATGCTGGCGATCAACCGGGCGCTGGGCTACGAGGTGCTCGACGGCTGGAACCTGTGGCAGCTGGAGATGTGACCGGGCACGCCCTGTCCCGCTCGCGCGGGAGGAAGCAATCGGCCGTGCGCAGGGCCGGGTCCAGGTCGCTCACCCAGGGAGAGACCGGCGAGGCCAGAGGCGTTCAGGCGTGCGATCGCTTCCTCCACACCCAGTTTAACCAGCACATTTGCCCTCAAACTGGTCACAGGCCGATCCAGGCCGAGGCGGCCACGACGAGCCCGAGGGTGACCACGGTCACGGTCAGCTCGGCCAGCGCTCCGACCACGAACGGCCGCAGCCCCTGGCGGCGGATCGCCCGGAAGTCGGTGCTGAGCCCCACCCCCGCGAACGTCAGCAGGAACGCCCACCGGGACAGGTTGCCGATCGAGGCGACGTCCGCCTTGGCGATCACACCCGCCGTGGCGAGCGCCGACACCGCGAGGAACCCGAGCACGAACTTGGGGAACTTCGCCCACAGGAACCGCGTCCGGTTCCCGACCGCCCGCGCCTGCCCCCGGGCGGCCCAGAACAGGGCGAACCCGAGCACCACGAAGCCGATCGTGGCGTTGCGCGTCGACTTGGCGAGCACGGCGATCTTGCCGGCCTCGTCGGAGTAGAGGGCGCCGGCGGCGGTGGCCTCGGCCGTGTTGTCCACGGCGAGCCCCGCCCAGAGCCCGAACTCGTGCGCGGACATCCCGATGAGGTGCGCGACGGCCGGGTAGGCGAACAGGCCGAACGCGCCGAGCGCGAGGATGGCGGCGATCGCGAACGAGGCGTCCTCGTCGTCGGCGTCGATCGCGCCCTTGCCGGCGATGATGGCCGACACGCCGCAGATCGAGGAGCCGATGGCCAGCAGCGAGATCAGCTTCGGCCCGAGCCCGAACCACCGGCCGATCACCACGACCACGCCGATCGCGACGAACAGCTCGACGACCACGAGCGCCAGGCTCACCCCGCCCAGTTTGAGCACGTCGCCCAGCAGGAAGCGGGCTCCGAGCAGGACGATGCCCAGCTTCAGCCAGAACTCGTACGTCGCGACGCCCGGCCGGAAGATCGGGTGGACGCCGACCGTGTTGGTGACGACCAGGCCGAACACGATGGCCCAGAGCACGTACTCGATCTTGGGCAGCGACCAGCCGGTCGCGGCGTCGAGGTCGGTGAGCCAGGTCTCGGCGAGCTTGCCCGCGTAGCCGATCACGGCCAACAGGAGCAGCCCGGGGACGAGGGCCGCCGCCCGGCGGACGAGGTCGGGGGACGCCGGCGCGGCCGACGGGGAGGCGGCGTGCGCGGTCACCAGCCGACCTCCGGCAGAAGGCCGATCACGGCGGCCGCCACGATCACGGCGGCGACGCCGACGGCGATCCAGTCGAGGATCGGCGTCCGCTCCGCGCGGGGGGCGGCCGCCTCCCCGGCGGCGACCGCCTCCTCGGGGAACGTCTCGCCGGGGCCGGGCTCCTCCGGAGGCCGGGTGACGGCGGCCTCCGGCGTCGAGGGGTGGTCGGGGACGGGCTGTGGTGTCGTCGCGGACAAGGCGGTTCTCCTTGAGCTGGGGGGACGCGACACCCGCAGCCTAAGCCCCTAATCCCTACTAGTAAACAGGGTAATCGCTAGACGGCCAGTAGCCGGTGCACCTGCTCCCCGCGCAGCTCCTCGGCGGCGCCGGAGTGCGCGACCCGGCCGGCGTCGAGGATCACGAAGCTGTCGGCGAGCCTGAGGGCGAGGTCGAGGTACTGCTCGACGAGCAGCATGGCGAGGCCGGCCGCGTGGAGCCGCTCGATCGCCTCCTCGATCTCGATGATGATGGACGGCTGGATGCCCTCCGTGGGCTCGTCGAGGATCAGCAGCCTCGGCCGGGTGACCAGGGCGCGGGCCATGGCGAGCTGCTGCTGCTGACCGCCGGACAGGAAGCCCGCCGGCCGTTTGAGCAGCGGCTTCAGCCGGGGGAAGACCTCCAGGGCCTCCTCCAGCGCCGTGGGGTCCCGGTGGGGGGACGCCTCCAGCGTCACCATCAGGTTGTCCATCACGGTCAGCTGGGGGAACGTCTCGTGGCCCTGGGGCACGTAGCCCATGCCGAGCCGCACGCGCTCGTCCGGCCGCAGGCGGGTGACGTCCCTGCCCTCGAACGTCACCGAGCCGGCCGTCGCGGGGAGCACGCCCATGATCGTGTTGAGCAGGGTGGTCTTGCCGACGCCGTTGCGGCCCATGACGCAGACGAGACGGCCCTCGGTCACCTCCAGGGACACCCCGAACAGCACCCGCGCCCTGCCGTACCCCGCCTCGAGCCCCTCAACGGACAGCATCCTCGGCCTCCTCCCGCGCCCGTCCCAGATAGATCTCCTGCACCCGGGGGTCGGCCCTGACCTGCTCCACCGAGCCCTCCATGAGCACGCGGCCCTCGTGCAGGACGGTCACCATGGAGGCGTACCGCCGCAGGAAGTCCATGTCGTGCTCGACCACGATCACCGTGTGGTCGCGCGCCACCTGGGTGAGCAGTTCGCCGGTCCGGGCGCGCTCGTCCTGCGCCATGCCGGCCACCGGCTCGTCGAGCAGCAGCAGCCGCGGCTCCTGCGCGATCAGCATGCCGATCTCCAGCCACTGCCGCTGGCCGTGGGACAGGACCCCCGCCCTGCTCGACGCCAGCGACTGCAGCCCGGTCGTCTCCAGGGCTCGCTCCACCGCCTCCGAGACGCCGCGGCGGCGCCGCAGCAGCGACCACAGCGGGCGGCGGAACGACGCGGCGAGGTCGAGGTTCTCCAGCACGGTGAGCTCCTCGAACACCACCGACGTCTGAAACGTGCGGCCCACGCCGAGCCGCACGATCTCGTGCTCCCTGCGGCCCACGAGCTCCTCGTCCCCGAACCGCACCGACCCGCCGGTCGGCCGGGTCAGGCCGGTGACGACGTCGATGAGCGTGGTCTTGCCCGCGCCGTTCGGGCCGATGAGGAAGCGCAGCTCCCCCCGGCCGACCGACAGGTCCACCCCGTCGAGTGCCTTGAAGCCGTCGAAGGCCACCTCGAGGCCGGTGACGGCCAGCAGAACGTCCTCGCTCTCATCGGTCACGCGGCGGCCCTCCTTCGCGTCACGGACCGCCACAATGTGACGGCCAGGCCCGTCAGGCCCTTCGGCGCCAGGGTCATGACGAGGATGAACAGGGCGCCCTGCAGATAGAGCCAGGCCTCCGGCAGCTCCTCGCTGAAGTAGGTCTTGGCGTAGCCCATGACGACGGCGCCGAGGACCGCCCCCGCCAGCGCGTACCGGCCGCCGACGGCGACGCCGACGACCAGTTCGAGCGACGGCACGACGCCGAGCAGCGCCGGCGAGATGATCCCGACGACGGGCACGAAGAGCGCCCCCGCGATGCCCGCCATGCCCGCCGAGATCGCGAACGTCACGGTCTTGACCGCCGCCGGGTCGTAGCCGAGGAACCGCACCCGGTCCTCTCCGTCCCTGATCGCCAGCAGGAGCCGGCCGAAGCGGCTGCGGACGAGCTGCCGGGCGCCCAGGTAGAGGACCCCGAGCACGGCCGCGACGAGCACGTAGAGGCCGCGCTGCGTCCCGTCGGCCGCGACGTCGTTGCCGAAGAAGTCGAAGAAGTTGGTCAGGCCGTTGGTGCCGCCGGTGAGCCCCTGCTGGCCGACCAGCAGGATCACCAGCGCGGCGGCGAGCGCCTGGGTGAGGATCGCGAAGTACGCGCCCCTGACCCGCTGGCGGAAGACGAGGACGCCGAGCAGCAGCGCCACGGCGACCGGCAGCACGACGACCATGGCCAGCGCGAACACCGGGTTCCCGAACGGCCGCCAGAGCGCGGGCAGGTGGTCCACCCCGCTCCAGACCATGAAGTCGGGCAGGTCGCCGCCCGCGTCGTGCAGCTTGAGGTACATCCCCATCGCGTAGCCGCCGAGCCCGAAGAACACGCCCTGCCCGAGCGTCAGCATCCCGCCCTGGCCCCAGGTGAGCCCGATGCCGAGCGCCACGATCGCGTAGCAGAGGTACTTGGCGAGCAGCCCCAGCCGGAACGGCTCCAGCGCGAGCGGGGCGACCACCAGCATCAGCACGGCGACGGCCGTGAAGACGGCCGGGCCGCGCAGGCGCGTCCAGCGCGCCGGGGCGGGCTCGGCGGGGACGGGACGCGCGGGCGGCTCGGCCGGCGCGGCCACCGTGGAGTCCTGGAACGCGGTCATGACAGGGCCCTCGATCGGAGCACGAACAGGCCCTGCGGCCTGAGCTGGAGGAACCCGATGATCGCCACGAAGACGATCACCTTGGCGAGGCTGGCGTCGGACCAGAACTCGGCGTAGGAGTTGAGCAGCCCGAGGCCGAGCGCGGCCAGGACCGCGCCCTTGAGCTGGCCCAGTCCGCCGGCCACCACGACGAGGAACGCGTCCACGATGTAGTAGGTGCCGAGCGTGGGCCCGACCGGCCCGATGAGCGTGAGGGCGACCCCGGCGATCCCGGCGAGCCCCGAGCCGATGAAGAACGTCACCTGGTCGACCCGTCCGGTGTTGATGCCGCTGGTCGCGGCGAGCCTGCGGTTCTGCATGACCGCCCTCATCCGCCGGCCCTGCCCGGTCCGGTGCAGGTACGCCCAGATCGCGACGACCGACAGCACGGCCAGCGCCATGATGAACAGCCGGTTGTACGGCAGGATCCCGACGCCCCCGCGCAGCCAGGTGGGCGAGACGACCTGCACGTTCGGCGCCCCGAACAGGTCCCGCGCCGCCTGCTGGAGCACCAGGCTCACTCCCCAGGTGAGCAGCAGCGTGTCGAGCGGCCGACCGTAGAAGTGCCGGATGAGCAGCCGTTCCAGCACGAGCCCCATCACGCCCGCGACGCCGAACGCGGCCGGCAGGGCGATCAGGAACCCCACGCTCTGCAGCAGGTAGGCCGTGTACGCCCCGGCCATGATGAACTCTCCATGGGCCATGTTGATGACGCCCATCTGGCCGAACGTGAACGTCAGCCCGAGGGCGATCAGCAGCAGGACCGCCCCGATCGACAGCCCGATAGGGAGCTGGTTCAGCACCCCCTCCACGTCGTGCCCTCCTCTCGCCCGCTCCGGTCGCCTGTCATCGGTGATCGCACCGTCGTCCCCTCCTTCGTCGTGGACTCCGGGCCCGGCCGCCGCGCGCGGCCGGGCCCGCCCGAGCGGCGCCTCGTCAGACGAGGCCGCCGGCCCAGGAGTACGTCTTCAGGTAGGGGTCGGGCTTGATGGGCTTGCCGGAGTTCCAGACCTCCTTGATCTGGCCGTCCGGCTGGACCACGCCGATCCTGGCCGTCTTGTACACGTGCTGGTTGTCGCCGTCGATGGTCACCTGGCCCTCGGGGCGGGCCAGCGTGACCCCGGCCGCGGCCTTCTTGACCGCCTCGACGTCGGTGCTCCCGGCCTTCTTGACCGCCTCGGCCCACAGGTAGACGGCGTTGTAGCCGGCCTCCATCGGGTCGGAGGTGACCTTGTCGGCGCCGTACTTGGCCTTGAACGCGGCGACGAACTTCTGGTTCTCCGGGGTGTCGGTGGTCTGGTAGTAGTTCCAGGCCACGAGCTGCCCGGCGATGTTGTCGACGCCGATGCCCTTGACCTCCTCCTCGGCCACGGACACCGACATCACGGGCATCTGGTCGGCCGTGACCCCGGCGCTCTTCAGCTGCTTGAAGAAAGCGACGTTGCTGTCGCCGTTCAGCGTGTTGAAGACGGCGTCGGGTTTCGCCTCGATGACCTTGTTGACCAGCGTGCTGTATTCCGTGTGGCCGAGCGGCGTGTACTCCTCACCGAGGATCTGCATTCCGTTGGCCGCGGCGTACGCCTTGATAATCTTGTTCGCGGTCCGGGGGAAGACGTAGTCGCTGCCGACCAGGAACAGTTTCTTCTTCCCCTTTTCCTTGAGATAGTCGAGGCCGGGGACGATCTGCTGGTTCGTCGTCGCACCCGTGTAGAAGATGTACGGCGAGCTCTCCAGTCCCTCGTACTGCACCGGGTACCACAGGAGGGCTTTGCGCTTCTCGAACACGGGCAGCATCGCCTTGCGACTGGCCGAGGTCCAGCCGCCGAAGACGGTCGCGACCCGGTCCTGCGCGATGAGCTTGGTGGCCTTCTCCGCGAACGTGGGCCAGTCGGAGGCGCCGTCCTCGATAACGGGCTCGATCTTCTTGCCCAGCACGCCGCCGGCCGCGTTGATTTCGTCGATCGCCAGGAGTTCGGCGTCCTTCACCGTCACCTCACTGATCGCCATCGTCCCACTCAGTGAGTGGAGAATGCCGACCTTTATCGTGTTTCCGCCTCCCGACGAGGATCCGCCGGCCGTCGTCGACGATTGCCCGCCGCAGGCCGCCAACGCCATCGCGAGAACCGCCGCCGCGGTTCCGATACGCCAGGCCGAATTCCGCAATTGCTCCTCCTTGCCTACGGCCCCCGCGCCGATCCGTCTGCCGTCAAGGTGAGCGCGATAGATTTCCCGATAAGATCTGACACGTTAACAACTCATGAGCGAAGGCTCACGTCCGCCCCGATACACGTACGAAATCAGCAGGTAACGCGAGAGAAACGCCGGTTACCTATCGTCCCGCCATGCGGCTCACTCCACACGAACAGGAACGCCTGCTCATTCACGTCGCCGCGGGCGTGGCCCGCGACCGCAAGGAGCGCGGCCTGCGCCTCAACCATCCCGAGGCGACCGCGGTCATCGCGTCCTTTCTGCTGGAGGGCGCCCGGGACGGCCGCACCGTGGCCGACCTGATGGACGCCGGGCGCAAGGTCCTGCGCCGTGAGGACGTCATGGAGGGCGTGCCCGAAATGCTGGAGTCCGTCCAGATCGAGGCCACCTTCCCCGACGGCACCAAGCTCGTCACCGTCCACAACCCGATCGCATGAACCCCGGCGAGATCCTGTACGGCGAGGGGGACGTGCCGCTGAACCCCGGCCGCGAGCGGGTCACGCTCCGCGTGGTCAACACCGCCGACCGCCCGGTCCAGGTGGGGTCGCACTACCACTTCGCGGCCGCCAACCCCGGCCTCGAGTTCGACCGCGCGGCCGCGTGGGGCACCCGCCTGGACATCCCGGCCGGCACGGCCGTCCGGTTCGAGCCCGGCGTCGAGCGCGACGTGACGCTCGTGCCGCTGGCGGGGGCGCGGGTCGTGCCGGGCCTGCGCCCGGAGTGGGCCGGCCCGGTCGACGCGGGACCGCCGGAGGGAAGCCGGGCCCCCGGTACCGCTGGAGGTGGGGAATGACGAGCATCGAGCGCTCCCGCTACGCGGCGCTGTACGGCCCGACGGCCGGCGACCGGGTCCGCCTGGCCGACACCGACCTGTTCATCGAGGTCACCGAGGACCTGTCGGTGGGGCCGGCCGGGGCGGGCGACGAGGCCGTGTTCGGCGGCGGCAAGGTGATCCGCGAGTCGATGGGCCAGGCCCGCACCACCCGGGCCGAGGGCGCCGCCGACCTCGTGATCACGGGCGCGGTGATCCTCGACCACTGGGGCGTGGTCAAGGCCGACATCGGTGTGCGCGACGGCCGCATCGTCGCCATCGGCAAGGCCGGCAACCCCGACACGATGGACGGCGTCCACCCCGATCTGGTCATCGGCCCGTCGACCGAGATCCTGTCCGGCAACGGGAAGATCGTCACGGCCGGCGCCGTCGACTCCCACGTCCACCTGATCTGTCCCCAGATCCTCGACGAGGCCCTCGCGTCCGGCGTGACCACGATCGTCGGCGGCGGGACCGGGCCGGCCGAGGGCACGAAGGCCACCACCGTCACCGGGACCTGGTATCTGGCCCGGATGCTGGAGTCCCTGGACGCGTACCCGGTCAACGTGGCCCTGCTCGGCAAGGGCAACACGGTCAGCGAGGAGGGGCTGCTCGAACAGCTCAGGGCGGGCGCCTCCGGCTTCAAGCTGCACGAGGACTGGGGCACCACCCCCGCCGCCATCGACGCGTGCCTGCGCGTGTGCGACGCCACGGGCGTCCAGGTGGCCATCCACACGGACACGCTGAACGAGGCCGGGTTCGTGGAGTCCACGCTGGCGGCCATCGCGGGCCGGGGCATCCACGCCTACCACACCGAGGGCGCCGGGGGCGGCCACGCGCCCGACATCATCACGGTGGCCTCGCACGCCAACGTGCTGCCGTCGTCCACGAACCCGACCCGGCCGCACACCGTCAACACCCACCACGAGCACCTGGACATGCTCATGGTGTGCCATCACCTCAACCCGTCGATCCCGGAGGACCTGGCGTTCGCCGAGTCCCGCATCCGGCCCTCGACGATGGCGGCCGAGGACGTGCTGCACGACATCGGCGCGATCTCGATGATCGGATCGGACTCACAGGCCATGGGCCGCGTGGGCGAGACCGTCATCCGCACCTGGCAGACGGCCCACGTCATGAAGCGGCGGCGGGGCGCCCTGCCGGGCGACGGCGCGTACCCGGCCGACAACCTCCGCGCCCGCCGCTACGTGGCCAAGTACACGATCAACCCGGCCGTCGCCCACGGGCTCGACGGGGAGATCGGGTCGGTCGAGGTGGGCAAGCTCGCCGACCTGGTGCTGTGGAGCCCGGCGTTCTTCGGGGTGAAGCCCGACCTCGTCGTCAAGGGCGGCGTCATCGCCTACGCCCAGATGGGCGACGCCAACGCCTCGATCCCGACGCCCCAGCCGGTGCTGCCCCGGCCCATGTTCGGCGCGGCGCCGGTGACCGCCGCGGCCACGTCGGTGCACTTCGTCGCGCCGCTGGCGGTGGAGGACGGCCTGGCCGGCCGCCTCGCCGTGGCGCGCCGGCTCGTGCCGGTCGCCGACGTGCGGGCGCGCCGCAAGGACGCGATGCCGCTGAACGACGCGCTGCCCGACATCCGGGTGGACCCCGACACGTTCGCCGTACGGGTGGACGGGGAGCTGATCGAGCCCGCCCCGGCCGAGGAGCTGCCGATGGCGCAGCGGTACTTCCTCTTCTGAGCGGGCGCATGACACGAGGAACGGCGCGGGAGGAGACAGCCTGATGCACGACAGGTCGTACGGGGACGGCCACGCGCACAGCGGGACGCCGGGGGACGCGGCGCTCCTCCTGCTCGCCGACTCCCGGCTGCCCGCCGGAGGCCACGCCCATTCGGGCGGCGCCGAGGAGGCGGTGCGGCTGGGCACGATCACGGGCCCGGAGGACCTGGCGCGGTTCCTCCGGGGCCGGCTCGCCACCACGGGGCTCGTCGCCGCCGCCCTCGCCGCCGCGGCCTGCGAGCTCGCCGCCACCGCGCGCCCGGCGGGCGGCGTCGAGGGCGAGCAGCCTCGGCGGCTCGGCCTCGGGCACCTCGTCCAGGCGCGGCCGGGCGAGGACGCCGGGGATCCGGCCGAGCCGTGGCGGCGGCTCGACGCGGAGGCCGACGCGCGCACCGCGTCGCCCGCGCAGCGGCAGGCCGCCCGCACCCAGGGCCGGCTCCTGCTGCGCACGGCCCGGCGGATGTGGCCGTCGCCGGTCCTCGACGCCCTCGCCGCCGCCGTGCCGGAGGGGCCGCACCATCCGATCGCGCTGGGCGCCGCGGCGGCCGCGGCGGGCTGCGAGCCGTACCAGGCGGCGCTCGCGGCCGCGTACTCCTCGGTGACCGGCCCGGCCACCGCCGCCGTGCGGCTGCTCGGGCTCGACCCTGTCACCGTGCACCGGCTGCTCGCCGACCTCGCCCCGGCGCTCAACGACGCCGCGCACGCCGCCTGCGCGTCCCTGATGGACGCCGTGGTGATGGACGCGGGGGTCGTGGACACGGGGCTCGGGGACGCCGGGCCTGTGGACGCGGGACCTGGGGACGCGGACGGCGGCGATCCGCTCACCGCCGATCCCCTGGACCCGGACTTCCCGGCCGGGCCGAGGGGGTCGGGCTGGCCGGCGCTGCCCGGCCACGCCGCACCGATGCTCGACCTCCTCGCGGAGGGCCATCTGAAGAACGCGATGAAGCTGTTCGTCTCCTGACGTCCCGAGCCGTCCGACGGCTCCCGAGCAAAGGACAGGTCCACCATATGGGTGCTCACCACGACGACCTCCACGACGCCGCGGAACCGCACGGTCGCGCGCTCCGCCTCGGCATCGGCGGGCCGGTCGGCAGCGGCAAGACCGCCCTCGTGGCGGCCCTGTGCCGCAGCCTCGGCCCCTCGATGCGGCTGGGGGTCGTGACGAACGACATCTACACGACCGAGGACGCCGACTTCCTGCGCCGCGCCGGGGTGATCGATCCCGAGCGCATCCTCGCCGTCCAGACCGGGTGCTGCCCCCACACGGCGATCCGGGACGACATCGCGGCCAACCTCGACGCGGTCGAGACGCTGGAGGAGCGGTTCGGCCCGCTCGACCTGGTGATCGTGGAGAGCGGGGGCGACAACCTCACCGCCACGTTCAGCCGCGGCCTCGCGGACCGGCAGATCTTCGTCCTCGACGTGTCCGGCGGCGACAAGGTGCCCCGCAAGGGCGGGCCCGGGGTCACCTCCGCCGACCTCCTCGTGGTCAACAAGACCGACCTCGCGCCGTTGGTGGGCGCCGACCTGACCGTGATGTCCCGCGACGCGGCGGCCGTACGGGAGACGAAGCCGGTGCTGTTCACCTCCATCCGGGAGGACAGGGGCGCCCACTCGGTCGCCGAATGGGTCACGGCCATGGTGGGCGCCTGGCAGCACGACCACGGCGAGCCGGGGCGTCCCCACTCCCACGAGCACGTGCCGTCCGCCCCCGCCTCCTGACCGCCGTGGCACGACCGGACCCGGTTCCCGCCTCGGGGGTGGCGGCGCGGGCGCTGATCAGGACCGCGGCCGCCCGGGGCGGGGGTACGGTGCTGGAGACGATGCGCTCCGACCCTCCGCTCACCCTCCGCAGGACCGGGCCGGAACGCGTCCACCTCGTCTCGACCGGGGCCGGTCCGCTCGGGGGCGACCGGCTGGCCCTGGACGTCGACGTCGCCGCGGGCACGTCGCTGGAGGTCCGCTCCGTCGGGGCGACGCTCGTCCTGCCCGGCGCCGTGCCGGGCCACTCCGTCATGGTCGTGCGCGCCCGCGTAGCGGAGGGCGCGGCGCTGCGCTTCTCCCCCGAGCCGACCGTGCTCGCCGCCGGATGCGACCACCGCCTGGTCGTACGGCTCTCGCTCGCGCCGGGCGCGACCGTGTTCTGGCGCGAGGAGATCGTCTTCGGACGGCACGGGGAGCGGCCCGGCCGCTGCCACACCCGGATCGACGTCACCGTGGCCGGGCGCCCGCTGCTGCGGCAGGACCTCCTCGTGGGCGACGCCGCGGTCGACGGCAGCCCGGCCGTGTACGGCGACGCCCGCTGCGTGGGCTCGACACTGCTGGCCGGACCGGCCTTCGCCCCTCCGGCGCCGGGCGACGGGAAGGACGAACGGGCGGCCGCCCTGGGGGACGGCTGGGCGGCGCTCCCGCTCGCCGGGCCGGGCGCGCTGGCCTCGGCCGTCGCCGAAGACGCCGTACGGCTGCGTGAGAGGCTCGAGCGGGCCGAGGACGCCGCGCTCCACATGGCGGTCTAGGAACGCGTGGATGATCCTCCCGATGACCCTGCGCGCGGGGAAGGCCGGGAAGCGCTGATCGAGGAACACCTCGACGAGATCACCGGGTTCACGGCAGGATCGTGGGATGACGCACTTTCTCATCTCCTTCCCCAGCGCCGCCATGGTGATCTCGGAGGAGGACTTTCCCGACGTGGTACGCGACTCCCACGCGGTGATTCAGGAGGCCAAGGACGCCGGCGTGTACGTCTTCGGCGGCGGGATAGACGAAGACGTCGACCCCGTCCTCGTGGCCGGTGACGGCACGGTGACGGAGGGCACCTATCCGCAGACCACGCAGTTGAACGGCGGGTACACCATCCTGGACCTGCCCTCCCGCGAGGCGGCGCTGGAGTGGGCGCAGAAGATCGCGGCCTCCTGCCGCTGCTCGCAGGAGGTCCGGGCGTTCCAGTACGACCCGCTCGCCTGACGGGATGCGGTGGTCCCGAGCGTGTGAAGAGTCAGGAGAAAAGGGGCGCGCCGGGCCGCATGCGGCGTCTTACCGGCAGCACGCCGTAGCCTGGTGATCGTGCCGGAACTCACCCCGCCGCTCCACGGAACCCCCGGCGGCAGGAGCGCCTGCAGCGTCCTGCTGGCCGTCGGCGTGATCGTCACGGGCCTCGCGCTGGCCGTCACCGCACTGCTGCCCTGGGCGGGCGTCACGGCCGAGGTCAGCGTGCTGGACGCCGAGCTGACCCGGGCCGTGCGGGGCGTCGACGCCGGTTCCGGCTGGTTCGTCATGGGCGCCGGGATCGCGGCCATGCTGCTCGGGGTGCTCGGCGCGGTGCGCAACTGGCTGTTCACGGGCTTCGCCATCCTGCCCGGGGCTGTGGCGGCCTTCGCGCTGGCGATGTTCCTCACCGACCCGCAGGACCTGGCCGGGCGGCTCGCCTTCCGCATCCCGGGGGTCGTGAGCGTGCACCCCTCGATCCAGTACGGCTGGTTCGCCGGCCTGCTGTCCTCGATCGCGGTGGCGGTCCTGGCCGCCGCCGCGTTCCTCCGCCGCCGGTGACCGGCAGCCGGCGGGACGGGTGTCAGTCGTAGAAGCCGAGGCGGCGCAGCTGCTTGGGGTCGCGCTGCCACTCCTTGGCGACCTTGACCCGCAGGTCCAGGTAGACCCGAGTGCCGAGCAGCGCCTCGATCTGCTGCCGGGCGCGGCTGCCGACGTCCTTGAGCCGGGCGCCGCCGGGGCCGATCACGATGGCCTTCTGCGACGGCCGCTCGACGTACATGAACGCGTAGACGTCGAGCAGGTCGTCGCGGCCCTCCCGGGGGGCCATCTCCTCCACGACCACGGCGATCGAGTGGGGCAGCTCGTCGCGGACACCCTCCAGCGCGGCCTCCCGGATCAGCTCGGCGACCAGCACCTGCTCCGGCTCGTCGGTCAGCTCGCCCCCCGCGTACAGGGGCGGCGACTCCGGCAGGCGCGCGACGAGCTGGTCGGCGAGCACGTCGAGCTGCTCGCCGCTCTCGGCCGACACCGGGACGATCTCCTCGAAGGAGGCGAGCGCGGACACGGCGAGCAGCTGCCCGGCGATCTGCTCCCGGGTGGCCAGGTCGCACTTGGTCACGACGGCCACGACCGGCGTCTTCTTCACGGCGGCGAGCTTGTCCACGATGAACCGGTCGCCCTTGCCGATCGGCTCGTTCGCCGGGACGCAGAAGCCGATCACGTCGACCTCCGTGAGCGTGGACAGCACGAGGCTGTCGAGCCGCTCGCCCAGCAGCGTACGGGGGCGGTGGAAGCCGGGCGTGTCGACGATCACCAGCTGGGCCTCCGGCCGGTGGACGATGCCGCGCACGGCCCTTCGGGTGGTCTGGGGCTTGGAGGAGGTGATGGCGACCTTGGTGCCGACCAGGGCGTTCATCAGCGTCGACTTGCCGACGTTCGGCCTGCCGACGAAGCAGGCGAACCCGGCGCGGAAATCGGGGCTCACGTCAGATGTACCGGCCCTTCACGGTGCCGTCGGGGGCGGCCAGGAACAGCGTCCCGTTGCCCAGGTCCTCCACGACCGCGAGGTCCTTCTCGTCGGGGTCGTCGGCGTCGCCGACGATCGCCGCCGCCTCCAGGGACGACGCGCCGCCGGACACCGCCATCGCGACCGCGACCTGCAGGGCGGTCAGCCGCAGCGAGGGGAGCGCGACCCCGGTCGCGGCGTACGTCCGGCCGGTCTCGTCGCGCACCGCGGCCCCCTCGGGCGAGCCGTTGCGGGCGCGGGCCGAGCGGGCCAGCGTGATGATCTTCTGATCCTCGGGGTCGAGCGCATGTGTCACGGCTCAAGGGTACCGACCTCACGGGCCAGCACATCTGCCAGCGCCCGCGTGAGACGGGCGTCCGGAGGGGTGAGCCCGGCGTGCACGACCGCGACGAGCGCGTGCCCGGCGCGAAGCACCACGAACTGCATCTCGTACGGGTAGCCGCCGACCCGGCCGACGAGCCTGCGGGCGGCCGACTCGTCCCCGACGGGAGGCATCGGCAGGTCGGCGGCGGCCAGGCTGTCGGCCTCCGCCGGGGTGTCGCGCTCGACGGCGGCGCAGCCGTCCATGGCCTCGCGCAGCTCCTCGAACGGCCCGGACGCCTCGCTCCCCTCGTAGGCCGCCAGGCCGACCCCGGCCAGCTCCCCCACGTGCGCGCCCTCGAACGTCGCGGCCGTCGTGCCGGCGAGGCCCTCGCGCGGGGGCCGCCCGGACACGGCGTCGAAGACGGCCCGGCAGTCGTGCCCGCGCGGGCGGAACGGCGGCCGCCACGGGGACCGGACGCGGGCCGACAGGCCCTCGGGCAGCTCGTCCAGCGCCGACAGCAGTGTGCGCAACTCGACGGCCTGGGCGGTCGCCCGGGCCGAGGCGTACGTCGGCAGGCCCGCGCCGCAGGCCCCCGTCGCCGTGAGCAGGCCACCCGCGACCGCGGCGCGGACGAGCCGCGAACCCGCGCACCGCATGCCGGTCATCCGCATCCCACCCCTCGCCCCCACGGCCGCGCGAGGCGGCCGGGCGGACACTCTCCGTCGAGCGTCCGTTGCCGAGGGTTGTCCTTCCCTTGGGCGGCGCACGGCAATCACGTGCCGTGACCGAGCGGTACGCGCCCCAATCAATACGGGCTCTCACCCGGATGGTGAGAGCCCGTACCGACCACAGTTCCCCCAGAGAGCGACCGGCGCGCCGCGAACCCCTCCCGGCGCCCCGGACTCCCCTTCCAGCGCCCCGAACCCCTCCCGGGCGCCGGTTCAACAGTGGCCTCCCGCACTTGCAGAACACTTGAAGGCGGCTTGCACACGCCCCGCCGCGGCCGCCCAAGGAGCCTCCAACCGGCGGCGGCCAGCATGTCGGGATGACCAGCGAACTCGAGCGGCGCCTGGACGAGATCCTCGTCCGGGGCACGCTCATGCACCTCGCCACCCTGCGGCCCGACGGCTCGCCCTCGATGTGCACGCTCGGGTACCAGGCGACCTTCTCTCCCGACCGGCTCTACTTCGTGTCCGGCCCGGACCTCCCCCACGCCCGCGACCTGCGGTCCGACAGCCGGGTCGCCGGGTGCGTCGTGGCCGACGGCTTCGAGGTCGTCGCGTTCACCGCCGCGGCGCGGGAGCTTCCCCCCGGCTCCCCCGCGCCCCGGCCCGTACCGCTGTCGCCGGGCGAGCGGCTGTACCGCCTCGACGTGACCGAATGGGTGCTGCTCGAACGGGGACCGGGGGCGGGCGTCGTCCGCAGGGTGGTGCCGGCGCGCCCCTGACCCTCGGTCACTCCGGCTCCGCGACGGCCGCCAGTCCCCGCCGCGCCGCCTCCGCCCACACCGGGGCGTCCACCCGCCCGGCCACCTCCAGCGCGAGGCGGTAGCGCCCGGCCGCCTCGCCGGGCCGTCCGAGGAAGACCGCGAGGTCGCCGAGCACCTGCGCGACCGGCCACAGCGGCAGCAGCCCGGTGCCCTGCGTCACCGGGTCCTCCGGGTACGGCGCGAGCGCGCCGTACGCCTCCTCGGCCCGCTCCTTGTCGCCGATCGCGACGCCCAGCAGCCCGCGCACCACCAGGAAGAACCGGGCGTAATAGTCGGGCCTGATCCTCGCGGGCCGTCCGGCCGCCCGCCGCGCCTCCTCCGTGCGGCCCGCGGCCGCCAGGGCGAGCGCGTACGGCTCGGCGGCCACGTCCCAGTAGCGCGCCACGACCTCGGCCTCCGGCACCAGTCCGGCGACGTCGCCGCGCAGCAGGGCCAGGCAGTACCGGGACATGTACGACAGGCCCACCTCGAAGCGCCACGCCCCCACCCGCGCGTGTGCCCGGGCGCCCTCCCGGTAGAGCCGCTCGGCCTCGGCGTACTCGCCGGCGACGGCCCGCCGGTAGGCCCGGTAGAACGTCACCAGCGAGCCCGGCATCGTCATGTCGTACCGCTCCGCCAGCCGCCCGCCCTCGCCGGCGTGCAGGTCGGCCCGCGCCCAGTCGAGGCTGCCGGTCGCCTGCTGCATGAGGATCAGGTGGGCCACCACCTCGGCGATCGCCAGCCCGTGCTCGCCGGCGAGGTCGAGCAACTCGGTCCCGTACCGCCGCCGTTCGGCCAGCCCGCCGTCCCTGAAGGTGTGGAAGGTGCGGGCGTTGAGGGCCTTGGCCACGGCCTCGGGGTCGCCCAGCCGCCTGGCCATGTCCAGGGCCTCGGCGGCCGCCCGCGCGCCCCGCTCCGTCTCCTCCCCCTCCAGCTCGAAGGCGAGCGAGGTGAGCAGCGCGCACCGGGCGGCGCCGTCGCCCGGCGGCAGCGCGGCCAGGGCCTCCTCGATCACCCGGACGACCTCGAGGGAGACCACGCCGTAGTCCCGAGTGCTCCACAGGGCGGGCGCGTCGAAGGCGCCGACCACCCGCGCCGTCAGCTCGGGATCCCCCTGCGGCACGGCCAGCGCGATCGCCCGCTCCCGCATCTCGCGGGCCGCGGCCAGCTCGTTGCCCAGGGCGAGGGCGCGGACCCGCCGCATGATCAGCTCCAGGTCCTCGCGGCCGCCAAGCTCGATCGCCCGTCCCCACAGCGCCGCCGCCTCCCGGTAGGCGAAGCGCAGCTCGGCCCGCTCGGCCGCCAGCGCGGCGTAGTGGGCCGCCCGGGCCGGCTCCCCGCCGGACGCGTAGTGGTGCGCCAGCGCCGCCACCTCGTCGGGGCGGAGCCGTTCGAGCGCCGCGGCGACCCGGCCGTGGACGCGGGCCCGCCGCAGGCGCGACATGTCGTCGTACAGGGTGTCGCGGACGAGGGCGTGCGCGAACCGGAGGCCGCCGTCCTCGGGCTCGACGAGCAGCCCGGCCATGAGCGCGGCCTCGACCGCCTCGACGACCGCCTCGTCCCCGCCGCCGTTGACCGACGCGAGCACGTCGACGTCGACGTCCCTCCCGATCACGGCCGCCTCGCGCAGCACCGTCTGCGCGGGCACCGGCAGGCGGCCGAACCGGCGGCGCAGCACGTCCCGCACGCCCGCCGGGACGACGGACGCCGCCGTCTCCTCGCCCTCCGCCGCGATCAGCCGGGCGGTCTCGCGGAGGAAGAAGGGGTTGCCGCCCGTCCTGTCGGCGACGGCCGCCGCCGTGGCCGCCGAGACCTCGGCCCCGGACACCTCGGCCAGCAGGGCGGCCGCCGCCTCCCGGCCGACACCGGTCAGGGAGATCCGCAGCGGCTCGTGGCGGGCGAGCGCGGCGGCGGTCTCGGCCAGCCGGCCGGACTCCTCCTCCCGCGCCGTCCCGGCCACGACCACCGGCGCGCCGGCGAGGTCGGCGGCGAGGTGGACCAGCACGGCCAGCGTCTCGTCGTCCGCCCGGTGCAGGTCGTCCAGGATCAGCAGCAGCGGGGCCGGGCGCGCCGCCTCCGCGAGGTACGCCGCGAGGGCCCGGCGCAGCCGGAACCGCTCCGCCGTCAGGTCGGTCCCGGACGGCTGGTCGTGCCCCGCCGCGTCGTCGAGCAGCCGCTGGATCCGCGGGGCGAGGGCGTCCCGCGGGGGCACGGCCGCCGTCAGCGTGCGCAGGATCTCCGCCCAGGCCCATCCGGGCGGGGCGCCGCCCGTCTCCGGGCACCGTCCCACCGCGACCCGCCAGCCCTGCTCGGCCCGCCGTACGGCCGCCGCCTCGACGAGCGCCGACTTGCCCATGCCCGCCTCGCCCGTGACCAGCGCGATCCCCCGGAGGAAGGCGAGCAGCCGGGCCAGCTCGTCCTCCCGCCCGAAGAGCCGTTCCCGGGCCGCGGGCTCGGCCGCGATCCGTCCGCTTTCGCGCCCCACCTGGTCCCGCTCCTGTGCGCTTTCGCTCCCCGCCGGACTCCGCTCCTGTGCGCTTTCGCTCCTCGCCGGACTCCGCTCCTGCGCGGGGCCTGCGCCCTCGCGCCCCGCCGCGTCCCGCTCCTGTACGCTCTCCCGGCCTGTGGCCTCCCATGTGAGCGGCCCGGAGCCCGGGACGGCCGCGCCGGGGCCGTCCCCGCCGCGCGCGGCGTGGTCCTCGGCCGCCTCCTGAATGTCCGCTCGAATGTCAGCGGCCTCGGCGAGGGGTGCGGCGGCGGGAAGCGGGCGGAGGTCGAGCGTGGGCGACTGGGCGAGGATGTCCGCCTCCAGCCGCTGCAGGGCCGGCCCCGGATCCACGCCCAGCTCCTCCGCGAGCACCCCCCGCGCCTCCCTCAGCGCCACGAGCGCGTCCCCCTGCCGGCCCTGCCGGTACAGGGCGAGCGCGAGCAGCCGCCAGGCCTCCTCCCGCAGCGGGTGGCCGGCGAGGAGGCCGCGCAGGTCGGCGACGACCGGTCCGGGTGCGCCGAGGGCCAGCGCGGCCTCGGCGCGCTGCTCGGCCGCCGTGGCGCGCAGCTCCTCCAGGCGGCCGATCTCCGTCGTCGCCCAATCCGCCGTCGCGAACTCCGCGTACGCCGGGCCCTGCCACAGGGCCAGCGCCTCGTCGAGCAGGCGCAGCGCCGCCCGGGGATCGCCCTCGGCCGCCGCCCGGGCGCCCCGGCGGGCCAGCTCGTCGAACCGCCAGGCGTCCACGTCCTCGCTGCGCAGCGCGTAGCCCGGCGGCACGGTGACCAGGACGCGGGCGGGCGTGCGCGCGGTCCGCTCCGGCTCCAGAGCCCGGCGCAGGTTGGAGACGTACGCCTGGACCGAGGCGAGCGCGCTCGGCGGCGGCTGCTCGTGCCACAGGTCGTCGATCATGCGCTCGACCGGGACGACCTGCCCGCCGGCCACGAGCAGGCGCGCGAGGACCGATCTCTGCCGCGGTCCCCCGAGGTCGACCGGCCCGGTCGCGCCGATCGCGTGAAACGCTCCAAGCACCCGGAAGATCGCCATGAGCGGTCAGCTTACATATCCGGAAATGTCACAACCAGACATTCGGATCAGCGCGAATCGATCATCACCGGCCGGGTGGTCACTCGTGGTCGGCGGCGGCGCCCACGACCTCGTCGTCCGCGGCGGACGGCTCCAAGCGGCGCACCACAACCGTGCTGATGCGGTTCCGGCGGCCTGCGAGGTTCTCCGCGGTCAGCCGCAGGCCCGCGATCGTCGCCTCCGACCCGGCGATCGGCACGCGGCCGAGCGCGTGGGCCAGCAGGCCGCCGACCGTGTCGACGTCGTCGACCTCGATCTCGGTGCCGAACAGCTCGGCCAGCTCGTCGACCGGCAGGCGGGCGGTCACCCGCGCCGCGCCGTCGTCGAGCCACTCGACCCGTGGGGCCTCCTGGTCGTACTCGTCGGCGATCTCCCCGACGATCTCCTCGATCACGTCCTCGATCGTCACGAGGCCGGCCGTGCCGCCGTACTCGTCGATGACGATGGCGAGGTGGATCTGCCGCGCCTGCATCTCGCGCAGCAACTCGTCGATGGGCTTGCTCTCCGGCACGTACGTCGCGGGGCGCATGAGCTCGTCGATCCTGGCCGTCGAGTCGCCGGTGTCCTGCATCCGCCGGACGATGTCCTTGAGATAGGCGATGCCGACGACGTCGTCCTCGTTCTCCCCGGCCACCGGGATGCGGGAGAACCCGCTGCGCAGGGCCAGCGAGAGCGCCTGGCTGAGGTTCTTGCCGCGCTCGATGAAGACCATGTCGGTCCTGGGCACCATGACCTCGCGGACCAGCGTGTCGCCGAGCTCGAAGACCGAGTGGATCATCTCGCGCTCGTCCGGCTCGATCACCCTGCGCTGCTCGGCGAGGTCGACCAGGTCGCGCAGCTCGGCCTCCGACGTGAACGGCCCCTCCCGGAAGCCCCGCCCCGGCGTGAGCGCGTTGCCCAGCAGGATCAGCAGCTTGGGCAGCGGGCCGAAGATGCGGGTCAGGCCGTACACGACGGGCGCGGCGGCCAGGGCGATCGGCTCGGCGTGCTGGCGGCCGAGCGTACGCGGCGAGACGCCCACGATCACGTAGCTGACCAGGATCATGACGACGGCCGCCGCGGCGTACGCGCGGCCGCGGTCGCCCAGCCAGTCGATGAACAGCAGCGTCGTGATGACGGTGGCGACGAGCTCGCAGCTCAGCCGCAGCAGGAGCAGCAGGTTGAGGTAGCGCGGCGGGTCGGCGACGATCGCCTGGAGCCGCCCGGCTCCTCGCCTGCCCTCCTTGACGAACTCCTCGGCCCGCACCCGCGAGATCCGGGTGAGGGCCGTCTCCGCGCTCGCCAGCAGGCCGCCGACCCCGATCAGGACGACGGCGGACAGCAGCCAGCCGTTGTTCACGGCTTCCGCCGCGCCTCCCGCCATGCCTCGAGGAGCTGGTCCTGCAGGCCGAACATCTCGGCGTGCTCCTCGGGCTCGGCGTGGTCGTAGCCCAGCAGGTGGAGGATGCCGTGCGTGCACAGCAGCTCCAGCTCGTCCTGCGGGCCGTGCCCGGCGTCGGCCGCCTGCTTGGCCGCGACCTGCGGGCAGAGCACCACGTCGCCGAGCAGCGCCGGGTCCGGGGAGGGGTCCTCCTCGCGGCCGCCGCTGTTGGGCCGCAGCTCGTCCATGGGGAACGCCAGGACGTCGGTCGGGCCCGGCTCGCCCATCCACTGCTCGTGCAGCTCGGCCATGGCCGCCTCGTCGATCACCAGGATCGACAGCTCGGCCAGCGGGTTGACACCCATCCGGCCGAGCACCAGCCCGGCCAGCTCGACCAGCGCCGACTCGTCGACCGCGACGCCGGACTCGTTGGCCACCTCGATGCTCACGGGGTCTCCTCACCCGTACGGGGCCGCCCGCTCATCGCCGGCCCCGCTGGCGCTTGGCGATCGCGCGCGGCTCGGACGCCATGGCGGCGTCGTAGCGGCCGTACGCGTCGACGATGTCGCTGACCAGCTTGTGACGGACCACGTCGGCGCTGGTGAGACGGCTGAAGTGGATGTCCTCGATGCCTTCGAGGATGTGCTGGACGACCTTGAGGCCGCTCTCCTGGCCGCCGGGGAGGTCGATCTGGGTCACGTCGCCGGTGACCACGATCTTCGAGTTGAACCCCAGGCGGGTGAGGAACATCTTCATCTGCTCGGGCGAGGTGTTCTGCGCCTCGTCGAGGATGATGAAGGCGTCGTTCAGGGTGCGCCCGCGCATGTACGCCAGCGGCGCGACCTCGATCGTCCCGGCGGCCATGAGGCGGGGGATCGAGTCGGGGTCGAGCATGTCGTGCAGCGCGTCGTACAGGGGGCGCAGGTACGGGTCGATCTTCTCGTAGAGCGTGCCGGGCAGGAACCCGAGCCGCTCGCCGGCCTCCACCGCGGGGCGGGTGAGGATGATCCGGTTGACCCGCTTGTTCTGCAGGGCCTTCACGGCCTTGGCCATGGCGAGGTAGGTCTTGCCGGTGCCCGCCGGGCCGATGCCGAAGACGATGGTGTGCCGGTCGATCGCGTCGACGTACCGCTTCTGGTTGAGGGTCTTGGGACGGATCGTGCGGCCGCGGGCCGACAGGATGTCCAGCGAGAGGACCTCGGCCGGACGGTCGCCGCCGGTCATCCGCAGCATCGAGATGCTGCGCTCCACGGCGTCGGGGGTGAGCTCGGCGCCCGAGCCGACCAGCTCGACCAGCTCCTCGAACAGGCGCACGACGACGCCGCTCTCCTCGGGGCTGCCCGTGATGGTGATCTCGTTGCCGCGGACGTGGATGTCGGCGTCGAAGGCGTTCTCGATGACCCGGAGAAGCTCGTCACGCGAGCCGAGGAGGCTGACCATGGCCTGCCCCTCGGGGATGACTACCTTGGCCTGGGTCCTGTGGGTGTGTACTGACTCGGACATGGGCGGCCGTTACGGCCCTGATCGCCTCCCTTTGATTCCCTCTAATGCTAGCCGCTCAGCCCGGAGGCCAGGTGAGGCTCCGGCCGCCGATGACGTGGGCGTGGACGTGGAAGACGGTCTGCCCCGCCCCGGGGCCCGTGTTGAGGACCACCCGGTATCCCGTGTCCGCCACACCCTCCTGCACGGCCACCGCGTGACAGGCCTTGAGCAGGTCGTCGGCGAGGCCGTCGTCGGCCGCCGCGAGGGCGGCCGCGTTCTCGTGGTGGGCCTTCGGCACGACGAGGACGTGGGTGGGGGCCTGCGGGTTGATGTCGCGGAAGGCCAGCGCCCGGCCGGCCTCCAGGACGATGTCCGCGGGCACCTCCTTGGCCACGATCTTGCAGAACAGGCAGTCGCTCACGTGCGAAAGACTAGCCGTTGCCGATCGGTGATGACGGTAAAGATCCCGCGGGCTAATGTGAGTGTGCGACACTGCACCAGAAACCACCCCTAGTGCCGGGCGAGGACACCACTGGGTCATGCCCCCTAATGATTCGGAAGAACGTAAACCCCCCGGGAATGACGAGCGTCCTATTGATGTGACCACCGAGACCCTCGTGGCCGACAGGTCGTTGGGGACGGTGCCCGTCGGGTGGGATGCCGACATGGCCGTGACGGCGCTCTACAGCGCCCACTATCGGTCGTTGGTGCGTCTCGCGGTGCTGCTGGTGCGCGATGTGGCCAGCGCGGAGGAAGTCGTTCAGGACGCGTTCGTCGCCATTCACGGCGCCTGGCGCAGGCTGAGGGACACCGACAAGGCACTGGCCTACCTTCGCCAGTCGGTCGTCAACCGATCCCGTTCGGTGCTGCGTCATCGCGCGGTCGTCGAGAAGTACGCGCCGAAGGGGCTGCCGGACGCGCCGAGCGCCGAGAACGGCGCCATCGGCGAGCTGGAGCGGTCGGCCGTCATCGAGGCGCTGCGCAGCCTGCCCACCCGGCAGCGCGAGGCGCTGGTGCTGCGATACTACGGCGACCTGTCCGAGGCCGAGATCGCGCACGCGATGGGGATCAGCAAGGGCGCGGTGAAGAGTCACACGGCCCGCGGCATGGCCGCACTACGCATGGCACTGGAGCAGTTCTCATGACCTTCCCGCCCGACGACGAGTACGGCGACCTGCTGCGCCGTGCCTTGCGCGCGGAGGCGGACTCGGTCGTGCCGTCTCCCGAAGGATTGGAGATCATCCGCACGCGCATCGAGAACCGGGGACTGCGCGGCCTGCGGAATGTGATGTGGTGGCGCGTCGGCGCGTCCGTGGCCGGGGCCGTCCTGGTCGCGGGCACGGTCGTCATGCTCGTCCCCGACCTGCGCACCCAGGTGGCCCAGTCCACCGGCATCTCGCAGGTGGGAGCCGACGGCAACCAGCAACCCGACACCTCCTCGATCCAGCGTCCCCCGGTACCCGGGGCGACGCACCAGGTCGTCGTCCCCACCACCGGGGCGACGCACGGGACGCAGCACCCGACGCCGCCCCCCACGCACAAGGCCGGGGCGAGCCCCAAGCCCACCCCGAGCAGGTCCGATCCCTGCGCCACGCCCGTCCCGAGCGCCGGGGTGGTCGAGCCGGAGACGACGAACGGCCCCTCCTGCGCGCCCGCGCAGACCCCGCCGCCGTCGTCCCAGCCGCCCGCGTCCACCGCGACCCCGTCGGCTCCGGCGAGCGCGACCGTCTCGCCGACGCCCTCGCCGTCCCCGACGGCGAGCGACTCGTTGGCGCCCGACTCGGCCTCGACGCCGGCGTCCTAGAGAGCGCCGTCCTCGCCGAGCGCGACCGTCACGCCGACGCCCTCGCCGTCTCCGGCGGCGCCCGACTCGGCCTCGTCACCGGTGTCCTGAAGACCGCCGAGCCCGCCCGTTTTGTGGGCGGCGTGGCCTACCAGCGGCCGCAGCGGGCCAGGAGCACGGCCGCGGCGGCGATGCCCGCGGTCGAGGTCCGCAGCACGGTCGGCCCCAGCAGGGCCGGTACGGCTCCCGCGTCCCGGAAGCCCGCGATCTCCTCGTCGGTGATCCCGCCCTCGGGGCCGACCACGACGACGACGTCCCCCGGCTCGCCGGCCTTCGGCGGCGTGAGCCCGCTGAGCGGCTCGGCGGCCTCCTCGTGCAGGACGACGGCGAGCGCGGCGCCGGAGATCAGCTCCCGCACCCGGGCCGTGCCGGCCTGCTCGGTCACCTCCGGCAGGTGGAAGCGGCGGGCCTGTTTGGCGGCCTCCCGTGCGGTGCTCCGCCAGCGGGCGAGCGACTTGGCCGCCCGGTCGCCCTTCCACTGCGTCACGCAGCGCGCGGCGGCCCATGGGACGATCACGTCCACCCCGGCCTCGGTCATCATCTCGACCGCGAGCTCGCCCCGCTCGCCCTTGGGCAGCCCCTGGACCACCACCAGGCGCGGCCGCGGGGCCTCCACCTCGTAGCGGCGCAGCACCCGGGCCGTCAGGGCGTCCTTGCCGGCGGCCACCACCTCGCACTCGGCGACCCGGCCCGCGCCGTCGGTCAGGTCGACGCGCTCGCCGGGCCGCAGCCGCCGGACGGACGCCGCGTGCCGGCCCTCCGGGCCGTCGAGGACGACCGGGTCGGCCGCGAGGGCGGCCGCGCCGGCCAGGAACACGGGAACGCTCATGCCACCTCCTCGCCTGACGGCTCGGAGCCGCATTCGCGAAACGCGCAGTGCCTACCGATTCGCTCGCTCCGCTCGCTCATGCCACCTCCTCACCCCGGGGCCACCGGCCCGTGGCCCGCGCGTGGGTCAGCGGCCGTTGAAGGCGTCGCGGAGCCGCGAGAAGAAGCCCTGCTGGCCGGGGGAGAACTTCCCGGGCGGGCGCTCCTCCCCGCGCAGCTTGGCGAGCTCCTTGAGCAGCTCCTCCTGCGGCGGGTCGAGCTTGGTCGGCGTCTCGACGTTCACGTGGATGAGCAGGTCGCCCCGGCCGTTCTCGTTGAGGCGCTGGACGCCCTTGCCGTACAGGGGGATGACCTGGCCGGCCTGCGTGCCCGGGCGCACGTCGATGTCCTCGGGCCCGTCGAGCGTCTCGATCGAGATCGAGGTGCCCAGGGCGGCCGCCGTCATCGGGATGTGCACGGTGCAGTGGAGGTCGTCGCCGCGCCGCTCGAAGATCGCGTGGGGCCGCTCGACGATCTCGAGGAACAGGTCCCCCGGAGGGCCGCCGCCGGGGCCGATCTCGCCCTCGCCCGCGAGCTGGATGTGGGTGCCGTCCTCGACGCCGGCCGGGATCCGCACCTTGATCGTGCGGCGGGTCCTGACCCGGCCCTCGCCGGAGCACTCCATGCAGGGGTGGCGGATGACGCTGCCGTACCCGCCGCACTGGGGGCACGGCCGGGAGGTCATGACCTGGCCGAGGAACGAGCGGGTGACCTGGGAGACCTCGCCGCGGCCGTGGCACATGTCGCAGGTGTCGGGGTGGGTGCCGGCGGCGGCCCCGGAGCCCTGGCAGACCTCGCACAGGACGGCGGTGTCCACGACGATCTCCCGCGTGGTGCCGAACGCGGCCTCCGACAGGTCGAGCTCGACCCGGATGGTGGCGTTGCGCCCCCGCCGGGCGCGGGAGCGCGGGCCGCGGGCCGTCCCGGCCGAGCCGAAGAAGGCGTCCATGATGTCGCTGAACGGGAAGCCCGCGCCGAACCCGCCGGCCCCGGCGCCCGCGCCGCCACCGAAGGGGTCGGCCCCGAGGTCGTACATCCGGCGCTTGCTCGCGTCGGACAGCACCTCGTACGCCTGGGTGATCTCCTTGAACCGCTCCTGGGTCTCCGGGTCGGGGTTGACGTCCGGGTGCAGCTCTCGGGCGAGGCGGCGGTACGCCTTCTTGATCTCTTCCTGGCTGGCGTCGCGACGCACGCCGAGAGTCGCGTAGTAGTCGTTGGACACTTATGACCCCGCCAGGATCTGGCCGACGTAACGCGCCACCGCGCGGACCGCACCCATCGTCACCGGATAGTCCATTCGTGTCGGGCCCAGCACTCCGAGCCGAGCCAGTTCCTTGTCGCCCGAACCGTACCCCGCGGCGACGATGGACGTGCCGCGGAGGCCGCTGTAGGGGTTCTCCGAGCCGATCCTCACGGTGAGCTCGGACATGCCGTGGGTCTCTCCCAGCAGGCGGATGAGGACGACCTGCTCCTCCAGCGCCTCGAGCACGTCGCGCAGCCCCACGCTGAAGTCGGCGGCCGCGAGGTTGGCCGTGCCGCCGAAGACGATCTTCTCCTCGTGCCGCTCGACGAGCGTCTCCAGCAGGACGGACAGGATCGTCGCGGCCACCTGCCGATCCTCAGGCGGCAGCCGGTCGGGGACGTCGGCCACGGTCTCCGGCACGCTGGACAGGCCGCAGCCGTCCAGGCAGCCGTTGAGGATGCCGCGCAGGTTCGCGATGCGCTCGTCGCCCACCTCCTCGGGCAGGTCGACGACGCGCTGCTCTACCCGGCCGGTGTTGGTGATCAGCACGAGCATCACACGGCGGGCCGCCAGCGGGACGATCTCCACGTGGCGCACCGACGACCTGGTCAGCGAGGGGTACTGCACGACCGCGACCTGGCGGGTGAGCTGCGCGAGCAGCCGCACGGTCCGCATGACGATCTCGTCGAGATCCACGGCCCCGGCCAGGAAGGTCTCGATCGCCCGCCGCTCCGCGCCCGACATCGGCTTGATCTGGGAGAGCCGGTCGACGAACAGGCGGTACCCCTTGTCGGTCGGCACCCGGCCCGCGCTGGTGTGGGGCTGGGCGATGTACCCCTGCTCCTCCAGCGCCGCCATGTCGTTGCGGATGGTGGCGGGCGAGACGCCGAGGTTGTGCCTGTCGGCGAGGGCCTTGGAGCCCACCGGCTCGTTGGTGGACACGTAGTCCTCGACGATGGCGCGCAGAACGGCGAGCTTGCGGTCGTCGAGCAAGGTGTCACCTCCTGTGCTTGGGAAACACAAAGCCTGGCACTCTGTGTTCCCGAGTGCCAAGTCTACGGCTACCACCCCGCAGCGTGCGATAACACGATGGGCAGCCGGGGCAAGCGGACTGCAAATCCCCTACAAGTGACATACGCGAAGCTTCCCCCATGAGCGAGAACTTCCCCCAGGGGCCCGCCGACGCCACCGTCCGGCTGCCGCGGAACGCGACCCCCGGGCAGCAGTACGGGCCCACCCCCGCTTTCCCGCCGTCGTACGGCCCGTACGGCGCGCCCGGGTACGGCCCTCCGCAGGCGGCCGGTCCCGTCCGTCCCCGGCTCCTGTGGATCTTCCTGGCCTGGGCGCTGTTCGTCGTCCTGGTGGTCGCCGGCGTCGGCGGCCTCGCGGGAGGGATCTTCTCCACGATCGACGACACCGCGCCGGCCACGACGTTCGCGAGCGGCCAGACCGTGAGCGTCGCGCTCGACCCGCGGGACAAGCCGGCGATCTACGCCGCGGCCGACCAGCCGACCAACGTGCAGTGCCAGGTGGGGGACGGCCAGGACCCGTCCGTCACGCTGACCAAGCCCGCCGCGTCCCAGACCGTCTCGGTGAACGGCACGACGTGGGAGCTGCTGTTCGACGTCGGCGTGCCGAAGGCCGCGACGTACCAGGTGACCTGCGAGGGCGAGGGCGTCAGGTTCGGCGTGGGCAAGCAGTTCGCGGCCAACGCCGGCAAGATCGTGGGGGGCGCCGTCGCGTTCCTTGCGCTGCCCGTGGTCGGCTTCCTGTCGGCCGTCGTCGTCACCGTCGTGGTGCTCGTCCGGCGAGCCGGCGCCCGGCGCCGCGGCGCCGCCTGACCGCCCGCGGCGCGGCCTCCGATTTGCTAGCGTTCCCGGCATGTATGGGCGGGACGTGCTTTCCGGCGACTGGCGGCGGCCCCGGCGGGGGCAGATCCCGGAGGTCCCCGCGGAGCCCGACCTTGTCGTCGAGGACGCGGAGGGCCGGTTCTGCGGGGCGGTCGTGGCCTGCGACAAGGAGGCCGTGACGCTGGAGGACAGGTTCGGGCGGCGGCGGATCTTCCCGCTGACGCCCGCCGGGTTCCTCCTGGAGGGCCGGCCGGTGACCCTCGTGCGGCCGGCCGCGGGCCCCAGGGGTCCCCTGCTCAGCGCGTCCGGCTCCATCGCGGTCGAGGGCCTGCGGGCCCAGGTCGCCAAGGGCAGCCGGATCTACGTCGAGGGCGTCCACGACGCCTCGCTCGTGGAGCGGATCTGGGGGCACGACCTGCGGGTCGAGGGCGTCGTGGTCGAGTACCTGGAGGGCGTCGACGACCTTCCCGCCATCGTCGGGGAGTTCGCCCCCGAGCCCGGGAGGCGGCTCGGCGTGCTCGTCGACCACCTCGTCCCCGGTTCGAAGGAGAGCCGCATCGCCGCCCAGGTGTCCGGCGACCACGTGCTCGTCGTCGGCCACCCGTTCGTGGACGTCTGGCAGGCCGTGAAGCCGTCCGCCCTCGGCATCCCGTCCTGGCCGGACGTGCCGCGCGGGGTGCCCTGGAAGGAGGGCGTGATCGCCGCGCTGGGCTGGCGGATGGACCCCCAGGAGGCGTGGCGGCACATCCTGGGCCGCGTCCGGACCTACGCCGACCTGGAGCCCGAGCTGCTCGGCCGGGTCGAGGAGCTCATCGACTTCGTCACCGAGCCGGTCTCCTGACCGCCGCGGGCTAGATGTACTCGGTCAGGTCCCGGACCAGGGCGTCGGCGAGCAGCCGGCCGCGCAGCGTGAGGACGGCCCGGCCCGCCTTGAACGCCTCGACCTCCAGCAGCCCGTCCGCCAGGGCCCGGGCACAGGCCGTACGGGCGCGCGGATGCAGGTCCGCCAGCGGGAAGCCGCTCTCCAGGCGCAACTCCAGCATGACCCGCTCCACCTCCCGGTCCGCCGCGGACAACTCCTCCCGGGCGTGCCCCGGGGAGGCTCCGCCGGCCAGGCGGGCGGCGTAGGCGGCCGGGTGCTTGACGTTCCACCACCGCGTGCCGCCGACGTGGCTGTGCGCGCCGGGTCCGGCGCCCCACCAGTCGCCGCCCGTCCAGTAGAGCAGGTTGTGGCGGCAGCGGGCCTCCTCGTCGAGCGCCCAGTTGGAGATCTCGTACCAGCCCATCCCCGCGGCCGTCAGCATCTCCTCCGCGATGAGGTAGCGGTCGGCCGCCACGTCGTCGTCCGGCATCGGCAGCTCGCCGCGGCGGATCCGCGCAGCGAGGCGGGTGCCGTCCTCGACGATCAGCGAGTACGCCGAGACGTGGTCGGGCCCGGCGGCGAGGGCGGCCGTCAGCGAGGCCCGCCAGTCGTCGTCGGTCTCCCCCGGCGTGCTGTAGATCAGGTCGAGGTTGACGTGCTCGAACCCGGCCTCACGTGCCTCCCGTACGGCCTGCGCGGGGCGGCCGGGGGTGTGCCGCCGGTCGAGGACCGCGAGCACGTGCCCGGCGGCGCTCTGCATGCCGAAGCTCATCCGGGTGAAGCCGCCCTCCCGCAGCTCCTTGAGGTAGGCGTGGTCCACGGACTCGGGGTTGGCCTCGGTCGTCACCTCGGCGTCCGGGCGCACGCCGAACTCCTCCCCGATGGCGTCGAGGATCCGCACGAGGTCGGCGGCGGGCAGCAGCGTCGGCGTGCCGCCCCCGAAGAACACGGTCTCGACGGGCGGGGCGGCGGCGCCCAGCACGCGGCGGGCCAGCCGCACCTCCTCGATCACCGTCGCGGCGTAGTCGCGCCGGTCCGCGCCGGGGCCCAGCTCGGCGGAGGTGTAGGTGTTGAAGTCGCAGTAGCCGCAACGGGTCGAGCAGTACGGCACGTGCACGTAGAAGCCGAACGGGCGCGAGCCGAGGCCGTCGAGCGCGCCGGGCGGCAGCTCGCCGGAGGCCGGGACGGGGTCGCCGTCGGGAAGAACGGAAGGCACGTCTCCCAGTCTGCCGTCACTCCGGCGCTGCCATCGACGCCCCCAACCGGCTGCACATCCATATGGCACCACGGCCCAGGCGCAGGCGCCCACTCAGCCCGCCGTCACCCGGGCATGCCATTGACGCCCCGATGACCGGGGTCTACGATCACGGCAATTTACAGGAAACTTTCCTATAAGAATTGCCCGGGAGGCCGGCGTGCTCATGAGAAGGACCCTCGCCGTGGCGGTCGCCGCCACCTTGGCGGCAGGGCTGGCTCCGGCGGCGGCCCAGGCCCATCCCGCCGCCCAGGACCGCTACAAGCGGGTGGCCTACTTCGTCCAGTGGGGCATCTACGGGCGCAACTTCCACGTCAAGGACGTGGAGACGAGCGGCGAGGCCGCGAAGCTGACCCATCTCAACTACGCCTTCGGGTTCGTGGGCCCCGAAGGCACCTGCTACTCCGCCGACCCCTGGGCCGACTGGCAGCGCGGCGTGTCCGCCGAGGAGAGCGTCGACGGCGTCGCCGACGCCGGCGACCAGCCGCTGAAGGGCAACCTCAACCAGCTCAAGAAGCTCAAGGCGAAGCACCCGGGCCTGAAGGTCCTGGTCTCGCTCGGCGGCTGGACCGGCTCGACGTATTTCTCCGACGCCGTTCTCACGCCCGAGTCCCGGGCCAGGCTCGCCGCCTCGTGCGTCGACCTGTGGCTCAAGGGCGACCTGCCTGGCCTGCCCGCCGGCGCCGGGGCGGGCGTGTTCGACGGCATCGACCTCGACTGGGAGTGGCCCGGCTCCTCGGGCAACGACGGCAACGTCATCCGGCCGGAGGACAGGCGCAACTACACGCTCTTCCTGGCCGAGCTGCGCCGCCAGATGCGGGCCTTCGACAGGAACACCCAGCTCACCGCGTTCCTCCCGGCCGCCGCCGCCAAGATCGACGCCGGCTTCGAGGTCGCCAAGGTCTTCGATCAGCTCGACTTCGCCACGGTCCAGGGCTACGACCTGCACGGCCCGTGGGAGAACCGCACCGGCCACCAGTCCAATCTGCTCACCGACCCCCGCGACCCCAACCCCGTCCGCTACAGCGTCGACCAGACCGTGCGCGACTTCATCAGCCGCGGCGCCCCGGCGCGCAAGATCGTCGTCGGCGTCCCCGCGTACGGCCAGGGCTGGACCGGCGTGACCTCCACCGGCAACGGCCTCTACGCCCCGGCCACCGGCCCCGCCCCCGGCACCTGGGCCGCCGGCAGCGACGACTACAAGAACCTCGTCAACAAGCCGGGCAAGCGCTACCGCGACCTGCGCACCGGCACCATGTGGCTCTACGACGGCACCGAGTTCTGGTCGTACGACGACCCGGCCGTGCTGCTGGAGAAGGCCGCCTACATCCGGCTCAAGGGCCTCGGCGGCTCCATGATCTGGTCGATCGACCAGGACGACGCCAAGGGCTCCCTCACCTCGGCGCTGTACTCCGTCCTGGGCTGACGCCGCGAGGTGCCGCGCTGACGGCCGCGAGCGGAAGGGGGCCGGATCTCCTGGGTGGTCCGGCCTCCTTCCATACGGGGCGTACCGCGGTCAGCCGAGGACGCGCCGCGCGACGCGGTCCCACTTGTCGGAGTGACCGGGCAGGGCGAGCAGACGGCGCATCAGGTCCCTGTCCCCGTGGTAGGCCCGGAACGCCTCGCCGATCGTCACACTGGCCGAGGGCCGCTCCAGCACCTCGACCCCGTCGCCCGCGCCGAGGTCCCCCTGTTCGACCACGCGGAAGTACGCCCCCGTGCGCCCGGCCTCGGTGAAGCGCTTGACCCAGCCGCGCTCGTCGAGCCAGTTGCGGAACACCACGCAGGGGACCCGCGGCGCGGTCACCTCCAGCAGGGCCGTGCCGACCCGCCACTTCTCACCGAGGAGCGTGTTCGTGAGGTCGGCGCCGGCGGTCGTGAGGTTCTCCCCGAACTGGCCGTCCCGCAGGGACCGGCCCATCTGGGGCTCCCACCAGTCGTAGTCCTCCCGGGCGTACGCGTAGACCGCCTGGTCGGGGTGGCCGTGGTTGGCGACGTCGGCTCGCTCGTCGCCCGCCAGGCCGTTCTCCCGGACGGCGACCCGTCCCTCGACGGGCCGCTTGTCGATGGCCGTGCGCTCCAGGTCTCCGGCCCATTCGGCATCCCGCGCCATGCCCACATTGACGGAGAGAATCCTCATGGGCAGAAGGTAACCGAACGACAAGTTTTGGTGCTAATGGATTAAGGGGCGCTACTTCTTCCCCTTGTCGGCGGCGGGCGCCTCGGTGGAGAGGGCGGCGACGAAGGCCTCCTGGGGGACCTCCACCCGGCCGACCATCTTCATCCGCTTCTTGCCCTCCTTCTGCTTCTCCAGCAGCTTGCGCTTACGGCTGATGTCACCGCCGTAGCACTTGGCGAGGACGTCCTTGCGCATGGCCCGGATGTTCTCGCGGGCGATCACACGGGCCCCGATGGCGGCCTGGATGGGCACCTCGAACTGCTGCCGCGGGATGAGCTCCTTGAGCTTCTTGGCCATCTCCACGCCGTACGAGTAGGCCTTGTCGCGGTGGACGATCGCGCTGAACGCGTCGACCGTCTCGCCCTGGAGCAGGATGTCCACCTTCACCAGGTCGGCGTCCTGCTCGCCGGACGGCTCGTAGTCGAGCGACGCGTAGCCGCGGGTCTTCGACTTGAGCTGGTCGAAGAAGTCGAAGATGATCTCGCCGAGCGGGAGCGTGTAGCGGATCTCGACCCGGTCCTCCGACAGGTAGTCCATGCCCTGGAGCTGTCCGCGGCGGCCCTGGCACAGCTCCATGATCGCGCCGATGAACTCGGCCGGCGCCAGCACGGTCGCCTTGACCATCGGCTCGTAGATCTCCGCGATCTTCCCGGCGGGGAACTCGGACGGGTTGGTGACGACGACCTCGCGCCCGTCCTCCATCACCACGCGGTAGATGACGTTCGGCGAGGTCGAGATCAGCGACAGGTTGAACTCGCGCTCCAGCCGCTCGCGCACGATCTCCATGTGCAGCAGGCCGAGGAAGCCGCAGCGGAAGCCGAAGCCGAGCGCGGCCGACGTCTCAGGCTCGTAGACGAGCGCCGCGTCGTTGAGCCGCAGCTTGTCGAGCGCCTCGCGCAGCTCCGGGTAGTCGTCGCCGTCGATCGGGTAGAGCCCCGAGTAGACCATCGGCTTGGGGTGCTCGTAGCCGCCCAGCGGCTCGGCCGCGGGCTTGACCGCGTTGGTGACCGTGTCGCCGACGCGCGACTGGCGCACGTCCTTCACACCGGTGATCAGGTAGCCCACCTCGCCGACCCCGAGGCCCCGATCGGACGGCATCGGCTCGGGCGAGATGACGCCGATCTCCAGCAGCTCGTGCTGCGCCGCGGTGGACATCATCAGCACGCGCTCGCGCTTGGACAGGTGTCCGTCGACCACCCGGACGTACGTCACGACGCCCCGGTAGGTGTCGTACACGGAGTCGAAGATCAGCGCCCGGGCGGGGACGTCGGCGTTCCCGACGGGCGCCGGGACGTGCTCCACCACGTGGTCGAGCAGCTCCCTGACGCCCTCACCGGTCTTGCCGGACACCCGCATCACGTCGCCCGGGTCGCAGCCGATCAGCCCCGCGATCTCCTCGGCGTACTTGTCGGGCTGCGCCGCCGGCAGGTCGATCTTGTTCAGGACCGGGATGATGTGCAGGTCGGCGTTCATGGCCAGGTAGAGGTTGGCCAGGGTCTGCGCCTCGATGCCCTGCGCCGCGTCCACGAGGAGGATCGCGCCCTCGCACGCCTCCAGCGACCGCGACACCTCGTAGGTGAAGTCGACGTGGCCGGGCGTGTCGATCATGTTGAGGACGTGGCCGTTCCACGGGAGCCGCACGGCCTGCGACTTGATCGTGATGCCGCGCTCCCGCTCGATGTCCATGCGGTCGAGGTACTGCGCGCGCATGGACCTCTCGTCCACCACGCCGGTGAGCTGGAGCATCCGGTCGGCGAGGGTGGACTTGCCATGGTCGATGTGCGCGATGATGCAGAAGTTGCGGATCAACGCGGGGTCGGTCTGGCCAGGCTGAGTGCGCACCGAGGTCCGTTTCGACAAAGTTGGGGTGTGACTGCCGGTCGGGCGGGCCGCCTCGCCGCGCTCGGCGGGCCCTCCCGTCAAGGGCTGGCGGACCAGCCACCCTCCATGGTGGCATGTCCGGGTGCTTGCCTTGAACACGAGGCGCGTCCTGCGGTGGGCCGCGCCTGTCGTCGCCGTGCCCATTGTGCTGGTGCTCGCCGCGGCCGTCGCCCTGCGCGTCCAATACACCGGCTCACCCGCCGCGTGGACAGGGACCACCGGACACGACGCGCTCTGGATGGGGCACGCGTGGGTCGACGGCCGGCGCACGGCCGCGGACGTCGACACCCTCGCCGTACGGATCCGCGCGAGCGGGATCAAGGACGTGTACGTCCACAGCGGGCCGCTCGCGTACGACGGCACTCTGCCGCCCGATCGGTACCCCAATGCCAGAAATTTCTTGAAATGGTGGCGGGAACGGCTGCCGGGGGTGCGGGTGTCGGCCTGGCTCGGGCAGACCGTGAACGACAACGGGCTCCATCATCTGGATCTGGCCGACCCGGCCGCCCAGGCGAGGGTCGTCGCGGGTGCCCGGACCCTGGTCGGCCTCGGCTTCGACGGCGTCCACTACGACTTCGAACCCGTCCCGAGCGGCGACGCGGCGCTGCCGGCCGTCCTGCGGGAGACCAGGCGGGCCATCGGCGACCGGCTGCTGTCGGTCTCCACCCAGCAGATCGAGCCGCTGCCCGGCGCCCGCGCGCCGTCCCGACTGATCATCGGGCACGACAAGTACTGGACGCCGGCGTACTTCCGGCAGATCGCCGATCTGACCGACCAGGTCGCGATCATGACGTACGACTCCTGGACCCCGCTCGGATCCCTGTACGGCGGCCACGTCGTGCGCCAGACCACACTCGGGATGGACCTGGTGCCCGAGGACAAGACGCTGCTCATCGGCGCGCCCGCGTACCACGACCACGGCATGCCGCTCGGCGACCGCGCGGAGAGCGTCGCCGTCGCGGCCGAGGGCGCCCGGCTGGCCCTGTCCGAGCACGGCCCGAGGACCGCCATCGGCCTGGCCCTGTACATCGACTTCGCGGCCACGGAGGAGGACTGGCGGGAGTACGAGGACGGCTGGGTCCGTCCGGGCCGGAATGCGGAGTCGTCCGCGGTTTCCGGGGTACCATGAGGCGGCAGGCGGCGGCCGGGCGGCGTGATTTGAGCGACGCCGTCGGCTGTTGGTATCCTGTTCAACTGCGTGTGGCGCGCCCTCTCATCAGCCCGCGCGCCCCATCCGACCAAGACGTAACTGAGGCTTCTTCGTGGCGAACATCAAGTCCCAGATCAAGCGGAACCGGCAGAACGAGAAGCGCCGGCTTCGCAACAAGGCCGTCAAATCGTCCCTGAAGACCGCGGTCCGCAAGTTCCGCGAGGCCGCCGACCAGGGCAACGTCGACGACGCGCTCGTGGCGCTCCAGGCCGCCTCGCGGCAGCTCGACAAGGCCGTCAGCAAGGGCGTCATTCACAAGAACCAGGCCGCCAACCGGAAGTCGGCGATCGCCAAGCGCGCCGCCGCCCTGCAGGCCGCCGGCAAGTAAGTCCCTCGAGGGCTTCCCGCGCCGCATCTCCCCCACGGGAGGTGCGGCGTTTTCACATGCCCGGGCGGCGTCCGCCGCGCTGTGCGGCGCGGGTGCGCGGTCAGGGGGCCGCGCCGGCGGCCGGGCCGGCGACGGGCAGCGGCGGGCCGGCCTCCGGACCGGCCGTACGACTCCGCACCTCGGGCAGGGCGAGCACCGCGAGGTTGACCGCGGCCACCAGCGCCGCCGCCGCGAGCAGCGGGGCCGCGGTCCCCGCCCAGGCGGCGACGGGAGCCGCGGCGGCGAGCCCGAGCGGACGCGCGGCGAAGGAGATCAGCGCGTCGAACGAGCCCACCCGGCCGAGCGCCCGCGGCTCGACGCGCTCCTGCACCGCCGTGTCCCACAGGGGGATCAGTATGCCCAGGCCCAGCATCGCGGCGACGTACGCGGCGATGACGACCGCGGCCGGCGCGGGGACGGCGAAGGCGACGAGCGGGCACGTGTAGGCGAGGGCCCCGAGCGCGGTCACGGCGAGGGGCCGCCGGATCGGCAGCCGGGGCGCGGCGAACGTGCCGAGCACCGTCGCCACCGTCCCGGACTGGGCGACCACCACCCACACGTACTCCCCGCCCAGCGCGCGCACGGCGATGACCGGGCCGAGGGTGAGCAGGACGCCGGCCCCGAGGTGCCAGGCGCCGTGACCGAGGACGCTGACCAGGAACCATCGGTGCCGCCGCGCCTCCCGCCAGCCCTCTCCCAGGTCGTCCAGGAAGCGCTCGCGCCGCGCGGTCGTCCGGGTGCCGGTGGCCAGCCCGCCCAACGTGAGAGCCGACCCGGCGAACAGGACGCCGGTGAGCAGGAAGGACCAGCCGGCCCCGAGCCACAGCGTCAGTCCGCCCGCGAAGGCGGGGCCCGCGATCTGGGCGAGGCCGGTGGCCACCCCGATCCGGGCGTTCGCCCGCAGCCACCGATCGGCCGGCACCACGGCCGAGACGAGAGGCGAGACCGCCGGGACGCCGAAGGCCACGGCGGCTCCGGTGAGCGCCGCGAGCGCCGCCATCACGGCGACGGAGGGACGGCCGAGCAGGAGCAGCGACCCGAGCGCCACCTGCGCGGCACAGCGGACCAGGTCGGACACGAGGATCACCAGCCGCGGCGGGACCCGGTCCGCCATCACGCCGCCCACCGGCAGCAGCACGAGCATGGGCAGCATCTCGGCGGCGAGGACCACGCCGAGGTCGAGCGCGGAGCCGGTCGCCCTGATGACCGCGAGCGTCAGCCCGGTGGGGATGAGCGCGGTGGCCAGGGCCGCGACCGTGCGCCCGGCGATGAGACGCGTAATCATGACCACGAGATTATTTCGCCAGCGAAAGATTCGTCAACGAAATTTTCGTCGGCGTATGCTGAGGGCGTGGACGACTCGGTGGACCGGCACATCGCCCGATGGCGCGGCAAGGCTCCCTTCGACGAGCGCGTGGAGGCGATCGCCACCCGGATGCAGTTCCTGGTGAAGTACTTCGCCCAGGCGAAGGACCAGGCGCTGGCAGCGGTGGGGCTGCAGGACTTCGAGTACGAGACCCTGCACCGGCTCGGCTCCCGGGGCGAGGGGGGCCGGGTGGCGCCGTCGGAGCTCGCCGCCGAGCTGAAGGTCTCCCCGGCGGGCATGACCGGCAGGCTCGACACCCTGGAGAGGGCGGGGCTCGTGCGGCGCATCCGCAGCGAGGAGGACCGCCGCCGGGTCGACGTGGAGCTCACCGACGAGGGCCGCACCCTCTGGCTCAAGGCGATGGAACTGCGAGGCGAGGTCGAGGACGAGATGATGGGCGTCCTGGGCCCCGACGATCAGGACACCCTGGCGGCGCTGCTCAAGCGCATGCTCCTGCACATGGAGACCCGCGACCACTCCTGAGCGTGACCCGGCCGGGGCCGGTCGGCTTAGCCGAAGGGCTTCTTCCTATCACCCGTCGTCAGCGGCCGGTACGGCTGGCGACGATCACGTGGACGGCCTTCTCCATCGCGTATCCGGGGTCGGTTCCGCCGCCCTTGACCTGTTCGTCGGCCGTGGCCACGGCCTGCATGGCGGCGGAGATCCCTTCCGGCCCCCAGCCGCCGAGCTGGCGCTTCACCCGGTCGATCTTCCACGGCGGCATCCCGACGAAGGAGGCCAGCTGGCCACCCCGGAGGTTGCGAGGAGCGCCGCCCACCTTGGCGAGCGAGCGCAGGCCGCCGGCCAACGCGCTGACGATCAGCACCGGGGCCACTCCTGTGGCGAGGGCCCACCTGAGCTGTTCGAGGGCCTCACCGAGCTTCCCCTCGATCGCGAGGTCGGCGATCGTGAAGCCGCTGACCTCCGCCCGTCCCCGGTAGTAGCGGGCGACCGCGGCCTCGTCGATGGTCTTGCCCGCCGTGTCGAAGGCCAGCTGGCTGCAGGCGGCCGCCAGCTCTCTGAGGTCGCTTCCCACGGCCTCGAGAAGGGCCTGGGCCGCGGCGGGAGAGATGGTCCGCCCCTCACGCCGTACCTCGGCCTTGATGAAGTCGAGCCGCTCCCCCGGCTTGGTCGGCTTGGCCACGGTGACGACCTCCGCGCCCGCCTTCTTCACGCCGTCGACCAGGGCCTTGCCCTTCACTCCGCCCGGGTGGGCGAGCACCAGAACCGTGTCCTCCGACGGGTGCGCCGCGTACTTCACCACCTCGGTGATGACGTCCTTCGGCAGATCCTGCGCCGACCGGACCACCACCACGGAGCGGTCGCCGAACAGGGACGGGGACGCCAGCTGCACCAGCTCCCCCGGCTCCATCTTTCCCCCGGCCAGGTCGTGGATCTCGGCCTGCGGGTCGGCCTCGCGGACCGCCGACACGACGGCCGCGACCGCCCGGTCCGCCAGGAACTCCTCATCGCCGACGACCAGCGTCACGGGTGCAGGGTTGGCCATGTGACGCAGCATGCCACGCCGAGCCGCCCCCGGCACATCGACTCATGCCGCCCCTGATGTCCGACCGCGTCGCCTCCGGATCCTCACGACCCCTGAGGGGATCCGCCGGGGACCGGCCGTGCGGGGCGTCCCGGCCGTGTGTGGCTGACGCCGGTCACGAGGAGCTGAGGGGCGTCCCGGCCGTGGGGTAAGCCGTGGGGGCTGAGGGGCGTACTGGCGCGTAGGCCGGCTCATGGAGTGCCTTGTTGGCTCACGGGTCCCTTGGTGGCTCATGAGTGCCTTGGCCGGCTCATGGGGTGCGTTGGCGGGCTCAGGGGGGGCGAGGTCCTCTGGCCACGATCGCGAGGCGGCCGCCGGTGGAGACGACCGCGAGGTCGCCGGACAGGTCGGTGCGGTAGGTCCGCATGCCGAGCCAGGCCAGGCGGCGCAGCGTCAGAGGAGCCGGATGACCGTAGTCGTTGACGGCGCCGACGCTGATCAGGGCGGCCCGCGCATGGGTGGCCCCGAGGAACGCGGGGTCCTGGCGCGAGGAACCGTGGTGCGGGACCTTGAGCACGTCCACCCGGGGCACCCCGCGGCGCAGCAGGTCCGCCTGGGCCTCGTTCTCGAGGTCTCCGGCGAGGAGGGCCGACCCCACGACGGCGCCCCGCCGGTCGAACCACCGCGCCAGGAGCACCACGCTGCCGTTGTTCGCGATCGCGCCCTCGCCTGCGCCCTCGGGCGGGACGCCGGGGGGCGGGGCAAGCACCGTGAGCTCCGCCGGGCCGAACCGCCAGCGGGTGCCGGGCGGCGTGACCCCTTCCGGGATCCTGCGCGCCTTGAGCTGCCAGGAGACCCGGGCGGCCTCACCCGCGGGCACCCGCTCCGGGCTCATGACGACCCCGCCGACGCTCCTGCCTCTCAGCACTCCGGGGAGGCCACCCACGTGATCGAGGTGGGGATGCGTCAGCACCATCAGGGGCACCTGGCGGACACCGAGGTCGCTCAGGCACCGGTCGACGGCCCCAGGCTCGGGCCCGGCGTCGACGACCACCGCCTTTCCCTGGCCGGCCGACACGGCCATCGCATCTCCCTGTCCGACGTCGCAGACCACCAGCAGCCACCCCGGCGGTGGCCAGCTCACGGCGACCGGAACGACGACCAGGACGGCGAGCAGAGCACCGGCCGCCAGCGCGACCGCGACACGCCTGCCCATCCTGTGGCGCAGCAGCAGCAAGGCCGCCGCGGCGACCGCGGCGAGGAGCGCGAGCCCCGGCAGGCCGCCCGGCCAGGACGCGGTGGCGAGCGGCAATCTCGCCGCGTGTTCGGCGACCGCGATGATCCAGCCCGCCGCCAGGCCCGCGGGACGGACGACGAGCCGGGCCAGGTCCATGCTCACCGGGGCGACGATCGCCGCGGCGAAGCCCAGCACGGTCGCAGGCGCCACCGCCGGCTCCGCCAGCAGGTTGGCGGGGATGGCCGCCGCGTCGAGCCGGCCCGACATCAGCACGAGCAGCGGCAGCACGGCTATCTGCGCCGCGGCCGGGACGGCCAGGGCCTCGGCGAGCAGGGCGGGCACGCGTACGGCCAGGCGGTCGCGCCAGCGAGGGGCGAGCACGAGGATGCCGCCGGTCGCGAACACCGACAGGGCGAAGCCGTACTGCCGGGCCAGGCCCGGATCGAACAGGATCAGCCCGAGGACGGTCGCGGACAGGGCGGTGAGCCCGTCCCGGGAACGACCGGAGCCGAGGGCGACGGCCGCCACTGTGCCCATGACGAGGGCGCGCAGCACGCTGGGCGACGGCCGCGCGACGACGGCGAAGGCGAGCATCGCCACCACGGCCACCACGGCCCGCACGCGCAGGGACATCCCGGCCAGACGGGCGACCGCCAGCGCGGCCGCCGCGATCAGCGCGAGGTTCGTCCCCGAAACGGCCGTGAGGTGGCTCAGCCCGGCGTCCTTGAAATCGCGGGTGACCTGTTCGTCCATGCGCGACACGTCGCCGGTCACCAGGCCGGGCAGCAGCCCCCGCTGGTCGGCGGGCAGGACGTCGCTCGCCTCGCGCAGCCCGGCCCGCAGCGCCCCGGCGGCCCGTTGCAGCGCCGAGGGCTCCGACAGGGGTTCCGGCGGCCCGCGGACGAACATGACGGCGGCCGTCAGTTCGCCAGGCTCGGCCACGGCCAGTCGCCCGTGCACCCGGAGCCGCTGACTCGGCAGGAGGGCGGCCCACGAGTCGCCCGAGCCGAGCAGCAGCACCGGCACGTCGACGGAGAACCGTTCGCCCGGCGCGTTCACCGCGGCCATGCGCGCCTCGGCGATCGCGGTGTCCCTCCGCGCGACCCCGCCCCGATGCGGCCGGATGCGCGGATCCCCGGTGAGGACCACCTCGGCCGTCACCGTCTCCTGCCGCGCGGCCAGCGCCGGGACGGGCCCGCTCGTCACGGCGTGCACCTTCAGAGCGACCACGGCCGCGGTCGCCGCCACGCACACCGACACCCCGAGCCCCACCGTGACCAGCCGGCGCCCTGTGACTGAGAGAGAACCACCGCCGCCGCGGACAATCGCGCCCAGAGTGCCTCCGCGGAGGACCGTGCCCGCACCGCCTCTGCGGAGCAGGGTGCCAAGGCCACCTCCGCGGACGATCGTGTCCAGACCGCCTCCGAGCAGCCCGCCCGCACCGCTTCCGGGGAGCATCCCGTCTGGACCCCCTGCGCGGAGGTTCGCTCTCGCGGACGGCGCCGCACCTCGGTGGCTCGCCGAACGCCGTACCGACCGTCCGGAACCTGCAGGCCCGCCGGGGGCCCGGAGAACGATCAGGCCCACAGCGGAGGCCAGACCGGTCACCGCCGCGACGAGGGCCCCGGCGAGGGCGGGGCGGCCCAGCAGCACGAGGGCCGTCACCCATGCGGCCGCAGCCGGGGCCGCGAGCGCCACCGGGACGCCACGCGCCGCTTCCTTGTCCGGCTCGTCGGGGCTGTCACTCGGCCGCCGTACCGAGATCGGCGGGGTCATACGGCGACCTTGTCGCGCAGCTCGGCGAACTTTCTCTCGCCGATGCCGGAGACCTGCTGCAACTGGTCCACGGACTGGAATCCGCCGTGCGCTGTCCGGAACTCCACGATGCGCTGGGCGAGGACGTCTCCCACGCCCGGCAACGTGTTGAGCTGTTCGACCGTGGCGGTGTTGAGGTTCACCGGGGTGCCGTCGGTGCCGGGGAGGGGCTGGGGTCCCTGTCCGCTCCCGCCCGCCTGGGCCGCGGGCGCGCCTACAACGATCTGTTCGCCGTCCACCAGGCGTCGTGCGAGGTTGACGCCGCCGGGGTCCGCGCCCCGGCGCACGCCCCCGGCCGCTTTGATCGCGTCGACCACCCGAGATCCGGCGGGCAGCGAGAGGACGCCCGGCCTGCGGACCTTCCCCGTCACGTACACGATCACGACGGACGTCGTAGCCGGTGAGGGGAGCGTCTCAGCGCCCGATCCCGACGCGGCCGCGTTCCCGGGTACGGAAGTGCCTCCGGCACCGGACCCGCCGGCACCCCCGGTTGCGCCGCCGCCCGCGCCGCGGGAGACCGCGGCGGACAGGGCCCCGGAGACGGGGACCGGTGGGGCGATCGGCTCGGCGACCGGGCGCGACCGCCAGGCCAGCACCCCGGCCACGGCCGCGGCGACGATCCCGAGGACGACCAGGACCCGCAGGCCGGGCGTTCCCGGATCCAGGCGCGGCGTCAGCAGGCCGAGCCGCGTCCGCCCGGCCGCCGACAGTTCCTCCAACCGTGTCCGCATCGGCGGCTCCTCCGTCTCGCCGACGTGCTCCGGCCGCGACCACCTCGAAGCCGCCGCCGCGTCGTGGAACTCCTCCAGCCACGGCGTGGTCGGCTCCGTCCTCTCCTCGAACCCCTCCGGCCTCTCCCCGAACCCCTCTCGCCCGGCCGGCTCCGGTAGCTCCTCGAACTCCGGCCGCGACAGCCGCGACCTCTCCGGGTACCCGAACCCCTCCGGCCACGGCTCGGGCGGCGGGTCCGACTCGGCGCGGGCGGTCCACAGGGCCGGCGACCGGCCGGGTGGTCCTCCGGCGAACGGGACGGCCTCCCAGGTCTCGTACGCCGGCCCCTCCCAGGGCACATCGGAGGCGAGAGCCGTACGGCCGAAGGACGGCGGCGGGCCGGGCGGGGACGGCGAGGAGCGGATGCGTGCCGAGGGCGGATCGAGGGGCGGCGCCGACGTCAGGGCCCGCAGCCGTGTCCGGGCCGTGTCGCGCGCAGTCCGCTGCTCCTTGCTTCGCACGACCGCGACGGTAGGCGTCCTTCACGCCCCCGCTCCCACCCGAACGCCGCTCTGTGGACAGCCGCGACTTGACGTAGGCGCCGTCTCGGCAGAGGAATATCTATTCCGCTGGGACGATCGTGACGCCGAGCATGCCGGGGCCGGCATGGGCCGCGAGGACGGGACCGACCTCCACCACCCTCAGGCCCGTGAGCCCGGGCAGCCGGGCGGACAGGCTCGCGGCGAGCGCGTCGGCCCTGGTCGCGGCCATGAGGTGCTGCACCGCGACCTCGACCTGCCGCTCCCCCGCGGCGGCGACGACCAGGTCCTCCAGGCGGGCGATGGCGCGGCTCGCCGTCCGCACCCGTTCGAGCAGGGTGATCGCGCCGTCGCCCAGGTGCAGCAGCGGCTTGATCGACAACGCGGAGCCGACGAGGTTGGTCACCATGCCGATGCGCCCGCCGCGCCGCAGGTGGTCCAGCGTGTCGACGTAGAAGAAGGTCCGCGACTCCTCCGCGCGGCGGCGGGCGGCCGCCGCGGTCTCGTCGACCGAGCCTCCGGAGCGCGCCACGCGGGCGGCGGCGAGCACGGCGAATCCCAGGCCCATGGCGATCGACCTGCTGTCGACCACCTCGACCGGCACGGGCGCCTCCCGGGCCGCGAGGCGGGCGGACTCCACGGTGCCCGACATCGCCCCCGACAGGTGCACGGACACCACGCCGGCGGCTCCCCGTGCCGCGGCCTCCTTGTACACGTCGGAGAAGCGTTCCGGAGCGGGCCGGGAGGTCGTGACGGGACGCTGGTCGCGCAGCGCGCGGGCCAGGGTCTCGTCGTCGAGCGGGCCGCCCTCGTCGAACTCCCTGTCGCCCACGACGACGTGCACAGGGACGACCGCGATACCCCACCTCGCCGTCTCTTCCACGCCCAGGTACGCGGTGGAATCCGTGACGACAGCGACAGGTGGTGACATATCGCGAGATTACCCGTAAGCGATCCGCGGACAACGGGCCACGGACGACAACCTCGGGGCGGCCGTTACTGGACGGGGGTGCCGCCGCGCCACACGCGGCGCGGCTTGAGGCCGAACGACCAGGCGAACGCGCCCTCGTGATCGGCGTCCCACTGGACGATGTCCGCGAGCCGCCCGGGAGCGAGGATGCCGCGGTCGGGCGCGCCGAGGACCTGGGCGCCGCCCAGCGTGGCGGCCCGCAGCGCGTCGCCCACGCTCATGCCGAACGCGGCGACCGCGAGGCTGATGACCAGCGACATCGAGGTGATGCCGCAGTGGCCGGGGTTGTGGTCGCTGCCGAGCGCGACCGGCACGCCCTGGGCGATCATCCGCCGCACCGGCGGGAGGTGGCCGACCTGGAGGGCCGATCCGGGGCAGACGACCGCCGGCACGCCGTACCGGGCCATCAGCGCGATGTCCTCGTCGGAGGAGTGGTGGAGCAGGTCGGCCGACGCGCAGCCCATCTCGGCGGCCAGCTGGACCGCGCCGCGCCTGTTGTAGGCGCCCGCGTGGATGCGGGGCATGAGGCCCACGTTGCGCCCGGAGGCCAGCACCCAGCGGGCCTCCTCGGCGGTGAAGTGGCCGTCGTCGCAGTAGACGTCGACGCTGTCGGCGCCCGCGGCCGCGGCGTCCGCGCACCAGGAGGCGGCGGCCTCGACGTAGTCGCGCTGGCGGCCGAAGTACTCCGGCGGGACGACGTGCGCCGCGAGGAACGTCACGTGGACCCGCGGCATCATCGGCTCTTTCTCCAGCTCGCGGAGCAGCCGGACGTCGGCGAGCTCGCCGTCGCGGGTGAGGTGGTAGCCGGTCTTCGCCTCGACGGTGGTGGTGCCGCCGAGCAGCCAGTCGCGCAGCCGCTCGCGGACGCCGTTGCACAGGGTCCACGGGTCGGTGCCGCGGGTCACGGTGACGGTCGAGCCGATGCCGCCGCCCGCCGCGGCGATGGCCGAGGAGCTGGATCCGCCGGACCGCATGGCCATCTCGGCGTACCGGTTGCCGGCGTAGACGGGGTGGGTGTGGGCGTCGATGAGCCCCGGCGTGACGAGGGCGCCGCCCAGGTTCTCCACGTGGTCGACGTCGACGATGTCGTCGACGACCCCGGGGACGCTCTGCGGGAGGTCCGCGGCCCGGCCGACCCAGGCGATGCGGTCGTTGTGGACCAGGATCGCGGCGTTGCTGCAGACATCGTGCCCGGTCCACAGCCGGCCGATGTTGGTGAGAAGCCGAACGGTCATCCGACCACCTGCCTGGCTGCCCGGGGCACCGGAACGGACCGGATCGCGGGCGCCACGCCCGCCGGGTCCGCCTGGTGTCCGGACGTCATTGGGGGGTCTCCTGCCTCATCGCGCACCGTGTTGCTGTGCGATGACCCTACCGCCCGGGGTTCACGAACCCGGGCGATTCAGTTCAGTTACGTTATTTCACAGGTGGGTTCGATGTACAGGGTTATCGAGAAGAACGCAGCTTCGCCTCAGGGGGACCGGGACGCACCATCAGTCCCGCCGGCACCGGTAGCCCCTGATGGGGACCGGTGACCCACTCGCGCCTCGAACGTGTGACCGCACTGCCTGGTGTCATTTTGTTACCCACGCCATAAGGTCTCATTAGGCTTTCCTTATCGTAGCAAGGGCGACGACCGCCGGGCCACCACGACGAGGCGTGTCGCGGCGGCCGGGTGTCGCCCCGCACGTGGGGCCCCGGGCCGGGTCGAGAAGGTCAGACGGTCTCGACGGGCTTCGCCACGCGGTCGAGCTCGGCGAACAGGCCGGACAGGACGCGGGCGTGCAGGATCGTACCGTCTCCGGTGTGCTCCAGCGACAGCACCTCGCCCTCGCTGTGGGCCCGCGCGACGAGGTCTCCCCTGTCGTAGGGCACCAGCATCCGGATCTCGTGGTCGAGACGGGGCAGCTCGCGCTCGATCGCGGCCATCAGCTCGCCCATGCCGGAGCCGGTGCGCGCGGACACGACCACGCTGTGCCGTTCCTTCATGGTGAGCCGCGACAGCACCACCGGGTCGGCGGCGTCGGCCTTGTTGATGACCACGATCTCCGGGATGTGCCGGGCGCCCTCGATCTCGGCCAGCACCTCACGCACGGCCGCGATCTGGGACTCGGGGTCGGGGTGGGACCCGTCCACGACGTGCAGGATCAGGTCGGCGTCGCCGACCTCCTCCAGCGTCGACCGGAACGCCTCGACGAGCTGGTGCGGCAGGTGCCGGACGAACCCGACGGTGTCCGCCAGCGTGAAGACGCGCCCCTCGGGCGTGCGGGCCCTGCGGACGGTCGGGTCGAGGGTCGCGAACAGCGCGTCCTCGACCAGGACGCCGGCCCCTGTCAGCCGGTTGAGCAGCGACGACTTGCCGGCGTTGGTGTAGCCGGCGATCGCGACAGCGGGGACCTCGCGCGACTGCCTGCGGTGGCGCTTCGTCACCCGGGCGGTCGACATCTCCTTGATCTGCCGCCGCAGCTTCGCCATCCGCTCGCGGATCCGCCGCCGGTCGAGCTCGATCTTGGTCTCACCGGGGCCGCGGCCGCCGATGCCGACGCCGCCCGCGGCGCGTCCGCCGACCTGCCGGGACAGGTTGCCACCCCAGCCGCGCAGGCGGGGCAGCAGGTACTGCAACTGGGCCAGCTCGACCTGGGCCTTGCCCTCGCGGCTCTTGGCGTGCTGGGCGAAGATGTCGAGGATCAGGGCCGTACGGTCGATGACCTTGACCTTGACGACCTCCTCCAGCTGACGCAGCTGGCCGGGGGTCAGCTCACCGTCGCAGATGACGGTGTCGGCGCCGCCGGCCGCGACGATGTCGCGCAGCTCGATCGCCTTGCCCGAGCCGATGTAGGTGGCCGGGTCGGGCCGGTCGCGGCGCTGGATCAGCCCTTCGAGGACCTGGGACCCGGCCGTCTCGGCGAGGAGCTTGAGCTCCTGCAGGGAGTTCTCCGCGTCGATGATCGTGCCGTCGGTCCACACGCCCACGAGCACGACCCGCTCCAGGCGGAGCTGACGGTATTCGACTTCCGTGATGTCTTCGAGCTCTGTCGACAGACCCGCTACGCGACGGAGCGCCTGGCGCTCTTCGAGATCGTAATCGCCCACCGCGTGGTCTTCGGGCTCGTATCGCATATATGTCATCTCTACTAGACGAACAATCCGACACCCAGGTGTCTTCCCCCAGATGGTGGCACGACGCCAGGTCCCCGCGCACTCTGTTATGCCCCCGGAAGAACCGGCTCGCCCAACCCCGCCTGCGACGGGATGTCAGGCGCGCAGGACCATGTCAGGCGCGCAGGACCTTCGCGTCGCCGGCGCCGGTCCTCACGACGATCGTGCGCGGGGCCGACGGGTCCTGCGCCACCTGCACCGTGCGGTCCCCCGTGCCGGTCTCGGTGGTGACGTCGTACGACTCGGACGGCACCCACACCACGCCGTCGCCCGACCCGGTCTCCACCTGGACCTGGTCCGGCACGGTCGCGAACCGCAGCCGGACCTCGCCCGACCCGGTCTCGGCCGTCACCCGCTTCCCGCCGAGCCCCCGGGCGTCGATGTCGCCGGACCCGGACGAGGCCTGCACCGGCCCGGTGAGCTGCCGCAGCGTGATGTTCCCCGACCCGCTGTCGAGCCGCACGTCGAGACCGCGGGGCACCTCCACCTTGTAGTCGACGGAGCAGGACCGGCACCGGTAGCTCAAGGTGAGGGTCCCCCCGCTCATGCTGTGCCCGTTCCCCGGCCGGTCGCCCCGCCAGTGGAGGGTCTCGGTGACGTGCACCACCGCCCGGTCCGACTCCTCGATCACCACGTCGCCCGAACCGGTGTGCGCGTCGACCACGTTCACGCCGTCCACGTCGTACGACTGTGTGGCCTGCTCGCCGCCGAAGCCCACGTTCACGTCGCACGCGGCGACGGCCAGGCCCAGGCCCAGGACCGCCCCCGCGACCATCATCGTCTGCTTTCTCATATCCGTGATTCTTCGGCCGCCCACGTCCCCCGCCCATCGGGGAAGCCCCCGAGCCCTCCCTGAGCCGCCCCCCACGTTGACCCTCTTTCCGGCCGTGGGATAGCGTCGATTCCACTTCACAGAAGACGCTTTCCGCATCGTGGAAGGATAGCCGAATGGACGGCGTTGAGATCAGGGGTCCCCTGCTCGAGCGTTTCGACGAGATCCTCACTCCCGAGGCCCTCGGCTTCGTGGCCACGCTGCAGCGGGAGTTCGATCCGCGGCGGCGGGAGCTGCTGGCCGCCCGGCAGGCCAGGCAGGCCGACCTGTCGGCCGGGGGGACGCTCGACTTCCTGCCCGAGACCGCGCACGTCCGCGAGTCCGAGTGGCGGGTGGCGCCCCCGGCCCCCGGCCTGGAGGACCGCCGCGTCGAGATCACCGGCCCGGTCGACCGGAAGATGACGATCAACGCGCTCAACTCGGGCGCGAAGGTCTGGCTCGCCGACTTCGAGGACGCCAACGCCCCCACCTGGGAGAACACGGTCAACGGGCAGATCAACCTGCGCGACGCCCTCGACCGCGCCATCGACTTCACCGCGGGCGGCAAGTCGTACGCGCTGCGGCCCGACGAGGAGCTCGCCACGATCGTGGTCCGGCCGCGCGGCTGGCACCTCACGGAGAAGCACGTCCTCGTCGACGGCGAGGAGGCGTCCGGATCGCTCGTCGACTTCGGGCTGTACTTCTTCCACTGCGCCCGGCGGCAGATCGACAAGGGCCGCGGGCCGTACTTCTACCTGCCGAAGATGGAGTCGCACCTGGAGGCGCGGCTCTGGAACGACGTGTTCGTCCGGGCCCAGGAGCTGCTGGGCGTCCCCCGGGGCACCATCCGCGCGACCGTGCTCATCGAGACCTACCCCGCGGCGTTCGAGATGGAGGAGATCCTCTACGAGCTGCGGGAGCACTCGGCGGGCCTGAACGCCGGCCGCTGGGACTACCTGTTCAGCGTCATCAAGAAGTTCCGCACCCGGGGGCGGGAGTTCCTGCTGCCCGAGCGGAACGCGGTCACGATGACGGCGCCGTTCATGCGCGCCTACACCGAGCTGCTCGTCCGCACCTGCCACAAGCGGGGCGCGCACGCCATCGGCGGCATGGCGGCCTTCATCCCGTCCCGCCGCGACCCCGAGGTCAACAAGATCGCACTGGAGAAGGTGCGGGCCGACAAGACCCGGGAGTCCGGCGACGGCTTCGACGGATCGTGGGTGGCCCACCCCGACCTGGTGCCGATCTGCCGCGAGGTGTTCGACGGCGTCCTCGGCGACCGGCCCAACCAGCTCGACCGCCTCCGCGACGACGTGCGCGTGACCGCGGAGGACCTGCTGGCCGTGTCGAAGACGCCGGGACAGATCACCGAGGCGGGCCTGCGCAACAACGTCGACGTGGCGCTGCGCTACCTGGCGGCCTGGATGGGCGGGCTCGGCGCCGTGGCCATCCACAACCTCATGGAGGACGCGGCGACCGCCGAGATCTCCAGGTCCCAGATCTGGCAGTGGATCCACAACGACATCCAGCTCGCCGACACGGGCGCCGTCGTCACGAAGGACCTCGTCCAGCGGATCATCGAGGAGGAGCTCGCGAAGATCGCCTCCGAGCCCGGCTACGACGAGAACCTGTACGGCCAGGCGAAGGCGCTGTTCACGGAGGTGGCCCTCGACGACGACTTCGCCGAGTTCCTCACGCTCCCGGCGTACGCGCGCCTGCCGTGACGTCCGTCCCGCCGCGTCCGGAACATCGGGAGTGCCGGTTCGGCGGCGGTGCGAGATGATTCAAGAGGAACACACCGGCCCGGGCGGCACGTTCCGCCCGGGTCACGCGGGGAGGAGCGGGACCCGATGTCGACCCTCGAACGGCTGACGGCGCGCCTGGGCGCGGCCCTCCCGCCGGAGGCCGTGATCACCGACCCGGTCCGCCTGCGCACGTACGAGTGCGACGGGCTGACCTACCACCGTGCCACTCCCGGCGTGGTCGTGCTGCCCGAGACAGCCGAGCAGGTGGCCGCCGTCGTCCGGCTCTGCGCCGAGTTCGGCGTGCCGTTCGTCGCCAGGGGCTCGGGGACGGGCCTGTCGGGCGGCGCGCTGCCCCGCACCGACGGCGTCCTGATCGTCACCTCGCGCATGCGGCGGATCCTGGAGATCGACATCGCGGGCCGCAGGGCCGTCGTCGAGCCGGGCGTGACCAACCTGGCCATCACCGAGGCCGTACGCGACCAGGGGTACTACTACGCCCCCGACCCCTCCAGCCAGCAGATCTGCTCCATCGGCGGCAACGTCGCCGAGAACTCGGGCGGCGCCCACTGCCTGAAGTACGGCTTCACGGTCAACCACGTCCTCGCCCTTCAGGTGGTCACCCCGGACGGCGAGATCGTCGAACTGTCCGAGCAGGACGCGGGCTACGACCTGCTCGGCGCGTTCATCGGCTCGGAGGGCACTCTCGGCATCGCCACCGCGATCACCGTACGGCTGTCGCGGGCGCCGGAGGCCGTCACGACGCTGCTGGCGGCCTTCACGGACATCGAGTCGGGCGGCCAGGCCGTGTCCGCCGTGATCGCGGCGGGCGTGCTCCCGGCGGCCATCGAGATGATGGACGCCCTCGCGATCGAGGCGGCGGAGGCCGCCGTGCACTGCGGCTACCCGCCGGGCGCCGGAGCCGTCCTCGTGGTCGAGCTGGACGGGCCGCGCGCCGAGGTGGAGCGGCAGTTCACCGCCGTCGAGCGGATCTGCCGGGACACCGGGGCCTTCGAGGTGCGCGTGGCGGCCTCGGCCGAGGAGCGCGCGGCGATCTGGAAGGGCCGCAAGTCGGCCTTCGCCGCTGTGGGCCGCATCAGCCCGGCGTACATCGTGCAGGACGGCGTCGTGCCGCGGACCGCGCTCCCCGAGGTGCTCGCCGGGATCGACCGGCTCCAGGACGAGTACGGCATCCGGGTGGCGAACGTCTTCCACGCCGGGGACGGCAACCTGCACCCGCTGGTGCTGTTCGACGACAGCGTGCCCGGCGAGGGCGAGCGCGCCGAGGCCGCCAGCGGGCGCATCCTCGACCTGTGCATCGAGCACGGCGGCTCGATCACCGGCGAGCACGGCGTCGGCGTGGACAAGGCCCGCTACATGCCCCGGATGTTCACCCCGGACGACCTCGACACCATGCAGCTCGTCCGCTGCGCCTTCGACCCGGAAGGGCTGTCGAACCCGGGCAAGGTCTTCCCCACCCCGCGCCTGTGCGGCGAGGTCCCTGGCGTCCGCAAAGGCGTCCACCCGCTCGTCGAGGCCGGCCTCGCGGAGCAGTTCTGATGGACGGCGCGCGGGACCCGAGGAGCGACGAGACGACCGAGCAGGCGGGCAAGGCCCTGGCCGCGTCGGGGGTGGCCGTCCGCGCGGCCGGCGCCGACGACGTGGTGGCGGGCGTGCCGCCCCGGTGGGTGGCGCTGCCGGAGACGGCCGAGGAGATCGCGGCCGTGCTGCGCGTGAGCGAGGAGCACGACCTCGCGGTCGTCCCGGTCGGCGGCGGCACCAAGCTGCACTGGGGCGCCCCGCCGTCCCGCTGCGACGTGCTGCTCGACACCTGCTGCCTGAACGAGGTGGTCGAACACGAGGCGGGCGACCTCGTGGTCCGGGCGCAGGCCGGGCTGACGGTCGAGGCGCTCGCCGAGGCGCTCGCCGCGAAGGGACAGGAGCTCGCCCTCGACGTCCCCGTGCCGGGCACCACGATCGGCGGGCTGGTCGCCACCGCGATCGCCGGGCCGCGCCGGTTCCGCTACGGCACGGTGCGCGACCTGCTCATCGGCATCACGGTCGTGCTGGCCGACGGGACGATCGCGCACGCGGGCGGCAAGGTCGTCAAGAACGTCGCGGGCTACGACCTCGGCAAGCTCTTCACCGGCTCGTACGGCACGCTGGGCGTGGTCGCGGACGCCACGTTCCGGCTGCACCCGCTGCCCCCGTCGCGCACCTGGGCCGCCGCCTCCTTCGCCCGTCCCGTACGGAGCGGACCCGGCGGCGACGCCTCCGAGGAGGCGAGCGCGCCGGAGGCCGTGCGCCTGGCCGGCGAGCTGCACGCGGCGCTCGCGGCCGCCGCAGGGTCGCAGGCCGAGCCGGTCGCCGTCGAGCTGGACTGGCCCGACGTGACCGGCCCCGCCACGGTGGCCGTCCTCGTTGAGGGCGCCGCCTCGGCCGAGCGGGCGGACGCCGTACGCGCGCTCCTCGGCCCCGAGGCCCGGACGGTCGGGGAGCGCCCCGGCTGGTGGGGCCGCCTCCCGTCCGCGCCGCCCCCCTCGCGCGACGGCGCGCGAGCGGAGACGGACGCCGGCCGCGACGAGGAGCCGCCGGCCGGGCGGGGGGAGACGCTGCTGGAGCTGCGGGCGTCGCCGTCCCGGGTGGCGGGCGCGCTCGCCGCCGTCCACGTGACGGCCCTGGAGACCGGGACGCCGGCGGCCGTCCGGGGCTCGGCGCCCGCCGGGGTCGTCCACGTCGCCCTGCGCGCGGACGCCGGCCGGACCGCCCGGTTCGCCGACGCCCTCCGGGCCCGGGTCGAGGCGGCCGACGGCCGTCTGGTGGTGCTGTCCGCGCCCCCGGAGGCCGCAGACGGGCTCGACCGCTGGGGACGCGTCGGCGCGCTGGCGCTGATGCGGCGGGTCAAGGAGCGCTTCGACCCCGGCGGCCGGATGTCCCCCGGACGGTTCGTGGGAGGGATCTGATGGACCCCGAGCTGATCAAGGACTGCGTGCACTGCGGGTTCTGCCTGCCCACCTGTCCCACGTACGTGCTGTGGGGCGAGGAGATGGACTCCCCGCGCGGCCGCATCCACCTGATGGGCCAGCACGTGACCGGCACTCCGCTCACCGGCGAGATGGCCGGCCACTTCGACGCCTGCCTCGGCTGCATGGCGTGCGTCACCGCCTGCCCGTCGGGGGTGCGCTACGACCGGCTGATCGAGGAGACCCGCGCGGTGGTCGAGCGGGAGCACGAGCGGACGCCCGAGGAGCGCGCGATCCGGGCGATGGTGTTCGCGCTGTTCCCCTACCGGCGCCGGCTGCGGATGATGCGGCTGCCGATGGCGCTGAGCAGGCGGCTCCAGCCGTTCCTCGACCGGGTGAACCCGTCCCTGGGCGCGATGGCCGAGCTCGCGCCGCCGCCCGCCCGGCCCGTACGGCTCCCGCCGCTGGTCAGGGCGCGCAGGCGGCGCAGGGCCCGGGTGGGGCTGCTGACCGGGTGCGTACAGGGGGAGTTCTTCCCGCAGGTCAACGCCGCGACCGCCCGAGTGCTGGCGCTGGAGGGGTGCGACGTCGTGATCCCGCCGGGCCAGGGCTGCTGCGGCGCGCTCTCGGTGCACTCGGGACGGCCGGCCGAGGCCCGCCGGTTCGCCCGGCGCACGATCGCCGCGTTCGAGCGGGCGGGCGTGGACGCCGTCGTGGTGAACGCGGCCGGATGCGGGTCGAGCATGAAGGAGTACGCCGACCTGCTCGCGGACGACCCGGCGTGGCGGGAGCGGGCCGAGGCGATGCGGACGCTCGACCTGGCCGAGTTCCTGGTCGAGCTCGGGCCGCTGGCCGACCGGCACCCGCTGCCGATCTCGGTCGCCTACCACGACGCCTGCCACCTGGCCCACGCGCAGGGCGTGCGGTCCCAGCCCCGCGCGCTGCTGGGCGGGATCCCTGAGCTGGAGCTGCGCGAGATCGCGGAGTCGGCCGTCTGCTGCGGGTCGGCCGGCACCTACAACCTGTTCCAGCCCGAGCCCGCCCGCGAGCTGGGCGACCGCAAGGCCGAGCGGGTGCTCGCCACCGGCGCCGACCTGCTCGTGTCGGCCAACCCCGGCTGCACCATGCAGATCGCGGCGGCCGTGCGGCGGGCGGGGAAGGGCGAGATCCGGGTGGCGCACACCGTGGAGGTGCTCGACGCCTCCCTGCGGGGCCTCGGCCCCGGCACGCTGGGCGGGGCCGCGCGACGGGCGAGGGGGAACTCGTGACCGTGCAGAGCGTCGACAGGGCGCTGGACGTGCTGGAGGCCCTGTCGGAGCACGGCGGTCAGGCCGGGCTGTCGGAGATCGCCGCGAGGACCGGCCTGCCGTACGGGACGATCCACCGGCTGCTGCAGACGCTGCTCGCGCGGGGGTATGTCCGGCAGGAGTCGGACCGGCGCTACGCCCTCGGCGGCGCCCTCGTGCGCATCGGCGGGGCGGCCGAGCGGATGCTCGCCGTGTGGGCCGAGCCGTACCTGGCCCGGCTGGTCGAGCTGACTGGTGAGACGGCCAACCTGGCCGTCCTGGAGGGCGACTTCGTCGTGTACGTGGCCCAGGTGCCGTCCCCGCGCCGGTTGCGGATGTTCGCCGAGGTGGGCCGCCGCGTGCTCCCGCACAGCACGGCCGTCGGCAAGGTCCTGCTGGCCGAGCGGCCCGACGCCGCCGCCGTGTTCCAGCGCACCGGGCTGCCCCGCCGCACCGAGCGGACGATCACGGCGGTCGGCGCGATGCTGGAGGAGCTCGACCGGGTGCGGGCCCGGGGCTACGCGCTCGACCTGGGCGAGGAGGAGAGCGGCGTGCACTGCATGGCGGTGCCCGTCCACGACGGCGGCCGCACGTTCGCCGCGATGTCGGTCTCCGGTCCGGCCGAGCGCATCGACGCCGTCGAGCGCGAGGAGCTCGCGGCGGACCTCCGCAAGGTCGCCGACGACTTCGGGACCGCCGTCTTCCGCGCATGAGCTCGACGCGGCGGGCGCGGGGTTCTCGGCGGCCACCCTGATCCGCCCCCCGTCGCGGGCCGGGGCCTCCCCGCGGGGACGGGTCGTCGGGGAGGATGGGCGCATGTGCCGAAGCATCAAGACCCTGCGCCCGCCCTTCACCGACGAGGTGACCCCGGAGGACATCCGCGCGGCGGCCCTCCAGTACGTGCGGAAGATCTCCGGCTTCCGCGCCCCCGCCTCTCACAACGCGGAGGCGTTCGACCAGGCCGTCGAGGCGGTCACCCGGGCGAGCGCCGCGCTGCTGGACTCGCTGGAGGTCCGCGGCGCCCGCCCCCGCGAGACCGCCTGACCCTGGGCCGCGATCACGGCGGGTCCCCGACGCGGGGCCGACCAGGACACAAGGGGAACCGGACCCGGCGCACCGGCGGAGTACCGGGTGACGGGCGCGACCGCGCCCTACGAAAGGATTCCCCTATGTACGGACAAATCGGGTGGTGAGCACGGCCTCGGGGCGGGACACCCACGTCTGGAGACAGCCGTCCCCGCCAGCTCCGCCCTTCGATCCCGGCGCGCCGCCCGGCGGCCCCGGCGCGGAGGCGAGCGACGCCCGGCTGATCCATGCCTCGATGACCCGCCCCGAGGAGTTCTCGGGCGTCTTCGACCGGCACGCCGACGAGATCCACGCGTACGCGAGCCGGCGTCTCGGCCCCGATCACGCGGACGACGTGACGGCGGAGACGTTCCTGGTGGCGTTCCGCAAGCGGCACCGGTACGACCTCGCGCGCGACGACGCCCGGCCCTGGCTCTACGGCATCGCCGCCAACCTCATCTCCGGCCACCGGCGGTCGGAGGTCCGGCGGTTGCGGGCGCTGGCCCGCTCCCCCCACGAGGCGGGCGACCGCGGATCGCACGAGGAGGAGCGCGGCGCCGAGCGGGCGAGCGCGGCCGCCCTGCGCCCCGCCCTCGCCGCCGCCCTCGCGCGGCTGTCGGCCGCCGAGCGCGACCTGCTCCTGCTCATCGCCTGGGCCGACCTCAGCTACGAGGAGGCCGCCGAGGCCCTCGGCATCCCCATCGGCACCGTGCGCTCACGGCTTCACCGCACCCGTGCCCGGCTCCGCCGCCATCTCCCCTCGTTTCAGGAGTACGCATCATGATCGACGAACTGGATCTCGTCGCCGGGGAGAAGCCGGACGTCGCGCCGTACTCCCCCGCCGCCAAGGCGGCCGCCCGGCGGCGCCTGGCCGAGCCGTCCCGCCGCCGGTCCCTGCCGGCCCTCCGCCTCGGCCGCCGGCCGGGACTCGCGGTGGGCGGCCTGGCGGTGGGCGGGCTCGCGGTCGCCGCCGCGGTCGCGGTCGTCACCGTCGTACCGGCGGGCCCGGAGGGGACCCTCACGCCCGGTGCCCCGGTCACGGCCTCGCTGCCCGCGATCACGAAGATGTCGGCGGAGGAGGTGCTGGGCCGGGCCGCCCGTGCCGTCACCGACCTGCACCCCCGGGACGACCAGTTCATCGAGGTCAGGTCGCAGACCATGTACGGCGCGTTCGGGGGCGGGGGCGTCAGCGAGGGCGCCGGGCAGGCCGAGCCCGAGACCCGGTACCTGTACCGGAGCAGGCGCACCATCTGGCTGTCCGCGGACGGCACCCGGCCCGGAGCTCTCAAGATCGAGTATCTGGCGCCGCGCGCCTACCCCGGCTGGCCGATTCCGGAGGAGGCCCACCGGCAGCAGGGCACGACGTGGGCCCTGCTCCCCGCATGCGACCAGACGAAGGAGACGGCGTACACGCATCTGAAGGGGCTGCCGTCCGACCCTGACGGGATGCGGGCCTACCTGTACGGCAGGAACCCGGGCGACAACCCGCCGGACGTGGCCGCCTGGACGGCCGTCGGCGACCTGCTGCGCGAGAACTACCTCCCCGCGCCGCAGCGCGCGGCCCTGTTCAAGGCCGCCGCCACGATCCCGGGCGTGACCGTGACGGAGGACGCCGAGGACGCCGCGGGCCGCACCGGCATCGGGGTCGGCCGGGTGTCGAACGGCGTCCGCGAGGACATCGTCTTCGACCGAGGGACGTACGAGCTGCTCGGCGAGCGCGGGATCGTCGTCGACGAGAAGGAGGCCAAGGCTCCCCTGGGCAGCCTGGTGGCCTCGACGGCCCAGCTTGAGGTCACCGTCGCCGACGTCGCCCCGAAGGTCGACGACCCGAACACCGGCTGCGGCTGACCGCTCCGGCATCAGGCGCCCGCTCCCCCGTACGCACGGGAGGGGCGGGCGCCGCGCCTCCCGCCGTGCTCAGGGGCCGGGCCGGCCCGTCAGGCGCACTGGTCGAGCATCGCCGCCTTATCGGCCGCGGTCACCGGCAGGTCGTACTTCAGCGCCACCTGGGCGAACCGCACCGCGTAGGCGCACCGGACCGCCCGGCGCGGCGGCAGCCACGTGGCCGGGCCGGAGTCGCCCTTGGCCGAGTTCTGCGGCCCGTCGACCGGGATGAGGTTGAGCGGGTCGTTGGCGATCTGCTTGCGCTTGGCGTCGCTCCAGCGGGAGGCGCCCATCTGCCAGTCGTACGACAGGGGCATGACGTGGTCGATCTGGACGGACGAGGCCTCCTGCTTGGTCCAGTCGATCGTCTTGCCCGTGTACGGGTCGTACAGGGTCATCGAGACGATGACACAGTCGGACCCCTCGCGGTACTTGACGTCCTCGCCGTCGCGTTTGAGCAGGTCGTTGCGGGTGTCGCAGCCGTTGTGCGCGTACGGCACGCCGTCGGCGTTGTCGGCCCAGGCGTACCCGAAGTCCTCGCGGTCGTAGCCCGTCTTGGGCCCGCGGCCCTTCGTCGGCACCTTCTCGATCAGGTCACGGCCGTCGGAGCGGTCCTTGTCCGACGTGATCGGGGCGAGGCCGGGCTTGGTGCCCTCGGGGTTGTCCAGCGGGTTGGTGCCGTGCCCGTTCCCGCCGTCGCCGCCGCCCTTCTCGCCGCCCTTGGCGGAGCCGTGCCCGCTCTGGTCGACTCCGAGATCCTGCACCGGCCCGCATCCGGCCAGCAGGGCCACCGCCACGGAGACCGCCGCGACCGCCCGGGATCCACGCCCGCCCACAGTCACCCCTAGGTAAAGAAATATCCCACCTAGATATAGCAAAGTGCCAAGTAACGGCAAAGAAGGCGCGCCAGCCGCTCAAAAGCGAGTGAGGGGCGCGGCCGCGTCTGGACTGAGGAGCGCGCGGGAGCGCAGCGACCAGAGCGCGACGAGGGAAGACGTGGCCTTTAAGCGCCCCGAACCGCCTCGCCGAAGGCGAGGCAAAACAAGCACAAAGGGGCGCGGCCGCGTCTGGACTGAGGAGCGCACGGGAGCGCAGCGACCAGAGCGCGACGAGGGCAGTGCTCATGGCGCGCCTCCGGCACGACCCCGCGGCCAAAAGGGCGCCCCGAACCGCCGAGCCGAAGGCGAGGCAAAACCAGGACGGTCAGGCGGGGATCCAGTCCTGCCAGACGATCTTGTTGGCCTCGACCCACTTCTGGGCGGCGGCCTCGTCGGACATCTTGTTGACCGCGATGTCGAAGGCGACCGAGTTCTGGTCGTCGTTGGTCCACACGAAGTTCTTGATGAGCTCGTACGCGTTGCCGCCCTGCGACGCGAACTTGGTGCTGACGATCTTGTCGAGCAGGTACGGCGGGTAGTCGCAGGCGACCTTCTTGACGTCGGTGTCGCACCCGATGGCGTACGGCGGCAGGTTGATCTTGACGAGCTTGAGCTGGTTGAACAGCCACTGCGGTTCGTAGAAGTACATGAGCAGCGGCTTCTTGTCCTGCGTGGCCTTGCGGGCGGCGTCGATGAGCGCGTCCTCGCTGCCCGAGTAGACGACCTTGTACGGCAGGCCGAGGTTCTTGATCAGGGCTTCGTCGTTGGTGACGTACGACGGGTCACCGGCGAGGAACTGTCCGAGGTTGCCGCTCTTGTCGGTCTTGAACAGGTCGGCGTACTTCTTCAGGTTCTGCCAGTTGGTGATGTCCGGGTACTTCTCGACCATCCACTCGGGGACGTACCACCCGATGATGCCCTTGTTGCCGTTCTCCCCCGCGGTGACGGCGACCTTCTTCTGCTCGATGTACTCCTTCTTCAGCTCCGGGTGGGCCCAGTTCTCGATGACGACGTCGACCGTGCCCTTCTCGAAGCCCTTCCAGGAGTCCGCCTCGGCCGCCTTGACCAGCTCGACCTTGTAGCCGAGCTCGTGCTCGAGCAGGTAGGCGATCACGGCGTTGCTGGCCTCGTCGCCGACCCAGGGGTTCACGGCGAGGCGCACGGTGCCGGACTTGGACGCCCCCTGGTCGGCCTCGTCCCCGGTGCTCCCGCCGCTGCAGGCGGTCATCACCATGGCGATCGTCAGGACCCCGGCAAGGAGACGGACCCTCATCATCTGACCTCATCTGATGTCGTACGGGCGGCGCACGGGCGGCGGGGACCGCCGCGACACCGGCTGAGTATTCCACAACCGGACCGGGTCGATCGGCCGCGCAGGAAAGGAGTGCGGACGACCGACCCGGGTCACGGGAGGATCACTTGGGCATCCAGGCCTGCCACTTGGTGGGGTTGGCCTCGACCCACTTCTTGGCCGCGTCGTCGGCCGACATGCCGTTGTTCGTGATGTCGTCGGCGACCGCGTTCTGGTCGTCGTTCGTCCACGAGAAGTTCTTGACGAGGTCGTACGCCTTGCCGCCGGTGTCGGCGAACTTCTGGCTAACGATCTTGTCCAGCTCGTACGGCGGGTAGTCGCAGGCGACCTTCTTGGGGTCGGCGTCGCAACCGGCGGTGTACGCCGGCAGGTTCACCTTGACGAGCTTGATCTGGTTGAACAGCCACTGCGGCTCGTAGAAGTACATGAGCAGCGGCTTCTTCTGGTCGGTGGCCTGCTTGGCCGCCTTGATCAGCGCGGCCTCGCTGCCCGCGTAGACCACCTTGTAGTCGAGCTTGAGGTTCTTGACGAGGGCCTCGTCGTTGGTGACGAAGGAGGGGTCGCCGTCCAGCAGCTGGCCCTTGCCGTCGGACTCGGAGGTCTTGAACAGGTCGGCGTACTTGTTCAGGTTCTTCCAGTCGGTGATGTCCGGGTACTTCTGCACCATCCACTCGGGGACGTACCACCCGATGACACCCTTGTTGCCGTTGGCACCGGCCTCGACGGCGATCTTCTTCTCGTCGATGTACTTCTTCTTGAGGTCGTCGTGACCCCAGTTCTCGATGATGACGTCGACGTCACCGGACTCCATGCCCTGCCAGGACGGCTCCTCGTTGAGCGTCACCTTCTGGACCGTGTAGCCCAGCTCGTGCTGGAGGAGATAGGACACGACGGCGGCGCTGGCCTCGTAGCCCACCCAGCCGTTGATGGCGATCTTCACGGTGCCCGCGGCGGACGGGGCGGCCGAGCCGCTCGCCGCCGCGCTCGGCGCCCCCGCCGCGTTGTCCTCGACCTTGGCTCCACCGCACGCCGCGGCGCTGAGCCCAAGGACGAGCACGCCGGCGATCAGGCCTAACTTCTTCATGCGTTCCTCTTCTTGTGGGGACTGCGGCGCCCGTCGGCGCCTTGCGTGATCCGGTCGAGCATGATTCCGAGCAGGACGAGGGCGACGCCTGCGGCGAGGCCCTTTCCGTAGTCCTCCTGTTGCGCGATACCGGCCACGACGTCATAACCGAGGGCGCCCGCACCGACGAGCGCGCCGATCACCACCATCGCCAGGGTCATCACGATTCCCTGGTTGGCCGCGAGGAGCAGGGAGCTCCTCGCCATCGGCAGCTGGACCTTCCACAGCAGCTGCCGTTCGGTCGAGCCCGCCGACCTGGCCGCCTCGACGACGGTCTGGGGCACCTCCCGCAGGCCGTCCTCGACCAGGCGCGCCACCACGGGCACCGCGTAGATGAGGGACGCCATGATGGCGGTGAAGCGGCCGTTGCCGAACAGGGCGACGGCGGGCAGCAGGTACGAGAACGACGGCATGGTCTGGGCGGCGTCGAGGAACGGCCGCAGCACGGCCGCGAACCGTCTCGACCGCGCGGCCCCGACGCCGAGCGCCAGCCCGACCGCGATCGTGATGACCGAGGCGACCAGCACGATCGTCAGCGTCTCCATGCCGTGCTCCCACAGGCTCAGCGCGGCGATGGCGATCAGGCAGGCCGCGGCGACGACGCCCGCCCGCGGCCCGCTCAGCCACCAGGCGAAGGCCAGTACGGCGAGCGTGACGAGCCACCAGGGCGCGCTGGTCAGCGTGTTCTGCAGCGGGTTGAGCAGCCCGTACGCCACGGCGTCGTTGAGGAAGCCGGTGAAGCCGTACCAGTTGGCCTCGATCCAGTCCACCACGTCGTTGATGGGCCGGACGATCTGGATCTCCCACTGCTCGGGGAACTCCTGCGCCAGCGCCGGGGTGAGGGCGAGGCCGACGACCGTCAGCAGGGCGAACCCGCCCCACCGTACGGCGCGGGCCCGGGCCCTGGGTCTCGCGGCGGCGCGGGTGATCCGGTCGAGCACGATGGCGATGAGGACGATCGCGATGCCGGGCACCAGCGCCGCGCCGACGTTCACCCGCGCGAGGGCCTGGAGGAGGTCCACGCCGAGGCCGGGGGCCGCGATCAGCGCGACGAGCGGGACCATCGAGAGGGCGGCCGCGATCGTCTGGTTCACGCCCAGCATGATCGTGTTGAGCGCCATCGGCAGCCGGACCTTGCGCAGCGTCTGCCACCGGGTCGCGCCCAGCGACTCCGACGCCTCGACCGCGGTCGGAGAGACCCGCTGGATGGCGAGCGCGGTGATCCTGATCGCCGGCGGGATCGCGTAGATCATCGTGGCGATCGTGGCCGACGCCGGCCCGATGAGGAACAGCAGCACGATCGGGGACAGGTACGAGAACGTCGGCATGATCTGCATGACGTCCAGCACCGGCGTGACGATCCTCCGGACGCGGGCCGAGCGGCCGGCCCAGACGCCTATCGGGATGCCGATGACGAGCGAGAGCGCGACGGAGCTGAGCGTGAGGGCCAGCGTCTCGACGCTCGCGTCCCATTTGCCGAGCACGCCGATGGCGCCGAACCCGGCGACCGACACGAGCGCGATCCGCCAGCCGCCCGCGAGCCAGCCCAGGCCCGCGGTGAGCCCGATCAGCCCGGGCCAGCCGAGCGCGACCAGGGCCGCCTGCAGCGCCGTGTACAGGTCGGCCACGAACAGGCGGATGTAGTTCAGCACGAACAGGAAGATCGGGCTGCTGTTGCGGTTCTCGTCCACCCAGTCGCGGACGTCGTTCAGGTGGTGGAACAGGCGGGCGTCGTCGTCGTGCGGCAGCGTGGCCGTGTCCTTGAAGGCCAGGTAGAGGACCACGACGGCGACGACGCCTGCGACCGGCGGCGCCCAGCGGGCGAGCCGCCTGCCGCGGGGCGCGGCGGGGACGGGCGGGGCCATCTGCACGGGCGCGGACACCACTACGCCTCCCCGGGGGCGGCCGCCGCCGCGGCGGGCGCGTCCTGGTGCTTGACCGCGCCGAGCAGGTCGACCCGGTCGACGACGCCGACCAGCTCGCCGCCGGAGACCACCCGGATCGGCCGGGCCGATGCCATGGCCGCGGGGACCGCGTCGTGGATCACCGTGTCGGCCGCCAGTTCGGGACCGTCCAGCGGCTCGTCCGGCTCGGGCGTGCGGCAGATCCAGCGCAGCGACAGGACCGTGGACTTCGGCACGTCACGGACGAAGTCGGCCACGTAGTCGTCGGCGGGCGCCCCCACCAGTTCCTCGGGGGTCCCCACCTGGACGATCGCGCCGCCCCGCATGATGGCGATGCGCTCGCCGAGCTTGAGCGCCTCGGACAGGTCGTGGGTGATGAAGACCATCGTCTTGCCCACCTCGCGGTGCAGCCGGATGACCTCGGCCTGCATGTCACGGCGGATGAGCGGGTCGAGCGCGCTGAACGGCTCGTCGAACAGCAGGACGTCGGGGTCGACGGCGAGCGCCCGGGCGAGGCCGACCCGCTGCTGCATGCCGCCGGAGAGCTGGTCGGGGTAGGAGTCCTCGTGGCCCTGCAGGCCGACCAGCGACAGGATCTGCGCGGCCTTGTCGTGCCGGGCGGCCTTGTCGACGCCCTGGATCTCCAGGCCGTACGCCACGTTGTCGACGACGCGGCGGTGCGGCAGCAGCCCGAAGTGCTGGAACACCATGCTGACCCGGTGCCGGCGCAGGTCGCGGAGCTGGGCCGGCGACATGCCCCGGACGTCCTGCCCGTCGATGGCGATCTCGCCTGCCGTGGGCTCGATCAGCCGGGTGAGGCATCGCACCAGGGTCGACTTGCCGCTGCCGGACAGGCCCATCACGACGAAGACCTCGCCGGGACGGACCTCGAAGCTCACGTCCCTGACGGCGGCGGTGCATCCCGTCTTCGCCCGGAGCGCGGCGGGCTCAAGGGCGGCATCGGGGCTTCCGATGATCCGGTCCGCCTTGGGGCCGAAGATCTTCCAGAGCCCGCGAACCTCGATCGCGGCTGTGCCCACTCTGATTCCCCTCACTTGGCGCTGGCCCGTGAGGCGGCGCGGACGCCCGGAAACGCCACAGCACGGCGGCAGGGCTCGCACCCGCGCGCCGTGGATGAAGAGCGGGGGGCCAACGACTCCTCAGTGGGCACACGCACAGGCGTTGCGCGATGCGCAACACACGTCCTGTTTGACAACAGTGATGAGGCTAGGCCCGTAGGCCCTACTTATGGTGAAAAATTCCGCCTAATCTCCATATCGTGACCGTCCAGTGATCTTTGTAACCTCCTGGACTTCAAGTAATCAGGATTCCGCCATCAACGGGGATGATCGCGCCGGTCAGGTACGATCCGGCGTCGGACGCCAGGAAGATCGCGGCGGCGACGAGCTCCGCAGGATCGCCGACGCGGCCCATGAGGACGCGCTGCTCCCGCATGCGGTCGAGATACCCGTTCGGATACTGATCGGTCATCTCCGAGGCGAAGAAACCCGGTTCGAGGCAGTTGACCCTGATGCCCCTTCGGCTCGTCCACTGCTGGGCCAGGTCCCGGGTGAGCCCGGTGAGGGCGGCCTTGGACGCGCTGTAGGCCGCCTGTGGCAGGCCGGCGGTCGTCTCGCCGAGCACGCTGCCGATGTTCACGATGGAGGAGCCCGGCCGCATCACCCGGGCGCAGGCCTGCGCCATCCAGAACGCGCCGTGCAGGTTCACGTCGACGACGTGGCGGAACTCCTCGGGCGTCTCCCGTAACGCGGGGACGGCGGTGCCCACACCGGCGTTGTTGATCAGCACGTCGACGCCGCCGAGCCCCGACACCGCGGCCTCCACGAGCGCGGAGCAGTCCTCGGGCGCCGTGACGTCGGTGGGGACGGCGACGCACCGGCGGCCGGCCTCCTCGACCAGCCGCCGGGTGCGCTCCAGGCCCTCGGCCCGGCGGGCTCCGATGGCGACGTCGGCGCCGGCCTCGGCGAGCCCGCGGGCGAACGCGACCCCGAGGCCGGAGGACGCGCCCGTGACGACGGCGACCTTGCCGTCCAGCCGGAACCGGTCCAGGATCACGCCGCCCTCCCCGCGCGCCACCGCCGCCAGGCCGCGCGGCCGCGGCGCCCCGGCCAGGCCGCGCCGGAGCCCGTGCCCGCCGCCCGTACGGTGCCGGGGCCGCGGCGGACCGGCCGCGCCCGGTCGGAGAGCGGCGCGGCCGCGTACCGGGCCGGGGTCCGCGTGCCTCGGCTCAGAGGCCGTACTCCTTGGAGATCCGCTCGTGCCGCTCGGCCTCGATGCCCACCTCGCGGGCGAGGTCGAGCCAGGCCAGCGGGTGGCTCCACTGCTCGGTCACGTCGTCGAGCACCGCGTCCAGCTCGGACGGACGGCTGCTGGGCGGGATGGCGATCCAGCCGAACACCCCGGGCAGCTGCTCCCCCGTGGCCGGGTGGGTGACGCGGTAGTTCTCGTCGCTGTAGACCCACATGGGCCAGCCGCGCTCGGCCAGCACCTCGTTGAACTCCGTCCACTCCTCCTCGGAGGGCGCGGCGCCGTCGAAGAACCAGCTCGTGTAGCCGCCCGGGCGGAGCATCGTCACCCCGGCGAACGGGACGACGAAGCTCTCCCGCTCCTTCGGGTCCTCGGGGATGGGCTCCAGCGGACGCGGGTCGATCACGACGACGTCGCCCGCGTTGTACTCCATGCCCCGCGGCTGCGGGATGGCGAGGCGGGCGGTCGCCGGGCCCGTACGGACGGCGAGCACCTCGCGCTGGCTGCCGTCGGGGGCCGGGAGGATGGCGCGGATCAGGTGCCACTCCTCCTCGATCGGGCCCTCGCCCGTCTCGATCGGCATGCCGAGCTTGGCGGCGGCGACGCGGACGGTCGCCCAGTCCTCGACGGCCGTCGACAGCACGATGAGCCGCCAGACGTCCTCCTCCTCGGCCTCGCCGGAGTCGAGCAGCGGCTGGATGATCTCGGCGGCCTTGGCGTTGTCGCCAAGCTGCTGGACGGCGCCGGACCACAGGCGCCGGCCCTCCAGAGACGGCTCGGCGGCGACGGCGGCCTCCGCCTCGGCGGCCGTCTCCTCCCAGCGCTCCCGCGCGCGGTGGAGACGGGCGCGGGCGAGGTGTCCCGCGGCCGCCGGGAGGCGGGCGGCCAGCTCCTCCACCCGCTCGTCCTGGCCGGCCTCGATCAGCAGGCCGGTGAGGTAGGAGATGTCCTCCTCGCCCGCCTGCGCGGGGTCGGCGTCCTCGGCCAGCGTCTTCCAGTAGAGGTCGGCGCCGGTCGCCGCGTACCCGAGGAAGCCGAGCGTGGTGGTGTGGCGGCGGGTCGCCTCCAGGTCGGTCCCGGACAGCGGCCATAGCCAGCCCACCCACCGCTCGGGGTCGGCCGTGCGGCCGTCCGCGGCGTCGAAGTAGGCCACCAGCTCGTCGGTGGGCCCGGGGGCGGGCAGTTCGGAGGCGCGCTCGACGGCGGCCCGCAGCTCGGCCACCCGCTCGGCGAGGCCCTCGGTGGAGGTCAGGTCGGCCAGCACGCCCTCGGCGTAGAGGGCCAGCAGACGGGCCTGCCACAGGCCCTGGCGGGCCACGGCCAGGTGCCCGGCGGTCAGCGCCAGCTCGAAGCGGGCGCGGTGGCCGCCGATGGTCTCGAAGTAGGTGATCCACTGGCGCAGGATCCGGCCCAGCTGCCAGGTGTTGGCGATGGAGCCGCTGGAGGCGAGCAGCCGGACCGTGCGGCCCCACTCCACCCACTCGCGGGGGTGGTCGCCCACCACGTCGAGGTCGGGCAGCGCGTCCACGGCCTCCTCGGTGCGGCCGAGCGTGGCCAGGACCAGCGACCGGAGCAGCGCCTCGCGGCGGCCCTTGGCCACCGGGTCGTCGGGCTTGAGTCCGGTCGAGGCGTCGAGGGCGGCCAGCGCGTCGTCCGCGCGGCCGGCGCCGAGCAGCGCCCGGGCCGAGGCGGCGCCGAGCTCCCAGCCCGCCTCACGGCCGGCGCCGCGCAGCCGCTCCACCGCGGCCTCCGCGTACGCCACGGCCTCGCCCGCCTGCCCCGCGTCGATCAGGGCCAGGACGTACTGCGTGGCCAGGCCGGAGAAGGCCAGCGAGTCGGGGCCGACGCCGTCGAGGGCGGCGCCGAGCGCGGCCAGCCGGGTGCCGGCGAAGCCGGGGCCGTCGGTGTTCGCCTGGGCCATGGCCAGGACCTCCACCGCGCCGGGCGCGGCGGGGCAGTCGCGGACGTCGTCACGCTGGGCGAACTCCACGAGCGAGGCCGCGTCCTCCAGCGCCACCGCGCCGTTGGCCCGGTCGCCGACCCGTCCGAGCAGGTGCCAGTAGCGGGCGAACAGCTCCAGCCAGGGCTGCCCCAGGCTCTCGGCGTGCTGCGCGACGGCGGGCGCCACGACGTCGAGCTGGGCGTACCGGCCCTCCAGCGCCTGCCCGGGCACGTCGCCGAGCGCCATCGCCAGCCCCGTGTTGCCGGCCTCGTGCAGTTCGCGCTGGGTGCCGCCGACCCAGGCCCAGATGTCCACGTCCATGAGAGGCCAGTCTGCCAGTTGCACGACCATGACCCAAACAGCGCCGCCCGGCCGCGTCGCCCGGGCCGGTCGTGCCGTACGTCCTGTCGCCGCGGCGGGCGGTCGCGGACGTCCCGCCGCACGACCTGTGACTCCGGCATGCCGGGCCACGCGGAGGGTCTGCGCGAGCAGGTCCACCAGCTCGGCGTGCCCGGGCGGGTCAGCGCGCGGCGGCCTGGAGTGCCTGCGTGAGCAGGTCCACGAGCTCGGCGCGCCCGGCCGGGGAGAGGACGGTGTAGGCGGCGGCCATGAGGTCGTCGGTCAGCTCCTCGGCCCGCCCCCGGCGCTTGACCTCGTCCGGCGTGGGCTCCGGATACGGCTCGGGCCAGGCGAGGAACCGGGCGGCGTCGGCACCCCGGACGTGCGTGGCCGGTGTTCCCGCCGCGGGATCCCCCGCCAGCGTCGCGACCAGCGGGTCCACGCCGTACGCGATCACGGCGGTGGCGTGCCGGGCGCCCCTCAGCTCGCGGACGAGGTGAAGGAGGTGGGCCGTGAGCGCGGGGCCGGACGCGGGCCGGGGCAGCGCCCGCCACCCGGCGAACAGCGGCGCGCCCAGCACGTCCGATCCGTCGGCGACGGCGGTGAGCAGCGCGCAGAGGCGGTCGGCGCCGTCGAAGGCGCCGAGCCTGCGCTCACCCCAGGCGTGGCAGGCGGAGGCGTACAGGCGCACCGCCTCGTCCACGGGCAGCCTCCGGCCGCCCTCCCACGACTGCTCGACGTGGCCGGGCGGGAAGAACACGGCGGCCGCCACGACGACGCCGGGATCCACCTCGCCGAGGACGCCGCAGCGCCCGCGGAAGTACATCTCCCTGGGGCCCAGGCCGGAGCGCTCGCACAGCGCCTTGACCTCCCTGGAGATCATGAAGCCGCCGCCCAGGGCGCCCACCGCCGCCTTCGTCGCCACCGCCGCGTCACGCGGGTCCATGCGCCCTCCACCTCGGTCCACTGTCCAGACTCAGCCTGGCGATCAGAACAAGGTTCTGCAACCCTTCGCGAAGGTGGGGAATCGCGGGTCAGAGGACGGCGGGGAGCTCGCCCGAGGCGACCAGGACGGCCGGGCCGGCCAGGTGGCTGGTGCGGCCGTCGAGGGTGACGGACACGGTGCCTCCCAGGACGTGGACGGCCCAGGTGCCGGTCTCCTCCCCCGCCGCGCGGGCGGCGGCCACCGCCGTGGCGACGGCTCCCGTGCCGCAGGACCGGGTCTCCCCCGAGCCGCGCTCGTGGACCCGCATGGAGACGGCGTGGTCGCCCGCCGGGTTGATCAGCTCGACGTTGACGCCGTGGGGGTAGGTCGCGCGGTCGTACCCCGGCTCCACCGTCAGGTCGAGCCCGGCCACGGGGTCGTCGATGAGACACGCCAGGTGCGGGTTGCCCATGCTGACGTTGAGGCCGTGGTACTCCCGCCCGCCGACGACGGCCGTGCCGGCGCCGAGCACCCGCGGCATGCCCATGTCCACGCTCACGTCTCCTGCCGCGCCGAGCCGGACGCGCTTGATCCCGCCGCGCGTGGCCACCCCGAACTCCCCGGGGGCGGCGAGACCGGCGTCCACCAGGTAGCGGGCGAAGACCCGGACGCCGTTGCCGCACATCTCGGCGACGCTGCCGTCGGCGTTGCGGTAGTCCATGAACCACTCGGCCTCGTCCGCCAGGCCTGCCGCCTCGGGGTCGACCTTGCTGCGCACGACCCGCAGGACGCCGTCGGCGCCGATGCCGGCCCGCCGGTCGCACAGCGCGGCGACGGCCGCCGCGGACAGGTCCAGCCGGCCGTCGGCGTCCGGGAGGATCACGAAGTCGTTCTCGGTGCCGTGGCCCTTCACAAACCGCATGTCACCGAAGTCTAGAGTCACCCGCGCCGACCGCCGCGACCGCCCGCTCCGCGAGGTCGGGGGCGTCGAACGGCAGCCAGACCACGCGGGGGTCCCGGCGGAACCACGACTCCTGCCGCCGGGCGAACCTGCGGGTGGCCCGTACCGTCTCCTCCCGGGCCTGCTCCTCGGTCCACTCGCCGTCAAGGAAGCGCAGCACCTGGGCGTACCCGAGGGCGCGGCCGGCCGTCCTCCCCTCGGCGAGGCCCTGCGCGGCCAGCGCGCGGACCTCGTCCACCAGCCCGGCCTCCCACATGCGCGTCACCCGGGTCTCGATGCGCGCGTCCAGCAGGGGTCGCGGCACCTCCACGCCGATCTGCACGCTCTCGTAGACCGCGTCGTACGACGGCATCGTGGCGGAGAACGGCCGCCCGGACAGTTCGATCACCTCGAGGGCCCGGACGATCCTGCGGCCGTTGCTCGGCAGGATGTTCGCGGCGGCGACGGGGTCGAGCGTCGTCAGGCGCTCGTAGAGGGGGGCGGGGCCGGTCTCGGCCAGTTCCTTCTCCAGGTGTGCCCGGACGTCCGGGTCGGTGCCGGGGAACTCCAGGTCGTCCAGGGCGGCCCGGACGTAGAGCCCGGACCCGCCCGCGAGGACGGGCACGACGCCGCGCGCCCGGAGGTCCTCGATGAGCGGGCGGGCGAGCCGCTGGTACTCGGCCACGCTGGCCGTCCGCGTGACCGGCCAGATGTCGAGCAGGTGGTGCGGAACGCCTCTGCGCTCGGCCGGGGTCAGCTTGGCGGTGCCGATGTCCATGCCCCGGTAGAGCTGCATGGAGTCGGTGTTGATCACCTCGCCGCCCAGCCGGAGCGCCAGCTCCACGGCCAGGTCGGACTTGCCGGCCGCCGTGGCGCCCACGACGGCGATCACCGGTAGCTGTCCCACGCCTTCAGTGTCCCAGCGTCCGCGAGGTCACGGGTCCCGGCCGCCGCGGGATCACAGGTCCCAGTCGAGCGTCGGAGGGAGGTGGCCCTCCAGCGTGAGCAGCCAGCGCTTCGACTCCACGCCGTCGCCGCCGCTGAACCCGCCCAGCCCGTTGCCCGCCACGACCCGGTGGCACGGCACGATGATCGGGACCGGGTTGCCCCCCATGATCGCTCCGATGCCGCGCGCCGGGACGCCGGTCCCGCTCCTGGCCGCCAGCTCGCCGTACGTGACGACCGAGCCGTACGGGACGGTGGCGTGGAGGGTGCCGAGCACCCGTCGCTGGACGTCCGACATCAGCCGCCAGTCGACCGGGACGCGGAACTCCCGCAGCTCGCCCCGGAAGTACGCCTCCAGCTCGGCGCGGGCGCCGGCCGTGCGCCCGGGGTCGTCGGCGACGTCCAGGCCGAGCCGCTCGACGATCCTCGCCCGCACCCGGGGGGCGTCCCGGAACGCGGTCGCGGCGACGCCCTCCTCGGTGACGGCCGCCAGGACCTCGCCGAGCTTCGTCGGCACGCTGCCGAACGCCACGGTTCCCGTCATGCCTCCATTGTCCCGCTCATCCCGGCCCTCCGGCGCCCGGGGCGGACGGGGGCGGGGATTTCGCGGGTAGGGTGGCCGCGTGCTGGTCGCCGCCGCCGTCTGCCCGCATCCGCCGCTGATCGTCCCCGAGGTCGCCGGAGCCGCCGCCCCGGAGCTGGACGGGCTCCGCGCGGCGTGCGCGGCGGCCGTGCGGTCCCTCGCCGGAGCGAATCCCGACGTCCTGGTCGTCGTCGGCGGCGCCGACCGGTCCGCCTCCTATCCGGGGGACGCGGCCGGGACGCTCAAGCCCTGGGGCCCGGACGTCCGGGTGGGCGCCGGTGATCCCGTCCTGCCGCTGTCCCTCACGATCGGCCGCCTGCTGGTCGAACCGGCGTTCCCGGCCGGGCCGCCCGGGCTGCGGTTCGAGGCAATCGCCACGGACGCCACCCCCGCCGCCTGCGCCGAGCTCGGCCACCGCGTCGCCGGGTCGGCGGCGCGCGTGGCGATGCTCGTCATGGGCGACGGCTCCGCCCGCCTGACCGAGAAGTCCCCGGGGTACGTGCACCCGGACGCCGCGCCGTACGACGCCATGCTGGCCGCGGCCCTGGGCGAGGCCGCCGCCGACCGGCTGGCCGCCCTCGACCCGGCCGAGGCCGCCGAGCTGTGGGTGGCGGGGCGGGCGGTGTTCCAGGTCCTGGCGGCCGCGGCGCACGACGCGCCGCCGGTCGCGGGCGAACTGCTCTTCCATGACGCGCCGTACGGCGTGGGCTACATCGTCGCCCGGTGGACCTGGTGACCTGACCCCGCCGCGGCCGCCCGGCCGTCCTGGGAACGCCGGTCAGCGCCGGCGCGACCGGGCCGAGGGTGGCGTGTCAACCCAGGCCTTCACCCACGGCCTTCACCCCGGGCCGCCACGGGGCCGCCCGCGTGGCCGCCACCGTGCCCGCCGCGGCCCTCGGCGTGGCCGCCGCCGTGACCGCCGTGGCCTCCGCCGTGACCTCCGCCGTGACCTCCGTGGCCTCCGCCGTGGCCGTGACCTCCGTGCCCGCCGTGACCTCCGGCGGGCTGGGCGCTCACCGCCACCGACGGCGCGGCCGACGGCGCGACAGGAGCGACCCACGGCACGGCCGGCCACACGGCCTGGGCCGTCGATACGTCCCGGGCGCCGAGCGGGACGACGAGGAGCGCGACGCAGAGCGCGCCGGCCGCGCCGTCCGTCCACCATGGCACCCGGCCCCGCTGCCTCATGATGCCTGCCTTGCAGTGACCTCCCTCTCAGCATCCCCCTACCGGCCGAGGACACCCACGGCCTCCGTGGGCGGGATCTCCCTTCTCGTGGCCGGCCGCTGTCCGAGCGTGCCGTTGGGCCGCCGCGCGCCGCGCCGCCCCCGCCTCCGCGCCCACCCCGCCGCGCCCGCCGGAACGGATGCCGCCCGGCGCCTCCACGAAAGATCTACCTGCTCGCCCGTTTCGGCACCGGGACACGCATGAGGTCGCGGGCCAGGACGACGTCCCCGTCGTACGCCTTGCGGACCTCCTCGGCGAAACGGGGCTCGTCGGCGAACGTGTAGCGCTCGGAGAAGTGCGTCAGCACCAGCCTGCGCACGCCGCAGGCCGCCGCCACCCGCCCCGCCTGGGCGGCAGTCAGGTGGCCGTACTCGGCCGCCAGCGCGGCCTCCTCCGACAGGAACGTCGACTCGATGACGAGCAGGTCCACGCCGTCGGCCAGCGCGAAGACCGCGTCGCACAGCCGGGTGTCCATCACGAACGCGGCGCTCTGGCCCGGCCGGGGCGCGCTGCAGTCCTCCAGCCGCACCACCGAGCCGTCGTCGAGGGTGACCGCGCCGTCCCGCTGGAGCACGCCGACGGCCGGTCCGCGCACCCCGCGCCGGGCCAGCTCGGCGGGCAGCATGCGGCGTCCCGCGGGCTCGTCGAGGCGATAGCCGTACGACTCGATGGAGTGCGACAGGCGGCGCGCGGTGAGCGCGACCGGGCCCGCGGGCAGCCGCGCGGACTCTCCGGCGACCGGGAGCGGCGTGATCACCGACGTGTCGCCGAAGGAGGTGGCGTGGCGCAGCCGCTCCCAGTAGGCCTCGCCCACGGCGGGGAAGACGGCGCGCACCTCGTGCGTCACCCTGTCGCGGGCGATCCGCTGGACGACCCCGGGGACGCCCAGGCAGTGGTCGCCGTGGAAGTGGGTGACGCAGATCCAGGTGAGGTCGTGGGCGCTCACACCCGCGTGCAGCATCTGCCGCTGCGTCCCCTCGCCCGGGTCGAACAGGAACCCCTCGCCGTCCCACAGGAGCAGGTAGCCGTTGTGGTTGCGGCGCCTCGTGGGCACCGCGCTCGATGTGCCGAGGACGACGAGTTCGCGAAGGGACACATCGCAGATGCTAGGCACGCGCGGCCCCGGCCGCCCGTGCCGGGGTTCAGGGGCCGTCGTACGGCAGGAGCCGGATCCGGCTCCCGGCGTCGTACGGGATGACGAGCGTGCCGCCGCCGCGCCAGACGCGGGGCCAGCGGGGGCCGGTGGGCCAGTCGGCGGGGATCAGGAACAGCCGGCCGCCCGACTCCGTCAGCAGCCGCAGGTGCCGGTAGCGGTAGAGGTGGCGGCGGCCCTTGGCCGGCGGCAGCCGCGTCTCCGTCACCCCGGCGAACTCCGGGCCGAGGTCGAGGGGCTCGGTGGTGTCCAGCACGACCTCGGGACGGGCGGCCAGCCCGGCCACGAAGTCGGCGGCGCGGCCCCTCCCGTACGCCACCGCGTAGCTCGCGCTGGCCCAGAACAGGCTCGCGACCGCCAGCGAGACCACGGCGACCGCCGCCGCCCGCTCCAGGAGCCGCTGCCGATGGGCGCGCCGCCAGGTGACGAGCCACCGGCCGTACGCGGCCACCAGGGCGCCGGCGCCGAGGCAGACGGGGCTGGTGCCGGGGGTCTCGGTGGCCGCGACGTCGGGGACGAGCGTCCCGAGCGCGCCCCGGGCCACCAGGACGAGCCCGGCGGCCAGCAGGGCCCATCCGGCCACCGTGAGGACGCGTCCCCGCCCGGCGGGGGCCGCCCGCTCGCGCCGTACGAGCCGGGCGAGTTCGACGTGCCCCCACAACCCGAGCAGGGTCGCGAGGAACAGCGCGGCCAGGGGGAACCACAGGGCCTCCGAGCCGTAGAGGAGGACGGCCCGTGTGGACAGGTCGAGGAGGTCCAGGTCGAGGCCGAACTCCGCGAACCGGCGGCGACCGGCCACGTAGCCGAAGTAGAAGAGCAGGCCGACGGCGATGCTGGGCGGGACCGCCCCGATGCCCACGGCCTGGGCGAAGGACGCCAGCCTGCGTTCCAGGGGGCTCGGCTGGGCGCCGCCCTCGTCGTCACGGCCACCCGCGTGCTCGTGGTCCCCCGCACGCCCGCCTTCGCGGCCCCCCGCACGCTCACCGTTAGAGGCACCCCCGCGCCCGCCCACTCGCTCGGCCTCACGGCCATCCGCGTGCTCGACGTCGAGAGCCGTCCTCGGCGAAGCCACGCCTCCGGGCCGCGTGCCGGGCTCGTCCTCCGCCACCGGCTCAGCCTACGTCGGAGCCGGTGGGGGTGGGCGCGATCGCCGGGTCCGTCACCCCGGGATCGGTGGACGGAGGCGGCGTGGCCGCCGTGTCGCAGGGTTCGCTGAGGACGCCCGGCGTGTACCCGCCCGCGCAGTAGTAGAGCGGCACGCTGTACTGCCACGTGACGGTCACCGGATCCGACTCCGACGGGTGCGCCTCGTCGGGGAGGCTCTCGCACGCCGGGGTGTCCCGGCCGGTGCACCGCTGCTCCAGCGTCACCTCGAGCCGGGCCGCCGAGTCCGCGTCCCCCCGGCCGTAGAACATGAGCAGGCACACCGGCCCGCCGGGCGCGAGCACGGACCCCTCGCACGGCGAGGCGACCGGAGCCGGCGCGGGGCACAGGACCGCCCCCGATCCGAGCGTGAAGACCCCCGGAACGTCCTCGGCGAGGTGCAGCCGCGCCACCCGGGCCGTCCCCAGGCTCTGGGCGGACAGGGTCAGGCACAGCGTCCCCGGCGAGTTTCCCTGCGGCGCGCTGAAGTCGCCGTCGAGTGTCGGCCCGGAGGTGAGCGTGTAGCGGCCGGGCCGCCCTCCCCCGCCACCGCCCGCGCCCCCGCCCTGACCCCCGCCGGACGAGGAGTCACCCCCCGAACCCTGCTCGCCGCCGGCGATGGCGGGCGAGCTCATCGCGGCGACGGGTGTCGAGGCCCCGCCGTCCGCGTCCTCCTCGCTCGGATCGCAGCCGAGAAGGGCGGCCCAGGCGAGAGCCGCGACGAGCAGCACGGCGTTCACACGCGTCCGCGTCGATCCCATGCGGCGATCGTGACGCCGGGGAGACGGGACGGCATGAGTACCCCCGTACTCAAAAACCCCGCGCTCCGGGCGTATCAGACGCGGACCTCGAAACTCCTTAGGGGCATGGAGGAACCACGGGGAGGGTGGCCGTTCGGCGGGCGGCCGGAGGAGCTCGTTCTGGTGCGCGACGGCCTCCGCGGCGGGCGACGTGGGGCCGTCGTCGCGGGTGCGGCGGGGACGGGGAGGAGCCGTCTGGCGGCCGAGGCCGTCCGCCGCCTCCCGCACGCCTGGGTGACCGGTACCCCTGAGGGCCGGTCGCTGCGCTTCGGCGCGTTCGCCCACCTGCTCCCGGGGACGGCGGCGGACTCCCTGAGCCGGGCCGTCGAGGCGATGCGGCCCGCCCGCGTGCTCGTCGTCGACGACGCCCACCTGCTGGACGAGGCGTCCGCGGCCCTCGTGCACCACCTGGCCGCGCAGCGGCGCACCCGGCTGCTCGTGACGGTCCGGTCGGACGAGGCGGCCCCCGAGGCGGTGGCCGGTCTGTGGCGGCGGCACGTCCTGCCCCGCCTCGACCTCGGCCCGCTGTCCGCTCAGGAGACGGGCGACGTCCTCGCGTCCGCCCTCGGCGCGCACGTGGAGGACCTCACCGTACGGCGGCTCCACCGGCTCAGCGGCGGGAACCCGCGGCTGCTGCGCGAGCTCGTCGCCGCCGTACGGGAGGACGGCGGCCTGGAGCGGGTCGGGAGCGTGTGGCGGTGGCGGGGCGAGGTGCCGGTGACGGGCGTCCTGCGGGAACTCGTGACCGCCATGATCGGGGACGTCGGCGAGGCGGAGCGGGAGGCGCTCGAACTCGTCGCCTTCGCCGAACCGCTCTCCCTGCCCACGTCGCCCGCCCCGGCGGCCGGCGCGGCGGGCCCGTCCGTGGCCGTGCTGGAACGGCTGGAGGCACGCGGCCTCCTCCTCTGCGACGACGACCTGCGGGTACGGCTGGCCCACCCGCTGCTCGGCCCCGTCCTCCGCGCCGGGGTCGGGGCGTTGCGCGCCCGCCGCCTCGCCCGTACGGCCGGGGCCCGCCCGGCGGCGGACGCCGAGACGAGGGCACGGCCGACAGCGGACGGCGAGACCGAGGCGCGGTCGGCGGCGCACGCCGAGACCGGTGCGCGCCCGACAGCGGACGGCGAGACCGGGGCGGGACCGTCCCGCGCCCCCGCGTGCCCGGGCGGCGGCCGGGACCTGTCACCCGGCCCGGCGCTGGCGGCCCAGACCGCCCGGATCACGACGCTGGTGTACGCCGGGCAGATCCCGCAGATCACGCCCGGGGTGGGGGAACGGCTCGCCGAGGACGACGCGGGGTGGGACGAGCCCCTGATGGCGGACTTCTGCGCCCGCCGCGCCTGGCTGGCCCGGCTCCGCGGCGAGCTCCGCGAGGCGGTGGCGTGGAGCGGCGAGGGGGTGCGGCGTTCGCCGGCGCATCGGCCCAGTCTCGCCGAGCTCGCGTGCGCGTCCGCCCACCTGGGCGACGTGCGGGCGGCGGAGGACGCTCTGGCCCGATGTGGTGACGACCCCTCCGCCCGCGCCTGGGTCCTGGCCGCCAGGGGCGACCTCGCCGGCGCCCGCCGGTCCGCGCTGGAGGCCGCGCAGGGGCGCCCCGGCCCGGAGGCGAACCTGCGCGGCGCCCAGCCCGGCGGCTCAGGGTCCAGGGCGGAGGCCGCGCACACCGGGGTACCTCGTCCCCGGGCCGCCCTCGGCGGGCCGGTGGCCCAGGCCGCGGAGGGGCCCGCCACGGCCGGCTCCGGCGATCTGTTCGCGCTGCACGACGTCGCCCGTTTCGGGGCGCCGGACCTGGTGGCCGGGCGGCTGGCGCTACTGGCCGACACCGTGCGGGGCGACCTCGCCCCTGTCCTGGCCGAGCACGCGGCGGCGATGGCGGACGGGGACGCGGCGGCGCTGGACAAGGCCGCGCGGCGGCTGGCCGACCTGGGCCTGCTGCTCCATGCCGCCGAGGCCGCGGGGCACGCGGCGCAGGCCCACCCCGGCGGGCGAGCGGCCGGCGCCTCGCTGGCGTACGCCGCGACCCTGGCCCGGGCCTGCCAGGGGGCACGCACACCTGTCCTGGTCGACCTCGCGACCCCCGGCCTCACGCCGCGGCAGCGGCAGATCGCCGGGCTCGCCGCCGCCGGGCTCACCAACCGGGAGATCGCCCGCCTGCTCGGCCTGTCGATCCGCACGGTCGCCAACCAGCTGTGCCGTGCCTACGAGCGCTTCGGCACGAGCGACCGCGCCTCCCTCGGCACGCTCCTGAGCCTCGCCTCGCACAACGACTATTGCGCAAGAGACATTGCGCAATAGTCGTTGCTGAGCAAGACTGAGGGCATGGCGAACAAAGAGATCCGTCAGGTCACGGACTCGCGGGTGCTGGCGGCGCTGTCCCACCCGCTGCGACGGCGGCTGATGGACATCCTCAAGGTCGACGGCCCGTCGACGGCGAGCGTCCTGGCCGAGCGCACCGGCCAGGCCGTGGCGAACGTGAGCCACCACCTGCGCGTCCTGGGGGCGTGCGACCTGATCGAGGAGGCGCCGGAGCTGGCGCGCGACCGGCGGGAGCGCTGGTGGCGGCTGGTGTCGCCGGGGCTGCGCTGGTCGACCCGGGACTTCGCCGACGACCCCGCCGCGCTGGCGGTCGCCGCGGCTGCCGAGTCGCTGAACCTCGACTACCACATGAACACGGTCCGGGCCTGGTACGCCGCCCCCGAGACCGACCGGGACGCCTGGGAGGGCGGCCCCTTCTCGACCGACAAATGGCTGCGGCTGACGCCGGGCGAGCTGGCGGAGCTCGCACAGGAGGTCATCGCCCTGCTCGACAGATGGGCCACGCGCGAGGCGCCGGACGACGGGCAGCGGCGCGAGCCCGTGTTCGTCTTCGCCCACGGCGTGCCGGCCCAGCCGTGAACCCGCGAACCGCCGGGGCCGGAGACTCCCGCGCGGCCGGGAGCCCTGACAGCGGCGCGCCGGGGAGCCCTCACACCGCCGCCGCGGCCGGCTCCCCGACCGGAGCTCCGAGGCGGTGCCCGTCCGCTGATCCGGGCGGCCCGGCGACCCGGCAACCCGCCGGAGACGGCACGGCCCCGCCGCGGCGTCCCGGAGAGGGCAGGGTCTCGCCTCGCCGGCCGGGGTGGGGCGGGGGTCTGCCACGGGACTTCCGGCTGCTGTGGATCGGCCAGACGACCAGCAGGCTCGGCAGCTCGGTGAGCGCGGTCGCGCTGCCCCTGGTGGCGGTCGCGACGCTGGGCGCGGGACCTCTGGAGGCCGGGATGCTCGCGGCCGCCTCCTGGCTGCCGTGGCTGCTCATCGGCCTGCCGGCGGGGGCGTGGGTCGACCGGCTCCCCCGGAGGCCGGTCATGCTCGCCTGCGACGCCGTCTCGTGCGCGCTCTTCCTGAGCGTCCCGGTGGCGGCGTGGTGCGGCGTCCTCGCCATCGGGCACCTGCTGGTCGTGGCCTTCCTGTCGGGGATCTCGGCCGTGTTCTTCCAGACGGCCTCCTATGCGTACCTCCCCGGTCTGCTGCCCGCGGACGAACTGGCCCGCGGCAACGCGCGCCTGGTGGGCGGCGAGTCGGCCGCGAACATCGCGGGCCCGGGTGTGGCCGGGCTGCTCGCGCAGGCCGCGTCGGCGGTGGCGGGCGTGCTCGCGGACGCGGCCAGCTTCCTGGTCTCCGCGGTCCTCCTGACCCGGATCCGTACGGCGGAGGCGCCGCGCCCGCGCGCCGACCGGACCGGCCTGCGGCGGGAGATCGCAGACGGGCTGAGGTTCGTCGCCGCGGACCCCTACCTCCGCGTGCTCACGGCCGTCGGGGCGACGGGCAACCTCGCGCTCACCGGCTACCAGAGCGTCCTCGTCGTGTTCCTCGTCCGCGTCGTCGGCGTGAGCCCGGGCGCCGTCGGCTTCCTGATCGCGGGCATGAGCGCCGGGGGCGTGATCGGGGCGTTCGGCGCGACCCGGGTGACGCGCCGGTTCGGCACGGCCCGCGGCCTGCTGCTGTGCCAGCTCGGCACGGCTCCGTTCGGGCTGCTGATCCCCCTCGCGGGACCGGGATGGAGGCTGTCCTTCGCGGTGGCCGGGGGCGCCGTGGTCATCGCGGGCGTCACCGCGGGAAACGTGATCAAAGGCAGCTTCCGGCAGGCGTATGTGCCCTCGCACCTGCTCGGCCGCGTCATCGTCTCGATGCAGTTCCTCAACTACGGCACGATCCCGGTGGGCGCACTCGCGGCCGGCGCGCTCGGGGCCGCCCTGGGCGTCCGCCCCACGATGTGGATCACGACGGGTCTCCTGGCCGTCTTCGGTCTGATCCTGCTCATCGGCCCCCTGCACCGCCGCCCGGACCTGCCCGTTCGCCCCGAGGACGAGCCCCGGCAATTCGCGTCATCCGAATAACGCCAAATCCCATAATTTGCTTTTAAGTAATGCCCTGCCCGCTCAGAACGCCTCTTTTGCCGCACCGGGGAAATAGGGGAAATCGAATCCGCAGGGAAGGCCGTCCGTGCACACTGATTGAGGAATATCACGGGGAATCCTCACGGAAGAATCACTACATTGCCGGACTTCTCACCAACAGCTCGGCACCGCAGGCAGGGCCGACCATTTCTGGCCATCGCGGGAGTCGCCGGAGTCGTCGCCGTGGCGGGTCTCGGCATCGTCCTGGCCGTCGTCTCCGGAGACCGGTCCCCCGCGGCCGTCACGGTTTCGGCCGGCCCGCACAGCCCGTCCCTCGGCGTCCTGGGGGAGGACGCGACGGCCGCTCCGCGGCCCTCACCGACCCGCCAGGACACGCGCAGGACCGCCACCCCGGCCCACGGCGGCACCGCCCGGCCGACTCCGGCGGTCTCCCCCGCCCCGTCGGCACGGGCCGTCCCCACGCCGATCCCGGTCATCGGCCGTGACGATCACACGGGCGTGACGGCTCCGCGCGGGCACTCCTCGCTGAGGGGCGGGGGCACCCCGAAGGCGCGCCGGTCCCCGGCGGCGCATCGGGCGCGGCCCCGTCCGCTCACCGATCAGACGCCGCCCGCGGAGGACTCCACGCTCGCCGCCGACGACCCGGCGGCCGGCGCACCCCCGGACCGTACGGCGAAGCGGGAGGGGGCCCCCGCGCCGCCGCCGGACCTGCCGGAGCAGGCCACCGCGCCGCCCGCGCGGATCGCCGACCCCTGCGCCCGGTACGCCATCGGCGACCCGCGCAGGGACTACTGCTACCAGATGCTCGACCAGCTCATGGGCGGCTGACCGAGCCGGTCACGGGCCGGCGGGACGCCAGGCGGCGGAGCAGGCGGCGGAGCAGGCGGACAGGAGACGTCAGACGGGGGCGTCAGACGGCGGAGCAGGCGGACGGCTGGGCCGGAAGCGGGGCCGGGCGGCCGATGCCCGGCATGCCGAGGCTGACGGCCGTCCCCTGCGCGGGCGCGCCCTGCCGCGACTCCCACGCGTCGCCGGCGCGGGTCCGCCGTACCGACAGGACCTGGTCGGCGACCAGATGGTGCGGCGCGGCGTAGGTCACCTCGACGGTGACCATGTCCCCGGGGCGGGCGTCTGCGGCGGCCAGGTGGACGAGCCGGTTGTCGGCGGCGCGGCCCGACAGCCGGTGGGTCGCGCCGTCCTTGCGGCCCTCGCCCTCGGCGACCAGCACCTCCAGCGTGCGGCCGACCTGCGCCTTGTTCTCCTCCCAGGAGATCTCCTCCTGGAGGGCGACCAGCCGCTCGTACCGCTCCTGGACGACCTCCTTCGGCACCTGGCCGTCCATGGTGGCGGCGGGGGTGCCGGGGCGGATGGAGTACTGGAACGTGAAGGCGTTGGCGAACCGGGCCTGCCGCACGACCTCCAGGGTCTGCTGGAAGTCGTCCTCGGTCTCACCGGGGAAGCCCACGATGATGTCGGTGGAGATCGCGGCGTCCGGCATGGCGGCGCGGACCCGCTCGATGATGCCGAGGTAGCGCTCGGACCGGTACGACCGGCGCATGGCCTTGAGCACCCGGTCCGACCCGGACTGCAGCGGCATGTGGAGCTGGTGCATGACGTTCGGGGTCTCGGCCATGGCCGCGATCACGTCGTCGGTGAAGGCCGCGGGGTGCGGCGAGGTGAAGCGGACCCGCTCCAGGCCCTCGACGTCGCCGCAGGCCCTCAGCAGCTTGCCGAACGCCAGCCGGTCACCGAACTCCACGCCGTACGTGTTGACGTTCTGGCCGAGGAGCGTGATCTCCAGCACGCCCTGGTCGACGAGCGTGCGGACCTCGTTCAGGATGTCGCCGGGACGGCGGTCCTTCTCCTTGCCGCGCAGCGACGGCACGATGCAGAACGTGCAGGTGTTGTTGCACCCGACCGAGATGGCCACCCAGGCGGCGTAGGCCGACTCGCGCTTGCTGGGCAGCGTCGAGGGGAAGGTCTCCAGGGAGTCCTTGATCTCGACCTGGGCCTCCTGCGCGATCCTGGCCCGCTCCAGCAGCACCGGCAGCGAGCCGATGTTGTGGGTGCCGAACACGACGTCCACCCAGGGGGCCCGCCGGACGATCTCGCCCTGGTCCTTCTGCGCCAGGCAGCCGCCGACCGCGATCTGCATCCCCTCGCGGGCCGTCTTGATCGGACGGAGGTGACCCAGGTTGCCGTACAACCGGTTGTCCGCGTTCTCGCGGACGGCGCAGGTGTTGAACACGACGACATCGGCCGTCTCCCCCTCGGGGGCAGGGACGTATCCGGCGTCCTCCAGCAGCCCGGACAGCCGCTCGGAGTCGTGCACGTTCATCTGGCAGCCGTAGGTCCGCACCTCGTAGGTCCGGGTCGCGTCCTCGGCGCCCTGAGTGGTCGCAGTCATGGCACTACAAGCGTAGGCGCTCCCCCGCCCCCGCCTGTACGGACCGGACGCGGAAGCGGGCCGTGATGGTATCGGTACCGGGAGATTAGTGACTTGGCGATATTGACCGACCTACGTTGTTGACCATGACGGATACCGGTGGATCCGCCCCGCTAGTCAGGCTCGAGGGGGTCAACAAGCATTTCGGCCCGTTGCACGTGCTCAAGGACGTCGACCTGAGCGTGGGACGGGGAGAGGTCGTCGTCGTCATCGGCCCGTCGGGCGGCGGCAAGTCCACGCTGTGCCGAGTCGTCAACAGGCTGGAGACCATCGACTCCGGCACGATCACCTTCGACGGCCGCGAGCTTCCGGCGGAGGGACGGGCCCTGGCCCGCCTCCGGTCCGAGGTCGGGATGGTGTTCCAGTCGTTCAACCTGTTCTCGCACAAGACGATCCTGGAGAACGTCACCCTCGGCCCGACGAGGGTGCGGAAGGTCCCCCGGCAGCAGGCCGAGCGGCGGGGCATGGAACTGCTCGAACGCGTCGGCATCGCCTCCCAGGCCGGCAAGCACCCCGCCCAGCTGTCCGGAGGCCAGCAGCAGCGGGTGGCCATCGCCCGCGCCCTGGCGATGGACCCCAAGATGATCCTTTTCGACGAGCCCACGTCGGCCCTCGACCCCGAGATGGTCCAGGAGGTCCTCGACGTGATGACCGGCCTGGCCCGCGACGGGATGACGATGATGGTGGTCACCCACGAGATGGGCTTCGCCCGGCGGGCGGCCGACCGGGTCGTCTTCATGGCGGACGGCCAGATCGTCGAGGAGGGCGTGCCCGCCGAGTTCTTCACCCGGCCCGCCAGCGAGCGGGCCAGGGACTTCCTCTCCAAGATCCTCTCGCACTGACCGGGGCCGTGGCCCGCGGCCCGCGGTCCCCGCCGCGACGCCCGCGCACGGTCCCCCGGCGTTCCCCCTTTCCCCTGACACCCGCAGCACCTCTCAGCACACGCAGCGACCCCGCTCACGATCCCCAGCCCATGAAGCGAAAGGTGACGCAGATGCGAATCGGCGCCGGCATGCTCGCGCTCGCGGTCCTGGCCACGAGCCTCACGGCGTGCGCCAGCTCGGGAGCGACCTCGATCGTCGACAAGGCGAAGAACGACAAGAAACTGGTCGTCGGCATCAAGATCGACCAGCCCGGATGGGGGCTGAAGAAGCCCGACGGCACGTACGCCGGGTTCGACGTGGACGTCGCCCGTTACGTGGCCAAGGCCCTCGGCGTCCCGGAGAGCGGCATCACGTTCAAGGAGGCCCAGTCGGCCAACCGGGAGCCGTTCATCCAGCAGGGCCAGGTCGACATGGTCGTGGCGACGTACTCGATCACCGACGAGCGGAAGAAGAAGATCTCGTTCGCCGGCCCGTACCTGGTGACCGGGCAGGACATCCTCGTCCGGGCCGACGACTCCTCGATCGCGGACGTCGAGTCGCTGAAGGACAAGAAGGTCTGCGGCGCCCAGGGCTCGTCGTCCCCCAAGCGGCTCGCCGACAAGTTCGGCGCCGAGTGGGAGTCCAAGAACCTCACCCAGCAGCAGGGGTACGGCGCCTGCCTGCCGCTGCTGCAGAACAAGCAGGTCGACGCCATCTCCACGGACGCGACGATCCTCGCCGGGTTCGCCACGCAGTTCCCCGGCCAGTTCAAGCTGATCGGCAAGCCGTTCTCCACCGAGAAGTACGGCATCGGGCTGAAGCAGGACGACAAGGCGGGCCGCGACGCGGTGAACAACGCCATCGAGGCGATGTTCAAGGACGGCACCTGGCGCAAGGCCGTCGACGCCAACCTCGGCGAGTTCGGCAAGTTCTTCTCCTCGCCGCCCTCCGTCGAGCGGTACTGACCCGGTCGCCGAGCGCGCGGACCACGGAGAGGAGGAAGCGGTGGAGGCCGTCGTCGATGAGCTTCCCGTCATCCTGCAGGCCTTCTGGCTGACGGTGAAGCTCACGGTGGTCAGCGGGGTGATCTCGCTGGTCTGGGGGACCGTGCTGGCCGCCATGCGCGTCAGCCCCCTGCCCGTGCTCAGGGGGGCGGGCACGGTGTACGTGAACATCCTGCGCAACACGCCCCTCACCCTGGTCATCGTGTTCTGCGGCCTCGGCCTCGGCACGGTGATGGACGTCCAGTTCTCGGCCGACGACCTGTCGGTCGACAACTTCTGGCTGTCCACGATCGGGCTGTCGGCCTACACCTCGGCCTTCGTCTGCGAGGTCCTCCGGTCCGGCATCAACACGGTGCCGATCGGACAGGCGGAGGCCGCCCGGTCGATCGGCCTGACGTTCCCGCAGACGCTCCGCCTGGTGGTGCTCCCCCAGGCGGTGCGGGCCGTCGTCGCGCCGCTCGGCAGCCTGCTGATCGCGCTGACCAAGAACACCACGGTCGCCGCGGCCATCGGCGTCGCCGAGGCGGCGCTGCGGATGAAGAACCTCTTCGACGCCCACGGGTCCGACATCATCCCGATCTTCCTGGGGTTCGCCGTCGGCTTCCTCGTGCTCACCCTGCCCGTCGGCCTGCTGTTCGGCTGGCTGGCCCGGCGCGTGGCGGTGGCCCGATGACCCGGGCGAGCGTCCTGTACGACGCGCCGGGCCCGCGGACCCGGCTGCGCAACAACGTGCTCACGCTGGTCTTCGGCGTGGTCCTGCTGCTCGTCGCGTACGTCGTGTGGAACAAGTTCGACGAGAAGGGCCAATGGGCCGGCAAGCTGTGGCGGCCCTTCCTGGAGGCCGACACCTGGACCGAGCTGATCCTCCCCGGCCTGCGCAACACGCTGTCCGCGGCGGCCGTGGCGGCCGTGCTCGCGCTGGTCTTCGGAGCGGTGTTCGGCATCGCCCGGCTGTCGGACCACTGGTGGGTCCGGATCCCGGCGGGCGTGGTGGTCGAGTTCTTCCGGGCCATCCCGCTGCTCATGCTGATCTTCTTCGCGCAGTACGGCGGGAGCCTCGCCGGGCTGATCGTCACCGAGTTCACGGCCGTGGTGTTCGGGCTGATGCTGTACAACGGCTCGGTCCTGGCCGAGATCGTCCGGGCCGGGATCCTGGCCGTCCCCCGCGGGCAGGCCGAGGCAGGGTACGCCGTGGGACTGCGGAAGAACCAGGTCATGCGGCTGATCCTGCTGCCGCAGGCGGTCACCGCGATGATGCCGGCGATCGTCGGCCAGCTCGTCGTGCTGCTGAAGGACACCGCGCTCGGGTTCGTCGTCGCCTACGCCGACCTGCTGAACGCCGGGGCCCGGGTGGTGCCGGCCAACTTCTTCAACCTGATCCCGTCGGTCATCGTCATCGCGGCCGTCTACATCGTGATCAACCTCGCGCTCGGCTACCTCGCCACCTGGCTGGAACGGCGCAGCAGGCGCGGGCGCAGGTCGGCCGCGGCCCCGGTCGCGCCCGGCGTCGCCGCCGGGGGCGAGATGGCGGCCGTGCCGTAGCCCTGCCCCACCGCGCCGTACGGGGGCGCTCCGCCACCCGGGCCGCGCGGTACGGGCCGGGGGGCGAGGTGCCGGGCCGGGGGCGACGTGCCGCGCCGGCGCGGCGGGTCAAGGGAACTTTGCCGTGTCGCTGGTGGCGGGGGGCGGTACCCCGCCCCGATATTGAGCGCGTGTGGCGTGCCGTTGCCCTGGTGTCGTGCCTGGCGACCGCCGTCCTCGCCGGATGCGGGGCCGACGGCGGCGTCGTCATCGGCGTGCGCCCGGGACAGCCGGGCCTGGTGACCCGGCTGCCCGACGGCGACTTCACCGGCTTCGACATCGCGGTCGCGCAGTACGTGGCGCGCGACCTCGGCTACCGCGACGACGAGATCAGCTACACCCTCGACCCGTCCCAGGCCGACCTCGTCGTCGGGGCCGACCCGGCCCACGGCCGGTACGTCGCCGGCCCCTATCTCGTGACGAGCACGGAGATCCTCGTCCGCGCCGGCGACCTCACCATCGGCCGCGTACGGGACCTGACACGCAAGCGGGTCTGCGCCACGCAGGAGTCGTCGGCGCGGCTGGTGTCGAGGTTCGGGCAGAGGTGGAAGGGCACGTTCCTCGCGCTGGCCAACGTCCCCGCCGCGTGCGCCCCGCTGCTGGCCGACGGGCGGACCGACGCGATCGTGGCGGACGCGCCCGTCCTCGCCGGCATCGAGGCGCAGTACCCCGGCAGGTTCCGGTTCGCCGGCAAGCCGATCACCACCGTGCGGTACGGCATCGGCGCCGGGTCGGCCGGGCTGCGGGACCGCGTGGACGAGGCGCTGCGGCACATGTTCGACGACGGCACCTGGAAGCAGGCGGTCATCGACAATCTCGGCGTGCTCGCCACCCGGTACACGGTCCCGCCGCCGCTCACCCGTCCCGCCCCCGGCCGCTGACCACTCGTCCCGGCCCGGTGGCCCCTGGGTTCCGGCGTCCGTTGGCGGGAATCGGCCCCGCGCGGACGCGGTCTTCGGGCAGGATGCCGTCATGTCCCCCACGCACGGCCCGACGCCGTGGTCTCCGTGGCCCTCGCCGATCTCCACGGCGGACGTGGCGCGCTCGGGGCTGGACCTGGGCTTCCCGACCGTCCTGGGCGAGGAGGTCTGGTGGGAGGAGAGCCGGCCCGCGGAGGGCGGCCGGCGGACCGTCGTCCACCGGGCCCCCGACGGCGTGCGGCGCGAGGTGATCGCCGCGCCGTGGGACGCCCGGAGCCGGGTGCACGAGTACGGCGGGCGGTCGTACGTCGTCATCCCCGGCCACGGCCTCGTCTTCGCCGACTTCGCCGACCAGCGGCTGTACCTCGCCGAGCCGGGCGCCGAGCCCCGGCCCCTCACCCCCGAGCCCGACCGCCCCTGCGGCCTGCGCTACGCCGACCTGCTGCCGTACCGGGGCCCGGACGGCCCGCAGGTGTGGTGCGTGCAGGAACGCCATCACGACGGCGGCAAGGTGAGCCGGTCGATCGTCTCCGTCTCCCTCGCCGGGGAGGTCGTCGAGCGGGTGTCCGGAGCCGACTTCTACGCCTCGCCCGCCGTCTCGCCGGACGGCGAGCACGTGGCGTACGTCTGCTGGAACCATCCCCGCATGCCCTGGACGGGCTCCGAGGTGCGGATCACGAAGATCTCCGACGGCGCGTCCTGGACGATCAAGGGCGGCACGTCGGAGTCGGTCCTCGCCCCGTCCTGGCGTGACGACCGCCACCTCTACCTGGTCTCCGACTGGTCGGGCTGGTGGAACCTCTACCACATCGGGATCTTCGGCACCGCCTCCCAGGCTCTCTTCCCCGCCGAGCAGGAGTTCGCCGGGCCGCTGTGGCAGCTCGGCGGCCGGCCGTACACGGTGCTGGAGGACGGGCGGCTGGCGGTCCTGCACGGCCGGGGCGACCTGCGCCTGGGCGTCCTCGACCCAGAGGCGGGCACCCTCACCGACCTCGACGTGCCGTACGAGGGCTGGCTGACCGCGCTCGACACGGACGGGACGACGCTCGTGGGCGTCGGGTACGGCCCGGACGTGCCGCGGTCGCTGGTCCGGGTCGACGTCGTCACCGGGCGGGTCGAGGGGCTGCGGCGTGAGGTGCCGGAGCTTCCCGACGTCGGGTACCTGCCCGTCCCCCGGGCCGTCGAGATCGAGGGCGCGCTCGGCCGCCGGGTCCACGCGTACGTGTACCCACCGCGGGCGCCTGGGGCGCCGGCGGAGGGCCCCGCGCCGTACGTCGTCTTCGCGCACGGCGGGCCGACCGCACACGCGACGACCGAGCTGAGCCTGGAGAAGGCGTTCTTCACCAGCCGGGGCATCGGCGTGATCGACGTGAACTACGGCGGGTCCACCGGGTTCGGCCGCGCCTACCGCGAGCGGCTGCGCGGCCAGTGGGGCGTGGCCGACGTCGAGGACGTGGTCGCCGCCGCCGGATGGCTCGTCGCGGAGGGGCTGGCCGACCCCCGCCGCGTCGCCGTGCGGGGTGCCAGCGCGGGCGGCTGGACCGTCATGGCCGCCTGCGCGGCGTCGGACGTGTTCGCCGGAGGGGTGTCGATCTCCGGGATCAGCGCGCTCGCGCCTCTCGTGGCGGTGACGCACGACTTCGAGTCGCGGTACGTGGACTGGCTGGTCGGCACCGAGTCCCTGTACAGCTCCCGCGAGCCGCTGGCCGCGGCCGACCGGATCTCCTGCCCGATGCTGCTGCTCCAGGGGCTCGCCGACCCCGTGGTCCCGCCCGCCCAGGCCGAGGCGTTCGCCGACCGGCTGTCGGCCCGGGGCGTGCCGTGCACGTACCTGGCGTTCGAGGGCGAGGGGCACGCGTTCCGGCGGGTCGAGACGAAGACCGCCGCTCTCGCCGCCGAGCTCGCCTTCTACCTGCAGCTGTTCCAGTAGCCTCCCGCCGCGCCGCGGGCCCGGCCGGTGGGACGCAGGACGCGGGCCACGCCCGCGGCACAGACCGGCAGGGGGACGACCGTGCGGGGGCGGCGCACCGCCGCGCGACGCGGGGCGCTGGGACGCGGGGTCGGCCCGGCAGGGGGCCCGGCAGGGGCGCCGCAGGGGCGCGGCCTGCCGGGCGGTCAGCGGGCGAACTCGGTGGCCCGCGACTCCCTGACCACGGTGATCCTGATCTGGCCGGGATAGGTGAGCTCCTCCTCGACCTGCTTGGCCACGTCACGGGCGATGACCTGCGCCTGGATGTCGTCCACCGAGTCGGGACGGACCATGACGCGGATCTCGCGGCCGGCCTGCATCGCGAAGACCTTGTCGACCCCGTCGTACGACTGGGCGATCTCCTCCAGCCGCTCCAGCCGCTTCACGTACGCCTCGAGCGACTCGCGCCGGGCGCCCGGACGGCTGCCGCTGATGGCGTCGGCGGCCTGGGTGAGGACGGCCTCGACCGTCCGGACCTCGACCTCGTTGTGGTGGGCCTCGATGGCGTGGACGACGTCCTCGTGCTCGCCGTACCGGCGGGCGATCTCCGCGCCGATCATGGCGTGGCTGCCCTCCACCTCGTGGGTGAGCGCCTTGCCGATGTCGTGCAGCAGCGCGCACCGCTTCACGAGGTCGCGGTCGAGCCGCAGCTCGGAGGCCATGATCCCGGCGATGTGGGCGGACTCGATGAGGTGCTTGAGCACGTTCTGCCCGTAAGAGGTGCGGTAGCGGAGCTGGCCCAGCAATGTCACCAGCTCGGGGTGCATCTCCGTGATCCCCAGCTCGACCAGGGCGTCCTCGCCCGCGCGCACGCACAGGTCGCGCACCTCGGCCTTGCTCCGCTCGTACGCCTCCTCGATGCGCTGGGGGTGGATCCGGCCGTCGAGGACGAGCTTCTCCAGCGTGAGCCGGGCCGTCTCCCGTCGTACCGGATCGAAGCAGGACAGCAGCACCGCCTCGGGCGTGTCGTCGATGATGAGGTTGACGCCGGTCGTGGACTCGAAGGCGCGGATGTTGCGGCCCTCGCGGCCGATGATCCGGCCCTTCATCTCGTCGCCCGGCAGGTGGAGCACGCTGACCACCGACTCGGCCGTCTGCTCCGTCGCGACCCGCTGGACGGCCAGGGTGACGATCTTGCAGGCGCGCTTCTCGCCCTCCTTGCGGGCCTCGCTCTCGATCTCGCGGACGATCAGCGCGGCCTCGCGCTTGGCCTGGTTCTCGATCTCCTTGACCAGCTCGCCCTTCGCCTGCTCGGCGGTGAGACCGGCGACCCGCTGGAGGATCTCCTGGCGCCGCTCGGCGACCCGTTCGAGCTCCTCACGCCGGTCGGCGAGCTCGGTCTCCGTCTCGGCGAGCTTGCGGGCGCGTTCGGCCTGCCTGCGGGCTTCCTCGTCGAGCCGCTGCTCGCGCTCGGCTAAGCGGTTCTCGCGGCGTTCGAGGTCGGACCTGAGCTCCTTGAGCTCGCTCTTGAGGATGCGGGACTCCTCCTCGACCTCCTTGCGCATCAGCGCGGCGCCCTCGGCCAGACCCTCCGACTTCTTGAGGAGCTCCCCCGCGTCGTGCTCCGCCTTGGTCCGGATCTCCTCGGCCTCGCGCCGGGCCCGCTCCAGCTCCTCGTTGACTCCGGCCTTGACCTCGGCCAGCTGCTCGGGTGAGGGGCCGGCGGGCATGGTCATGCCGCCGGTGCGGCGGACCACTATCACAAGGGCGGCGATCGCCACGAGAGCCAGCAGCACCACCGCAACCGCCAGAACGATCACGATCGTGTTCATGCTCGCTCCACCCCTCTCGCCTCAGACACATCTCCAGACGAGGGGTCACGCGCGCAGCACGGCACCACCCGGTGGCGTCACCAGGACAAATATCGCCCAAATCCCCGGCCGCCCTCAGAGGCGACCGATCCGGCCCGGAGGCCGATCAAGATCTTTCGTCCGTCGTTCACCGTTATGGGAAACCGCGCTGCGCGGAGTAACTCCTCACTGCGGTCGAGATTAAGCGTCAGAGAGGTAACGAGCAAGCAAAGATGGTCTGTCAAGCGACTTTTGCCAGGGTGGGGTCTCCGGATCCCTCGCCCGCTCCGGCGCTCTCGCGGTCATCCGAAGTCGTCGGGAAGGTCATCCGATTCGACGCCCTCGGCCTCCAGCGCCTCGCGGACCACGCGGAACGCCAGGCCCGGCGAGTAGCCCTTGCGGGCGAGCATGCCGACCAGCTTCCGGGTGCGGGCCCGGGGGTCGGCGCCCCGGGTCGAGGCGAGCTTCTTGGCCACGAGCGCGCGGGCGGTCTCGACCTCCTGCTCGGGGTCGAGCTGTCCGACCGCGTCCTTGACCGTCTCCTCGTCCACCCCGCGATGCCGCAACTCCTGGGCGAGCGCGCGGCGGGCCAGGCCACGACCGGCGTGGCGTGAGCTGACCCAGGCGGCGGCGAACGCCTCGTCGTCGATGAGCCCTACTTCGGAGAACCTCTCCAGCACGGCCTGGGCGGCCTCCTCGGGGACCTCCCGCTTGCGCAGGGCGTCGGCGAGCTGGGCCCGGGTCCTGGGGGCCATCGTCAGCAGCCTGAGGCAGATCGCCCGGGCAACCGACTCGGGGTCGGCGTCCTGCCCCTGCGCCGCCGGAGACCCCTCCTGAGGCCCGTCCGGCAGCCACCCTGACCGCCGCCCGCGACGTCTCCGGCCGCGACCAGCCTCCGGATCTCCCGACGACTCCGGATCTCCCGAAAAGTCCGGTGACCACCCGGACCGGCCGCCTCGCCACCCTCGGTCCGTCCCCGGATCTCCCGGGGAGTCCGGCGACCATTCCGGCCGTCGGCCGCGACGTCTCCGGCCGCGACCAGCCTCCGGATCCGGATCCTTGCCGAGCAGGGCCTCGGGCAGCGCCTCATCATGCGACCAGCCGGGCCGCCCGCCCGCGCCTGGGCTCTCTCCCGGGCCGCCGGTGAACCATGTGGGGTCCGCGCCCTCGGGAGGGCCGGCGGGATCGCGGTCGCCGGTGTACCCGTCCTGCGGCCACCGCCGGGTGCGTGCGGAGGAGTCCCTCCGACGCCGGCTCGAGCGGGCGCCGGTCCCGGATTCCCCACCGGCGCCCGGGGCGGTCGCCCGGCCGGCCGAGCCGGAGACGTCGGCTCCAGAGACGTCGGCTCCAGAGCCGGCTTCGCCCCTCTCATGCCTGCGGATCTGCTCCCGGAGCGCGTCGAGGGTGGGCCGGGCCTCGTCCCGGCCCGGTGGGGGCGGGCCGGCATCAGGCCGTGGCCATTCCGTATTAGGCCGTGGCCATGCCGCGTCGGGCCGACGCCGTGCCGCATCGGCGTGACTGTCGCGCTCAGGGGAGGAGGGCTCGCCGTCCCACGGGGAAAGAGCGGGGTCCGGGTCAGCCGGACCCCAGGGGCCTGACGTCCAGTCCCCCGATCCCGGCTCGTCGCCGGGAGCGGAGGTGTCGTCGCGCCTCATTGCAGCGATCAGACGTCACCGGGCTTGGGCGCGGCGGCGGCCTTCGAGCCACGGCCGGAGGCCGGTGCGGCGGGCGCGGCCGGGGCGGCGGCCGGCGGCTCGCTGGGAGCGTCGAGCCGCGGCCCGACCCCCAGCTTCTCCTTGATCTTCTTCTCGATCTCGTTGGCGATGTCGGGGTTGTTCTTGAGGAAGGTGCGGGCGTTCTCCTTGCCCTGCCCGAGCTGGTCGCCCTCGTACGTGTACCAGGCGCCGGCCTTGCGGACGAAGCCGTGCTCGACGCCCATGTCGATCAGGCCGCCCTCGCGGGAGATGCCGATGCCGTACAGGATGTCGAAGTCGGCCTGGCGGAAGGGCGGGGCCATCTTGTTCTTGACGACCTTCACCCGGGTGCGGTTGCCGACCGGCTCGGTGCCGTCCTTGAGTGTCTCGATCCTGCGCGCGTCCAGCCGCACCGACGCGTAGAACTTCAGCGCCTTGCCACCCGTGGTGGTCTCGGGGCTTCCGAACATGACGCCGATCTTCTCGCGGAGCTGGTTGATGAAGATGGCGGTGGTCCGGGTCTGGTTCAGTGCGCCGGCGATCTTGCGCAGCGCCTGCGACATGAGGCGGGCCTGGAGACCGACGTGGCTGTCGCCCATCTCGCCCTCGATCTCGGCCTTCGGCACGAGGGCCGCCACCGAGTCGATCACGATGATGTCGACGGCGCCGGAGCGGATCAGCATGTCCGCGATCTCGAGCGCCTGCTCACCGGTGTCCGGCTGGGAGACGAGCAACGCGTCGACGTCGACGCCCAGCTTCTTGGCGTACTCGGGGTCGAGGGCGTGCTCGGCGTCGATGAACGCGGCGATGCCGCCGCCCTTCTGGGCGTTGGCCACGGCGTGCAGGGCGACCGTCGTCTTACCGGAGGACTCGGGGCCGTACACCTCGACGATCCTGCCGCGGGGATAGCCGCCGATGCCCAGGGCGACGTCGAGAGCGATCGAACCGGTGGGGATGACCTCGATCGGGGCACGCGCGTCGTCTCCGAGGCGCATGACGGAGCCCTTGCCGAACTGCCGCTCGATCTGTGCGAGGGCGGTCTCAAGGGCCTTCTCGCGGTCGTTGATTGCCATTGGGTGCCCCCTGGAGGGTCGTCGTCTTCTCGGTCACCGAAAAGCTACGGGGTGCCACCGACATTTTCCCGGGCTTTCGCGTCGCTGTGGACGAGGGCGACCGGGAACGGCCGCACCCCGGCGGCGACCACTCCAATATAGCCGAACGACTGTTCGATCACACCTCGAAAGCCCCATTCGCCACGCGGGTGGCGCCGCCGGAAGGCGGACCGCACCCCGGCGTTACATTCCCGGGCCTTACCCGGACATGGTTGTCAGCCCGTTGACCTGCGGCGATCCTTGTACCAAAGCCGGATCTCCACGTGAAGGCGGCTACGTGACGGGGACCAGCGCGTACGGCCGCGAGCGCCGCGCATACCTCGAAGCCCTCGCGGCGCGGCTCCCCGAGCGCGGGCTCGCGGGCCGCCTCGTGGGCGGTGACGAGCCCGTCCTGTGGGTCTGGCACCCGCGCACGAGGAGGCAGACGATCGTCTTCGCGTCGCCGTCGCGCGAGGGCTGGACCTTCCTGTGGTCGCCCGACGGGCAGGAGAGCGTCGAGGAGCCCGGGCTCACCGCCGAGACGATCCGCAATCAACTCTCCCAGCCCGCCTGACACGCCCGCCTGACACGCCCGCCTGACACGCCCGCCCGACACGCCCGCCCGACACGCCCGCCCGACCGAGCCCGCCGGACACATCCCGCCCGGTCGCCCTCCCGGGGTGCCCCTCAGCGGATGGCGTCGGCCAACCGCACCCTCGCCCCCGTGCGCAGGACGGCCCGCTCGTACACGCGGACGTAGCCGGCTTCCTCAAGGGTGAGGATGTGCTTGGACAGCAGGGAGTCGCTGACCTCGATCGTGTCGCGCAGGAAGCGGAAGCCGGCCTTCTCGGACGCCGCCAGTGCGGCCATGATCGACAGACGGACCGGCGCGTGGATCAGGTCGTCGAGCTCGTGCCGGGGATGGGTGGTCATCGGCTCGCCAGCAGCCGCCACGCGCCCCACACCAGGGGAAGCCCCGCCACCACGGACACCGCGACCAGCGCGGTCACCCACACGGGGGCCGGGTGGTCGGGCAGGAGGAACACCCCGAACGCGAACGCGGCCATCGTGATCGTGTACGCCGCGGTCAGCGGGCCGTTCAGGCGCGCCACGAGCCGGTCGTGGACGCGGCGCCGGTACCAGTAGACGGTGATCAGGATCGTGAGCAGCACGCACGCGCCTCCGGCGATCGCCGGGACCGGCTGACGGCGCGCGGAAGCGGCCCGGAGAGGGGGTGGGGGTTCAGCGGAGGCGGGGATCCACGTCGACCTCCTGGCAGACGGCCTGCCAGACCTGCTTGGCCGCCACGCCCTCGGCGAGGGCCTGCTCGACGGTCCGGCCGCCGAGACCGGCGATGACGTAGTCCTTCGCCCACGACTCCGCGTACGCCTCGCCGAAGTGGCGGCGCATCCGGTTCCAGAAGTCGGTCAGGCGCATGCGTCAAGTATGGCCTCGCCCCGGAGCGGTCCGTCCGGGGCGAGAACCGGCACGAGCTCACATGACGCGGGTGCCGTACATCTCCCCGAGGGGGTCGGCGAGCAGTTCGAGGCGCGCGCCGTCGGGGTCGCGGAAGTAGACGGAGGCCCCGCTCTCCTCCTGGTACGGCACGCCCGCGGCGTCGAGCTTGCCCCGCAGCCGCTCCCACGTCGGCCGGTCGACCGAGATCGCGATGTGGTGGAGCCCGCCCAGGACCTCCTTGTACGGCTCCAGATCGAGGCCGGGGAGATCGAAGAACGCCAGCAGGTTGCCGTTCCCGATGTCGAAGAAGAAGTGGTTGGAGCCCCGGTAGTCGCGGTTCTCGAAGATCTCGGTCAGGGGGAACTCGAGGAGCTCGTGGTAGAAGCGGATGGTGCGCTCGACGTCCGACGAGATCAGCGCGAAGTGGTGCAGACCCCTCGCGCTGCTCTCGGCACGGCGCTCGCTCAGATAGCGCTCGCGGATGCGCGCGCGCTCCGACTCGATGGCCGCGTAATCAATTTCCATACTTCGCAAGCTTGTCCCATCACCCCCGGATCGAGCCATGGGGGGCTCACATGGTGGCCAGGATCTCTTCGACGATCCCGATCGTCGTGCCGGGATGGAGGAAGGCGAACCGGGCCACCGTCTCCCCCTCCCAGCCCGTTGGCGTGACGAATCCGATCTGTCCCGCCAGCAGCCGCCGCGACCAGCGGTGGTAGTCGTCCGCCTGCCAGCCTTTCCGCCGGAACAGGACGACCGAGAGCGTGGGCTCCACGACCAGTTCGAGGTGGTCGCTGCTCCTGACGAGGCCGGCGGCGCGCCGCGCCAGCTCGATCCCCTTCTCGATCGCCTCGGCGTACGCGTCGACGCCGTGGACGGCGAGCGAGAACCACAGCGGCAGCCCGCGCGCCCGCCTCGTCAGGTGGTACGCGTAGTCGGTGGGGTTCCACTCGTCCTCCTCCGTATGGAGGACGTCGAGGTAGGAGGCGTCCTGGGTGTGGACGGCCCTGGCCAGGCGGGGCTCGCGGTACAGCAGCGCGGCGCAGTCGAAGGGCGCGAACAGCCACTTGTGCGGGTCGACCACGAACGAGTCCGCGTGCTCGATCCCGGCGTACAGGTCCCGTACGGAGGGGGCGAACAGCCCGGCCCCGCCGTACGCGCCGTCGACGTGGAACCACAGGCCGCGCTCGCGGGCGACCTCGGCGACGCCCGCCAGGTCGTCGACGATCCCCGCGTTGGTGGTGCCGCAGGTCGCCACGACGGCGATCACGTCGCGGCCGCCGTCGGCCTCCAGCGCGGCCCGCAGCGCCTCCCCGGTCAGCCGGTGGCCGGTCGTGGGCACGACGAGGGCCTCCGCGCCGATGATGTTCAGCGTGTTGATGATCGAGGAGTGCGCCTGGTCGCTGACGGCGATCCGCGGGACGCCGAGCCCGGGCCGCGTGCGGCGGGCGGTGTCGCGGGCGACGACGAGGGCGGACAGGTTGGCGGCGCTGCCACCCGAGACGAAGCAGCCGCCGGCCGAGGCCGGCATGCCCGCCTTATCGGCGATCAGGCGTAGCACCTGGTTCTCCGCCGCGATGGCTCCGGACGCCTCCAGCCAGGAGATGCCCTGCAGTGAGGCGCAGGAGACCACCATGTCGAACAGCAGCGCCGCCTTGGTCGGGGCCGCCGGGATGAACGACAGGAAGCGGGGGCTGTCCGCCGAGATCACGGCCGGGGCGAGCTGGTCGGCGTAGACCTCCAGGACCTTCGCGGGGTCGTGGCCCTGCGCGGTGATGAGCCCCGCCAGCGCCGCGTCGAGCTTGTCCTTGACGCCGGGGTGGTCCAGGGGGACGGGATCCATGGCCAGGCGGTCCCTCATGTACGAGAAGACCAGGTCCGTCAGCCGCTCGTCATAGTAGTGCACCGGGCAAGTATGAGGATAAATCGGGTAAACCCGGTAAACGGCAGCAAAAGTCCCTCGGCTCAGTGACGCCCGCACCGGACCCCCGACGGCGGGCGGGGCGTTTCTGTCGGTGGGCGGATGCATTATGGGCGGGTGGGCGCGCTCGAGGGATTCAGCCCGGTGACCAGGGAGTGGTTCGCCGGCGCGTTCGCCGCGCCCACGGCGGCCCAGGAGGGCGCCTGGTCGGCGATCGCCCGCAGGGAGAACACGCTGGTCGTGGCGCCCACGGGCTCCGGCAAGACGCTGGCCGCGTTCCTGTGGGCCATCGACAGGCTCGCGGTCGAGCACGCTGCCGCCGCGGCGGTGCCGGACGACGAGGTCGACCGGCCGCGCCGCCGTCGCGGCGAGAAGGCCCCCGAGCGGCTGTGCCGGGTGGTGTACGTCTCGCCGCTCAAGGCGCTCGCGGTCGACGTCGAGCGGAACCTGCGCGCCCCGCTCACCGGCATCCGGCAGACGGCCCTGCGCATGAGCCTGCCGGCTCCGGACATCTCGGTGGCGATCCGCTCGGGCGACACGGCGGCCGAGGAGCGGCGCCGCTTCGCCGCCAGGCCGTCCGACATCCTGATCACCACGCCCGAGTCGCTGTTCCTCATCCTCACCTCGCAGGCCAGGGAGGCGCTGCGCGGCGTCGAGACGGTGATCGTCGACGAGGTCCACGCGGTGGCCGCCACCAAACGGGGGGCGCACCTCGCGCTCACCTTGGAGCGGCTCGACGCGATGCTGCCCGAGCCCGCCCAGCGCATCGGCCTGTCGGCCACCGTGCGCCCGGTCGCGGAGGTTGCCGCGTTCCTCGGCGGCCCGCGGCCGGCGACCGTGGTCCAGCCGCCCTCGGAGAAGGTCATCGAGGTCGATGTCGTGGTCCCGGTCGAGGACATGACCGAGTTGGCCCCGCCGCCCGGCGAGGGCGGCGAGCCGTCGGAGCACCGGCGGAGCATCTGGCCCCACGTCGAGGAGCACCTGCTCGACCTCATCGAGGCGCACCGCTCGACCATCGTGTTCGCCAACTCGCGGCGGCTGTCGGAGCGGCTGTGCACCCGCCTCAATGAGCTGGCCTGGGAGCGGCGCGCCGCCCCGCCGCCCGGGGACGGCCCGTCCACGGGCGAGCCGGCGCAGTGGTCGGCCGCGTTCGAGGAGCTCCACGCCCAGTGGTCGGCCCAGCGGGAGAGCGGGGCCGCTCCCATGCCGGCCGAGCTGATGGCCCAGGCGGGCGCGTCCGGGGGCGCCCTCCCCGAGGTGGTGCGGGCCCATCACGGCTCGGTGTCGAAGGAGGAGCGGTCGCAGATCGAGGAGGCGCTGAAGTCCGGGCGCCTGCCCGCGGTGGTCGCCACCTCCAGCCTCGAGCTGGGCATCGACATGGGTTCGGTCGACCTGGTGGCCTGCGTGGAGGCGCCGCCCAGCGTCGCCAGCGGGCTGCAGCGCATCGGCCGCGCCGGGCACCAGGTGGGCGCGGTCTCCCGGGGCGTGATCTTCCCCAAGTACCGCGGCGACCTCGTGCAGACCGCCGTCGTCGCCGAGCGCATGCGCTCGGGGCAGATCGAGGAGCTGCGCTATCCCCGCAACCCCCTCGACGTGCTGGCCCAGCAGATCGTCGCGATGACGGCCCTCGACGAGTGGACGGTCGACGCGCTGGAGGAGGTGGTCCGCCGGGCCGCGCCGTACGCCACGCTGCCGCGCAGCGCCCTGGAGGCGACCCTCGACATGCTGGCCGGCCGCTATCCGAGCGAGGAGTTCGCCGAGCTGCGGCCGCGCGTCGTGTGGGACCGGGTCACGGGCACGCTGCGTGGACGGCCGGGCGCCCAGCGGCTTGCGGTGACCAACGGCGGCACGATTCCCGACCGCGGCCTGTTCGGGGTGTTCCTGGTCGGCGAGAAGTCCTCCCGGGTGGGCGAGCTCGACGAGGAGATGGTCTACGAGTCCCGGGTCGGCGACGTGTTCGTGCTGGGCGCGACCTCCTGGCGGATCGAGGACATCACGGCCGACCGGGTGCTCGTCTCCCCCGCTCCCGGGCAGCCGGGCAAGCTGCCGTTCTGGCACGGCGACAGTGTCGGCCGCCCGGCCGAGCTGGGCCGGGCCATCGGCGCCTTCCTGCGTGAGCTGTCGGCCGCGGGCGCCGGCGGCCGGGGCGACGGGGAGGCCGCCCGGTCGCGGGTACGGGCCGCCGGGCTCGACGAGTTCGCAACCGGCAACCTGCTGTCCTACCTGGCGGAGCAGCGCGAGGCGACCGGATACGTCCCCGACGACCGCACGCTCGTGGTCGAGCGCTTCCACGACGAGCTGGGCGACTGGCGGGTGGTCATCCACTCGCCGTACGGGGGACGGGTGCACGCGCCGTGGGCCCTCGCCATCGGGCGGCGGCTGCGCGAGCGGTACGGCGTCGACGTGCAGGCGATCCACTCCGACGACGGGATCGTGCTGCGCATCCCCGACACCCTGGAGGACGCGCCGACCGACGTGGCGGCCTTCGACGCCGAGGAGATCGAGCAGATCGTCACCGAGGAGCTGGGCGGCTCGGCGCTGTTCGCGGCCCGGTTCCGCGAGTGCGCCGGCCGGGCGCTGCTGCTGCCGCGCCGCAACCCCGGCAGGCGCACCCCGCTGTGGCAGCAGCGCCAGCGGGCAGCGCACCTGCTCGGCGTCGCCAGCGGCTACGGCGGGTTCCCGGTCGTGCTGGAGACCATGCGGGAGTGCCTGCAGGACGTGTTCGACGTCCCGGGGCTGGTCCGGCTCATGCGCGACGTGGCCGCCCGGCGGGTGCGGGTGGTCGAGGTGGAGACCTCGCAGCCCTCGCCGTTCGCGGCCTCGCTGTTGTTCTCCTACATCGGCGCGTTCATGTACGAGGGCGACGCGCCCCTCGCCGAGCGCCGGGCGCAGGCCCTCGCCCTCGACACCGCGCTCCTCGCGGAGCTGCTCGGCCAGGCCGACCTGCGCGAGCTGCTCGATCCCGACGTGATCGCCGAGGCCGAGCGGGAGCTGGCCCGCCTGGACCGGCCGCTGCGCGACGCCGAGGACCTGGCCGACCTGCTGCGTTCCCACGGCCCGCTGCTCGCGGAGGACGTCTCGATCCGCGAGGGCGACCCGGCCTGGCTGGCCGGCCTGGAACGGGCCCGCAGAGCCGTCCGGGTGCGGATCGCCGGGCACGAGCAGTGGGCGGCGGTCGAGGACGCCTGGCGGCTGCGCGACGCGCTCGGCGTCCCGCTGCCGGTGGGCGTGCCGCAGGAGTTCCTGGAGTCCCCGGCGGCCGGCGCCTCCGGGCGGCGTCCCGTCGCCGCCGATCCCCTGGGCGACCTGGTCGCCCGCCACGCGCGCACCCGGGGGCCGTTCTCCCCGGGTGGCGCGGCCGCGCGGTTCGGCGTGGGCGTGTCCGTCGTGGAGGACGCCCTGCGGCGCCTGGCGTCGGCGGGCCGCGTCGTCTCCGGCGAGTTCCGGCCCGGCGGGCGGGGCGAGGAGTGGTGCGACGCCGGTGTGCTGCGGATGTTGCGGCGCAGGTCGCTGGCCCGGCTCCGCAAGGAGGTCGAGCCGGTCCCGCACGAGACGCTGGCCGCGTTCCTGCCCGCCTGGCACGGCGTCACGCCCACGACCGTCACGGGCGAGTCCCCCACGGCCCGGGCGTCCGGCCCCACCGGTCAGGGCGGCCCGGCCGCACACGGGTCCGCGGGGACCGGCCGGTCGATGGACGCGCTGATCAGCGCCATCGAGCGCCTGCAGGGCGCCGCCGTCCCGGCCTCGGCCCTGGAGTCGCTCGTGCTGCCGAGCCGGGTCCCTGGCTACACTCCCGCGCTGCTCGACGAGCTGACCTCCTCGGGCGAGGTCCTCTGGGCCGGGCAGGGCTCGCTGCCGGGCGGCGACGGCTGGGTGTCCCTGCTGTTCGCCGACACCGCCCCCCTGCTGATGCCCACGCCGTCCGAGATCACCATGACGCCCCTGCACGAGCAGGTGCTGGAGATCCTGGGCGGCGGCGGCGCGCTCTTCTTCCGCGAGCTGTCCAACCGCGTCGCTGCGCTCGCCGTCCGCGACGACCGCCTCGGTACCGAAGGCGGCCCTGACGACCGTCGTGGCGACGCAGACGGCGCAGCCCCTCCCAGCGCCTCTCTGGCCCGCCGTGCCCGGATCCTCGGCTCGGCCGCCCCGTCGCCGGTGCCCGGGGTGCCGTCCGCGGTCCCGGACGACACCGTGCTGGCCGCCGCGGTGTGGGATCTGGTCTGGGCCGGCCGCGTCACCGGCGACACGCTCGCGCCCCTGCGATCGATCCTCGGCACGGGGCGGCCCGCCCACCGTCCGCCCACGACCCGCCGCCGCCGTGCCGTCCTGCCCACGCGGAGCGGTCCGCCCACGGTCAGCGGCCGCTGGTGGCTGCTGCCCGCCCCCTCGCCGGACGGAACACAGCGGGCCCACGCCCAGGCCGAGGTCCTGCTCGAACGGCACGGCGTGCTGACCAGGGGCGGGATCACCTCCGAACGCATCCCGGGCGGCTTCTCCTCGGTCTACCAGGTGCTCCGCGCGTTCGAGGAGAGCGGCCGGTGCCGGCGCGGCTACTTCGTCGAAGGGCTCGGCGGCGCCCAGTTCGCCCTGCCTGGCGCGGTGGACCGCATGCGGGCGATGGCGCCGGGCGGCGCGCCCCCGCAGGAGGACATCTGGGCCATGCCTGCGGCCGCCCCACCCAAGCGGACCGTCGTCCTCGCGGCGACCGACCCCGCCAACCCCTACGGCGCGGCCCTCCCGTGGCCCGACCGGGACGACGACGTGACGCACAAGCCGGGGCGTAAGGCCGGCGCCCTGGTGGTCCTGGTCGAGGGACGGCTCGTGCTCTATGTCGAGCGCGGCGGCAAGACCCTGCTGTCGTTCGGGGAGGAGGACGACCTGCGTCCCGCGGTCGAGTCGCTGGCCGTCGCCGTCCGGCGGGGCGCCCTCGGCAAGCTCACGGTCGAGCGCGCCGACGGCGCGGCCATCACCGAGTCGCCGCTCGCCGCCGCCCTGGAGGCCGCCGGGTTCCACCCCACTCCCCGCGGCCTCCGCATCCGCGGCTGAGCCTCCGCCGTTCCCCGTGACCGCTGCGGTCACCCATGGCCCGCGGGCCGAGCCGGTTACGGCTTGGGCGCCACGGTCGGTCCGGACGAGCGCCGGGGGCGGGTCAGGCGAACGTGCTCTCGGGGTCCTCAAGGAGGTCCTTGAGGGCCCGGAGGTAGAGGGCGGCGTCCCGTCCGTTGACGAGGCGGTGGTCGTAGGCGAGGCCGATGTTCGCGTACGTCCGGCTGACGACCTCGCCGCTGCGCAATTGGAGCACCTCCTGCGGGGAGGCGACGGCCAGGGCGCAGGCGTGGCCCGGGAAGATCAACGGGATCGCGAGCGTGACGTCGCCGTCGTGGTGCAGGGTGACGACGATGTTGGCCCCCGCCAGGTCGTCCTCCCGGAAGTCGCCGGTGGCGGCGGCGAGGCGGTACTCCATGAGCCGCGCCGCCACCTCCTTCAGCGACCGGCGGCCGGCGTCATGGATGACCGGCACGAACAGCCCGGCGCCGGCGTCCATCGTGACCCCGATGTGCGGGGCGTCGGGAAGCAGCGCCGTCCGCTCGTCCGCGAGCGTGGCGTACAGCAGGGGGAAGGCCGCGTGCAGGCGGGCGACCGCGCAGGTCACCAGCTCGGGCAGGCCGACCGGCCGCCTGACCTCGCGGGTCAGCCGGGCCGCCAGCGCGAGCGCGTCCCCGACGTCGATCCGCATGACCGTGTACGCCGCCGGGATCGTCTCATGCGAGGCGCGCACGGCCCGCGCCACCGCCCGCTGCACCCGGGACAGCTCGTAGGACGTACCGCTCGCGCCGCCGGAGGACGGCCGCCACCCGGCGCCGCCGGGCCGCCCGTCGTCGTCGCCGCGCCCGGCGTCCCCCGCCTGTCCGGCCCGGGCCGCCTCCCCCACCTGTCCGGCCCGGCCACCCTCTCCCGCCGGGGCGAGGCGGGCCGCGGCCAGGCGCTCGACATCGGTCCGGCGGACCACGGGGACGCCGAGCGCGCGCAGCTCGGCGGGGTCGACGCCCAGTTCCTCGATCAGGGCGCGCGCGGGAGCCGTGATCACCGGTTCCCGCGCGTCCACGGGCGCCGCGCCCGTCGTCTCCGGCGCGCCCGCGCCGGTCACGGCGTGCCCAGGCCGAGTGACTGCGGTCGCGGCGTCGACGGGCGAACGAGAGCCGGTCGCGGCGTGCGCAGGCGGAGTGGCGCCGGTCGCGGCGTCCACAGGCGAGCCGGAGCCGGTCGCGGCATCCGTGGACGGGGCGTCGGCGGGCGGGGTGGCGTCGGCGGTGAGGCGGGCGATCAGGTCGCCGGGGGCGCAGTCGGCGTTGAGGGGCAGCACCCGCCAAAGGTACCCGTCCTCCTCAGCGACCAGTTCCTCGGTGGCCTTGGAGGTCTCCAGGACCGCGACCGGGTCGCCGGAGGCGACCGCCCCGCCGTCCTCGGCCACCCATTCGACCAGGACGTACGAGGTGTCGTTGTTGTTGAGCTTCGGCACCCGGATGTCAGTCACGCAGGGCCTCCAGCACCGCGTCGTGGATCGTGGACTCCTGCACGAGGACGCTCCGCTCCAGGTGGAGGGCGGTGGGGATCACGCTGTCGGCCGAGTGGACGAGCGTCACCGGCCGCCGCAGGTCCCGCCACAGGTGGGCGTGGATCCGGTGGGCGACCTCGCTCCCCCACGTGCCGCCCGCCGTGCTCTCTTCGGCGACGAGCACGGCCCGCGCCCGGCGCAGCGACGGCAGCAGCGGCTCGACGTCGAAGGGGTGGAGCCGGGACGGCACGACGAGTGTGCAGCTCACCTCCTGCTCCAGCAGCAGCCGGCGCATCGCGCCCACCGCGCGCTCCACCATCCCGCCGGGGGCGATGATCACGCAGTCCGCGGCCTCCGGGTCCTCGAGGAACACCCGGGCCGCGCCCGCCGTCCCGCCGGACCCCGCCAGGTGGTCGTGGAGGAACAGGTCCCCCACGTCGTGCATCCGCCGCGTGTAGAGGACCTTGTCCTCGAAGAACACCGCCGGCCGGCCGGCGGCCAGCATCTCCTCCAGCACGACGCGGTTGTCGTGCAGGGGCGACATCTCGTACACCGACAGCCCGGGCACGCCGACGAAGTGCTTCTGCAGGCTCTGGCTGTGCGTCGGACCGTATCCGCGGCCGCCCCCGGACGGGCACCGCACGACCATCCGCATGGGCACGTGAGAGCCGTACATCGAGACGGACTTGGCGGCGAAGTTGACGATCTGGTCGAACGCGAGCGCCACGAAGTCGCCGAACATGATCTCGACGATCGCGGCGTCGCCGCACAGGGCGAGCCCCGCGGCCAGCCCGGTGATGCCCGACTCGCTGATCGGCGTCCCCAGCACCCGGTCGGGGAACCGGCTCGACAGCCCTTTGGTGATCTTGAAGGCACCGCCGTACGGATCGGTGATGTCCTCCCCGATCACGTACGCCGAAGGGTCGGCCTCGAGCACCGCGTGCAGGGCGGCGTTGAGGTTCTCCGCTACGCGCACGGGTCCCACCCCGCCGGGGGCCGGGCGGCGACCTCGGCGACGACGGCCGCCACCCGCTCGCGCTGGGCCCGGTCGGCCGCGCCGAACCGGGCGGGGTCCGCCTCGGCGTACCGCCGGTACCAGTCGTTCGCCTCGGCCTGCCGCACGACCTCGGGGGGCCGGGTGTCGTCGCCCTTGCTGTGCGGGCCGAGCCGGTGGGTGGCGAACTCGACGACCAGCGGCCGTCCCTCGAACCGGACCTCGGAGACCAGCGGGGCGAGCTCGCGGCGGATGGCCGCCACGTCCGAGGTCTCCACCCCGTGGTGGCGGGCCCCGAACGCCTGGGCCCGGGCCCGTACGGTGCCGGACATCTGGCGGGTGGTCGGGGTGGACTGGGCGATCCCGTTGTGCTCCACGACCACCAGCAGGGGCAGCCGCCAGAGCGCCGCGAGGTTCAGCGCCTCGTAGACCGCGCCCTCACCCCAGGTGCCGTCGCCGATGAACACGCAGGCCAGGGCCCCCGGGGAGGTCCGCTTGAGGTGCAGCGCGACCCCCGTCGCGACCGGAAGGCTCTCGCCCTGCACGCCGGTGGAGACGTAGCGGTCGCGCAGGATGTGCTGGCTGCCCCCGACCCCCCGGCAGACCGCCCCCTCGCGGCCCATGATCTCGGCGAGCAGCCCGGCCGGGTCCTGGAAACGGGCGAGGTAGTGGCCGTGCCCCCGGTGGTTGCTGAAGACGTGGTCGGCCTCGCCGAGCAGCCCCCGCAGCGCCACCGGCACGTACTCCTGGCCCAGGCACGTGTGCGTCGTCCCGTTGAGCTCGCCGCGCCCGAACAGGTCGAGCAGCGCCAGCTCGAAGTGCCTGATGAGCAGCAGCAGGTCGAGGTCGTCGCCGGCCGGCAGCGTGGAGCCGGCCAGGGCGACCGACGGCTCGGTCACCGGCCGCTGCCCGCGGCCGAGCCGGCCGGGTCCCCGGCCTCCGCCGCGTGCACGGATCCGGACGTGTGAGCCGGCGCGGGCCGGTGGCCGGCCTCCGCCGCGTGAGCCGGCGCGGGCCCGTCCCCGGCCTCCGCCCCGTGAGCCGGCGCGGCCGGGTCCGCGCCGATGGACTCCAGGACGCCGCTGATCGTCGGCGTGTCGAAGAACACGTCGAGCGGCACCTCGATGCCCAGCCGCTTGCGCATGCGGGCGATGATCTGCGTGATGGTCAGGGAGTGGCCGCCGAGATCGAACAGGTCCTCGTCGTCGCCGACCTCGTCGATGCCGAGCACCTCCTGCCAGATCGCCCTGATCTCGTCGGCGAGGGTCGCCGGCCCGGCGCCGCCCGTCGAGATCTCCCCGAGAACAATGTCTGGATTCGTCATGATGGCTTTGAGGTCCTCCGCTATCTGGGTGACACCCGAGAGGGCGTGGGAGCTGTACTGCATGACCACGGTCAGGCCCTCTGGGCCGTCGACCGCCTGGAGGTGCAGCGCGCTGCGGACGGCGTGGTTGAACACCGCCCAGTCGACCTTCGCGCGCAGATCGGCGAATGCGGGCTCGGACTCCTCCCGCCGCCTCCGGTAGCTCACCGAGACCGGCGCGAGGGCCGTGCGGGGCCGCAGCCCCCTGACGGCCCGGGCTAGCGGCACCGGCCGGAACCGGTACAGCTCCCGCAGGTCGTCGTGGAGCCGGACCGCGAGCCCGGCCACCGTCGTCTCCGGGGACGGCGACGACCAGACCGGGAGCTCGTTGACGAACAGGCCGATGTGGTCCCGGAACTCGGGTGTGCGGGTCGAGACGTCGACGGCGCACACCGGGGCCTCGTTGCCGTACGCGAACAGCAGGGCGTGCACGGACGCGAGGAACACCTCGAACCGGGAGGCGCCCGGCACGTCGGGCATCCGCCCGGCGAACGTGTGGACCGCGCCCTCGCCCGCACCCCGTGTGAGCGCGGACGGGTCGAGACCGGGGATCCTCACCTCGCCGGGCTCCCGCCAGCGGGCGCTCCAGTAGGCGCGCGCCGCGCCGAGGTCGGCCGCGACCCGCTCGCGCTCGGCCGCCGCGTGGTCGGCGTACGACCGGTCGAGCCGCCGCAGGGCCCGGCCGTTGTACAGGGCGGCGAGGTCGCGGACGAGGACGTCCTTCGACTCGCCGTCGAAGACCAGGTGGTGGGCCACGACGACGAGCGCGTGCCGGGTGGCCGACAGCCGGGCCAGCCGGAACCGGGCCAGCGGGCCCCGCTCGACGTCGAACGGCCGCAGGGTCTCCTCCCGGACCAGCGCGTCGAGGTCGTCGGCGGCGGTGGCCCTGATGGCGGGGCGGGCGCCGGGCACCTCGACCGGGATGCCGTCGCGCTCCTGGATCGCGGTGGACAGCACGGGGTGCCGCCGGAGAAGCGCCTCGCACGCCTGGATGAGCCCGCACGCGTCCAGCGCGCCGTCGAGTGTGATCACCAGCGGCATGTGGTACGCCGAGCCGGCCCGGCCCATGCGCTCGGTGATCCACATGCCGACCTGGGCGAACGACGCCGGAGAGGGGTCGGTCACGCGCGCCCCCGCAGGGCCCGTTTGTCCACCTTGCCGCCCCGGTTGCGCGGCAGGGCGTCGAGCGTCACGACGTCGGCCGGGATCTCGTGCGGGGCGAGCCGCCCGGACAGGAACGCCCGCAGGTCGGCGGCGGAGGCCTCCTCCCGCAGGACGACGGCCGCGGTGACGGTCATGCCGAGCACGGGGTGGGGCACGCCGTACGCCGCGGCCTCGACCACGGCGGGGTGGGCGTGCAGCGCGTCCTCCACCTTGAGCGTGGACACCTTGAACGCCCCCGACTTGATCACGTCGCTCTCGCGGTCGACGAGGTAGAGGTAGCCCTCCTCGTCGAGGTAGCCGAGGTCGCCCATCCTGATCCAGCCGTCGCGGAAGACGGCCGGGCCCTCGCGGGAGTCGTTGTAGTACGAGCGGGGCGCCGCGGGCGAGCGCATCCACACCTCGCCCGTCTCCCCCGGTGGGAGCGCCTCACCCGTGGGCGAGGCGACCCGGACGTCGCCGCCCGCCGCCGCCCTGCCGACCGAGCCGGGACGCTCCGGGTCGAAGATCATGATCGTCTGGGCCGGGGCGGCCTCGGTCGAGGTGTAGTAGTTCGTGATCGTGGCGTTGGGGAAGAGCCCGCCGAGCCCGACGGCCACCGGCGAGGGCAGCGGGGCGGCGGCCGAGCCGAGCAGCAGCACACTGGACAGGTCGTGGGCGCCCCGGTCGTTCAGCAGCTCGATGCCCATCGCGGGCACCAGGAACACCGTGCCGGCCCGGTACCGCTCGATGAGCCGGGCGAACCTCCCGGGCGTGAACCGCGGCAGGGTCACCACGGCCGGGTGCGCGGTGAGCGCGTTCACCAGCATCAGCTGCCCGGCGTTGGTCCCGATCGGGAACGCGTGGACGAGGTGGCGGGAGTGCGCGAACGCCCGGTGCCGCGGCCGAAGGCGGGTCCCATAGGCCAGGTTGGCGTGGCTCGCCGCGACGCCCTTGGCCGTCCCCGTGGTGCCCGAGGTGTAGAGGATCTGGGCGAGCGCGCCGGGCCCCGGGGGCGCGGGCGGCGGCTGGGACCCGGGCGGGAGCGCCGCGGGGTCGGTCAGCACGATCGAGGCGCCGCAGTGGGCCACGATCCGTCCGATCTCGGCGTCGGGTGTGCGGTCCGACAGCGGGACCGCCACCGCCCCCGCTCTGAGGACGCCTGCGAACGTGACCGCGTAGTCGATCCACTCCGACGCCGGGAACACCAGCACGACCCGATCTCCGGGCCCGACCCCCGCGGCGAGCAGCGAGGACGCCACCGCGGCCGACCGCTTCTCCCACTCCCCGAAGGTGAGCTCGCCGACACCGTCGACGATCATCGCGACGCCCGCCGGCTCGTCGGCGGCGCGGGCGGCCAGGAGGCCGGGAAGCGTCGGAACCTCCAGCGCGGTCCTCATCATCACTCCGAATAGATCGGATGAATATCACATACCGAAATAGGGAGGAAACTTTAATACTGAAAGGAATGTTTCCAATAATTGCGGGCTAAGTCTGGCATGTCGCAATGACGAGTCACAAGGGGGTCGCGGCGTCGAGAGGGCCGTCCGCGCCGGGCATTCCGGGCGACCGGAGGGGTTGTGAGCGGCCCGGCGCCGTGCCAGACTGACCCCGTCGGGTAACTGCAAACAACCTTTCCAATTACTGTGCGCCGGGGGCGCTCACCTCGGCCTTCGAGCTGCATTCATCCGAGCACAGGGGGCTACGCGGGGATGCTTGCGACCTCGGGCGTTCCATTCTTCCGGGACGACGGCGACCGCCGCTCCCGCACGTGCGCGTCGCGCACCGCGCCTGCCGGATCCTGCCCCGGCGCCCAGCCGTACGGCCCGATGACCCCACGTCCCGTGGCACGCGCGGGGATCACCATGGCCCTGCCGGACTCCTCGTCGGGGAAACCCGGGCCGGAACACGGGCGGGAGAGGTCCGTAAAGCGGTCGAGACACGGCCCGGGGAGCGGCCAGTATCGGAACCGGTGGATCAGGAACCCGGCAGGGAGGCAGGAGATGAAGGAGAGACTGGCGGAGCTGGTGTCGGAGTCGTGCGACGGACAGGTCAGCGCCGCCGAGGTCATGGCGGCGACGGTCCCGCTGTCGTACCTCGGGGTCACCTCGCTCGCGCAGATGCGGCTCATCGACGCGCTGGAACGGGAGTACGGCGTGGAGATCGACCTCGGCGGCGACGTCTCGTTCCTCGACAGCCTGGACGGCCTGGCGGCCTGGGTGTCGGCGGCCCGATGATCGCATTCTCCGGCGCGCGCTCCGGCACGGCCCCGCTCACGTGGGGCCAGCGGGCGATCTGGGACGCCATCGGGCGGACCGCCCCCGACGACCGCTACTTCAACTTCGGGCGTGTGCTGGAGGTGCCGCGGGGGGCGCGGCCCGCGTCGGTGGCCCACGTGTCGCGGGCCGTCGGCCTGCTGGTCGAGCGGCACGAGGCGCTGCGGACGCTGGTCGCGCCCGGCCCCCGCCAGGACCTGCGCGACCGGGGCGCCGTCGAGGTCGCGATCGCGCCGGAGCGGGACCCGGAGGCCGTGCTGGCGGAGCTGTGCGGCACGGCCTTCGACTACGAGAGGGAGTGGCCGCTGCGCGTGGCGCTGGTGACGGAGGGCTCCGCCGCCGGCGAGGAGGTCACGCATATCGTCCTCGCGTTCTGCCACATGGCCGCCGACGGGCTCGGGGCCGAGCGCGTCCTGCGCGACCTGCGGCTCATCCTGCTGCGCGGCGGCCTCCGCGAGGGGCCGCCGCCGCAGCCGCTCGACCTCGCCCAGTGGCAGGGCTCGGCGGCCGGCCGCCGGCAGGCCGCGGGCGCGGCCGCCCACTGGGAGCGCGAGCACCGCAGGATCCCGCCCACGATGTTCCACGTGGCCTCGGGCGCGGCCGAGCGGCCGCCGATCCGGCGGGCCCTGCTCACCTCGCCGGCCGCGGACATGGCCGCCCAGCGCCTGGCCGTCCGGCACGGCGCGAGCACCTCGACCGTGCTGCTGACGGCCGTGAGCGCGATGGTGGCGGAGCTGACCGGCCACGAGACCGTCGCCGTGCTGCCGATCGTGGGCAACCGCTTCCGCCACGACACCCGCGCGGCAGTCACCACGCTGTCCCAGGAGGGCCTTTTCGTCCTGGACGTGGCGGAGGAGGGCTTCGCCGACCTGCTCGCGCGGGCCCGGCCCGCCGTCCTGCGGGCCTACCGGAGCGGCTACCACGACCCGGGCGACCGCGAACGGGTGGTGGCCGAGGCGAGCCGCGACCGCGGCGTCCCCGTCCACCCGTACTGCTGCTTCAACGACATGCGCTTCGCGGAGCGGGCCGTCTACCGCGACGAGGCGCCGATCAAGGAGGCGCTGGACGCGACGCGGATCGCCTGGCCGCTCAGCCAGGACCGGCTCAACTGCCGCTTCTGCGTGCACGTCAACGAGGGCGGGCGGATCTCGCTGACGGCCGACACGCGGTGGCTGGCGACGGCGGACATGGAGCGGTTCCTCGTCGAGCTGGAACGGCTGCTGGTCGAGGCGGCGCTGCGATGACCCCCTCCGGCGTCCGCCACCCCCGTGAGCCCGTCGTCCGCGCGTACGCGGCCGCCACGTCGTGCGCGCAGGGCGAGACGCTGGAGTTCCGGCTGGACACCTCGGCGACGGTGGGGGTCACCGTCCACGACGTGACGAGCGACCGGCTCGTCCTGGCCGACTCGGTGCGGGGGCCCGAGTGGACGCTGCGGGTGCCGGAGACGTGGCCGAGCTCGCTCTACCGGGCCCGGTTCACGCCCGGGCCGCCCGAGACCGGGATGCCCGTCCCCCGGGCGACCGGCGACCTGCCCGGGACCGGGACGAGCGCCGACGACGAGGTCTACTTCGTCGTACGGCAGGCCGTCCCGGGCTCGGCGTCGCCGATCCTCGTGTCGATCCCGTTCACCACGTGGCAGGCGTACAACCGGGCCGGCGTGCCCGGCGAGAGCGTCTACTGGACCGAGCAGCCCGACCGGGCGGCCCGGGTGACGTTCGACCGCCCCGGCGGCGGCCCGCCTCCCGAGCGGTGGGAGGACGGCCTGCTGCGCTGGCTCGGCCCGGCCGGCTACACGGTGGAGTACTGCTCAGGGCTCGACCTCGAGCCGGGACTCCTATCGGCCTACCGGCTGCTGGTGGTGAACGGGCACGACGAGTACTGGTCGGCCCCCATGCGCGACGCCTGCGAGGACTTCGCCCGGCGCGGCGGCAACATCGCGTTCTTCTCCGGCAACACCTGCTGGTGGCAGATCCGGATGGAGGGCCGGACCATGGTCTGCCACCGCGACCCGCTGGCCGACCCCGTGGACGACCCCGCGCTGACCACCGTCGAGTGGTCGAGCGCCCCCGTCGACCGCCCGGAGAACGCGCTGACCGGCGTGAGCTTCCGCAACGGCGCCGGCGTCTGGGGGCCGTCGATGGCCCTCATGCGGGAGGAGTCGTACACGGTCCGCTTCGCGGGGCACTGGGTCTTCGAGGGCACCGGCCTGACCGACGGCGACAAGTTCGGCCAGGGCGCGCTCGGCTACGAGACCGACGCGGCCGAGTTCGAGGAGGTCCTCGGCGTGCCCCGGGTCACCTGCCGGGACGGCACGCCCTCGTCGTTCGTCGTGCTCGCCACCGCCGACCTGCGGCACTGGAGCGCGTACGGCCAGGGCGGCTGGGCGACCATGGGCCTGTTCACCCGGGGCCGGGGCACGGTGTTCAACGCCGCGACCGTCAACTGGGGCAACACCCTGCACGACCCGGTCGTCGACCGGATCACCCGCAACGTCCTCGACCGGCTCTCCCGGCCCGCCCGCACGGAGTGGGAGGTCGTCGGGCCCGTCGCGGACCTGCGCGCGCTGGCCGCCTCCGGCCGGACCCTGTACGCCGTCAGCACCGACGGCGTGCTGCTCACCCGCGAGCTGTGCGGGCAGAACCTGCGCTGGCGGCCGATCGGCTCCGGCGGCGGGGTGCTCTGCCTCGACGCGCCCCGCGAGGCGGCCGGCGGGCTCGCCACCGGCCTGTACGGCGTGACCCCCGCGGGGGTGCTCCGCCATCGGCCGGACACGCAGGAGCCGGCCGACTGGGCGGACGTCGGGCGGGTCCCCCCGGACACCGTCGCCCTGGCCGTCAACGACTCCACGTTCTTCGCGGCGACGTCCCGGGGCCGCCTGTGGGCGCTGCCCTTCGGCGACCTCGCCAGGACCGGCCCCTCCCCCTGGCGGGACGCCGGCGACTCGGGTGGCGCCGTCGCCCTCAGCGGGAGCAACGGGAGCCTCTACGCGCTCGGCGCCGGCCACCGCGTCCGCACCCGGCCGGCCGCCGCCGCGCCCGCCGCCTGGACGGACCTGGGCGAGGCCCCGGGGGCGACCGTCCTCGCCGCCCACGCCGGACGGCTGGTGTCGGCGGGCGCCGGCCGGTCGCTGCGCTGGCGGCCCGCCGCCGGCCCCTGGATCTGAACGGACGCGCCGGATGCGGGACGGGAGGAGGTCAGAGGTCGACCGGGCCGTACCGGGCGGCCGGGACCCCGCAGGTCATCGCCCAGTACCGGTCGCCGTACGACCAGTGCCACCACTCCGTCGGGTAGTTGACGAGACCGGCCGCCTCCAGCGCCCCGCCGAGGATCTCCCGGTGCCGCCGGGCCTGCCGTCCGATGGTGGCGGCCGCCGTGTAGCAGGCGCCGTCGCTCTGCTCGGGATTGGCGTTGACCGCCGTGCCCATGTCGAGCTCGCGTCCGTCATCGTCGCACAGCGTGAGGTCCACGGCCGCGCCCGCCGTGTGGGGGGCGACCTCGATGGGCGAGACGTACCGGCTGGCGGCCACGTGCAGCTCCGCCTCCGACAGACCGGGGTAGGCGGACCTGAGGTCCTCCTTGTACTCCTCGAAGTACCGCGTCTGCAGCGCCGGCGGCCGATAGCCCTCGACGACCAGGATGTTGCACCCGGCGGGCAGGAGGCGCTGCGCCTCCTCCAGGCGGGTCAGCAGCCCCTCACGCAGATGGGCGTAGGCGCCGGCCGGGTCCGCCAGCCGGCCGTCCACCCGCAGCCTCCCCCGCACGTCGCCCAGAGCCTCTCCGCACTCCTCCACCGGGATGGAGGTCACGCGGGGATCCGAGATCAGCACCACCTCGGCGGTGCCAAGGGCGATCGGGGACACGGCGAGGCAGTCGCGGGAAGCATCAGGCATGCGCAGCAACCTATCGCCCGCCGGATCTCCGCCACGCGGGAGGAGGCCCGCCGGCGGTCGCCACGGCGGTCGCGCAACGCCGCCGCACCGCGCGAGTCACCCGCCGTCTCACCCGGTGTCTCACGCTGTGACTCACCCGGTGTCTTATACAGTGTCGGAGAAGACTTCGTCCCTGGCCCGGCCGAGGGCGGCGACGATCGCGCCGCGCAGCACGGGGTTGCCCTCGACGCCGGTCACGGCGACGCTCGGCCGGCTCGGGCACACCCGGGCCACGGCCTCCTCCACGCGGGCGGCCAGCGCGTCGCCGCCGGCCCTGCCGATGTCGCCGCTCAGCACCACCAGGCCCGGGTCGAGCACCACCGCCACGGCCGCGACGCCGACCGCCAGCCGGCCCGCCAGGTCCTCGATGAAGCCGTGGTTCCCGGTGGCCAGGGCCGTGCGGACCAGGCCGGCGACCCCCGCCTCGTCCTGGATGCCGTGCTCGCGCGCCAGACCCCCCAGTGCCTCTCCTCCGACGAGACGCTGGAACGACCCGGTCTGCGGCGCCCTCACGTCGCTCGGCAGCGGCTCGCCGGGAACGGGGAGCCAGCCGATCTCGCCCGCGCCGCCGGTGATGCCGCGGTGCAGCCGCCCGCCCAGCATCACCCCGAGTCCCTGGCCGACGCCGGCCCACAGGATCGCGAAGTCCTCCACCCCGCGCGCCGCGCCGTACGTCTGCTCGGCGAGCGCGGCCAGGTTCACGTCGTTCTCGATGATCACGCAGTCGCCCAGCAGGTCGCGCAGCCCGGCCAGGATGCCGACGTGCCAGGCCGGCAGGTCGAAGGAGTACCGGACGTCGCCGCTGACCGGGTCGACGACGCCGCGGGTGCCGATCACGAAGCAGCGCAGCCGCCCCAGCTCCACGCTCGCCGTCTCGCACGCCCGCAGCACGGCCTCGTGGACCACCCGGACCGGGTCCCCCGCGTCGCTCGGGTCCACCGTCACCTCCGCGACGATCGTCCCGGTGATGTCGGCCACGCCTGCCGTCACACTGTCGGGGAGGACCTCCAGGCCCGCGACGTACGCGCTGGACGGGTTGACGCCGTACAGGGCGGCGTTGGGGCCGCGCCCTCCGGGCCGCTCGCCCGCCGCCGTGACCAGGCCGCGGGTCTCCAGACGGGACAGGAGCTGGCCCGACGTCACCTTGGAGAGCCCGGTAAGCTCTCCCAACTCGGCCCTGGTCAGCGGGCCCTTCGAGAGGAGCAGCTCCAATGCCGCCCGGTCGTTGATCTGACGCAGCAGCCGTGGTGTTCCCGGTCGTTGAGGCACCGGCTGGTTCCCCTCTCGTCACGATCCGCTAACGCGGGTTTTTTTTAAGAAAGTTTCTTGTTAGTTTAGCCGCAGCCACCCCGGAGGCAACCGATCGAGCCTCGGGACGCCATGAGCGCCGACCGAAAGGAGAGCGCCTTCACCAGGTGAGCGGCCCGCCGACACCCCCCTAGAGGCGCACCCCCGACGCGAAGCCGGGAAGGGAGAGAACCACCCGTGAAGATCGTGAAGATCGTGGCCGCGAGCACCGCGACCGCTGCCCTGGCCCTGGGACTCGCCGCCTGCGGAAGCAGCGACGACTCGGGCAAGACGACGCCGACCAACGCCGCCTCGGCCAACGGTCCCAAGTTCGCCGGCCAGACCCTTACCGTGTGGCGTCTTGGTGCCCCCACAGACGTCTTCACCAAGTACATGGACGACCTGAACGCGGCGTTCAAGCAGAAGACGGGGGCCGACGTCAAGGTCCAGTGGGTCCCCTGGCCCGACGCGCAGAAGAAGTGGACGGCGGCACTCGCCGGCGGCGAGGGCCCCGACGTCACCGAGTTCGGCAACGACCAGGTGGCCGCCTGGGTCGCCCAGGACGCGCTCACCGACGTCACCGACATCGTCAAGAGCGACCCCGAGCTCCAGCAGATCCCGCAGAACCTGTGGAGCTACGAGACGATCGACGGCAAGGTCTACGCGGCGCCGTGGGGCGGCGGCACCCGGGCCGTCCTGTACCGCAAGGACTGGTTCGACAAGCTCGGCATCGAGGTGCCGAAGACCTGGGACGACCTGGTCGCGGCGGCCAAGAAGATCGTCGACAAGGAGGGCAAGGACGTCGACGGCTTCGCCTTCAACGGCGGCTCCGACGCCAACATGTCCCTGTCCCCGTTCGTCTGGTCCGCCGGCGGCGACTTCGCGAAGTTCGAGAGCGGCAAGTGGGTCGGCGAGCTGACCCAGCCGGGCTTCAAGGAAGGCTTCCAGTTCTACACGGACCTGGTGTCCAAGGACGCCGTCTCCGGCAAGGGCCGCCTCACCCAGAACAGCGTCGACATCGCCCAGCGCTTCGCCGCCGGCAAGGTCGGCATGTACGTCACCGGCGGCTGGGACATCGCCGCGATCAAGGAGCAGAGCAAGGGCAAGATCGACGAGTCGAAGATGGCCTTCTTCTCGCTCCCGTCCAAGGACGGCAGCGGCCCGGCCCCGGCCTTCCAGGGCGGCAACGACATCGCCATCTGGAAGGACACCAAGAACCCCGAGCTCGCCGCCGAGTACCTGAAGCTGGCCGCGGGCAAGGAGTTCGGCGTGCGGTACGCCAAGGAGGGCGGCCTGCTCCCGCTCTACCCCGACGCGCTGGAGCAGCTGGGCAGCGACCCCACCCAGAAGCCGTTCACGGACACCTTCAAGGTGGCCAAGGGCTTCCCCGCCAGCCCCAACTGGGCGGAGGCCAACGACACCAAGGCCGTGCTGCAGAACGCGGCCCGGTCGGTGATCGAGGGCAAGAAGAGCGTCGACCAGGCTCTGACGGACGCGAACTCCGAGCTTGAGACGATCCTCAACCAGTAGGGATCATGACCCAGACGTCACTGGTCGCCCGGGGCGGAGCCGACAACTCCGCCCCGTCGCGGCGTACGCCACCGAGGGCGCGCAGGTCCGGCCTCTCCGACAAGGCGGTCCCGTACGTCCTCCTCCTGCCCGGCCTTCTGGTCATCGCGGTGCTGCTGCTCTACCCGCTCTACCAGATGGTCGACATGTCGTTCCACAAGGTCGGGCTGCGCCAGATCAAGGTGACGAATCCGGCGCCGGCCGAGTTCGTGGGGACCGACAACTACCAGCAGATCCTCAGCTCCGACCTGTTCTGGTCGTCGCTGCGCAACACGGTCGTGTTCGCCGTCCTCGCCGTGGCGTTCACGCTGATCCTCGGCACGCTGGTCGGCCTCCTGCTCAACAGGCTGGGGAAGAAGATGTCGACGTTCGTGATCATCGGCATCATGTCGGCCTGGGCGACGCCGCCCACCGCGCAGGCCATCGTGTGGAAGTGGCTCTTCGACTCCGACTCCGGCGTGGTCAACTGGACGTTGAACCTGCTGCCCGACTGGCTGTCGAGCCTGGTCTTCGGCCGGTCCGACTGGAGCGGGCAGCCGTGGTTCAACGACACCAGCACGCTCTACTTCGTGCTGATCGTCGCCGTGGTCTGGGCGTCGTTCCCGTTCATCGCCGTGTCGGTCCTCGCCGGGCTCAAGAGCATCTCGGCCGAGCTGTACGAGGCGGCGCGAATGGACGGCTCGGGCGCGTTCACGACGTTCAGGAAGATCACCTTCCCGCTGCTCAAGCCGGTCTTCGCCGTGCTGGTCGTGCTGTCGATCATCTGGGACTTCAAGGTCTTCACGCAGCTCTACCTGCTGGCGGGCGGCACGGTGAACCGCGACGCCTTCAACCTCTCGCTGTGGAGCTACGCGGAGGCGTTCAGCAGCCCGCCCAAGATGGGCCTGGGCGCGGCCATCGCCGTCGTCCTGACGGGCATCCTGCTGGTGATCACCTTCGTGTACGTCCGGCAGATCGTGAAGACGGAGGACGTCCGATGAGCCCGCTCGCCCGCAAGAGGCTCGGCGCCGCCGCGCTCAACGCCGCCGGCGTCGCGGTGTTCCTCTTCGCGGTCTTCCCCGTGTACTGGATGGTCACGACGGCCTTCAAGCCCAACGACCAGATCTTCACCACGGCCTTCATCCCGTTCCCGAGCCCGCCCTCGCTCGACCACGTCTCACGGGTCTTCACCAAGGGCGTCGCCGGTCACTCCATCTGGCAGTACCTGCTCAACAGCACGTTCGTGGCGGTCAGCGCCGTGGTGATCGGCGCGGTCTTCGCCCTGCTCGCGGCGACCGCGGTGGCGCGCTTCCGCTTCCGCTTCCGCACCTCGTTCCTGATCCTGCTGCTGATCGTGCAGATGGTCCCGGCCGAGGCGCTGCTCATCCCGCTGTTCACCATGGTCAAGCGCCTCGGCCTGTACGACCAGCTGCTCGGCCTGATCATCATCAACGTCGGCCTGACGCTCCCGTTCTCCGTCTGGATGCTCCGCACGTTCGTCGCGGCCGTCCCGAAGGAGCTGGAGGAGGCGTCCTGGATCGACGGCGCCAGCCGGTTCACCACGTTCTGGCGCGTGCTGTTCCCCCTCGTCGCGCCCGGCCTGGTGGCCACCAGCATCTTCTCGTTCATCACCACGTGGAACGAGTTCGTCTACGCCCTCACCCTCATCGGAGACCAGGGCAAGTACACGATGCCGGTCGCGCTGCAGTTCTTCGTCGGCCAGCGGTCGACCGACTGGGGCGGCATCATGGCGGCCTCGACCCTGATGACCATCCCGGTCCTCGCCTTCTTCCTTCTGGTCCAGCGGCGCATGGTCTCCGGCCTGGTCGCGGGCGCAGTCAAGGGTTGACCCCCCTTTTCCGGGCATCCTACGGCCACGGCCCCACGAGGGCCTGGCCGTAGCCGGCCTGCCCGTCCACCGAGTAAGCACACACACCCACCTAAGGAGTCGAGACACCATGTCTGCGACCCGCGATCCCCTGCCGACAGGGATCGCCAAGTCCCGCGACCCCCTCCCGGACCCCGGGACCGACGGCGCCCGCGACAGCGGGCCGCGCGGGGGGATCGCCGACTTGATCGCTAACGCCGGCGATCGGGGACTCGTCCGCCTCGCGGCGGGCACGCTGCTCGCCGCCTTCCGGGGCACCGCCGCGCCCGACTGGGTGCTTCGCGGCCTGGAGGACGGCCTGGGCGGCGTCACGCTCTTCGGCTTCAACGTCGAAGGGCCCGAGCAGATGGCGGCGCTCACCGCCCAGCTCAAGGGGGCAGGGCGGCCCGTCATCTCGCTCGACGAGGAGGGGGGCGACGTCACCCGCCTCGCCTACCACACCGGAAGCCCCTACCCGGGCAACGCCGCCCTCGGCGCCGTCGACGATGTGGAGCTCACCGAGCGGGTCTACCGCTCGATGGCCGCCGGCCTCGCCCACTGCGGGGTGAACCTCGACATGGGCCCGGTGGCCGACGTCAACACCGTCGACGACAACCCGATCATCGGCACGCGGTCCTTCGGCTCGTCGCCGGAGCTCGTGGCGCGCCACACGGTCGCCGCCGTACGAGGGCTGCAGGCCCTCGGGATCGCCGCCTGCGTCAAGCACTTCCCCGGCCACGGCGCCACCCGGCAGGACTCCCACCTGGAGATCCCCCTGGTGGACGCCTCCCTCGACCTGCTGCGTGAGCGCGAGCTGGTGCCCTTCCGGGCCGCGATCGAGGCGGGCACGAAGTCGATCATGACTGCGCACGTGGCGGTGCCCGGCCTGACGGGAGGCCTGCCCGCCACGCTCAGCGCCGAGACGCTCACGGCCCTGCTGCGCCGGGAGATGGGCTACGACGGCGTGGTGATCACCGACGCGCTCGACATGCACGCGATCTCCCGCGGCGTCGGCCTCGGCGGCGGGGCGGTCATGTCCCTGGCGGCGGGCGCCGATCTGCTGTGCCTGGGCCCGCTGCCGACACCCGAGGAGATCACGCTGCTGCTGGCCGCGATCGTGGACGCGGTCGCCGACGGGCGGCTGCCCCTTGAGCGGCTGGAGGAGGCGAACGAGCGGACCGACCGGCTACGTGACTGGTTCGCCGCCCCGCACCGGGACGCCGGCGAGAGCACGGTCGTCGGCCTGGACGCCGCCCGCCGCGCCGTGTCCCTGACCGGGTCGGCCGCGCCGCTGGTGGAGCCGTTCGTGGTGGAGGTCGACACTCCGCCGACCATCGCCGTCGGCGACGTGCCGTGGGGCGTGTCCCCCTGGCTGCCGGACGCGGAGGTGGTCCGCGTGAAGCCGGACGAGGCGGACACGGCCGCGCTGCTCGGCCGGGCCGGGGGCCGCTCGCTGATCGTCGTGGTGAAGGACGCCCACCGCCACCCGCGCACCAGGGCGCTCGTGTCCGCGCTGGTCGCCGGACGCCCCGACGCGGTCGTCGTGGAGATGGGCCTGCCGATCTGGCGTCCCGCGGCCGGCGCCTACATTGCGACGTACGGCGCGGCCCGGGCGAACACGCAGGCCGCCGTCGAGTTGCTGACGGCCTGAACGGCCACGTGACCACGGCCCGGGACAGGCGTCCCGGGCCGTACGCGCGTCAGGAGGCGAAGATCTCCTCGCGGGCCTGGTCCAGCGCGGCGAGGACCGCGCCGCGCAGCACCGCGTTGCCCTCGACGCCGGTGACCACCACCTCGGGGCGTATCGGGCAGATTCGGGCCACCGCCTCCTCCACGCGGGAGGTCAGCGCGGCGCCGCCCGCCTGGCCCACCTCGCCGGCCAGCACCACCAGGCCCGGGTCGAGCACCACGCACACCGAGGCCACGCCGAGCGCGAGCCGGGAGGCGATCTCGTCGAGCAGGCGGTCGCCGGCGTCGCCGGCCGCCACGGCGGCCGTGACGCAGCCGGCCGCGCCGTCCGCGCTGAAGCCGTACTCGCGGGCCAATTCCGTCACCGCCTCCGAGCTGACGAGCGACTGGAGGCCGCCGGCCAGGGACGGCAGGCGGCCGGGCGTGGCCTTGACGTCCTCGGCGAGAGGGACGCCGGGCACGGGCAGGTAGCCGATCTCGCCCGCGCTCCCCGACCTGCCTCGGTGCAGCCGCCCGCCGAGGACGACGGCGAGGCCGAGGCCGCGGCCCACCCAGACCAGGACGAAGTCGTCCACCCCCTGGGCCGCCCCCTTCGCCCGCTCCGCGATGGCCGCGAGGTTCACGTCGTTCTCGATCGTGACGTCGCGGCGCAGGTCGCGGGCCAGCGCCTCGTGGATGCCCTCGTGCCAGTGGGGCAGGTCGAACGAGAACCGCACGTCGCCCGTGCGCGGGTCGACGACGCCCGGCGTGCCGATCACGACGCCGCGCAGCCGCGACAGCGCCACCTTCCCGGACCGGCAGGCCCGCATCACGGCGTTGTGGACGATCGAGACCGGGTCGTCGTGGCCGTTCGGCGAGGCCGTCGCCTCGCCGACGATGTCGCCGTTGATGTCCGCGATCGCGGCCGTCACCGAGTCGGGCCCGACGTCGAGCCCCGCGACGTACGCGCACGAGGCGATCACGCCGTACAGGGCGGCGTTGGGGCCGCGGTTGCCCGCCTGCTCCCCCACGACCTCGACCAGCCCGCGCTCCTCGAGGCGGGCCAGCGTCTGGGACGCGGTGACCTTGGACAGGCCGGTCATCTCGCCGATCTGGCCGCGCGTCAGGGGCCCCGAGGCGAGCAGCAGCTCCAGGGCGGCCCGGTCATTGATCTCCCGGAGCAGCCTGGGCACGCCAGGGCGTCGCTCCATGCTCCTGCTTTCTATGGTCGCCCCCGTCGCGGTGACACGATCGCTCCCGCGAATCGTCAACAAAGTTTCCAGCAAGTTTAGCGAGCCCACAAGGGCGCGGACCGGTCCGGGCCGCCCTCTTGATACCGCTCCCACGGGACGTGAGGATCACTCATGTCGCCTGTGAGGAGCGCCCATGACCGGCACGACCGCCGAGCCCCGCCCCGGCTCCCGCCCCGGCCCGCCCGCGGACGCCCCCGCGCCGTGGCCGCTCGTCGCGCTCGCCGGCGGCGTGCTGCTCCTGTTCGACACATTACGCGTGTTCCTGCCGTCACTCATCACCCTGTACGGCCGGGCGGGCGAGACCCCTCCCGAGCGCATGGGCCTGTTCGCCGCGCTGTGGTTCGCGCTGCCGTTCGCGGCGGTCCCGCTGTCGCGCGTCGTGCCGCCGCGCCTCCTCCGGGTCGCCGGCGCGACACTGCTGGCGGCCGCGCGGATCGCCCTGCAGGCGACCGACGGCGGCACCCCGCAGCTCCTCGTCGCCGCCGCGGGCGTCACGGCCGGCCTGGTGTTCCTGTACGGCGCGGCCCGGACGACGGCCGCGGCCTGGGTGCCCGCCGGGCTGACGGGTGGCCTGGCGGCCTCGGTCGCCGTCCACTTCGCGCTCGGCCAGATGGACCTCGCGTGGCGGGACGGCCCGCTCCCCTGGCTCGCCGTCCTCGCCCTCTGCGCCGCCTTCCTGTGGTCCGTACGGCTCTCGCAGGCGCCGGCCGATCCCGCTCCCGCGGCCGTCTGGTTCCTGTTCGGCCCGATGCTGCTGCTGACGGGGATGTACTTCGGCCAGGCCGGGCTGCTGTCCGTGGAGGACCACCAGATCGCGGCGCCGCTCGCCGCCCTCGGCGTCGCCGTACGGGTGGCCGCGATGATCGGGGCGGCCCTGTGCGCGTGGACCGTTGTCTGGGGACCGATGGCGGGGATCTTCCTCGTGCTCGGGATCGCGATCGAGCAGGCGGGCTCGTTCCCCGTCCTGCCGGTCCTCGTCGCGACGGTCGCCCTCGGCGCCTGCGCCGGCCTCGCGGGGCTGCCCCACGGGGAGGCGGACGGTCCGCGCCGGACCTCACGGGCGGGCGGCGCCGTCCTCGCCGGGATGCTGGTGTTCCTGGTGGCGGTGTTCCTCTACTACGCGGCCTACGACGCCGACCTCGGCTTCCCCAACGGCCTGGTGCCGGTGGCCGTCGCCGTGCTCGTCGCCGGGGCCGCCTGGGCGGGAGGGTCCCGGGGACGGTGGCGCGGCGCCGGCCCCCTGCGGGCGGCGCCCCGCCGGTGGAAGCGGGCCACCCTGGCGGCCGCCCTCCTCACGGGCCTGCTCACCTGGCAGCCGCTCCCGGCCGAGCGGCCGGTCCCCGGGCCGGAGTTCACGCTGATCGCGTACAACATCCGGATGGGGTACGGGCTCGGCGGGCGCCTCGACCTCGACCGGATCGCCGCCTGGGCCCGCACGCGGCACCCCGACGTGGTGCTGCTGAGCGAGGTCGACCGCGGCTGGCTGCTCAACGGCGGCCACGACGACCTGGCCAGGATCGCCCGGGGCCTCGGCATGGGCTACCACTTCGCCTGGGCGGCCGACCGGTTGTGGGGCGACGCCGTGCTCACCGATCTGCCCGTCGCGCGGGTGGAGTCGGCGCGCCTGGGGCGGCACGGGTACCCGACCGGCGCCCAGGCCCAGTCGATCGTGCTCGACGTGGGCGGCCGCCGGGTGGGCATCGTGAACACCCACCTCCAGTCGCCCCCGGGGCAGGCGCCCGAGGTCGCGGCGATCGTCCGCCGGCTGCGGGCCGGCGCACCGCCGTCCGAGGTCGGGGTGGGCGACCCGATCCCCGTGGTCCTGGCGGGCGACCTCAACACGACGCCGGACGAGCCGGCGATGCGGGTGCTGGAGGCGGCCGGGCTGACCGATCCGCTGCGCGCGCTCGGCGACCCCCCGACCTCCCCGGCCGACCGTCCGGTGAGGCGGATCGACCACGTGCTGATCAGCCCGGGGCTGACCGCGGTGTCGGCCGACGCCCCCCGCGTGCCGTATTCCGACCACCTGCCACTGGTGGTGCGCCTGCGCGTCGCGTGAGCGCCGCCGGCTCCGGGTGCGTCAGGGAGGCGCGTCGCCGCGCCGAGCCTCGCGCGCGCGGACCTCGTCGATGTCCGCGAGCCGGCGCATGCCCCTGGCGGCCCGCGCGGTGCGCGGGTTGGCCAGCAACAGTTCCTCGTTGCGGGCCACGAACGCCCAGTAGCCCGCGGTGAAGGGGCAGGCGTCGTCGCCGGTTCTCCGGTCGGGGCGGTAGCGGCAGCCGCCGCAGAAGTCGCTCATGCGGTCGATGTACGCCCCGCCCGCGGCATAGGGCTTGGTCGCGAGGCGCCCCCCGTCGGCGTGCTGGGACATCCCGACGACGTTGGGGATCATCACCCAGTCGTACCCGTCCACGAACGACCGGTGGAACCAGCCGGCCAGCGCCTCGGGGTCGAACCCCCGCTGGAGGGCGTAGTTGCCGAGCACCATCAGCCGGACGATGTGGTGGGTGAAGCCGTGGTCGCGGACCTGCGCGAGCGCCCACGACAGGCAGCGGGCCCCCACGGCGTCCGCGTCCAGGTCGTCGAACCAGCGCGGCAGCGGGGTGCGGGCCCCGAGCGCGTTCGAGCGCCGGTAGTCCGGGCCGAAGTGCCAGTAGAGATGCCACATGTAGTCGCGCCAGCCGATCAGCTGCCGGACGTACCCCTCCACGCTCGCCAGCGGCGCCCGTCCGTCCCGGTAAGCCGCCTCGGCCGCCCGTACGCACTCCATGGGGTCGAGCAGCCCGAGGTTGAGAGCGGGCGACAGCGTGCTGTGCGCCATGACGGGGTCGGCCGCGAGCATGGCGTCCTGGTGGGGCCCGAAGAACGGCAGCCGGTGCCGTACGAAGTCCCGCAGGGCCGCCACCGCCTCGTCCCGGGTCGCGGGGTGGGCCCGCGGGGCGTCCCGTCCGGCGAACGCCATCTCGCCCGCGCGCTCCCACCGGTCGAGGTCCCGGCGGACCCCCTCGTCGATCTCGTCCTCCTCGGGCCGCCAGGGCGGCGGCAGGCCGAGACCGGCCTCACGCGGCGCCGGCCGCCGGTTCTCGCGGTCGAAGTTCCACCGCCCGCCCGCCGGCTCGTCACCGTCCATGAGCACGTCGAGCCGCCGCCGGGCGTCGCGGTAGAAGTCCTCCATCAGCAGCCGGCGACGGCCGCGCCCGGCTGCCCACGCCGCGAACTCCTCCTCGGTGCTGGCGAACCCCCGGGGCGGGAGCACGGTCACCCCGGGCAGCCCCGCGACGAAGGCGGCCGCCGCGTGGCTGGTCGGCCGGCACACGGTCACCGGGCCCGGGGCCAGGGCCAGCCCCTCCCGGTAGGTCCGCACCCGCGCGAAGATCGCCCGGTCGCCCAGCTCGGCCGCCCGGTGCCGCAGCGCGGACAGCACGAGGTGGGCCTTCTGCCTGTGGAAGCGCCGCCTCCGCAGCACCGAGGTGGCCTCGACCAGCAGCACCGGCTGGCCGGGCGCGTCGAGGAAGTGTCCGCCGAGCTGGTCGGCGAACAGCCACCGCCTGCCGCCGTCGTTCCCGATGTCCCCCATACCGCATTGTCGGACGACGCGACGCCTCACCCGCGAGCGGGGCGAGTTGACAGGTTGGCGTCATACCAATGCCAACCAGGCGGGATAATCGACTACATGCGACTTTCTGCCCGCGTCGACTACGCCCTCCGTGCCGCCGCCGAGCTCGCCGCGGCCGGCGAGGGACCCACCACGGTGGGCGAGCTGGCCAAGGGGCAGGAGATGCCCCCCAAATACCTGGAGAACATCCTCCTGCAGATGCGGCGCGCCGGCCTGGTGCGCGGCCAGCGGGGTCCCGAGGGCGGCTACGTCCTGGCCCGCCCGGCCAGCCAGATCTCGCTGGCCGACGTGATCAGGGCCGTGGACGGCCCGCTGGCCAACGTCCGGGGCGAGCGCCCCGAGCACGTCGGCTACCTGGGCGCCGCGCAGGCCCTCCAGCAGGTGTGGATCGCGCTGCGGGCCAGCGAGCGGGCCATCCTGGAGGAGGTCAACCTGGAGCAGATCGCCAAGGGCGAGCTCCCGGCGAGGGTGACCGAGCTGGCCTCCGACCCCTCGGCGTGGGACTCCCACATGCCGGTCTGAGCCGGCCGTGCCCGAGGGTGACGCCGTCTACCGGACGGCGAAGCGGCTACGGGAGGCCCTCGACGGCCGGATGCTGACCCGCAGCGACTTCCGGGTGCCCCGCTACGCCACGGCCGACCTGCGCGGGCGGACGGTGCTGACCACGATCTCCCGGGGCAAGCACCTGCTGACCCGCGTCGAGGGCGGCCTGACGGTCCACACGCACCTGCGGATGGACGGGACATGGCGGGTGAGCCCCGCGGGGCAGGCCGGGCAGGCCTACGGCCGGCCGGGCGGGCGGGGCCGCTCCGGCGTGCCTGGCGGCGACGTCGTGCGGCTCATCCTGGCCAACGCGCGCTGGCAGGCCGTGGGGATCAAGCTGGGAATGGTGGACCTCGTGCCAACCGACAGGGAGGACCGGGTGGTCGGCCACCTCGGGCCCGACCTGCTGGGCCCGGACTGGGACGCGGCGCTGGCCGCGCGGAACCTGCGGAGGGACCCGGGCCGCACGATCGGCGAGGCCCTGCTGGACCAGCGGGATCTGGCGGGGATCGGCACGATCTGGCGCGCCGAGACGTTGTGGGCCGCGCGGCTGTCGCCCTGGCGCACCGTGGGGTCGATCACGCCGGACGAGCTGGAGGCGCTGGCCGGGCTCGCCCACGAGCTGATGGAGGCGAGCAAGGACGCACCGCTGCCGGTCACGACGGGCGATGCCCGGCCCGGGCGCTCACTACTGGTGTACGGCAGGGCACACCGCCCCTGCCGTCGTTGCGGGTCTGAGATCAGTAGTGGGGATATCGGGGCACAGCCGTACGAACGGCTGATCTACTGGTGCCGCGCCTGCCAGGCGGACTAGGCGGCGACCATGTCCTTGACCTCGGGGAAACCGTCGAACTCGGGACCGGTGATGCCGCCGGGGACGGTCTCCGGGATGCCCAGGCGCTCGTGCTCCGGCACCTCTGCCAGAACGGGGGCGGCCTGCAGTTCGGCGAGCGCGAACTGGTCGGAGACCTCGCGCAGCACCTGAGACAACGGCACGCCGAGCGCGCCGCATATCGAGGCGAGCAACTCCGAGGACGCTTCCTTCTGGCCGCGCTCGACCTCGGACAGGTAACCGAGTGAGACACGCGCCAACGTGGAAACCTCGCGAAGGGTGCGATTCTGCCGCACCCTCAGCCGCCGCAGCACGTCACCGAGCAGCTGACGCAGCAGGATCATGTGTCGCTCCCTCCCCAGGGGGGGCGCCTTTACGACGCCTCGCGCGGTGGGCTCATGTCGCCCCTTCTTCGAACGCCCTTCGTACATACTCCTCGCCGTCATCATTGATTCGCTCGGCCCCTTCGCCGGGCGTGCGCCTGACTTGCTCCTCGCCAATGGCTCACGGACCTCACTCACAGCTCCACCGTACCTGTAGAGGGCGACACCGCGGCAGACCGTGGCGAGCATGTTCGCTGGGGACGTAACGCGGTAATCACCCGGAATGTTCCCCCAAATTTGCCTCCAGCACACCTCTCAGCAGGCCCAAAGCCTCCTGACAGGTCGCCAGACGGATCCCGTCACGGTCCCCGGTAAGCAGGAGGTCGCGGCGCCAGAGCCGCTCCTCCGGGCCGCACAGGGCCACGTGGACCGTCCCGACCGGCCGGCCGTCCTGCGGGTCGGGACCCGCCACGCCGGTCACGGCCAGCCCGTAGTCCGACTTGGTGAGGGCCCGCACCCCGCGCGCCATCGCCGCCGCGACCTCCGGGTGGACGGCGCCCTCCCGGTCGAGCAGGTCGGACGGCACGTCGAGCAGGCTCGCCTTGAGGTCGGTGGCGTAGGCGATCACGCCGCCCCGGAAGGCGGCGGAGGCCCCCATCGGGCCCGTCATGGTCGCGCCGATCAGGCCGCCGGTGAGCGACTCGGCCACCGACACCGTCGCGCCCCGGCGGACGAGCAGCGACAGGACCTGGGCCGCCTCGCCCATCATGCGGCTCGCGCCCTCTTCGCCACCTGCCGCAGCCGGACCGCCCTGACCACGTAGTCGAGGCCGGTGCCGACCGTGACCACCAGCGCGGCGCCGAGCGGCACCCACCGGACGAGCCCGGGGACGCCCGGCACGATGTACAGCGCGATGGCCACGATCTGCAGGACCGTCTTGACCTTCCCGCCGTAGCTCGCCGGGATGACCCCGTGCCTGATCACCAAGAAGCGCAGCAGCGTCACCCCGGCCTCCCTGGCGATGATGACCACGGTCACCCACCACGGGATGTCGCCCAGGTATGACAGGCAGACCAGGGCCGCGCCGATCAGGGCCTTGTCCGCGATCGGGTCGGCGATCTTGCCGAAGTCGGTGATCAGGCCGTACTTGCGGGCCAGCCAGCCGTCGAGCTGGTCGGTCAGCGAGGCCAGCAGGAAGACGCCGAGGGCGGCGTACCGCCAGCCCGTGCCCTCCAGGAAGAGGAAGACGGCGAAGACCGGGACGATGACCAGCCGGGCGATCGTCAGCGCGTTCGCGATGTTCCACGTGCTCACCGCCGACGGCGCGCGCGCGGCCTCGGCGGGGGCGGGACCGCCCGCAGGCTCGGACGCAGCGGATCCGGCCGGAGACGGCGCGGGCACGGCCGCGACCTGCGGGGCCGGCGGCCCCGGCACGGCCCCGGGCGGGCCCGCCGCCTCCAGCGGCGGTTCGCTGCGCTCCGTCATGTGCCTGCCTTGATCCGGGCGATCAGGTCGACCCCCTCGGAGTCGACGGCGACCGCCTGGACGATCTGGCCGGGCACCAGGCCGATGCCCTGGACGGTGACGGCGCCGTCCACCTCGGGGCCCTGGTGGGCGGCGCGGCCCTCGTAGCCGCCGTCCCCGAGGTCCTCCTCGATGAGGACCTCCAGGTCGTCGCCGATGCGCTCCTCGGCGCGCTGGGCGGTCAGCTCCTCGGCCAGCTCGGTCAGCGCGGCCACCCGCTCGTCGATCGTGTCCTGGTCGAGCTTGCCGTCGAAATCGTAGGCCTCGGTGCCCTCCTCGTCGGAGTAGCCGAAGACGCCCACGACGTCGAGCCTGGCCTCCTCGAGGAAGCCGACGAGCTCCTCGAACTGCCCGTGGGTCTCCCCGGGGAAGCCGACGATGAAGTTGGACCGGACGCCCGCCTCGGGAGCGCGCTCCCGGATGCGGGCCAGCAGGTCGAGGAAGCGGACCGGGTCGCCGAAGCGCCGCATCCGCCGCAGCACCGGACCGCTGGCGTGCTGGAAGGACAGGTCGAAGTACGGCGCGACGCCCTCGGTCGCGGCGATCACGTCGAGCAGGCCGGGACGCAGCTCGGCCGGCTGCAGGTAGCTGACCCGCACCCGCTCGACCCCGTCGACCCCGGCGAGCCTCGGCAGGAGCTTCTCCAGCGCCCGCAGGTCGCCCATGTCCTTGCCGTACGACGTGGAGTTCTCGCTGACGAGGACGAGCTCCCTGACCCCCTGCTCCGCCAGCCAGCGGGCCTCGGCCACCAGGTCGTCCGGGTGGCGCGAGACGTACGACCCGCGGAAGGCGGGGATCGCGCAGAACGTGCAGCGGCGGTCGCACCCGGACGCGAGCTTGAGCGAGGCCACCGGGCCCCCGCTCAGCCGCTTGCGCAGGGTCCGGGGGCCGCTCGCCGGCGCCACGCCCTCCGGCAGGGCGTCGTCGGCGCCGGCGCCGTGCCCGGGGATGTGCGCGTGCGCCGCGGAGCGCTCCACCGGGCTGATCGGCAGCAGCGTGCGCCGGTCGCGCGGCGAGTGCGGCACGAGCGGCCGGCCGGCGAGCACGTCGTCGAGCCGCGCCCCGATCTCCGTGTAGTCGTCGAAGGAGATCACGGCGGCCTCGGGCAGCGCGCCGGCGAGCTGATCGCCGTACCGCTCGGCCATGCAGCCCGCCGCCACGACCTTGGCGCCGGAGTCGGCCGCCGCGAGCAGCGTGTCGATGGAGTCCTTCTTCGCCGAGTCGATGAAGCCGCACGTGTTGACGACGACGACGTCGGGGTCGTCGTCGCCCATCCGCCAGCCGGCGGCCTCGAGCCGCGCGGCCAGCTCCTCCGAGTCGACCTCGTTGCGGGCGCAGCCCAGCGTGATCAGCGATACGGTTCGGCGAGAAGACATGATGCTGACTACGGTATCGGCAGTCGGCGGTCAGCGGGGACCCGGGCCGCCCGCCGCGAACGTCCGCCGGACCGTCTGGCCGTCCTTGCCCGGGGTGCCCAGGTCCTTGCCGTTCACCTCGAGACGCACGGCCCCCGCGTCCCCGATCACGACCTTCAGCTTGTCCTTGCCGGTCCACGTGGAGGCGGCCCCCTCGGGCAGCGTCCCCTGGAACATCGCGTGGCCCTTGGCGTCCTTCACCGTGATCCAGGACGGCTTGCGCGCGTAGACCTTGAGGACCACGGTCCCGTTCGGGACCCGGGCGGCGGCCGGCTCCTGCGCCCGTGCGTGGTGGGCGCCCGCGTTGGGGTGCACCACCGGGAGCTCGACGGCCGTCTGGCCCGCCTTCTCCCCCGAGCCCGACAGCAGCCGGACCAGGACCACCACGACGATCAACGCGACGGCCACGGCCGCCAGCATCGTCCAGTTGGGCATGCGGTGGCTCCGCTGGTGCAGCAGGTTGTCCACCTTGAACAACGTCGACGCCCGGATGTTCGGCCGGGAGCCGCCGTGCTCCTGCTCGTACTCCCGCACGAGGGCGTCGGGGTCGAGCCCCAGCGTGGAGGCGATGGCACGGATGTGGCCGCGCGTGTAGAAGTCGCCCCCGCACGCGGAGAAGTCGTCCCGCTCGATCCCCTCGATGATCGTCTCACGGATGAAGGTGCGGGAGCTGAGCTGACCCACGGTCAGCTCAGCCCGCTGTCGCGCCTCCGCCAAAGCAGCGCCAACGCTCATTGGTCACGCCCCCCTGTCCGAGCTTCCGCTCGCCCCACAATGCGTAGTTAGTCACATTCAAGCAGTAACCGACTACGAACGGTACCCGGGGGGTATACCGAGAGCGACATCGGGGGGGTGGAAGTCAGCGCCGCAGCGGCTTGAGCGCGAGGTAGACGGCCGCCGAGATGAGGAAGCCCACCTCGAACGCGATGTCGCCGACCGCCGGCACCCGCTTGGGCACGAGGCCGACGTACTGCTCCTGGTTGGAGAACAGCCAGACCGACAGCACGACGCCGACGACCATCGCGACGGGCCCGGCCCAGTTGGCGTGCCCGCGGTCGAACATGAGCGGCTCGTCATCACGGATGTCCCGGCCGCGCCGCAGGACCATGTCGGTCAGCACCACTCCCAGCCAGGGCCCGATCCAGTACGCGATGACCAGCAGGAACGCCTCGTACTTGTGCCCGGCGTCGTCGAGCCCCGACAGCGCCACGAGGAAGCCGGCCACGCCGCACGCGAGCGCCACGATCGCCCGGCGCATCGTCAGCGGCAGCCGTACGCCGAGCGCGAGCAGCGACATCGCGCCCGAGTAGACGTTGAGCGCGTTGGCCGAGATCGCGCCGAGCGCGATCGCCAGCAGCGTGAGGTCGGCGACCACCGTCGGCAGGTGGCCGGTGAACGCCGAGGTCGGCTGCCCGAGGGCGTCGCCGCCGCCGATCGTGACCGAGGCCGCCCCGACGATCTCCAGGATCACGCAGGAGACGAAGACCCCGAGCCCGGCGGCCAGGCCGGTGGCCCGCCTGCTCGCGCCGGCCGGAAGGTACCGGGTGTAGTCGGCGGCGTAGGGGTTCCAGCCCGCGGCGTACCCGAACGTGGCCCCGACCGTCAGCAGGAAGCCACCGAGGCCTCCCCCGGAGCCCGCGTGGCCGGGGTGCGCCTTGGACAGAATGATCACCGACGCCACCGCGAAGATCACGGCCAGCACCGGGAAGGCGTACCGCTCGAAGGCCTGCACGAGGTTGTGCCCGAAGAAGCCGAGCGCGACCATCACCGCGACCACGATCAGCAGGCAGGCCCACGCGGGCAGGCCGGTCAGCGTGTTGAGCGCGAGCGCGCCGCTGACGCTGTTGACCGCGAACCAGCCGATCCCGGCCGCGACCGAGTTGACCGCGGAGGGCAGGATGTTCCCGCGGTACCCGAACGGCAGCCGCCCGAGGACCATCTGCGGCAGCCCGGCCGACGGGCCCCGGGCCGACAGCACGCCGTGCGCCGCCGCCCCGAGCCCGGTCCCCACGACGACCGCGAGCACGGCCGCCCAGAAGCCGAGCCCGAACGCCGCCACGGCGAGCACGCCGAGGAAGATCGTGGCGAACTCCATGTTCGGCGACATCCAGGTCCAGAACAGCTGGCGCGGCCTGCCGTGGCGCTCGGACAACGGGATGAACTCGACGCCGCCCGGCTCGATCGCGGCGACCTTGTCGCCGTAGCTTCCTTCGCGTACGGCGACGGCGGGGGGTTCCAGAACGGTCATATGGTGATCGCCTTCAGCTTCTCGAGGAGGTAGTCGGACGCGAGGACGGGCTCGTGGGAGACCCGCCCGATCGGAGGGCCGAGGGAGACGACCTCGGCCAGCGGGTTGCACTCGTAGAAGTAGATGAGCGAGACGAGCTCCTCGTCCGGGGCCGACGCGTCCGGCGGGAGCACCCGGTGCCGGTTCGACCGCCAGCGGTCGCCGGTCCACCGCGCCAGCAGGTCGCCGATGTTGATCGTGAAGGAGCCGGGCACGAAGGGCGCGTCGATCCACTCGCCGTCCGGCGTGTAGACCTGGAGGCCGCCGACGCCCGGCTGCCGGTCGAGGATCGTGACCGTGCCGAAGTCGGTGTGCGGGCCGATCCTGAACTGCCCCGGCTCCGGCGGGCCCACCTGCGACAACGGCGGGTAGCGGTTGATGTTCATCGTGTACGACGGGTGGTCGGCCTGCGACGTGAAGAAGCCGGGCGAGACCCCGAGCGCGGTCGCGCACAGCACGAGCAGCTCGTCGGCGAGCGCGCGCATCCGGGCGAGGTACTCGGTCAGCAGCGGCTCCATCTCGGGGACCTCCGCCGGCCACACGTTCTCCAGGAACCACTCGGCGTCGATCTCCGGACGGCCGATCGGCTGGTCGGCCCCGACGGCGAACGTCTCCTTGAGGTCGGGCGGGGTCGGCGTGCCCTCGGCGTAGCCGTTGGCCTCCACGCCGGGCGGCAGCCACCCCCGCTCCCCGACCGTGACGGCGTACCGGTCCTTCACCTCGTGCGGCAGCGCGAAGAAGCGCCTGGCCGCGGCGCGCACCCGGTCGCCCAGCTCCGGCGGGACCCCGTGACCTGTCACCAGCAGGAAGCCGATCTCACGCAGCGCCTCGTCGACCCGCTCCGCCACCCCCGCGCGGCCCTCAGGGCCGCCGTGGAACCACGGGCCGAGGTCGACGACGGGAACCGTTCTCATGCCTCATCTCCAATGTCCTCGTTCCACAGGGCGGGTTCGGCCGCGATGAACGCGGTCATGAGCGCGGCGCACTCGGGCGAGTCGAGGACCAGCACGTCGACGCCGGCCTCGGCGAGCCACTCGTGCCGTCCCATGAACGTCCGGCACTCGCCGACGATGAGCCGGGAGATGCCGAACTGGCGGACCAGGCCGCTGCAGTACCAGCAGGGCGACAGCGTCGTCACCATCGTGGTCCCGCGGTAGCCGGGCCGGCGGCCCGCGTCGCGGAAGGCGGCGGTCTCGGCGTGCAGCGACGGGTCGCCGTCCTGCACCCGGCGGTTGCGGCCGCGGCCGAGCAGGCGGCCGTCCGGTCCGAACAGCGCCGCGCCGATCGGGATGCCGCCCTCGGCGTACCCCTTCCCGGCCTCGTCCAGCGCGACGGCGAGCATCGCGGCCGGGCTCACAACGTTGCTGGTCATGCGCTCACTATCCCCCCGCACGGGGGCTTCGGGAACGGACAGATCGTCCGTACTATGGCCACCCTGAACGGACGATCCGTATAGGGGTGGACCCATGCCTCTGACGCTGCGCGAGCTGCTCTCCTTCGACGTGCTGCGGGAGGCCCGGCCGGAGGTGCTCGCCGGCGAGGGGGCGCTGGACCGGGTGGTGCGCTGGGTCCACTCCAGCGAGATCTACGAGATCGGCCCGCTGCTCACGGGCGGGGAGCTCCTCCTCACGACCGGCCTCGGGCTGGCCGGCACCGACGCGGGGGCCCGCCGCCACTACCTGCGGGAGATCGCCGCCCGCGGCGTCGCGGGGGTGGCCCTGGAGCTCGGCCGCACGTTCCCCGAGACGCCGCGCGAGCTGGTCGAGGAGGCCCGCCGCCAGGACCTGCCGTTCGTCGCCCTGCACGCGGTGGTGCCGTTCATCCGGATCACCGAGCACGTCAACACGCTGATCGTCGACTACGCCGGCAGGCAGCTGCGGCTCGGCGACTCGGCCACCCGGGCCCTGAACGAGGCGCTGATCGCCGGAGCCGGCGTGGCGGGCGTGCTGGCGACGGGCATGGAGGTGATCGGCGCGCCGCTCGTGCTGCTGTCGGCCGGCGGCGCGCTGGTCGCGGCGCACGGGGTGGCCGGCGACCGGGACGCCTGGCGGGCGGCCGAGCACGCCGTCTGCGCGTCCCCGGTCACCCTGCACGGGCAGCCGTGGGGACGGCTCGTCGCCGGACCCGGGTCCGCGCTGCGGGCCGACGAGCTCGCCATCGCGCTGGAGCGCACGGCCGTGGCGCTCGCGCTGGCCATGCTCCGCACCGGCAGCCCGCCGAGCGAGCGCGACCGCCAGGCCTCCGCGCTGCTGCGCGACCTGATCGAGGGCACGGCCGAGGCCGACCCCGCCGTACGGGCCGTCATCGCGGGCTTCCACCCCGGCCCCGGCCACATGCTGGTGGGGGTCGCGGTGGACGCGGTGGAGACGGCCGCGGCCGTGGCCGTGATCGACCGGGCGGCGCACATCCTGCACACGACGGCCCTGCGCGGCCGGGTCGCCCGGCTCGTGCTGGGCGCGCTGGCCGTGCCGAGGGCCGTCGCGGACGCGGTCGGGGCGGCCGCGCAGGCGCTGGAGGAGGGGCTGAAGCGGCTGGGCGCGCCGGAGCTCCGGGTCGCCGTGGGCCACCCCACCGCGGACCTCGGCGAGCTGGGCGGCTCGCTGCGCGACGCCCGGGCCGCCCTCGGGCTGCGGCGCGGCAGGAGCCTCGTCACGGCCCGCGCGCTCGCGCTGGAGCTGGAGCTCACCCGGCATGGCGACGCGCGGCACGCCGCGGAGGTGGCCCGCCGCACGCTCGGCCCGCTGCTGGACTGGGACGCCGCCCACCGCACCGACCTCGTGGGCACGCTGGAGGTGTTCCTGCTGCACGGGTGCAGCGCGACGCGGGCCTCGGCCGTGCTGCACCTCGGGCGGCAGACGTTCTACCAGCGGCTGCAGCGCATCGAGGCGCTGCTGGGCTACCCGGTGACCGACCCCGACGCGCACGCCGCGCTGCTGCTGGCCACCGCCGCCCACCGGACGACCGCCCGCCGCGACGCGACCCCCTGACCGCGCCGACATCCGCCCGGACCGCGCCGGCACCAGCCTTGACGGTGGGCCGCCTCGGTCGCGGGCGGCGCTACTCGCCGCCGCGCAGGTCGGCGAGCAGGCCAGGCAGTTCGTCGGGCTTCACCAGCACCTCACGGGCCTTGGAGCCCTCGCTCGGGCCGACCACGTTGCGGCTCTCGAGCAGGTCCATCAGCCGCCCGGCCTTCGCGAAGCCCACCCGGAGCTTGCGCTGGAGCATCGAGGTCGAGCCGAACTGGGTCGACACGATCAGCTCGGCCGCCTGCACCAGCAGGTCGAGGTCGTCGCCGATCTCCTCGTCGATCTCCCGCTTCGCCGCGGCCGGCGCGGCCACGTCGTCGCGGTACTCGGCCTGCATCTGCGCCTTGCAGTGGGCGACGACGTCGGCGATCTCCTTCTCGGAGATGAACGCGTTCTGCAGGCGCATCGGCTTGCTGGCGCCCATCGGCAGGAACAGCGAGTCGCCCTGCCCGACCAGCTTCTCCGCGCCCGGCTGGTCGAGGATGACCCGCGAGTCGGCGAGCGAGGAGGTCGCGAACGCCAGCCGTGACGGCACGTTGGCCTTGATGAGGCCGGTGACCACGTCGACCGACGGCCGCTGGGTGGCGATGACGAGGTGGATGCCGGCGGCGCGGGCGAGCTGGGTGATGCGGACGATCGAGTCCTCGACGTCCCGGGGGGCGACCATCATCAGGTCGGCCAGCTCGTCGACGATCACCAGCAGGTACGGGTACGGCTGGTAGACCCGCTCACTCCCGGGCGGGGGCACGAGCTTGCCCGCCCGCACGGCCTTATTGAAGTCGTCGACGTGCCGGAAGCCGCTGGCCGCCAGGTCGTCGTACCGGCGGTCCATCTCCCCCACGACCCATTCGAGGGCCTCCGCGGCCTTCTTCGGGTTGGTGATGATCGGCGTGATCAGGTGGGGGATGCCCTCGTACGTGGTGAGCTCGACCCGCTTGGGGTCGACCAGCACCATGCGCACCTCGTCGGGCGTGGCCCGCATGAGGATCGAGGAGATCAAGCCGTTGATGCAGGTCGACTTGCCCGCGCCGGTGGCGCCCGCGATCAGGATGTGCGGCATCTTGGCCAGGTTGGCCACGATCGTGCGGCCCTCGACGTCCTTGCCGAGGCCCACGATCATCGGGTGGTGGTCGGCCTGGGCGACCTGGGACCGCAGCACGTCGCCGAGCGACACCAGGTCCTTGTCCGTGTTGGGGATCTCGACGCCGATCGCCGACTTGCCGGGGATCGGCGACAGGATCCGCACGTCGGCCGACTTCACGGCGTACGCGATGTTCTTGGTGAGCGCGGTGACCTTCTCGACCTTGACGGCCGGGCCCAGCTCGATCTCGTACCGCGTCACGGTCGGGCCCCGGGTGAAGCCGATCACCTGGGCGTCGATGCCGAACTGCTCCAGCACGCTGGTCAGCGCGTTCACCACGACCGTGTTGGCCTTGGTCTGCGGCTTGGGCTGGCTGCCGGGGCGCAGCAGCGTCAGGTCGGGCACCGTGTAGGGGCCCTCCTGGGCGGACAGCACAAGCTGCTCCACCTTGCGCGGCGCGGGGGTCGGCAGCGGGGGCTGCGGCGGCGTCTTCTGCGCCTCCGGCGCGGGCGGCTCGGCCTCGTCGTCGTCCACCAGGCCGGGGACGATCTCCGGCGAGTGGTCCTTCTCCGACAGCACCGGGGTGTCGTACGGCTTGACGTTGTCGCCGACCTCGCGCCCGCCGTCCGCCTGCTTCTTCTGCCGCTTCCGCGGCGCGGCGGGCCTGCCCGGCGACTCCTCCTCCGGCCGCTGGAAGAGCATGTGCTGGATCTCGGCCAGCCGCTCCGGGATGCGGTGCACCGGGGTGGCGGTGATCACGAGCAGGCCGAACCCGGACAGCAGCAGGAGCAGCGGGATCGTGATGAACGACGGCAGGATGCTCGACGGCGGGGCCGACACGATGAAGCCGATCATGCCGCCGGCCGCCGACACCTTGTCCATGCCGTCGTTCGGCCCGCCCGACGGGTAGGGCGTGCCGTGGGCCACGTGGACGACCCCGAGGAGGCCGGCCAGCAGCGCGGTCCACCCGATGCTCATCCGGCCGGTCTCGGCGTTCTGCTCGGGGTGGCGCAGCAGCCGCCAGGCGAGCAGCGCGAGCAGCACGGGGACGGCCCACGTGAGCGACCCCACCGAGCCGCGCACGACGGCGTCGACGATCTGGGCGAGGCCGGTCTTCGTCTCCCGCCAGGTGATGGCCGCCACCACGACGGCCCCCGCCAGCACGGCCAGCCCGGCCCCGTCGCGGCGGTGGGCCGGGTCGAGGTCCCGCGCCCCCTGCCCGAGCGCGCGGGCGGCCCCGCCGATGCCGTGGGCGAGCAGCAGCCACAGCCCGATGACGAGCTTGCCGATCATGAGGAAGACCCAGCTGATCGGGTCCTGTCCGGTGGCGACGGGCCGCCGGGCGGCCGATCGCGGCGCGGGCCTGCCGCGGGAGCCCGCGGCGGGTCGCTTCGCGGAAGCCGTACGGGACCCGGCGCGGGGCGTGGGGCGCTTGCCGGACCCCTGTCCGGACGTACGGGTGGCCATGATGCCGAAGTTACCCCGGAGGAACCGAGATGTCCGGGAGAAACGCCGTACGCCGAGGACGCGACCGGTGGAGGAGGGCCGGCCCGGCTCGGCGTCGCCAGGGCAGGGTCCGCCGGGGGACGTCAGTAGGCGCGGCGCTGCCGCAGGGCCGACCGTTCGATGCGCTCGCGGGCCTCAAGCAGGCAGGCCGCGATGTCCTTCTCCCGCTCGGCCGTGAGGCGAGGGATCGGCACCGAGCAGCTGATCGCGTCGCGCGGCGGGTCGGTGATGTGCAGGGCCACGCCGAAGCAGCGCAGGCCCTCGGTGTTCTCCTCGCGGTCGACGGCGTAGCCGCGCTTGCGCACCCGGCGCAGGTCGGCGAGGAGCTGGTCGGGGTCGACGATCGTGTGCCGGGTCAGGGACGGCAGGTCGGCGGGGAGCATGCCGCGCACCTCCGCCTCGTCGCGGGAGGCGAGGATCGCCTTGCCGAGCGAGGTGGTGCTGGCGGGCAGACGGCGCCCGACGCGGGAGAACGGCCGCAGGTAGTGGCGGGAGGCCCGGGTGGCCAGGTAGACCACGTCGAAGTGGTCGAGCCTGGCCAGGTGGACGGTCTCGCCCGTGGCCTCGGCCAGCCAGTCGAGGGCGTCGCGGGCGAGCTGGACAACGGGGTCGCCGTCGATGTAGGTGGCGCCGACGAGCAGGGCCCGCATGCCGATGCGGTAGAGCGTTCCCGTCACGTCGGTCTCGATCCAGCCGAGGTCGACCAGCGTGCGCAGCAGCGCGTGCAGGCTGCTCTTCGGGTAGCCGAGCTTGCCCTGCAGGTCGGTGAGGCTGTGCAGGCCCGGATACTGCGCGAAGAAGTCGAGCAGTTCGACCGTACGCAGCGCCGACTTCACGTGCGGCACGGGTTCCGCCATGTGGCACCTCCCTGACCCCCATGTCCGCCTCCTATTGTGGGCCGGTTTCCCAGCCGGCGACGCTCCGGGCGGCGATGTGATCGGGATCGAGATCACACGATCGACCGCAAGGTCTCCTGACCCCTCCGTGGCCGTACGGCGGGCCCGGCCGGCCCGCCGTACGGTCCCGGCCGTCAGAGCACGAGCCGGCCGTCGACGCGGCGGGGGACGCCGAGGGGGTTGTCGTCGCGCAGCTCGGGCGGGAGCAGCTCGGCCGGCCAGTCCTGGTAGGCGACCGGGGTGAGCCAGCGCCTGATGGACACGGCGCCCACCGAGGTGTGGGCCGGCGTGGTGGTGGCGGGCCACGGGCCGCCGTGGTGCATGGCCCAGCAGACGGCGACGCCGGTCGGCCAGCCGTTCCAGATGAGGCGCCCGGCCAGGCGCCGCAGGGAGGGCACCAGGTCGCGGGCCTCCTCCGCGTCCGACGCGTGCACGGTCGCGGTCAGCGACCCGGGCAGCCGGTCGAGCACGGCGGGCAGGCCGGCCGCGTCCCGGTAGCGGACGACGACGGCGGCCGGGCCGAAGCACTCCTCCCCCAGCTCGGGCAGGCCGCCGGCGAACGCGTCGAGCCCGGTGGAGAACACCCGCGGCGTCACCGCGTCCTCCTCCTCGCCCGCCGTGCCGCTCGCCAGGACGGCCAGGCCGCCCTCGCCCGTGCGGTCGTCCAGCCGTCCGACGCCACGAAGGTAGCCCTCACGGATCTTGGCCGTGAGCATCCGGCCGCCGGCGGTCGCGGCCACGGCCGCGCCGATGGCCCGGTCGAACCCGCCCTCCTCCGGCACGAACACCAGGCCGGGGTTGGTGCAGAACTGGCCGACGCCCAGCGTCAGCGAGGCGGCGAACCCGGAGGCGACCGCGGCCGGGTCGGCCGACGGCAGCACCACCACGGGGTTCACGCTGCCCAGCTCGCCGTAGAAGGGGATGGGCACCGGGCGCTCGTCGATCATCCGCTGGACGGCCCGGCCGCCCGCGATCGACCCGGTGAAGCCCACCGCGGTCACGAGCGGGTGCCGGACCAGCGCGCCGCCCGCCTCGAAGCCGTGCACCAGCCCGAGCAGGTCGGGGTCCGGCAGCGCCTGCCGTACGACGGCGGCGGTCAGGTCGGAGGTCTCCGGGTGGCCCTCGTGGGCCTTCACCACGACCGGGCACCCGACGGCGAGCGCCGACACCGTGTCGCCGCCGGCGACGGAGAAGGCGAACGGGAAGTTGCTCGCCGAGAAGACGCCCACGACGCCGAGGGGCTGGTTCACCCGGCGCACGTCCGGCCGTGGAGGCGTGGCGTGGGGGTCGGGGTGGTCGATGACGGCGTCGAGGTGGGCGCCGTCCCTGAGCACCTCGGCGAACAGCCGGAACTGCGCCGCGGTGCGGGCGATCTCGCCGCGCAGCCGCACCTCGCCGAGGTGGGTCTCGGCGTGCGCCGCCGGCCACAGCTCCTCGGCGTGCTTGAGCAGCGCGTCGCCCACGCCCTCGAGCACCCGCGCCCGCTCCTCGGCGGGCGTGGCCCGCCAGCGCGCCCCGGCGGCCGCGGCCCGCTCGACGGCCTCGTTCACGTCCGCGTGGCCGGTCATCTCAGCGCTCCCGGGTGAGGTTGTCGACGTCGAGCTCGGGACCGCAGAACGAGCCGCCGACCAGCGTGTGGGGCGGCGCGGACAGGTCGGGCTCGCCGTGCCGGGCGATCAGGTCCCGCGCGAAGACCTCGGCGTCGTCCCGGGGCTCGTAGCCGATGGCCCGGCCCTCCTCCAGCGACCACCACCGCCGGGTGTTGGCCGACACGCCCCAGACCACGTGGTAGCCGTCCGCCGCCACGGCGGCCTCGACGAGCCGGGCGCAGTCGTCGGGGGACAGCCAGGTGGCCAGCATCCGGGGGTCCCTCGGGCGCTCGAAGCACGAGCCGATCCGCAGGCACGTCACGGCCATGCCGTACCGGTCGTGGTACAGCGAGCCGAGGGCCTCCTTGGTGACCTTGCTGACGCCGTAGAAGGTGTCCGGGCGGGGGAACAGGTAGTCGCCCGCCTCGTCCGTCCGGGGGTGGAAGCCCACCGCGTGGTTGCTGCTCGCCAGCACCACATGCGGCACCCCGGCCCTGCGGGCCGACTCCAGGACGACGTACGTGCCGTTGATGTTGACGTCGAGGATCTCGGCCCAGGGGCGCTCGACGCTGTGCCCGCCGAGGTGCACCACCGCGTCGACGCCGTCCATGGCCTTGGCCATCGCGTCCTGGTCGGTGATGTCGGCGGTGACCGCCTCCTCGCCGGGGCCCGGCTCGACGGGCGCGACGTCGAGCAGGCGCAGGACCCGCCCTTCGCGGGCGAGCCGCGGCCGCAGCAGGGTGCCCACGCCGCCCGCGGCGCCGGTCATGAGAATTCGCATGTGTCTCCCGTCAGACATCGGCCCGGGGGCCGTGTTCCGTCCGTCTTCCCGCTACCCGTCCGTGGTCACGTCCGCGTTCCCGCCGGCGCCCCAGTCACCCGCCGCCTCCGCCCGTCGCGCAGACCTTGACACCGTTCGGACCGATTCTTACAGTTGCGGCAGGCTGTTCACAATGCTGACTCTTGTTCACATACTTGAATCCTGACAGGACGCCGCCCACCGCCCCCGACTCCGTGTTCTCCCTGCGCCCTCGTGACCGGCCCGGGCCGCCGGTGCGGCGACGGGCTAAACAAGATTGAGTGGATACATGCGTCTCGAAGGTGTTCTGTTCTTTCCGGTGACCCCGTTCAGGGCGGACGGCACGCTCGACGAGGACGCCCTGCGCGTCCACGTCGAGCGCGGCGTGAGCGCGGGGGCCGGCGGGGTGTTCGCGGCCTGCGGCACGGGTGAGTTCAACGCGCTCGGGCTCGACGAGTACGAGCGGGTGGTGCGGATCTCGGTCGAGGCGACCGCCGGCCGGGTTCCCGTCTTCTCGGGGGCGGGCGGCGCGCTGCCGTTCGCCCGCGCGTGCGCCGAGACCGCCGAGCGGGCGGGCGCGGACGGCCTGCTGCTGCTCCCGCCGTACCTGGTGACCGCCCCGCCGACCGGCCTGGTGCGCTACTTCACCGAGGTGGCCGGCGCGACCGGGCTCTCCTCGATCGTCTACCAGCGCGGCAACGCCCGGTTCACCCCCGAGGCCGCCGCCGCCCTGGCCGCGCTGCCGAACGTCATGGGGTTCAAGGACGGTCTCGGCGACCTCGACCTCCTCCAGCGGATCATCCTCGCCGTACGGGAGTCGACCGACCGGGAGTTCACGTTCTTCAACGGGCTGCCCACGGCCGAGATGACCGTGCAGGCCTACCGGGGGATCGGCGTCCAGCTGTACTCCTCGGCCGTCTTCTGCTTCGTGCCCGAGGTGGCCCTCGCCTTCCACAAGGCCGTCACGGCGGGCGACGACGACCTGGCCCGGCGGCTGCTCGCCGGGTTCTACCGGCCGCTCGTCGAACTGCGCGACCTCGTGCCCGGGTACGCCGTGGCCCTCATCAAGGCCGGCGTGACCCTGCGCGGCCTCGACGCCGGAGTGGTGCGGCCGCCCCTGCTGGACGCCGCGCCCGAGCACGTCGAGCGGCTGCGGCAGATCATGGACCGGGGGCTGGAGATCGTCGGATGCTGATTCGCGAGATCACCGTCACCCCGGTCGCGTTCCGGGACCCGCCGCTGCTCAACGCCGCCGGCGTCCACCAGCCCTGGGCTCTGCGCACCGTCGTCGAGGTCGTCACCGACGAGGGCCTGACCGGCCTCGGCGAGACCTACGGCGACCTCGACCACCTGGACGAGGTGAGAAGGGCCGCCACCGCCCTCGTGGGCCTCGACGTCTACCGCCACAACGACCTGTACGCCGCGGTGGCGAGGTCGGTCGGGGACGCGGTCGTGACCGACCGGCACGGGCTCATCGGCGCCGCCACGCGGGAGAAGACGGTCGACCGGGTGTTCTCGCCGTTCGAGGTGGCCTGCCTCGACATCAAGGGCAAGGCCGCCGGCCGTCCCGTCGTCGACCTCCTCGGCGGCAGGGTCAGGGACGCCGTCCCCTACAGCGCGTACCTCTTCTACAAGTGGGCCGGCCACCCCGGCGAGGCCGAGGACGCGTTCGGCGCTGCGCTCGACCCCGAGGGGCTGGTCGAGCAGGCCCGCCTGTTCGTCGACCGGTACGGCTTCCGCTCCATCAAGCTGAAGGGCGGGGTCCTGCCGCCGATGGAGGAGGCCGACGGCATCCGGGCGCTGCGGGACGCGTTCCCCGGCCACCCGCTGCGCCTCGACCCCAACGCGGTCTGGAGCGTGGAGACCTCGATCGAGGTGGGCCGGGCCCTCGACGGCGTCCTCGAGTACCTGGAGGACCCCACCGAGGGCATCGACGGCATGGCCCGGGTCGCGGCCGAGGCGCCGATGCCGCTGGCCACCAACATGTGCGTGGTCACCCCCGGGCACCTGGCCCCGGCGATCGAGCGCCGCGCCATCGGCGTGCTGCTGATCGACCACCACTACTGGGGCGGGCTGCTGCGCTCCTCGCACATCGCGACGCTCTGCGCCACGTTCGGCATCGAGCTGTCGATGCACTCGAACTCGCATCTCGGGATCAGCCTGGCGGCGATGACCCACCTCGCCGCCGCCACGCCCGCCATCACGCACGCCTGCGACACCCACACGCCGTGGCAGGCCGGGCAGGACGTGGTCGCGCCCGGCGCGCTGCGGTTCGTCGACGGCGCGGTCCCCGTGCCGGACGGCCCTGGCCTCGGCGTGGAGCTCGACCGGGACGCCCTGGCCGTCATGAACGAGCAGTACGAGAAGTGCGGCATCCGGGCGCGCGACGACGCGACGTACATGCGGGCCTTCGAGCCGTCGTTCTCCACCCGGAGGCCACGCTGGTGAACGTCGTCTACGCCTACCCCTGGGACCTCGTCGGGGACCCGGGGGCCACCGCCCGGCTGCGGTCGCTCGGCGTGGACGCCGTGGCGCTGGCCGCGTCGTACCACACGACGCGGGCCGCGACCCCCGCGCATCCGGCCCACCGGCTCGTGGACGCACAGCACTCCGCGTGCTACGTCCCGGTGCGGGAGGAGGCGTGGAAGGGCGCCCGGCTCGTGCCGGCCACGCCCTCCTGGATGGCGTCCGGCGATCCGTTCGGCGAGGCCGGGGACGCCCTGCGCGCCGCCGGCCTGCCGGTTCACGCGTGGACCGTGCTCACCCACAACACCCTGCTCGGCTCGGCCTGCCCGGACCTCGTCGTCACGAACGCCTTCGGCGAGCCCTACCCGTACGCGCTGTGCCCGGCCCACGAGGAGGTGCGCGACTACTGCCGGACGCTGGTGCGGGAGATCGTCGAGCTGGGCGAGCCGGACGGGCTGATCCTGGAGGCCTGCGGAGCGCTCGGCTTCCGGCACGGCGGCCACCACGAGAAGACCGACGGCGCCGACTGGTCTGCCGCGCAGGTCGCGCTGCTGTCGCTGTGCTTCTGCGCGGCCTGCGCGCGCCGGTACGAGTCAGCGGATCTCGACGCGGCGGACCTGCGGGCGCGGGTGCGGGCGGGCGTCGACGGCTCCCCCGCCTCGGTGGAGGACGCGCTCGGGGAGGTCGCGGACGCCGTGCGCGACCTGCGGACCGGCCTCGCGGGCGAGCTGCGCGACCTGCTGCTGGCCCAGGCCCGCTCGTCGCGGCCCGGCATGCCGGTCGCCCTGCACGCGAGCGCCGACCCCTGGGCCACCGGCCCGTTCGCCACCGTCCCCGCCGGGGTGGACGCCGACCTGCTCGTCGGCAACTGCTGGAACGCCCCGGAGGTGGACGAGGCCGGCCTGCGGGCGCTCGCCGCGCTCGGCCCGCGCGTCGGGGCGTACGTCCTCGCCCTGCCGCCGCGCCCGGCGGACGGGGCGGCGCTGTCGTGGCTCGCCGACGCCTACCGGGCGGCGGGGGCGGCGGAGATCCACTGGTACCACGGCGGCCTCGCGTCGGCCGCCCGGCTGGACGCCATCCGCGCGGCCGTCCTCCGGTGAGGGACAATCGGGGGCATGCGTGTCGGCATCCTCGGCCCCACTGAGGCGCGTCCCGACGGCGTCCGCCCGGTCGCGGCCGGCGGCCCGGGGCTGCGGGCGCTGCTCGCCCTGCTGGCCCTCGGAGCCGGCCGGACGGTCGCGGTCGAGCGGCTGATCGACGGCCTGTACGGCGACGAGCCGCCCACCGGGGGCGTCAACGCGCTCCAGGCCCAGGTCTCGCGGCTGCGCCGGCACCTCGGCGACCTCGTGGTGCGGGAGCCCGCGGGCTACCGGCTGGCCGTGGAGCCCGACGACGTCGACGCGTCCAGGTTCGAGCGGCTCGCCGCCGAGGGACGGCGGGCGCTGGCGGCGGGAGACCAGGCCACCGCCGCCGCCCTCCTCCGGGACGCGCTCGGCCTGTGGCGCGGGCCCGCGCTCGCCGACGTGACGGACGCGCCGTTCGCCGCCGCGCAGGCGGCCCGGCTGGAGGATCTGCGGCTCGCGGCCGCCGAGGACCTCGCCGAGGCGGGGCTCGCGCTCGGCCGCCACGCCGACCTCCTCGCGGAGCTGCGCGAGCGGGTCGCCGCCCACCCGTTGCGCGAGCGGTCCCGGGGTCAGCTCATGCGCGCGCTGTACGCCGCGGGGCACCAGGCGGAGGCGCTGGCCGTCTTCGAGGACGGACGCCGCATGCTCGCCGACGAGCTGGGCGCCGACCCCTCACCCGAGCTGGCGGCCGTCCACCTCGCCGTGCTGCGCGGCGACCCGGCCCTGTCCCCCTCCCCCGCCCGCGTCTGCCTGCCGGCGCAGCTCACGCCCCTCGTGGGCCGCGACGCCGACCTCGACCGGATCGCGTCCCTGCTCGCCGGGTCGCGGCTGGTGACGCTGACCGGCCCGGGCGGCACGGGGAAGACCAGGCTGGCCGCCGAGGCCGCCGCCCGCCGCCCCGGCGACGTCTTCTTCGTGGAGCTGGCGGCGCTGGGCGACGGCGCCGACGTCCCGCACGCCGTCCTCGGCGCGCTCGGCCTGCGCGAGGGCGGCCTGCCCGCCGGGCCGGGACCGGGACGGCCGGCCGTCCCCGCCGACCCGGCCGCCAGGCTGGTCGCGGCCCTGTCCGCCCGGCCCGCCCTGCTGGTGCTCGACAACTGTGAACACGTCGTCGAGGACGTCGCGCGGCTGGCCGACCGGCTGCTCGGGGCCTGCCCGTCGCTGCGGGTGCTGGCGACCAGCCGCGAGGCGCTCGGCATCACCGGGGAGCGGCTGCACCCGGTGCCGCCCCTGGATCTCCCGCCCGCCGGCGCGCCCGTGGAGGCGGCGCTCGCCTCCCCCGCCGTACAACTGTTCGCCGACCGGGCCCGCGCCGTACGGCCGGACTTCCTGCTGGACGCCGGGGACGGAGACGACGCCGTGGTCCGCGACGTGGTGAGCGTCTGCAGGGCCCTCGACGGGCTGCCGCTCGCGATCGAGCTGGCCGCCGCCCGGATGCGCTCGCTGCCCGTCGGGGAGATCGCCTCCCGCCTCGGCTCGCTGGCCGGCCCCTTCTCGGTGCTGTCGCGGGGCAGCCGCACGGCCCAGCCGCGGCACCGCACGCTGCGCGCGGTCGTGGAGTGGAGCTGGGACCTGCTCGACGAGACCGAGCGGACGCTGGCGCGGCGGCTCACCGTCTTCGCGGGCGGGGCGACGCTGGAGGCCGCGGAGGCGGTGTGCGGGCTCCCGGACACCGACGGCGTGCTCGCCTCGCTGGTCGACAAGTCCCTCGTCGAGGCGGTGGACGGCCGCTACCGGATGCTGGAGACGATCCGGGCCTTCTGCGCCGGACGGCTGGCCGAGGCGGGCGAGGAGAAGCGGTTCCGGCACGCCCACCGGGCCTACGTCCTCGACCTCGGACGGGCCGCCGACCCCCGGCTGCGCGGGCCGGAGCAGGTCGAGTGGCTGCGGCGGCTGAACGCCGAGCACGACAACCTGCACGCGGCGGTGCGCCGCGCGGCCGAGGACGGCGACGTCGAGGGCGGGCTGCGGCTGATGGCGGCCACGCTCGGCTACTGGATGCTGCGCGGCCTGCGCTCGGAGGCCGCCGGGCTCGCCGAGGCCCTGCTCGCGGTCGCCGGGCCGCGGCCGCCCGCCGGGCTGGAAGAGGAGCACGGCCTGTGCGCCTGCGTGGCCGCCTGGGGATCCAGGGGGACGGCGGTGGGGGCGTGGCTGGCGGAGGCGGTCGAGCGGCTGGACGCCGATCCGGGGATGCCGCGCCAGCCGTTCCTGCTGGTACTGCGGGCCATGGTGGCGGGCCCACCGGAGCGGGAGGCGCTGCGGGAGCTGGAGCACAGGTACGCGCTGATGACGGCCGACCCCTGGACCCGGGCGCTCAGCGCCTTCGGCCTGAGCTACCTCAAGCTGTTCGACGGCCGCCTGGTGGAGGCCGAGGACACCGTCAACGCGGCCGTGCGGGAGGCCCGGGCGGTCGGCGACCGCTGGCTGACCGCGATGATGCTGTCCGCCCTGGCGGACATCGCCGACTGGCGCGACGACCACGCCCTGGTCGTGGCCCTGACCGACGAGGCGCTCGACCTGGTCGAGGTGCTCGGGGCGACCAGCGACGTGGCCGAGACGCTGTGCCGCCGCGGCGCCGCCCGCACGCGGATGGGCGCGGTGGCGGAGGCTCGCGCCGACTACGAGCGCGCCGCCGCCCTCGCCCGGCGGATCGGCGCCTCCGAGATGCTCGCCGAGGCCCTGCTCGGGCTCGGCGAGCTGGCCCGGCTGCGCGGGGAGACAGCCGAGGCGCGGCGGCTGTACGAGAGCGCGCTCGCCGAGTGCACGGCCGAGTGGTTCGCCGCCGAGGAGACCCGGTCACGGGTCTACCTCGCGCTCGGCTGGGCCGCCCAGATGTCCGGCGACGCCGGCGAGGCGCTGGCGTGGCACCGGCGCGCGCTCACCACCGGCCTCGGCGAGCGCAACCTCGCCATGGCCGCCCGGGTGGCCGAGGGGTTCGCCGGGGTCGCGCTGCTGGAGGGCGACCCCGGCCGGGCGGCGGGGCTGCTCGGTGTGGGCGCCGCGCTGCGCGGCTCCCCGCGCCCGGACGACCCCGACATCCGCCGTGTCGCCTCCCAGTGCCTGGAGCGGATCGGCGAGGCCGCCTACGAGCGGGCGTACGGGCGGGCGCTGACCGCGACCGGCGCGCGCATGACGGGCGCCGCCGCCGCGGACGCCGGGCCGCCGGCGCTCGCCCTCATCGAGGGCCACCTGTCCGCCTTCGACGGCTGACCGGCCGGGCGGGCGTACGTCAGCGGACGGTGGGCGGGCCGTCAGCGGGGCCGCCGAGGCTGTGCCGCATGAACGACACCTCCCGCAAATGGAGCACCCTGGCCATCGCCTGCGTGTCCGTGCTCCTGCTGTCCGTCGACCTCACCGTGCTGCACCTCGCCCTCCCGAAGCTGGTCGAGGACCTCGCGCCGTCCGGCACCCAGTTCCTGTGGATCGCCGACATCTACGGCTTCGCCCTGGCCGCGCTGCTGGTCACCATGGGCAACCTGGGCGACCGGATCGGGCGCAAGCGGCTGCTGCTGGCCGGGACCGCCGCGTTCGGCGCGGCCTCCGCGCTGACGGCCTACGCCCCCACCCCGGAGCTCCTCATCGCGGCACGGGCGCTGCTCGGCGTCGCGGGCGCCACCATCATGCCCTCGACGCTGTCGCTGGTCCGCAACGTCTTCACCGACCCCAGGGAGCGGACCACCGCGGTCGGGATCTGGAGCAGCGTCTCGGCGGTGGGGTTCGCGCTCGGGCCGATCGTGGGTGGCGCACTGCTCGACCGCTTCTGGTGGGGCTCGGTCTTCCTCGTCAACCTGCCCGTGGTGGCGGTCGTCCTCGTCGCCGGGCTCGTCGTGCTGCCCGAGTCGCGCAACCCCCGTCCCGGCCGCCTCGACCTGGTCAGCGTGCCGTTGTCGGCCGCCGGCGTGCTCGGGCTCATCTACGCGCTGAAGGAGGGGGCCCAGGGCGGACTCGCCCAGACGCCGGTCGTCGTGTCCGGCCTCGTCGGGATCGCCGCCCTGCTGGCGTTCGTCCGGCGGCAGACGCGGCTGGCCGAGCCGCTCATCGACGTGCGGCTGTTCCGGCGGCGGGCCTTCTCCGCGTCGGTCGGCGCCGAACTGATCGCGGTGTTCGCCATGCTGGCCATGTCCGTGGTGTTCGCCCAGTACTTCCAGCTCGTGCTCGGCTGGACGCCGCTCGTCGCGGGCCTGGCCGGGATGCCGGGCGGCCTCGCCGGCGGCGCGGGCGGGGCGCTGGCCGGGACGCTCGTGCAGCGGTGGGGGCGCGCCCGCGTGGTCTCCCTGGGCCTGGCCCTCACAGCCGTCGGGTTCGTCCTGTTCAGCCGCATCGGCCTGGACACCGCGTACCCGTACATGCTGGTCGCCATGATCGTGCAGGGCGTGGGCATGGGGTTCACGTTCGCCGTCACCAACGACACGCTCCTCGCGTCCGTGCCGAAGGAGCGGGCCGGCGCGGCGGGGGCGATCTCGGAGACGGCCCATGAGATGGGCGGCGCGCTCGGCATCGCGGTCCTCGGCACGGTCCTGAACGGCGCCTACCGCGACGGCCTGCGCCTCCCTCCGGGGACGCCGGTCCCGGTGCGGGACGCCGCCCGCGACACGCTGGCCGGCGCGCTCAAGGGCGCCTCCACGCTGACCGGCGACGCCGCGGGGGCCGTCGCCACGGCCGCTCGAGAGGCGTTCGTGCACGCCCTCCACGTCACCGTGCTCACCGGGGCGGCCGTCCTGGTCTGCCTCGCGGCGGGCACGCTGGTCGCGCTGCGCGGCGTGCCGGCGGTCATCCCCGAGCGCGAGGAGCCCGCCGACGCCCCGGCCGCCGTCCGATGACCGTCACGTGACGAGCGACAGCCGGCGCGCGTGGGCGCGGCCGTCCGATGACCGTCACATGACGAGCGAGAGCCAGCGCGTGTGGGCGCCGCCGAACGGACCGGCCGCGGCGCCCACCGCCTCCATCAGCCAGGCGGCCGACCGCTCCGCCTGGCTGACGATGTCCTCCGGGTACCCGTACTTGACCTGGTGATCGGCGAACTCGTCCTCGTCGTCCAGGTGGACCCGGCCGTCAAGGAAGCGCAGCACGTCGAGGTCCAGGTCGACCATGGTGACCTCGTCGTCCGTCCACTGCGGCACCGTGCTGACGTCGCAGTAGATCTCCGGATCGTGCGGCCGCGCGTTGAAGGCCGCCGTCCACCACGCGTCCCGGGGGAAGAGCATGACCGACGCGAACTCGAAGACCGTGGGCGGCTCGTGCCCCCGCCGCGCGAGCATCCCGGCGGGGCAGCCGATCCAGACGCCGTGCTCGTCCTCGCCGAGCAGCCGGCCGGGGTGGTTCCAGTGCAGCGATCCGCCGTACTTGCGGTACACGACCCTCATCTCGGACACGGGCGGGACGCTATGTCACGCCCGTCTCCGAGCACAACCGGATATCCGCTAGACCTCGACGACCACCGGGATGATCATCGGGCGGCGGCGGTAGGTGTCGCTGACCCAGCGGCCCACCGTACGGCGGATGGTCCGGCGCAGTTGCAGGTCGTCGGCGACGCCCGCCGCGGCGACCTCCTGCAGGGCGGCCTCGATCTGCGGGATCACGGCGTCGAACGCCTCGGGGTCGATGCCCGATCCGCGCGCCGTGATCTCCGGCCCGCCCGTGAGCTTGCCGGTCGTGGAGTCGACGACCACGACGACCGAGATGAACCCCTCGTCGCCCAGGATCCGCCGGTCCTTGAGGGCCACGTCGGTGATGTCGCCGACCGAGGTGCCGTCCACGAACACGTAGCCGCACGGGACGGCGCCGGCGATCCGTGCCCGGCCGTCGACCAGGTCGACGACCACGCCGTCGTCGGCGATCACGATGTTCTCGTCCGGGACGCCGGTCAGCCCGGCCAGGCGGGCGTGCGCCCGCAGGTGCCGCCACTCCCCGTGCACCGGCATGAAGTTGGACGGCTTCGTGAGGTTGAGGACGTACAGCAGCTCGCCCGCGGCGGCGTGACCGGACACGTGCACCCGGGCGTTGCCCTTGTGGACGACGCGGGCGCCCCACCGGTTGAGGCCGTTGATGACCTTGTTGACCGCCGTCTCGTTGCCCGGGACCAGCGACGAGGCCAGCAGCACCGTGTCCCCGGCCGCGATGCGGATCGGGTGGTCGCGGTTGGCCATGCGCGACAGCGCCGCCATCGGCTCGCCCTGGGAGCCGGTGCAGATCAGCACCACGTCCTCCGGCGGCCACTCCTCGATCTCCCGGGAGTCGACCAGCAGGCCCGCCGGCACCTTCAGGTAGCCGAGGTCGCGCGCCACTCCCATGTTGCGCACCATCGAGCGGCCGATCAGCGCGACCTTGCGGCCGTGCTTCTCCGCCGCGTCCATGATCTGCTGCACGCGGTGGATGTGCGAGGCGAAGCTGGCGACGATGATCCGCTTGTCGGCCGTGCGGAAGACGTCGTCGATGACCGGCGCGATCTCGCGCTCGCTCGTGACGAATCCCGGCACCTCGGCGTTGGTCGAGTCCGACATGAGCAGGTCGACGCCCTCGGACCCCAGCCGCGCGAACGCCCCGAGGTCGGTCAGCCGCCCGTCCAGCGGAAGCTGGTCCATCTTGAAGTCGCCGGTGTGCAGCACGATTCCGGCGGGCGTGCGGATCGCCACCGCCAGCGCGTCCGGGATCGAGTGGTTGACCGAGACGAACTCGCAGTCGAACGGCCCGAACGCGCGCCGCTCCCCCTCGATCACCTCGACCTTGACCGGCTGGATCCGGTGCTCCGACAGCTTGCTCTCGATCAGCCCGAGCGTGAGCCGCGAGCCCACCAGCGGGATGTCGCGCCGCTCGCGCAGCAGGTACGGCACGGCGCCGATGTGGTCCTCGTGCGCGTGCGTGAGCACGACCGCCTCGATGTCGTCCAGCCGGCCCCGGATGTAGTCGAAGTCGGGCAGGATGAGATCGACGCCGGGCTGGTCGGGCTCGGGGAACAGCACGCCGCAGTCGACGACGAGCAGGCGGCCGTCGTACTCGAAGACCGCCATGTTGCGGCCGATCTCCCCCAGGCCGCCCAGGGCCACGATGCGCAGGCCGTTCTCCGCCAGTGGCGGGGGCGGTCCCAACTCGGGGTGCGGATGACTCATGCCCCCTCCTCGCCCGTCGGCCTGAGGCGGCGTGCCGTGTCGTCGCGTCGCTTACCGTTTGTCTGGCTCATTCGTCTCCATCTGTGTGCTAACTGTCGGCAAGTTTGAGACCTCCTGCGATGAGGTCCTCACGCAATGCGGCGATCTGCTCGCCGGTGGCGTCCACGAGCGGCGGCCGGACGTGTCCCGCGTCCTGGCCGGCCAGCCTCAGCGCCGCCTTCGTCATGATCGCGCCCTGGGTGCGGGTCATGATCGCCGTCACGACCGGGATCAGCTGACGGTGGACGGCCAGGGCGCCCGCCACGTCGCCGGAACGGTACATCTCGCCCATGGAGGCCAGCTCGGCGCCGGCCACGTGGCCCACCACGCTGACGAAGCCGGCCGCGCCGACCGAGAGCCAGGGCAGGTTCAGCAGGTCGTCGCCGGAGTAGAAGACGAGCTTCGAGGCCGTCATGACGTGGGAGCCGGCGAACAGGTCGCCCTTCGCGTCCTTCACCGCGACGACGCGGGGGTGCTCCGCGAGCCTCAGCAGCGTGTCGGTCGCGATCGGGACGCCGGAGCGCCCGGGGATGTCGTACAGCATCACCGGCAGCGCGGTCGCGTCGGCGACCGCGGTGAAGTGCCGGAACAGGCCCTCCTGCGGCGGCTTGTTGTAGTACGGGGTGACCACCAGGAGACCGTGCGCGCCCGCCCGCTCGGCGGCCCTGGCGAGCTCGACGCTGTGATGGGTGTCGTTGGTGCCCGCGCCGGCGACGACGACGGCTCGGTCGCCCACGGCCTCCACGACCGCCCTGAGGATGCGGTCCTTCTCGTCGTCACTGGTGGTCGGGGACTCCCCCGTCGTGCCGCTGACCACGAGCCCGTCGTTGCGCTGCTCGTCGACCAGATATACGGCCAGCCGCTGGACGCCCTCGTAGTCGACGGCGCCGTCAGAGGTGAACGGCGTGACCATGGCGGTCAGCATCCGGCCGAAGGGGGCGTCTGAGGTTCCGGTTGGCGATGCCATAGACGGAACGCTACCCGGATCCACGCGGCCGGTGGACCTCGCCACCCCGTTATGGCCGGTGGTTATGCCCGCGTCGCGACGACTGCCGGGATTGGGATGATCGCGCGGGTGCCGGAGAGGGGTCTCCGGCGATCACCGCCCTGCCCCGGACAGCGAAAGAGGCCGCCGATATGTGCTCGGGGGTACACACATCAGCGACCTCTATCCGAGAATCGCCGCGTCTTACGCCCGTGTTACACGCCGATGGGAAGAATTTTGCGGATAGCCCGAAGCGCGCCGCTCATCGGGCCTGACCTGTGATCAACCTCTCCCAGAGCGCCTCCATGCGCACCGTGATGAGTCGCTCGCTCTCATGGATGCTCGGGCCCTCGGCGTTCCGCACCGTCCTGCGGATGAACAGCAGCCCACCGGAGTGACACAGCTCATAGATGATCGGGACGCACTCGCAGGTGTGCCGCCGCACGCGGACCACGTCGCTGCGCCGGGTCGGGGACAGCCAGACGATCGGCTCGAAGCCACGCATCACGGGCGCGAGATGGAGCCCGTGATAGGGGGGCGGGAGCGGAATTTCAGCAGGTGACCGCGTAACGTCAGATTGGTCCATTTGCCGACCTTTCACCGCGCAAAGTTGGAGTCACAGGTAGCGGCCGTTACTCTCGGTTGCCCTCCGGATACGCCAAGATTGGGAAACCCTCGTCACCCCCCCGGGATGGATTGATGGCCAACTCTGATCCGGTCTACCTGCGTGTAGTCGAGGACCTTCGCCGCCAGATCGTCGACGGGACGCTCCCTCCAGGGGCGCCCATCCCGTCGCGGCATCAGATCACCAGGAAGTACAGCGTCGGTGAGACGGCCGCCCGTCACGCCCTGCGCGTGCTCGCCCAGGAGGGTCTGATCATCGGGCGGGTGGGGTCCGGGCACCGCGTGCGGGAGAGGCCGACCCTGCTCCCGCTGCACCGCACCCGCACCACCGAGCCGCTCGCGGCGTTCGCCGCGGACGTGCAGTCCGGGGGACGGCACCCCACGTGCACATGGCGCAGCGAGCTCGCCGACGCGCCGCCCGAGATCGCGCAGCGCCTGCGGGTCAGCGAGTGGAGCCCGGTGATCCGGGTCCGCTCTGTCCTCCGCGGCGACGGCCGCCCGCTGCAGCTCCTCACGTCGTACGAGCCGGTCGAGTTCGGCCAGAGCCAGGCGCCGGAGGAGGGCTCGGGCGAGCGCAGGAGCGCCGCCTTCCGGCTCGCGGCCGGCGGCACGCCGATCACCGAGATCGGCGAGACGGTCCACGTCCGCGTGCCGCAGCCGACCGAGAGCGACCTGCTGGAGCTGCCCGCCGGCGTGCAGGTGCTCCACGTGGAGCGCACCTACTGGGCCGGCGACCGCGCCGTCGAGACGACCGACGCGGTGATCCCTGGCGACAGGTTCCGCCTGGTCTACGGCATTCCCGTCTCCCTCTGACTGTCGGTGCCCGCTGGTACAACCGATCCGGTTGTCCCATCCGGAGGTGCCGATGCGCGTGAAGGATCTGCCCGAGGCCGACCAGCCGCGCGAGCGGCTCCTGGCGTCCGGCGCCGCGGCGCTGGCCGACCGCGAGCTGCTCGCCCTGCTGCTCGGCTCGGGCAGCAGGGGCGTCAGCGCCGTGGAGCTCGCCTCCAAGGTCATCGCGCACTGCGGCGACCTCGGGGAGCTCTCCCGGGCGGAGGCCCACCGGCTCCTCGCCGTGCCGGGCGTCGGCCCGGCCAAGGCCGCCCGGGTCGCCGCGGCGTTCCATCTCGTCCGGCGCGCCCAGGCCGAGCCCGGGCGCAGCCGCATCACGTGCTCGGCCGACATCGCCGCGGCGGCCGCGCCCCTCCTGCACGGGCACCCGAGGGAACGGCTCGTGGTGGTGGTCTGCGACGCCCGCGGCGCCGTGCTCCGCCGCGCCCTCGTCAGCGAGGGCGGGAGCGACCACACTCCAGCACCTGTCCGCGACATCGTCACCACCGTCCTCGTCTCCGGCGGTGCCGCCTTCGGCCTCGCCCACAACCACCCGAGCGGTTCGCTCGATCCCAGCGCCGCCGACCTCGAGGTCACGGCCCTCCTCCACGAGGCCGCGGAGACCGTCGGCCTGAGGTTCCTCGACCACGTGATCGTCACCGACACCGCCTGGCGCCGGATCCCCTGACCTCTCTCCCGAATGCTCGTCTGCATAATACGTCTAGTTGTATCGCTCCGTCTAGTGCAAACATAACGCCCAATCAGGCATAGTCGCCCATCTATGCTCGTTATCGGTCGCCTATGGTGCGATCGTGCTCGACCATGACGGTGACACTCACCTGTATGTGCAGATCGCGGAGTTCATCCGCGAGCGCATCCAGCGCGGCGACCTTCTCCCGGGACATCCGATTCCCAGCGAGGCCGCGATCCAGAGCGAGTTCGGGGTGGCCCGCACGACGGCCCGGCGCGCCTTCCACATGCTGCGGGAGGAAGGGCTCATCTACACGGTGCAGGGCGAGGGCACGTTCGTCGGCTCCCCGGACGCGGCCCCGAGAGAGCCGCGCACGACGCCGATGTACCGCAAGATCGCCGAGGACCTCGCCGGCCGGATCCGGGGTGGAGAGCTTCTCCCCCGCCGCGCCGTTCCCAGCGAGACGGCCCTCGTCCAGCAGTACGAGGTGGCCCGGGAAACCGCCCGGAAGGCGATCGCCCTCCTCCGGGAGCAGGGCTGGGTCTACACCGTTCCCCAGCGCGGCACCTTCGTCTCCCCCGAGGAGAACTGGCCCGCGAGTTGACGGTTCGCCTCGTCTAGTCGTCTCGCCTTGTCTACGGTGGGCTCATGCTCGATCGCGAGGGGCCCGTACCGCTCTACAAACAGATCGCCGAGACCATCGGGGAACAGATCCGCCGGGGAGATCTGGCCGACGGAGACCCGGTTCCGAGCGAGGCGGAACTGGAGACCGGCTACGGCGTCGCCCGCACGACGGCGCGGCGGGTCGCCCGCGAACTACGGGACCTCGGCCTCGTACGCACGGTTCCGGGCGAAGGCACCTTCGTCGGCAGAGGGCCGATCCGCCGGGCCCGCCGGAGGATCCCCGCCCACGAGCGGATCAGCCTGGAGATCACCGAGCGCATCCGGCGCCAGGAGCTCAAACCGAACCGGCCCATACCCAGCGAGAAGTCGCTCATGCAGCAGTACGGAGTGGCCAAGGTGACCGTCCGGCAGGCCGTGGCGTCCCTGCGCGCCCAGGGCTGGGTCTTCACCGTCCCGCAGCGCGGAAGCTACGTGTCACCTGAGGAGAGGTGGCCGACCGGCTGACCCGGTCGGGTGCCGGCTGACACAATCCGAATCTTGTGGACCCGCATCTGGCTCACGTCGTCCGACATCGCGGGGGTCGCCCGCGCGTGCGCGCGGAAACGGTACGCCGAGGCCCGGTCCTCGCTGTGGCCGATGGCCCGCGCTGATCCCTCCGGCCCGGTCCCCGTCCTCCTCGGGGCGCTGGTCGACGTGCGCGAGGGCCGGCACGCCGGCGCACGGGAGCGGATCTCGCGCGGCGAGTCCCTGCTCCGCCCCGTCGACCTGTTCCGCGCCAGCCAGTCTTCGCGGTCATGGGTGAGACGACCCGCGCGCGGCTGTACGGCCTGCGCGCGGCACGGGCGGAGGAGGGCGGGTGGCGGGTCCAGGCCTGGTGCGCCACCCTTCTCACCCCGTGGTCCCCCCCTGGCGATCGCCGCGGCGCGGCGCGCCGTCGCGCTCGCCCCGGACCGGCCGGAGGCGCATCTGGTCCTGGGCGCCGCCCTGCATACTTCGGCGCCGCTTCCCGCCCCCACCCGCCGCGCCGAGACCGTCGCCGTCCTCGAACGCGCCCTCGACCTCGCTCCGGCGAACCGGCGGACGCAGGACCTACTGGCCCGGGCCCGGATGCCGAGGAGACGTCGCCTCCTCCGCCGCCTCCGCTGGACCCTGCTCGGCGTCGGAGTGGTCGCCGCGCTGGGCGCGATCGGCGCAGCACCGCGGCCCGCACACCGCCCCGGCGGTGCGCGGTCCTCACCCGGCTGACGACCGGCCGGCGGCGGGACGATCGTGCCTGTCCTCGCCCTCGCCGCCGTCCCGGCCGGTGCGGCGCTCGCGGCCGCCGGTGCCTGGTGGATCGGCTGGCCGGCTGCTCGGCGCTGCGCCGAGGCGAGCGTGCTGCTGCGGGTCTTCGCCCTGCTGGCCGTCGCCGTCGTCGCGCTCACCGTCGTCCTCGCCGAGGATGTCTCCCTGAGCACCGGCTGGTGGAACGCCGTGTGCGCCGGCCTCGTCTGCTGGGCCGTCGGCGGCGGCATCCTGGCGCTGGCCCGGGCTCAGCGCGCCGGCGGGATCACTCCTCGCCGGAGAAGCGTTCCCAGGCGGACTGGCGGGTCATGTCGAGGGCGGCGCCGATCCTGGCCCAGGTGACGCCCCGGTCCCGGAGGCGTTCGACCCAGACCCGCAGATTGGCCTCGACCTGCGCGCTCACCGCGGCGACCTTGGGGAGGAACTCGAGGATCTCCTCGTCGGACATGCTCTCCGCCCAGGGGATCTCGGGAGGCGGGGGAGGCTGCGTGGAGAGGACCTCGCTCATGATGTCGTTGCACAGGGCCACGCACATGTCGCAGATGAAGACACCGGGCCCGGCGATCATCTTGGTGACCTCGGTCTTCGGTTTCGAGCAGAACGAGCAGCGGATGTCCTGCTCGGCGGTGGAGGGGGCGGGCATGTGTTCTCCGGAGGTATCGCGTCAGGCGTTTCCTGACAGAGTGTGCCGCGTAAGGCGCTCCCTGACAAGCCTCCTCTACATAGGTAGTGTGCCCAGATCTACATAGGTAGTACGGTGGAGGCATGAAACCGCTCTCGCGGATCACCTCGGCCACCGTCGACGTCCTCGACGTGCTCCTGCAGAGCCAGGAGCCCCGCTGGGGGCTGGAGATCATCAAGGCGACCGGCAGGGCCTCCGGGACCGTCTACCCCATTCTCGACCGCCTGGAGCGCAGCGGATGGGTGGTCTCCATGTGGGAGGCCGACTCCGAGCGCAGGGGGCCGCGCAGGCGGCTCTACCAGCTCACGGGCGACGCCGTTCCGGCCGCCCGGCGCGCGTGCGGCGCGCGCGACGCCGCCCGGGCCCCCGTCCGCCGTACGCTGCCGCAGCCCGGGACGTGACGTGAACCCCATCATCCGCGGGACGATCCTGGTGGCGGCCGCGGCCCTGCCCCGGCCCGGGCAGCGCGAGCGCTACCGCGAGCAGTGGCTCGCGGACGCCGTGGGCGCGGCCGAGCTGGGGATGAGCGGCCTGTCCGTCGCCCTCGGCGCCCTGAGGGCCGCCGTCGCGATGAACCTCACGGCGGGCGCCGCCCCGGCGCTGGGGCTCGCGGTCGTCCTCGTGATCGGCGGGATCCGCCTCGCGCTGACGCGGGAGGACTGGATCCCTGGCGCGGCCACGGCGCTGGCCGGCGTCGCGCTGCCGTTCCTCCTGATGATCATCCGCAGGTTCGGCCGGCCGTACGGACTCGGAGACTGGCGCGACCTGTTCGACCTGCGCAGGTCGGCCCTGTCGCGGCGTGGACCGTCGAGTGGCGGCCGGCGGGCCTGGATCGCCTCACTGGTCTTCGGCAGCCTGGTCCTCGTCACGGTGAGCGCCACGCTGCTCCTGCACACGTGGGGCATCTGAACCGTCACCGAGGCCCCGGATCGGCGGGGTCAGTACCCGATCGAGACGGCGGCGTTGATCGGTTCGTTGTGGAGCAGGCACTGCAGGATGCAGTCGGCCAGGTCGGCGCGCGAGACGCGGAGTGCGCCGCGCACGTTGCGGTCGACGGCGCTGCGGTAGGCGCCGGTGTGGGGTCCGTCGGTCAGCATCGGGGGACGCACGATCGTCCACTCCAGACCACTGGCGCGCACGACCTCCTCCATCCGGCGCTTGTCGGCGATGGTGTGCTTGAGCAGGTTGCCCAGGAGCGGCTTCATGATCAGGCGGGTGAGCGGGCCGTCGCCCTCGGTGGTGAGGGTGCCGGCGCTGACCACGACGAGCCGTCGGACGCGTACGATGCGCATGGCCTGGGCGATGCCGGCCGTCCCGGCGGCGCAGACGGTCGTCGGTACCCGCCCGTCGCGTGAGCCCAGCGCCGACACCACCGCGTCACAACCCTCGATGGCGGGGCGGAGCGTGGCGGGATCCGTCACGTCACCCCGCAGCACGGTCAGGTGAGGATGCGACTCGGTGAGCCGGGCCGGGTCGCGGACCACCGCGGTGACCTCGTCCCCCGCCTCGCAGGCCTGCCGGATCAACTGCCGGCCGGTGCCTCCGGTCGCACCGAAAAGCGCGATCTTCATCGTTTCTCCTCTGTCATGAACGGGATCGAGGCGGGACTGGCCCGGGTTCTTCGTGTTCGAGGTCTGGCAGCGCCGCCGCCTGCCGCGACAAGGGAAGGGCACCGTCGAGCGCGGCGCAGGCGGAGTCCGTGCGATGCCTCACGATGCCGGGCCCGGGCGGTCGTGTCGTCGGACATGGGAACGCATTCGCACTACCCCCGGCGGCGGCGTGGCCCGGCGACGGCTACATCCGAGGGTGTAGCGCTGAGCTACATCTGTCACCTGATGTACGGCTCAGCGTGACCGTCTACCGTTCGGTCGTGGGCGGCAAGGGTCCGCACGTGCATCGCGTGACCCGGCGGAACGGGTGGACGGTCAACGGCCACGCCTTCGAGTCGCGATGGATCGACGCCCACCCCGAACTCGGCGGCGTCGAGTTCGGAAATCCCGCCGGCCCGGCTTCCAGGCCATCTGGCCGACATCCTCCCGGGAAGGATTCACCGTGAGCGCACACAGCACGATCTCGCGCAGTCATCGGGTGCGTAACCGCATCTTCGTCTTCCTGCACCGCGTCGGGCTGCCGATCGGCCCGATCCACCTGCTGACGGTCCCCGGCCGGAAGAGCGGCCTTCCGCGGACCACTCCGGTGGCCCCGGTGGTCGTCGACGGGGTGCACTACGTACTGCAGGCGTATCCGAACTCCGATTGGGCCAAGAACGCCCGGGCCGCGGGGCAGGGCGTGCTCACCCGCGGACGCCGGAGCCAGGCCGTGGACCTCGCGGAGGTCCCCGAGGCGCAGCGCGCCGACATCCTGCGGGAGTTCCCCCGCCAGAACCCCCTCGGTGTCCGTGCCTTCGTGCAGAACGGCCTGGTCGATTCCCCGTCTCCTGAGAGTTTCGCCGCGGCCGCCCCGCGCTGCACGCTGTTCAGCGCCACTCCGCGGGGGGCCCACACGTAGGAGACCTCCGCCCGCCACATTTCAGGGGCGCCGCCGCCGGCGGCGAGTAGGCCAGTCCTTCCGCGGTTGTTCTCGCCGGCGGGCTCGCCGAGTGGCTCGCCGCCGGAGCCGGGTGATGTGACGGCCCTGCCCCGTGAGCGCTCACGTCAACGAAGCACCTTTCACAGTGACCTCACCGCACCTGCTGCGATCTTCAGAGCGAATAACCCGAACACCAATGTACGGATTAGTGCTAGCCTCGGAAGTCGTACACACGTGTTCGGGTTAATCATGCGCCCGTCCACGCAGGAGGGAGCAGGTCATGGCCGCTACGTCACCGTCGCCGATCTCCACCGGCCGGGACCACCCCGGGCCACCCGGCCCGCGCCGGTGGTGGCTGCTGGGGCTGTTGAGCGTCGCGCAGTTCATGCTCGTTCTCGATGTGACCGTCGTGAACGTGGCGCTGCCCGACATCGGCGCCGACCTGGCACTGCAGGGCGGAGTCGTGCCATGGGTGCTGACGGCCTACACGCTGGCGTTCGGTGGTCTCATGCTGCTCGGCGGCCGCGCCGCCGACATGTCCGGCGCTCGCCGCGTGCTCCTCGGCGGTCTGACGATCTTCGTCCTCGCGTCGCTGGTCAGCGGACTCGCGGCTGACGCCACGATGCTCCTGGCCGGCCGAGCGGCGCAGGGCGTCGGCGCGGCGCTGATGTCGCCGGCGGCGCTGTCGGTGATCACCACGACCTTCGCCGGCGAGGACCGGTCCAGGGCGCTGGGCGTATGGGCGGCGATCGGCGGCGCCGGCTCGGCCCTGGGCGTGATCCTCGGCGGCCTGCTGACGTCCGGCCCAGGCTGGCGGTGGGTGTTCTTCATCAACGTGCCCGCCGGGCTGGCGATCCTGGCGCTCCTGCCCACGCTGATCCCCGCCAGCCGGCGGCACCTGGCCGCTACCGGCCGGGTGGACGTCGCCGGTGCGCTCTCGGTCACCCTCGCCACCGGCGCCGCCATCTACGGACTGATCAACGCCGGCGGGCACGGCTGGCTCGCGGGCTCGACGCTCCTGTCATTGGCCGCCGCGGTCCTGCTCTACGGAGTGTTCGCGGTGGTCGAGCGCGGGGCCGCCACACCGCTGATGCCGTTGCGGGTGCTGACCCGCCGCCCGGTCGTGGCCGGGGCGTCACTGATGCTGGTCGCCACCGGCCTGTTGGTGAGCGCGTTCTTCCTCGGGTCGTTCTATCTCCAGCGTCTTCACGGCTACAGCGCCGCGACGACCGGCCTGGCCTTCCTGCCGATCGCGCTCGGGACGACCATCGGGGCCCACACGGGCAGCCGCGCCGTCACGCACCTCGACGGACGTGTGCTCGCCGCCGGCTCACTGACCGTCACCGCGGCCGGATGCGGGCTGGCGGCCGGTGCCGGCGGGCCCGCCCTGCTGATCGCCGGGCTCACCCTGGCGGCGATCGGTGTCGGCGCCGCGCTGGTCACGGCGGTCACCGCGGCGCTGACCGCCGTCGCTCCTGACGAGGCGGGAACGCGCTCGGGCATCGTGAACACCTTCCACGAACTCGGCGGCGCGCTCGGGGTCGCCGTCCTGTCCACGGTCGCCGCCGGCGGCGTGACCGGCGAGGTCAGCGCGACCGGCGTCGCCCTGGCCTTCACGGTCGGCGCCGTCGCAGCTCTGGCGGCCGCCGCGCTGAGCGTGTTCGTCGTACCCCCGGGAGTCGCACCCGCCGGTGCGACACCGCACGCCCACTGACGCCGACCCGCCGTCGCAGCCGAGCCGTACGCGGGCGCGTCGACGGCACGCCGATCCGAACACGACCCTTGAGGAGAACGACGATGAACGCCCACCGCCCGGCGCGCGACGACGCCGGCACCATGACCCCTCCCCGTCCCCTTCGCCGGCCCGGCATCGAGGACGGCACCCGGTATATGCGGATGATGGTGAACCTCACCGCGATGATCGGGGGCCCGCTGTTCCTGCTCACCGTCATCCTGCACCCGGCCCGCGACGGGCACGACATCGCGGCGCACGCCCAGTGGTACGCGTTCACCCACTCCATGGAGGCCATCAGCCTGCTGGTCCAGGCGACCTGCCTGGCCGGCGTCCTGGCTCTGGGCATGCGCGAGTTCGGTTCGCGCGGACTCGCGGCGCTGTACACCGCTCTGGCCGGCACCATGTTGTGGTTCGGTCTCATCGTCTTCGACGGCGGCCACAACCCGGTGACGGCCAAGTACGCGCCCGACCTCGTGCACACCTCCAAGGACATCGACGTCGAGGGCGGCATCATCGTGCTGGCGGCGAACATCGTCTTCCCTCTGGGATACGTGCTGCTCGCCCTGCTGCTCAACCGGTACGGACAGCGGTTGACCGGCCTGCTCCTGGGATTCGGCGGCGTCGTCTACGCGATCGGCGGCACCGCGGCGCTGTTCGGCTTCGGACCGCACTCGATGGTCACGTCGGTCTTCGAGATCGTCGGCGCCGCGCCGTACGCGGTGGGATACGTGCTGCTCGGCCGCAGCTTCGCACGAGCCGGCTGAGCAGCTCCGGTGCCGTCGTCGGCGGGGACGTCTAGAACACCGGGATGATGTCCTCGGGATCGACGACGTCCACCGCGACGCCCTCGATGTCCAGCTCGGGGATCGCGGGGAACTCGATGCCCCACCGCTCGACGATCGCCCGCACCCGGGCCATGGCCAGCCGCCAGTTGTCGGCCTGCTCGTCGTACGAGAGCACGCCGAGCCCGCCCTCGCGGGCGTGGTCCATGAGGACGCGGTGGTTGTGCAGGAAGTACGGCGGCAGCTCCCAGAAGCCGCCCGGCGGCTCCCAGAGGATCATCGACAGGAACACGAACCCGGCCCGCAGCTGACGGGTGATGAGGCCGCGGACGTCGTCGGTGAGCCCGGGCCACTCGTTCTCCAGGATCGTCATGCAGATCTGCAGGTGCCGGGACTCGTCCCGGCCGATCTTGTGGAACATGTCCGAGAACAGCGGGTGGACCGTCCCCGACGCCATGCCGCGAAACAGCGTGGAGGCCGCCATCTCGCCCATCATGAAGCTGGTGAACAGCACGGCCAGGGAGTACTTCCCCACGGCCGTGGTGTAGCCGTTCCAGTACCGGCCGCCGTTGTGGTAGAGCCAGCCGATGTTGTTGTGCGCGGCCCGCTCCAGGTCGGTCCGGGGCTCCCAGTCGAGCGGCCCGCCGGGCCACAGCAGGGCGATGGCCCGCTGGCAGCACTCCTCGTGGTTCATCTCGTCACGGGTGATGGAGAAGAAGCACTTGCGGACCGGGTCCTCCTCGTGCTTCTCGAACGCCTGGATCGTGGCGCGGGCGAACACGGCCGGCCCGGAGGCGTCGAAGTTGGCCAGCACGGAGAACCAGTACATGATCCCGAGCCGCTGCTCGGGCGTGAAGCCGTCCGGGTCGAGCAGGTCCCACGGCAGGTCGGCGGGGTTCCAGACCATGCGCTTGGACTTCTCGTAGATGGCCGCCAGCTTCTCGGTCTCCACCCGCCATTCCATCGGGTAGATGTTCGGCTGCGGGATCTCGGGCGCAGGCCAGAATCCGCCCTCCGGGATCGTGACGTCCGCCAATCCCCTCACCCTCCCGCGCCGCGACGATATGACACCGACGTCCCCATCCTGCGCCCCGGCGTCACACGATTCAAGCCCCGGCGGGACGGGGATCGGCGGCCCCGCGCAGCAGACCGGACGCCAGCGTCCGCATGCCGGCCGCGAGCCGGTCGGCCTCCCCCTGCCGCAGCATACGCACGACGGAGTCGTTGTGGAGGGACCCGATGAGGACGTGCGCCAGCACGTCGGCGTCCAGATCCGGCCGGGCCTGCGCGATCAGCGCCGACATGTGGCCGTGCCAGAAGAGGTAGACGGGGTTCGCCTCGCGGTCCCCCTCGGCGTGGCGCCGGTTGGCCAGGGCGTGCTCGTGCGCCGCCATCAGGCCGACGTTGCCGTCCACCAGACGGACGATCGCGTCCACGAACGCCTCCAGCCGGTCGGCGGGCGGAGCCCCTGGCCCGAGCGGCGGGGGTCCCGACGTGACGGCCTCGCGGAGGGCGAGCACCCGCTGCTCGATCAGCGCCCACATCAGTCCCGTACGGCTGCCGAAGCGGTGGAAGACCGTGCCCTTGCTCACGCCCGCGGCCGCGGCCACATCCTCGAGCGAGACCTGGTCGGGCCCGTGCCGCCGCAGCAGGTCCTCGGCCGCCTCCAGGATCGCGCGCCGGTTGCGGGCCGCGTCGGCGCGCTCGCGGCGCTGCTCGCCCACCCGCCTCCTCCTCACCCGGCCCGTGACAACTGAACCGCCGGTCCATATAGTACTGCCGAGCGAAGTTGACCGGTGGTTCAGTTAGAGAGGTGGCGCCGTGCGCGCGATCGTCATGCACGAACCGGGAGGGCCGGAGGTCCTGCGGCCGGAGGAGGTCCCTGAGCCGTCGCCGGGCCCGGGGCAGGTGGTCATCCGGGTCGAGGCGGCCGGGGTGGGCTACGCCGACACGCTGCTGCGCGCCCGCGGCTTCCCCCTGCCCGTCCCGCTGCCGGCGGTCTTCGGCTTCGAGGCGGCCGGAACGGTGACGGAGACGGGCGACAGGGTGGATCCGGCGCTCGTGGGCACCCGGGTGGTCACGCTGCGGCTCGGCGGGGACGGCGGCACCTACGCCGAGTACGCGAGGGCGGAGGCGGACTCCCTGACCGTCGTCCCGGATCCGGTGACACCCGCCGACGCCGTGGCGGTCGCCGTCCAGGGCGCCGTGGCGCTCACGCTGGTGCGCGAGGCGCGCCTGACGGGGAGCGAGACGGTGCTGGTCGAGGTCGCGGCGGGCGGCGTCGGGGCGTACCTCACCCAGCTCGCCCCCGCGATGGGGGCTAGCCGTGTGATCGCCACCGCCGGAAGCGCCGGGAAACGGCGGCAGGCGGAGGACCTGGGGGCGGACCTCGTCCTCGACCACACCGACCCCGGCTGGACGGACCGGGTCGCCGAGGCGGGCGGCACCCTCGACGTCGTCTTCGAGTCGATCGGGGGCGCCTCGGCCGGACGACTCCTCGACGCGATGACGCCCGGCAGCGGGCGGATGCTGCTCTACGGCGTCCTCGACGGCCCGCCCGCCGTCGCCCCGATGGACCTGCTCCGCCGGGGGCTGACGCTCGCCGGGTGCGGCGGCCTCACGGGATGGGCCCTGCGTGTCCAGGAGGCCCGGGCCGAGGTGCTGGACATGCTGGCGGCGGGGCGGCTGCGCCCGTGGGTCGACAGCGTCCTGCCCCTGGAGGAGGCGGCCGCCGCGCACCGGCGCATCGAGGAGCGCGCGGCCTCCGGGAAGATCGTCCTCGTCCCCTGAGCGGGCTCACCTCGGCGCTCCCCTGCTGACCTGGGTGACGGCCACGCAGACCAGGACGGCGAGAGCGGCGGCGACGGTGGCGGCGCCGAACCGCTCGCCCAGCAGCCACCACGCCCACACCAGCGTGAGCAGCGGCTGGGCGAGCTGGATCTGCCCGGCCCTGGCGATACCGCCCATCGCGAGCCCGGCGTACCAGGGGACGAAGCCCAGGAACATGGACACCAGGCCGGCGTACGCGAACCCGGCCAGCGACACGGCGGTGAGCCGGGGGTGCGTGGTCAGCGCGAGGACGGCCGTCACCGGGACCGTGACCGGCGCGGCCAGCACGACCGCGTACGAGATGACCCGCCAGCCGGGGGTCTGCCTGGCCAGGCGGCCGCCCTCCGTGTAGCCCACGGCCGCCGACAGCAGCGCGAGCACGAGCAGCGCGTCCGCCCCGGCGAAGCGGCCGGTCCCCCGCGTGAGGGTGAACACGGTGATCGACAGCGCGCCCGCCGCGCACGCGGCCCAGAACAGGGGGCGCGGCCGCTCCCCCGCCCTCAGTACGGCGAACGCCGCCGTCGCCGCGGGCAGCAGCCCGATGACGACGGCCGAGTGGGCCGCGCTCGCGCCGCCGTGCAGGGCCAGCCCGCTGAACAGCGGGAAGCCCACGACCACGCCCAGCACGATCAGGGCGTACGACCGCAGGTGGGAGCGGGGAGGCAGCAGGGGCGCCCCGGCGGCCGCGAGACAGGCGGCCGCGGCGACCGCCGCGAGGGCGGCCCGGCCGATGGCGACCAGGTACGGGTCGAACCCCCGCATCGCGAAGACGGTGGCAGGGAACGAGCCGGAGAACGCGGCCATCCCCGCCCCCGCCAGCAGGCTCCCCTGCCAGGCCCGGCGCCGGGGCGTCCGCTCCCGCACCGCTACCGGCGGTATGGCGATAGCGCTATCGTCAGCTTTCATGAATGACGATAGCAGTATCGTCCGGCTCGCCGCGATCCTCCGGGAGGAGGCCGCGCGGGCCCGTCCGGGCGACCGGCTGCCGTCGAGCCGGGAGATCATGCGCAGGCACGGGGTGGGGCCGGTCACCGTGTCGCGGGCCATCGCCGAACTGGCCGCCGAAGGGCGGGTGGTGAGCCGCCCTGGCAGCGGCGTGTTCGTCGCGCCCGCGCGGCCGCCGGCGGGCGAGGCGCCCGACCCGTCCTGGCAGACGGTCGCCCTGGGAGACCGGGTGGTCGACGACTCCGCGGTGGCCGCGCTGCTGGCCCGGCCCGCCGACGGCGTCGTGCCGCTCACCGGCGGCTACCTCAACCCCGATTTCCGGCCGGCGAGGGCGCTGGCCGCCGCGGCGGCGAGAGCCGTACGACGGCCCGAGGCGTGGGACATGCCGCCGCTGAACGGCCTGCCGGAGCTGCGCCGGTGGTTCGCCGGCGAGGCGGGCGGCACGGTCACGCAGAGCGACGTGCTCGTGGTCAGCGGAGGCCAGGCGGCGCTCACGCACGCGTTCCGGGCGCTGGCGGGACCCGGATCGCCGCTGCTGGTGGAGACGCCGACCTACCCGGGCGCGCTGGCGGCCGCGCGCATCGCCGGCCTGCGGCCGCACGCCGTCCCGGCCGACCGCGACGGCGTCCGGCCCGACCTGCTGGCCGAGGCGTTCGCGCTGACGGGCGCCCGGGTCTTCTACTGTCAGCCGACGCTGCAGAACCCGACGGGCGCGACGCTCAGCCGGGAGCGCAGGGAGCAGGTGCTGGCAGTCGCGCGGGCGGCGGGAGCGTTCGTCATCGAGGACGACTTCGCCCGGTATCTCACCACGGCACCCGCGCCGCCGCCCATGGTCGCGACCGACGCGCACGGAACCGTCGTGCACATCCTGTCGCTGAGCAAGATCACCTCGGCGAGCCTGCGCGTCGCGGGGCTGATCGCGCGCGGTCCGGCGGCCCATCGCCTGCGGGCCGTCCAGGTGGTGGAGGCGTTCTTCGTGGCCAGGCCGCTGCAGGAGACGGCGCTCGAGTTCGTCCACTCCCCCGCCTGGCGGCGGCACCTCGGCGCGGTGCGGCAGGAGATCGGGGTCCGGCAGGCCGCGTTGCTGGCCGGTCTCGCCCGGCACGCCCCCGCCCTGGAGGTCCACCTCGTCCCCTCCGGGGGCATGCACGTGTGGGTGCGGCTCCCTCCGGCGGCGGACGAGGCGGCCGTGGCGGAGGCGGCCCAGCTCAAGGGTGTGCTGGTCAGCCCGGGACGGATGTACTACCCGTCCGAGCCGCCGGGACCGCGGCTGCGGCTGACGCACATGGCCCCGGCGGGGGTGGCGGAACTCGACGAGGGCGTGCGCCGCCTGGGCGCCGCCCTCGCGGGCGTCTCGGGGACGCCGGTGTGAGCCCGCTCAGCGGGTGCGGGGACGCTGAGCGTCGGCCGCCGCCCGGCGGCGCTCCCGGCGCTCCTTCTCGCGCATGGCCAGGTAGGCCAGGTAACTGACGCGCATCGGATCCTCCTCGGAATGATTGACACCATCATAACGCTTACGCCGGTGTTGGCATTCCGCAACCTCCTACTGTCGTAAAGTGGTCACGAGGGGTGATCGACAATGACGGGCCCGGCGGAGCTGCTCCGCGATTTCGTGAACACCTACGATGTCGAGCAAGACGCCGACGAGCTGGCCTCACCGGCCGAGCTGTCCGTGTGGCTGCGCGAACGAGGCCTGGTCGGCGAGGACGACCGCGCCGTCGACGAGGACCTCGCCCTCGCCGCCCACCTGCGTGAGGGGCTGCGGCACGCACTGCTGCGCAACCACGACGGCGGGCCGTACGCCGTCCCCCCCGATCTGGACGCCGCGCTCGCGGCGCTCCCGGTGCGGGTGACGCTCGACGGAGGGACCCCGGCGCTCACTCCCCTGACGGACGGGGTCGGCGGGGGGCTCGCGAGGATCGCCGCCATGATCGCCGCGACGCACGCCGACGGCACCTGGCCCCGGCTCAAGGTCTGCGCCGAGAGCACGTGCCAGTGGGCCTTCATCGACTCCTCCAAGAACCGGTCACGCTCCTGGTGTTCCATGCGCGTGTGCGGAAACCGCACCAAAACAAGGGCATATCGGGCACGACGCCACGCAGAAGGTACGCCGAGCCCTTCCTGACCAGTACGGTGTTACAGGCAAAGAAAGGAGCCGGCCGGATGGGTGTTAGAGCTGCCCGCCTCGAGGACGTCGACGCGGTGACGAGCACCCAGATTCGAGCGTGGAAGGCGGCCTACCGAGACTTCCTGCCTCCGGGTCCCCTGGAGCAGATGACCGGCCCGGCGGCTGAGAAGATGTGGCGCCGCCAGTGGGAGGAGGCGATCCTCTCCCCGCCCACCCCGCGTCACCGCGTGCTGGTCGCGGTCGAGCGGGTGGTCCCCGACACCGACGCCTTCACCGCGCTCGGGCCTGGCGGAATTCTGGCCACGGCCGCGCAGCGGGCGTCCGACCGGGTCGTCGGGCTCGCCTCTCACGGCCCCGCCGAGGACCCCGACCTGCGTCCCTCCACCACGGCCGAACTGCTCACGCTGCTGGTCGACCCCAACCACATCCGTCGGGGCCACGCCAGCCGCCTGCTCAACGCGACCGTCGACCACCTGCGCGAGGACGGCTACAGCACGGTGGTCACGTGGGTGTTCGCCGACAACCACCCGATGCTGGGCTTCCTGGAGTCCGCGGGCTGGGGCGAGGACGAGGCCGAGCGCGTCCTCGACATGGGCCGCCCCATCCGGATGATCCGCCTGAGCACCGACATCAGCTGACCCTTCTGTGATCGCCGGGGCCCGCCGTCGGGGACCGGCGACCTGCCGATATCGTGTCGGTGCGTCCCGTACGTCCGTGGATGCGCGTCTGTCGCGCCCCCCGGCGGAGTGCGCGGACGGAAGCCGCAGGCAGGAAGTCGGCAGGAAAAGGAAGTCACGTGGCCACCCCAGCTGAATGGTTCGCCGGCGCGCGCCCGCGTACGCTGCCCGCCGCCGTCGTCCCGGTCGCCGTCGGCACCGGCGCGGCCGTCTACGAAGGCGGCGCGATCTGGTGGCGGGCCCTGCTCGCCCTGTTCGTGGCCCTCGCCCTGCAGGTGGGGGTCAACTACGCCAACGACTACAGCGACGGCGTGAAGGGCACCGACCGGGACCGCGTCGGCCCGATGCGTCTCGTCGGGTCGGGGGTCGCCGCCCCCAGGGACGTGCTGGCCGCGGCGCTCGGCTGCTTCCTGGCCGCCGCCGTCGCCGGGCTCGTGCTCGTGGTGGCGACCGGGGCCTGGTGGCTCCTGCTCGTCGGCCTCGCCGCGATCCTCGCCGCGTGGTTCTACACCGGGGGCTCCCGCCCGTACGGCTACCGCGCGCTGGGCGAGGTCTCGGTCTTCGTGTTCTTCGGCCTCGTGGCGGTCGTCGGCACCACCTATGTCCAGGTGGAGCGCCTGAGCTGGGTGGCGGTGGCCGCCGCCGTCCCCGTGGGGCTGCTGGCCTGCGCGCTCCTGGTGGTCAACAACCTCCGCGACATCGCCACCGACGGGACGTCCGGCAAGCGCACGCTGGCCGTTGTGCTGGGCGACACCCGCACCCGGCTGCTGTACTCGGCGGCGCTGATCCTGCCGTTCGCCGTCGCGATCGCCCTCGTGCCCTGGCGCCCGTTCGCCGCGCTGACCCTGCTGGCCCTGCCGCTCGCGCTCCCGCCGGTCAGGGCGGTCCGCTCCGGCGCCGTCGGCCCCGCCCTCATCGCCACCCTGCAGCAGACCGGCCGCCTCCAGCTCGTCTTCGGCGCCCTCTTCGCGCTCGGCCTCGCGCTCTGACCGGTCCCGAGGGAGCGGCCGCCGGCCTGGCGGACGGCGGCCGTCACCTCGCGATCCTGCCTCAGACGCCCGTCACGCCCGTGCCGCGCCTCCGGCCGTCTCCTTGATCAGGGCCAGCACCTCGTCGAACCGCGCGTCGATACGCGCGTCCATCAGGTCCAGGCGCCGGTCGACACGGTCGAACCGCTCGTCCACCGCCCCGAACCGCTCGTCCACCGCGACGAATCGCTCGTCCATCGCGGCGAGCCTCTCGTCAACGGCGATGAGCCGCTCGTCCACGGCGGCGAGCCTCTCCTCCACCGCGACGAACCGCTCGTCGACCGCGTCGAAGCGTCCGTCCATCCCGACGAACCGCTCGTCCACGGCATCGAAGCGCCCGTCCATCGTGATGAACCGGTCCTCCACGGCGTCGAAGCGCTCGCCCATGTCCGTGAACCGCGCCTTCACCTCGCCGCGGAACTCGGACAGGTCGTCGTGCAGAGCCTGGATCATGCGCGTGTTGGCGCCCTGGGCGTGCTGCACCTCCAGCCGCGCGCGCTCGACCTTGTTGTCGACGCTGCCGATAAGGATCTTGATGGACTGCACGTCGATCTCGAGGCCCGTGATGCGGTCCTCGAAGCTCTCGCCCACCATGCTGATCATGCCTTTCTCCTCGGGGGGTCGTCCGGACGGCCGCCGACCGGCGGCCCCGCCATACTTTGGCGGAAGCGGGCGAGGCTCGCGCGGCGCTTCGGACGCGTCCTCCACAGGCGGGCGCGCGGCGGTGGAGACACGCACACCCCGGGGACGAGGCTTATAGGTCCAGGAGGGGCTCCAGCCCCACCGTCAGCCCGTTCAGTCCGCTGATGCGCCGGATGCCGAGAAGAACCCCTGGGGTGAAGGATGCCCGGCTCATCGTGTCGTGGCGGAGCGTCAGGATCTCCCCCTCGCCGCCGAGGAGCACCTCCTGGTGGGCGATCAGACCGGCCAGCCGTACGGCGTGCACGTGGACGTCGTCCACCGTGGCCCCCCGGGCCCCGTCGAGCTCGGTGGTCGTGGCGTCGGGCGAGGGCCCGAGCCCCGCCTCCCGGCGCGCCCGCGCGACGAGCTCCGCCGTACGGCGGGCCGTGCCGGAGGGGGCGTCGGCCTTGTGCGGGTGGTGCAGCTCGACGATCTCGACGGACTCGAAGTACTTCGCCGCCTGCTGGGCGAAGTGCATCATCAGCACGGCGGCGATGCCGAAGTTGGGGGCGATGAGCGCGTTCGTCCCCGGGTTGGCGGCGAGCCAGCCGCGGACCGTCTCCAGCCGTTCCGCGTCGAAGCCGGTCGTGCCGACGACCGTGTGGATGCCGTGGCCGACGCACCACTCGAGGTTGGACATGACCACGTCCGGGTGCGTGAAGTCCACCACCACCTCGGCCTTGGCCAGCGCGTCGAGCGGGTCGTCCTTGTCGACCGCCGCCACCAGCTCCAGATCGTCGGCCGCGTCCACGGCCCTGCACACTTCCACGCCGACGCGCCCGCGAGCGCCCAGTACACCGACCTTAATCACGGGCCAAGGCTATAGCCACCCGCCGTTCCCGCGCCGACGCCACCTGCGGGTACAGTGCCCGGGCCGCGTGTGGGGACGGCCGCGTGTGTGACGCGGATCACGGGAACCCGGCGGCGGGGACGGACAGGTCGAGACGTGGAACGAACGATGCGCGCCCGGCTCAGAGCCGGCGACACGGCCGCCTTCGGCGAGCTGTTCGACGAGCACGCACAGGCGATCTTCCGCCATGCCGCGCGGGCGACCGGGGACCGGTCGACGGCCGAGGACGTGGTGTCGCTGACCTTCCTGGAGGCCTGGCGGCTGCGCGGACGGCTGGACCCGGAGGGTGACGCCGTCGCCCCGTGGCTTTTCGGCATCGCCACCAACGTGCTCCGCAACACGGCGCGGGCGGCTCGGCGGCACCGGGCGGCGCTGTCCCGCCTGCCCGTCCGGGACGAGGTGCCCGACTTCGCCGACGCGCTGGCCGGCCGCGCCGAGGACGCCGAGCGGCTGGCCGCGGCGCGGGCGGCGCTGTCCCGGCTGAGCGCCGCCGACAGGGAGATCATCATGCTGTGCGTCTGGGCCGGACTGGACTACGCGGCCACCGCCGAGGCCCTGGGCATCCCCGTGGGCACCGTGCGCTCCCGGTTGTCCCGGGCGCGGGCCCGGCTGCGGGAGCAGGCCGTCACGACGCGAAGGGAGAACCGGTGAACGCCGAGATCGAGGACCTCGCCCGCATGCTCCCCGACCCGGGGGGCCCCGAGCTGCCGCCGATGCGGCACCGGCAGATGCGGGACCACTTCGTCCGGGAGATCGGCCGGCGCCGCCGCCGGCGCCCCCGTCTACTGCTCGCTCCGGCGGCCGCCGCCGTGCTCGCGCTGGTCCTGGCGTTCGCGGTGCTGCGCCCGCACGACGTTCCGGCCCGGGAGGTCTCCTCCACCACGGCGCCGGTGATCCGCGTGCCGGACGCCACGGCGCAGGGCGTCGCCGAGACGCTCGGCCGGATCGCCGACGCGGCCGCCCGCCGGCCCGTCACGGTTCTGCCACCGGGCGGGTTCGCGTACACCAGGAGCGTGGTGTCGAGCTCCCGCCCCGATCGCGAGCGGACGTTCGGCGGGCCCCTGGAGCCGATCGCCCTGCACGAGCGGCAGGCCTGGATTCCCGGGGACGCGTCCGGGAAGGGCCTCATCCGCGAGAACGGCGGGGAGACCACGCTGTCCCCTGCCCGGGACACGCCGACGTACGACCAGCTCGCGGCCCTGCCCGCGGACCCCGAGGCCACGCTGGAATGGTTGTACGCCCGCCAGGGCGACCGGAGCCCGGCCCGGGCGTTCGACCAGGTTCAGGGGCTGCTGGACGAGACGGTCGTGCCGCCGGCCGCCCGCGCCGCGCTCTACCGGGCCACGGCCCTCATCCCGGGGGTGCGCGTGGTGCGCCGGTCGCAGGACGCGCTCGGCCGCGACGGCGTCGGCGTGGCGTTCGACGCGAACGGCGAGCGCACCGAGTGGGTCTTCGACCGGAGTTCCCTCGTCTACCTCGGCAGCCGCGACTACCTGGTCCGCGACTCCGGCCGCGGCGAGGCGGGAACCGTGCTCAGCGCCAGCGCCGTCCTCGCCCAGGGCGTGACGGACGCGGCCGGCCGGCTCCCCTGAGACGACGAAGCCGCGCGGCGCCCGTATGGGCGGCCGCGCGGCCCGGTGCGACCAGGTCAGGCGACGGCGAAGCCGAAGTCCTTGTCCGGGTACGGCCCGATCACGGCGAGCGTCATCGGGCGGTTGAGGATGTCCGCCGCCACCTCGGCGATGTCGTCGGGGGTGACGGCCTCGATCCGGGTGAGCACCTCGTCGACCGGCATGAGCTGCTCGTACACGAGCTCGCTCTTGCCGATCCTGGACATCCGGGAGCCGGTGTCCTCCAGGCCGAGCACGAGCCCGCCCCGCATCTGGCCCTTGCCGCGGGCGATCTCCTCGGAGGTGATGCCCTCGGCCACGACCCTGGCCACCTCGTCGCGGCAGATCTTCAGCACGTCGTCGATCTTCGACGGCAGGCAGCCGACGTAGATGCCGAACTGGCCGGTGTCGGCGTACTGCGAGGTGTAGCTGTACGCGCTGTAGGCGAGGCCGCGCTTCTCCCGGATCTCCTGGAACAGCCGGGACGACATGCCGCCGCCGAGCGCCGCGTTCAGCACGCCGAGCGCGAAGCGGCGGTCGTCGGTGCGGGAGACGCCGGTCGTCCCGAGGACCAGGTTGGCCTGCTCGGTGGGCCGGTCGACCACCCGGACGCCGGAGCGCCGCTCCACCCCCGGGCCGCCGATGCGCGGGTCGGCGGGCGCCGCCGTCCCGCCGAGGGCGCCGGCGCGCTCGTAGGCGTCGGCCACCAGGCGGACCACGATGTCGTGGTCCACGTTGCCGGCCACCGACACCACGGTCCGCGGCGGCACGTAGAAGCGCTGGTAGTACTCGTGGATGCGGTCGCGGGTGAGCGCGTTGATCGAGTCGTCGTTGCCGAGGATCGGCCGCCCGATCGGCGTGTCGCCGTACAGCTCGGCGGAGAACTGCTCGTGCACGACGTCCGAGGGGTCGTCGTCGTGCATGGCGATCTCCTCGAGGATCACGCCCCGCTCGGACTCGACGTCCTCAGCGGCGACCAGGGAGGAGGTCACGACGTCGGACAGGACGTCGATCGCCAGCGGGAGATCCTCGTCGAGCACCCGCGCGTAGTAGCAGGTGTACTCCTTCGCGGTGAACGCGTTGATCTCCCCGCCGATGCCCTCGATCGACGCCGAGATCTCCATGGCGTCCCTGGTCGGCGTGCCCTTGAACAGCAGGTGCTCGAGGAAGTGGGTGGCGCCCATGTGCTCGGGCGCCTCGTCCCGGGAGCCGATGCCGACCCACATGCCGACCGCCACGCTGCGGACGGTCGGCATCGTCTCGGTGACGACCCGGAGGCCACCGGGGAGGACGGTGCGGCGGATGGCCCCGGCGCCGTCCTTCCCCGGAAACAGAACCGTGGTCGTCACGAGTTGCGCTCGTCCCGGCCGCCGCGGGTGCGGCTGCGACGCGGGCGCGATGCGCGCTCCTCCTGCGAGCCGTCCTGCGACGCCGGGGCGGGAACCTCGGCGGGCGCGGCCGCCCCGCCGGCCTCGCCGGAGGCGGCCTTCTCCGCGGCCTCCTTCTCCACGACCTCGACCGGGACGAGGGACAGCTTGCCGCGCGAGTCGATCTCGGCGATCTCCACCTGGATCTTCTCGCCGACGTTCATGACGTCCTCGACGTTCTCGATCCGGCGGCCGCCGTGCAGCTTGCGGATCTGCGAGACGTGCAGCAGGCCGTCCTTGCCGGGCAGCAGCGACACGAACGCGCCGAAGGCGGCGATCTTGACGACCGTGCCCAGGTAGCGCTCGCCGACCTCCGGCATGTGCGGGTTCGCGATGCCGTTGATCAGCGACCGGGCCGCCTCGGCCGACGGGCCGTCGGTGGCGCCGATGTAGATCGTGCCGTCGTCCTCGATCGTGATCTCGGCGCCCGTGTCGTCCTGGATCTGGTTGATCATCTTGCCCTTGGGGCCGATGACCTCGCCGATCTTGTCGACCGGGACCTTGATCGTGATGATGCGCGGCGCGGTCGGGTTCATCTCCGCCGGGGAGTCGATGGCCTCCTGCATCACGTCGAGGATCGCCAGCCGGGCGCCCCTCGCCTGCTTCAGCGCCGCCGCGAGCACGTGGGCCGGGATGCCGTCCAGCTTGGTGTCCAGCTGCAGGGCGGTGATCACGTCCTTGGTGCCGGCGACCTTGAAGTCCATGTCGCCCATCGCGTCCTCGGCGCCGAGGATGTCGGTCAGCGTGACGTACTGGTCGCCCTCGCCGATGAGGCCCATCGCGATGCCGGCGACCATCTCCTTGAGCGGCACACCGGCGTCGAGCAGCGCCATCGTCGAGGCGCAGACCGAGCCCATCGAGGTCGAGCCGTTCGAGCCGAGCGCCTCCGACACCTGCCGGATGGCGTACGGGAACTCCTCGCGGGACGGCAGCACGGGCACGAGCGCCCGCTCGGCCAGCGCGCCGTGGCCGATCTCGCGCCGCTTCGGCGAGCCCACGCGGCCCGTCTCACCGGTGGAGTACGGCGGGAAGTTGTAGTTGTGCATGTAACGCTTGGTCCGCTCGGGATTGAGCGTGTCGATCATCTGCTCCATGCGCAGCATGTTCAGCGTGGTGATGCCGAGGATCTGGGTCTCGCCGCGCTCGAACAGGGCCGAGCCGTGCACCCGCGGCACCACGTGGACCTCGGCGTTCAGCTGCCGGATGTCCTTCGGGCCGCGGCCGTCGATGCGGACGCCCTCGTTGATGACGCGCTCGCGCATCAGCTTCTTGGTCACGCTGCGGAACGCGGCGCCGATCTCCTTCTCCCGGCCCTCGAAGTCGGGCAGGAGCTTCTCGGCGGCCAGCGCCTTGACCCGCTCGATCTCCAGCTCGCGCTCCTGCTTGCCGGCGATCGTCAGCGCCGAGGCCAGCTCGCTCTTGACGGCCGCGGTGACGGCCTCCAGGGCGTCGTCCTGGTAGTCGAGGAAGATCGGGTACTCCTGGGTCTCCTTGGCGGCGACCTCGGCCAGCTTCGACTGGGCCTCGCAGAGCACCTTGATGAACGGCTTGGCGGCCTCCAGGCCCTGGGCCACGGCCTCCTCGGTCGGCGCCGCCGCGCCCTCGGCGACCAGCTTCAGCGTGTGGCGGGTCGACTCGGCCTCGACCATCATGATCGCGACGTCGCCGTCGGCCAGCACCCGGCCGGCCACGACCATGTCGAAGGTGGCGGTCTCCAGCTCGGAGTGGGTCGGGAAGGCCACCCACTGGCCGTCGATCAGCGCGACGCGGACGCCGCCGATCGGGCCGGAGAACGGCAGCCCGGCGAGCTGGGTCGACAGGCTCGCCGCGTTGATGGCGACCACGTCGTAGAGGTGCTCGGGGTGGAGCGCCATGATGGTGGCGACGACCTGGACCTCGTTGCGCAGGCCCTTCACGAAGGACGGGCGCAGCGGCCGGTCGATGAGGCGGCAGGTGAGGATCGCGTCCTCGGACGGCCGGCCCTCACGCCGGAAGAACGAGCCGGGGATGCGGCCCGCGGCGTACATCCGCTCCTCGACGTCCACGGTGAGCGGGAAGAAGTCCAGGCTCTCCTTGGGATGCTTGGACGCGGTGGTCGCGCTGAGGACCATGGTCTCGTCGTCCAGGTAGGCCACGGCGCTGCCCGCCGCCTGGCGGGCCAGGCGGCCCGTCTCGAACCTGATCGTACGCGTGCCGAATGAGCCGTTGTCGATGACGGCTTCTGTGCTGTGGACACCCTCCACGGGGGACCTCCTTGTCGGATCGGTCTCCCGCGTCGCTCAGTTCGCCGGGCTCCCCGTTCAGGTGCAGTGCCGGTCTTCGATCGAAGCGCCCGGTCCGTCCGCACGGCTGACGCCGTGGCGACCGGGGGCCACTACCGAGGACCGGCCCTCTCACGCCGCGGGATCGCGCGTGCGGCTTGCGTGCGGACGCGGGGCACTGGTCTGTCGGGCCGAGCCGGCCTCGCGGCCCGCTCTCCCTGTCGGCTGTTGAGTTGTCGGCTGTTCAGTTGTGGTTTACCGCAGGCCCATTGTGGCCCGCTATGGGAAAGGAGCGGCGAAGGATCGCCGCTCCTTTCTCAAATTATCGGCGCAGTCCGAGCCGCTCGATGAGGGAGCGGTACCGCGTGATGTCCTTGGCCTGCAGGTACTTCAGCAGGCGGCGCCGGCGGCCGACGAGCAGCAGCAGGCCGCGGCGGCTGTGGTGGTCGTGCTTGTGGACCTTCAGGTGCTCCGTCAGGTCGCTGATGCGCTTGCTCAGCAGCGCGATCTGGACCTCCGGGGACCCGGTGTCACCCTCGGTGGTGCCGTACTCGGCGACGATGGTCTTGGTGGTAGCGGCGTCGAGCGACACTGCTTCTCCTTCTGATGGGAGGCACGCACAACACTTTCCGAGCCCGCGAACGACCGTGCGTGCCTACAGTCGCCGTGACAGGCCAGCCGGGAGACGATGGACGTCACCCGAAGAGGGCTGACATTCAACGGTACCATCGCGACGCCGCGCCCTGCACAACTCCGATCACTTGCCGTGGTCGGGACGGCCGGGATCAGCGGCCCGAGGTCACCTCACGGGCGCGGTCGACGTCCGCGCGCATCTGGCTGATGAGCGCCTCGATCGAGTCGAAGCGCAACGTCTCACGCAGGCGCTCGGCGAAGTCGACCGCCACGTGCGCGCCGTACAGGTCGAGGTCGTCGCGGTCCAGCGCGTACGCCTCGACCGTGCGCTCCACCCCGTCGAACGTCGGGTTCGTCCCGATGGAGATGGCGGCCGGCCAGCGCTCCCCCTCGTACGGCGAGGGTGCCTGCGTGCACTGCAGCCAGCCCGCGTAGACGCCGTCGGCGGGGATGGCGGTGTGCTGCGGCGATTCGACGTTGGCCGTCGGGAACCCGAGCGCCTTGCCGCGCTGGTGCCCCCGGACCACCACGCCCTCCACCCGGTGCGGCCGGCCGAGGGCGGCGGCCGCCCCGGCCACGTCTCCGGCGGCGAGCCGCTCGCGCACCAGCGTGGAGGAGATGGCCTCGCCCTCGCTGACCAGCGGCACGCCCTCGGCGACGAAGTCGTACTTCTCACCCAGCGTGCGCAGGGTCTCCAGGTCGCCCGACGCCTTGTGCCCGAAGCGGAAGTTCTCCCCCACGACCACGCACGCGGCGTGCAGGCGGTCGACGAGCGCCGTCTGCACGAACTCGTCGGGCGACATGCGGGAGAACTCCAGGGTGAACGGCAGCACGCAGACCGCGTCCACGCCCAGCGACGCGAGCAGCTCGGTGCGCCGCCGCGGGGTGGTCAGCTGCGGCGGGTGGCTGCCCGGCCGCACCACCTCGTCGGGGTGCGGGTCGAAGGTCACGACCACGGAGAGGAGCCCGAGGGACCGGGCCGTCTCCACCGCACGGGCCACCATGCGCTGGTGCCCCAGGTGCACGCCGTCGAACACGCCGATCGTGACGACGGACCTGCCCCAGTCATCGGGGACGTCGTCCAGCCCGTGCCAGCTCTGCACCTCGACCTCGATTCGCTCTACCCATCGCCTCTGCGGCGCCGACGGCCCGCGCGGTCGTGCGGCCGCGCCGCCGCGGCGCAGTAGACAGCCTGCCATGCCGTAAGGCGTGGGCGGGAACCAGCCCCCGCCCACCGGGGGCGGCGCGGGTCAGGAGACGAAGACCACGAGCGGCCGGGCCGCGCCCCCGCGCTCCTCGACGAGCGCCAGCAGCGTGCCGTCGCCGGCGAACACGCCCGCGGGGCCGGGACCGAGCCCGGCGGCCCGCAGCCGCCCGCCGTGCGCCACCAGCCGCGCCTCCTCGTCCGTCACGTCCCTGCGCGGGAACGCGGCCGCCACCGCGTCGGCGATCGGCATGATCACGCACCCCCGCTGGAGCTCCTCGATCGTGCGGGCCGACTCGATCCCGTACGGACCGACGCGGGTGCGCCGCAGGTACGTGAGGTGCCCGCCCACGCCGAGGGCGGAGCCCAGGTCGCGGGCGAGCGAGCGGATGTACGTGCCGCTGGAGCAGGTGATCACGGCGTCCACGTCGACCGTCTCCCCCTCGCGGCGGACGGCGGTGACCTCGAACGCGCGGACCGTGACCGGCCGGGCGGCGAGCTCGACCTCCTCGCCGGCCCGGGCCCGCTTGTAGGCCCGCTCGCCGTTCACCTTGATGGCGCTCACCTGGGGAGGGACCTGCAGGATCTCGCCCGTCAGCGCCGCGATCCCCGCGCGCACGTCCTCGTCGGGCACGTGCCCGGCCGGGGCGGTCGCGACGACCTCCCCCTCGGCGTCGTCGGTGTTGGTCGAGACGCCGAGCCGGATCGTGGCCTCGTAGACCTTCTCCGTCAGCGCGAGGTGCCCGAGCAGCCGGGTGGCCTTCTCCACGCCCACCACGAGGACGCCGGTCGCCATCGGGTCGAGCGTGCCGGCGTGCCCGACCTTGCGGGTGCCCGCGATGCCGCGCATCTTGCCGACGACGTCGTGCGAGGTCCAGCCGGCGGGCTTGTCCACGATGATCAGCCCGCTGGGGGGCGGGGTGCGCTTCATGCGGCGTCCGGGGTGAGGAGGGGGCGGAGGGAGGCCATGGTCTCCTCCGGGGACAGGGTGGAGGAGAACCCGGCCGCGCAGGGGTGGCCGCCCCCGCCGAGCGCGGTGCACGCCCGCGCGACGTCCACGGCGCCCTTGGAGCGGGTCGAGACGTTCCACCCGCCCTCGTCGTCCTCCTTGAGCACCACGGCGACCTCGGCCTCGTCGACCCGGCGGATGACGTCGATGACGCCCTCCACCTCGTCGTACGGCAGGCCGTGCCGGGCCCTGTCGGCGCGGGTGAGGTAGGTCCAGACGAGCCCGCGCCCGCCCGCCCCCGCCGGCTCCAGCGTCACCCTGTCGAGGGCGGCGCCGAGCACCCGCAGGTACGCGAACGGCGACCGGTCCCACAGCTCACGGGCGATCGCGTCGGGGTCGAGCCCGGCCGCGATGAGCCGTCCGGCCATCGCGTGGGCGGCCGGGGTGGTGGCCGAGTAGCGGAACGAGCCGGTGTCGGTGACCAGGCCGGCGTACAGGCAGGTGGCGACGTCGCGGTCGACCGTGAGGCCGAGCCGCCCGGCGAGCCTCTCGACGAGCATGGTCGTCGAGGCGGCTCCCGGGTCGACCAGGTGGAGCGAGCCGAAGCGGGTGTTGGAGACGTGGTGGTCGACCACGACCAGCTCGGCGGCCTTGCCGGCGTTGGGGGCCAGCAGGCCGAGCCGGTCCATGGTGGAGGCGTCGAACGTCATCATCAGGGACGGCTCGGCCGGGTAGGCCGCGGGCTCGACGAGGAGGTCCTGGCCCGGGAGGAACCGCAGCAGCCGGGGGACGGTGAAACCGCGGTCGCCGAACGAGGCGACCACGTGCTTGCCGGCCGCGCGCAGGGCGAGGCCGAAGCCCAGCATCGAGCCGAGCGCGTCGCCGTCCGGGGTGACGTGACACGCCAGCGCGACGGTGTCCGCCGCGCGGACCAGCGCGACGGCGCGGTCCCAGTCCGCCTCGGGGACGGCGGTTGCGTCGGCGGTCACAGGGCGCGGTGCCCCGCCCGGCCGGTGGGCTCCTCCTCGCCCGCCTCGGCCGCCTCGTCCTCGATGTCCTCGTCGAACCGGTAGGGGTCGGCGTCGCCGGCGAACTCGGCGCCCTCGGCCTTCTTGGCGACCTCCTCGTCCTTGGCCCGGGCGAGGGCGAACAGGTCGTCCATGTGGCGAGCGCTGTCGGGGAGCGGGTCGTGCACGAACGTGAGGGTGGGGGTGTGCCGCAGGCCGGTCTGCCGGCCGACCTCGGATCTGATGATCCCCTTGGCGCTCTCGAGGGCGGCCGCGGTGTCGGCCCGCTCGGCCTCGGATCCGAACACGGTGTAGTACACCGTGGCGTCGCCCAGGTCCGCCGTGATCCTCGCGTCGGTCACGGTGACGAACCCGAGCCGCGGGTCCTTGATCCGCCGCTCCAGCATCTCCGCGACGACCTGCTGGATGCGATCGGCCAGCTTTCTGGCGCGCGCTGCGTCCATGATCACGCTCCCTCGTTGACTGTACGGCTGACGCGCGCGCCGGGCCGTCTATTCCTCGTGGTCGTTGAAGAGCCGCTGCCGCGCGGACAGCAGCTCGATCTCGGGATGGTAGGCCACCATACGCTCGCACGCGTCGAGCACCTCGTCGCAGTTGGCGGCGGAGCCGGACACGACGGCGACGCCGATCTCGGCGCGGCGGTGGAGGTCGTGGTGGCCGGTCTCGGCCACGGCGACACCGGGGAACCGCCGCTGCAACTCGGCGATGAGCGGACGGACCACGGAGCGCTTCTGCTTCAGCGACCGGACGTCGCCGAGCAGGATGTCCAGGGTAAGGGCACCGACGTACATGGGTGACTCGCCGCCGGCCGCCGTCCCCCGTCAGGACGGGGGACGGCGGCGCTGCGTCTCAGACGCGCGGCTTCTCCTGCATCTCGAACGTCTCGATGACGTCCTCGAGCTTGATGTCGTTGTAGCCGACCCCGATACCGCACTCGAAGCCCTCGCGGACCTCGGTCGCGTCGTCCTTGAACCGGCGAAGCGACACGACGGTGAGGTTGTCGGCCACCACGACACCGTCGCGGATGAGCCTGGCCTTGCTGTTGCGGGTGATCGTGCCCGAGCGGACCATGGCGCCGGCGACGTTGCCGATCCGCGGGACCTTGAAGACCTCGCGGACCTCGGCCGTGCCGGTCCTGACCTCCTCGAACTCCGGCTTGAGCATGCCCTTGAGGGCCGCCTCGATCTCCTCGATCGCCTGGTAGATGACCGAGTAGTACCGGATGTCCACGCCCTCGCGCTCGGCCAGGTCGCGGGCCCGGACCTCGGGCCGCACGTTGAAGCCGATGATCACCGCGTTGTCGTCGGCGATCGCCAGGTTGACGTCGTACTCCGTGATGGCGCCGACGGCGCGGTGCAGCACGCGGAGCTTGACCTCGTCCCCGACGTCGATCTTGAGCAGGGCGTCCTCCAGGGCCTCGACGGAACCGGAGACGTCACCCTTGATGATGAGCTTGAGCTCGTCGACCTGGCCCTTCTCGAGGTCCTTGAACAGCTCCTCGAGAGTGCGCCGGCGGCCGGACTTCGCCATGTCGGCGATCCGCTGCCGGGCGGCCCGCTGCTGGGCGATCTGACGCGCCATCCGGTCGTCGGTGACGACGATGAAGTTGTCACCGGCGCGCGGGACGGCGGTCAGGCCGAGCACCAGGACCGGACGCGACGGGTCGGCCTCCTCGACCGTCTCGCCGTTGTCGTCCAGCATCGCCCGGACGCGGCCGAAGGCCTCGCCACAGACGATCGAGTCGCCGACCCGCAGGGTGCCGCGCTGCACGAGCACGGTCGCCACGGGGCCGCGGCCCTTGTCCAGGTGCGCCTCGATCGCGATGCCCTGGGCGTCCATCTCGGGGTTGGCCCGCAGGTCCAGCTCGGCGTCCGCGGTCAGCAGGATGGCCTCGAGCAGGTTGTCGATGCCGGTGCCCTGCTTGGCGGAGATGTCCACGAACAGCGTGGAGCCGCCGAACTCCTCGGCCACCAGGCCGTACTCGGTGAGCTGGGCCCTGACCTTGGTCGGGTCCGCGCCCTCCTTGTCGATCTTGTTGACCGCCACGACGACCGGCACGTTGGCCGCGTGCGCGTGGTTGAGCGCCTCGATCGTCTGCGGCTTCACGCCGTCGTCGGCCGCGACCACCAGCACCGCGATGTCGGTCGCCTGCGCGCCTCGGGCACGCATGGCGGTGAACGCCTCGTGACCGGGGGTGTCGATGAAGGTGATCTTCCGGGGCTCGCCCTCGTGCGTCGTCGCCACCTGGTAGGCGCCGATGTGCTGGGTGATGCCGCCGGCCTCGCGGGCCACCACGTTGGTGTGGCGGATCGCGTCGAGCAGCTTCGTCTTACCGTGGTCGACGTGGCCCATGACGGTCACGACCGGCGGGCGCGGCGCGAGGTCGGCCTCGTCGCCCTCGTCCTCACCGAACTCGATCTTGAAGGACTCGAGGAGCTCGCGGTCCTCCTCCTCCGGGCTGACGACCTGGACGACGTAGTCCAGCTCGGCGCCGAGGAGCTGCAGCGTCTCCTCGTTGACCGACTGCGTCGCGGTCACCATCTCGCCGAGGTGCAGCATGATCTGCACGAGCGAGGCCGGGTTCGCGCCGATGCGGTCGGCGAAGTCCGACAGGGAGGCCCCACGGGGAAGGCGGATCGTCTGCCCGCCGCCGCGCGGAACCTGCACGCCGCCGATCGACGGCGCCTGCATGTTGTCGAACTCCTGGCGCCTCTGCCGCTTCGACTTGCGCCCGCGGGTCGGACGGCCGCCGGGACGGCCGAAGGCGCCCGCCGTGCCGCCGCCGCGGCCACGACCGCCGCCGCCACCGGGACGGCCGGCGAAGCCGCCGCCACCGCCACCGCCGCCCGGGCCACCGCCCGGACCGCCGGGACGACCGGCGCCCGCCGTGCCGGGACGCGGACCGCCGAAGCCGGCGCCGCCCGGACGGCCACCGCCGCCACCGGGACGACCGCCGCCACCGGGGCCGGGACGGCCGCCGCCGCCACCACCGGGACGCGGGCCGCCGGCGCCCGGACCGGACGGACGGCCCTGGGGCATCATCATCGGGTTCGGACGCGGGCCTCCGGGGCGCGGACCGCCGGCGCCGGGACCGGGGCGGGGACCGCCCATGCCCGGACCGGGACGCGGGCCGCCGGCGGAACCCGGACGGGGACCCGCCGCGCCCGGAGCGCCGCCACGGGCGGACGGCGGACGCGGCATGCCTCCGTCGCGGGCGCCGTCACGACGCGACTCGCGCGGAGCGCCGTCGCGGTCGGGCCGGTCGCCGCGGTCGGGACGGCCGCCGTCGCGACCGCCGGGACGCGGGGGCCGCTGGCCCATGCCGCTGGCGGTCGAGGAGAACGGGTTGTTGCCCGGACGCGGGCCACGGGGACCCGGCTTCGGGGCGCCCGGACGCGGAGCACCGCCGCCGGCCGGGCCGGCCGGGGCGCCGGGAGCGCCACCGGGGCGCGCGGCCGGAGCGGGCCGGGGGCCGGGCTTGGGCGCGGATGCGCCCGGCCGCGGGCCCGCGGCCGCCGGGCGCGGTGCCTCGGAGCGCGGTGCCTCGGAGCGCGGTGCCTCGGAACGCGGTGCCTCGGAGCGCGGCGCCTGCGGACGCGTGGCGTCGGAACGCGCCGCGTCCGGCTGGGGCACCGGCGGGTGAGGCATGGGAACCGGACGCGGAGCGGGCCGCGGCCCGGGCTTCGGGCCCGGCCTGGCCGCCGCGTCGGCGGACGGGGAAACGGGCGCCTGCGGGACGCCGCCGTTGGCCTGGCTCTCGGCCGGCCTCGGCGCGGGCCGCGGCTGCGCCGGACGGGCGGGCTTGCCCCCGCCCCTGGAGGCGTCACCCTTGAACGCCTCAGTGAGTTTACGGACGACCGGCGCCTCTATCGTCGAGGACGCCGACCTCACGAACTCGCCCATCTCGGTGAGCTTGGCCATCACGACCTTGCTCTCGACTCCGAACTCCTTGGCGAGCTCGTATACCCGGACCTTCGCCACTGCACTCCCTAACTCGGCCCGGGAGGCTCGCAGTGCCGCCGGACCGTCGCTACCTGTACGTACTCATCGCCGCGTGCTCATCAGGCGCTCATAGCAATCTGACTCCGCCCATCAACTCGGCGTCCTACATGACAGTTTCTTCGTACCCGGCCCCAGGGCCGATCCAGGGGCCAGCGGTAACCATTCACCCGGACTGACCCGCAGTCAACCCCTCGAGGTGAACCCGCAGCACACTCACGTCCAGCGCCCCCTCCGCGCGGAACGCGCGGGGGAACGCCCGGCGGCGTTCGGCGAGCTCCAGACAGCGCAGGGACGGATGCAGTGACGCACCACGCCCCGGCAACCGTCCGTGCGGGTCGGGGACGATCACGCCCTCGACCACGACCAGGCGGAGCAACTCGGACTTTACCGTGCGAACCCGGCAGCCCACGCATGTTCTCTGCGGGACTGCCCGGCAACCATATTCCAGCTTACCTTGCCGACGCATCAGCGGGATCAGCCGGTGCCTCCTGAATGTCCGGCCGGATGTCGATCCGCCAGCCGGTCAGCCGGGCGGCGAGGCGGGCGTTCTGCCCCTCCTTGCCGATCGCCAGGGAAAGCTGGTAGTCGGGCACGGTCACCCGGGCCACGCGGCCATCGGCATCGATGACCTCGACTCGGGAAACACGGGCCGGCGACAGGGCATTCCCGACGAACTCGGCCGCATCGTCCGACCAGTCGATGATGTCGATCTTCTCGCCGTGCAGCTCGGTCATCACGTTGCGGACCCGCGACCCCATGGGGCCGATGCAGGCGCCCTTGGCGTTCACCCCGGGTTTGCGCGACCGTACGGCGATCTTCGTCCGATGGCCGGCCTCGCGGGCGATGGCCGCGATCTCCACGGTCCCGTCGGCGATCTCCGGCACCTCGAGCGCGAAGAGCTTCTTGACCAGGTTGGGGTGGGTGCGCGACAGCGTCACGGAGGGGCCCTTCGGGCCCTTCTTCACCTGCACGACATAGCAGCGGATGCGCTCCCCGTGGGTGTACTCCTCGCCGGGGACCTGCTCGTTGTGCGGGAGGATCGCCTCGATCTTGCCCAGGTCGACCAGCACCACCCGCGGGTCCTTGCCCTGCTGGATGATGCCGGCCACGAGCTCGCCCTCGCGGCTGGCGAACTCGCCGAAGTTGATCTCGTCCTCTGCGTCCCGGAGCTGCTGCAGGATCACCTGCTTGGCCGTCGTCGCGGCGATCCGGCTGAAGTTGCCCGGGGTGTCGTCGTACTCCCGGGCGACCTCGCCGTTCTCGTCGAGCTCGGCCGCCCAGATGGTCACATGGCCAGAGACGCGGTCCAGCTCCGCGCGCGCCTTCTGCGCCGCGCCCTCCGTGCGGAAGTACGCGATCAGCAGCGCGTCCTCGATCGCCTTGACGACCAGGTCGAAGGAGATGTCCTTCTCCCGCTCCAGGCTGCGCAGGACGCTCATGTCAATGTCCACAAGGCTCCCCCCTAGCCCTCGTCGTCAACGTCGTCGATGTCCTCGAGGTCATCGACGTCCTCATCAGGACCATCGTCGAGCCCCGCGCCCGGCCGGTTGAACTCGACCTGCACGCGGCCGCGCGCCAGGTCGCCGTACGGGACGCGGCGCTCGCCGTCCAGCTCCACGCCGGAGTCGTCGGCGCCGGTCACCCGGCCCTCGACCGCCGTGCCGTCGCGCAGCTCCGCCTTGACGAGCCGGCCGTGGGCGCGCCGCCAGTGGCGCGGCTCCGTGAGCGGCCGGTCCACTCCGGGGGAGGTGACCTCCAGCACGTAGGGGTTGCCGCCGAGCACGTCGGCCTCGTCGAGCCGCTTGGACACCGACTGGCTCACGTCGGCCACGTCGTCCAGGCTCACGCCGCCGTCGCGGTCGACCACCACCCGCACCAGCCTGCGGCGGCCCGCGGGCGTGATCGTCACGTCCTCCAGGTCGAGCCCCTCGGCGGCGACCACCGGGCCGAGAAGCTCCACAAGGCGGCCGTGTCGAGCGTCGCTGCCCATGCCGACCTCCGTTTGCCGTGTACCTCGCCCGATGTGGCCCCGATGTGGCACAGCCTATCGACACCGGGGTGTGGAAATAGCGCCACACCCGAGCGGCGACCCGACACGAGCACGACCATCACCACGAAGCGGTGAGTACTGGGCGGCGCGCCGTACGATGCTATGTCGTGAAGCAGACCGGCGGGGTGCGGGTGACGAGGCGTGCCCTCCTGGGCACGGCCGCGGCGGCCGGGCTGGCCGCCTCCGGGTGCTCGTCCCGCCCGGCGCCCCCGCCCCCGCCCGCGCGGCCCGACCCGCAGGCGGTCCTGCTGGCGTCGCTGATCAGGGGCAAGGAGCAGCTGGTCGCGCTCTACCAGCGGGCCGAGCTCGCCGGGGGCGCGGCGGCCAGGCTTGAGCCCTTCCGGCAGCGGCACCTCGCCCACCTGACCGCCCTGCGCACGATGCTGCCTCACTCGGCCGCCCCGTCCCCGCGCGCCTCGTCTGCGCCCGCGGCGACGCCGGCCTCCCCCGGCGCGTCCGCGACGGCCTCGCCGGGCAGCTCGCCGGACGCCGTCCCGGTCGCCGCGCTCAGGGACGCGGAACGGCGGGCGGCCGCCGGGCGGGCCGCCCAGATGGCCGGCGCCTCCCCCGCGCTCGCCCAGCTCCTTGCCAGCATCGGGGCCTGCGAGGCCGTCCACGTGATCGCTCTGGGGAGGCTGCGTGACTGAGGCCGCGACGGGCACGGCCACCGGCGGCGCGACGCCGTCACCTTCCGGCTCTCCCGGCGTGCCCGCGGCCGCCGCCCCCGCGACCGCCGCGCTCGCCCGGGCCCTGTCGGCCGAGCACGCCGCCGTGTACGCGTACGGCGTCATCGGCGGGAAGACGTCGGGCGGGCTGCGCGGCCGGGCCACCTCCGCGTTCGACGCGCACCGCGCCCGCCGCGACCAGCTCAGGACGCTCATCGCCGGGCGCGGCGGAACTCCGTCGGAGGCGGGGCCGGCCTACCGGCTCCCGTTCGAGGTGCGGACGGCGGCGGACGCCGTGCGGCTGGCCGTGCTCGTGGAGGAGCGGCTGACGACGGCCTACCTGGAGCTCGCCGCCGACCCCGACCCCGCGCTGCGGCGGATCGCCGCGCTGGCCGCGCAGGAGTGCGCGACCCGCGCGTACGGCTGGCAGCCGGTCGTCGCGGCCTTCCCGGGCATGCCCGGCCGGGACGCGTCCGCCTCTCCTCCGGCGACGACGAGCCCCGCCACCGCCCAGGCGCCCTCGCAGTCGCCCGGACAGTGACGCGATGATCCCGTAGGACCCGCCCGGCTCAGGCCCCGCAGGCCGCCAGCACGCGCTCCACGGCCTCGTCGAGCGGGATCTCCTCCTTGGTCCCGGCGGCCCGGTCGCGCAGCTCCACGACGCCCTGGGACACGCCGCGGCCGACGATCAGGATCGTGGGCACGCCCAGCAGCTCGGCGTCCTTGAACTTCACGCCCGGCGACACCTGGGGACGGTCGTCGACGAGCACCCGGAGCCCCCGGGCCTCCAGCGTCTCGGCCAGCCCGCTGGCGACCTCGACCTGGTTCTCCTTGCCGGTGCCGACGATGTGGACGTCGGCCGGCGCCACCTCGCGCGGCCACACCAGGCCCAGCCCGTCGTGCAGCTGCTCGGCCAGCACGGCGACGGCCCGGGAGACGCCCACGCCGTACGAGCCCATGGTGATGCGGATCGGCTTGCCGTCGGGGCCGAGCGCGTCGAGCTGCGCGGCGTCGGCGTACTTGCGGCCCAGCTGGAAGATGTGGCCGATCTCGATGCCCCGGTCGATGGACAGGGCGTGGCCGCAGCGGGGGCAGTCGTCCCCGGGCCGCACCTCGGCGGCCTCGATCGTGCCGTCGGGCTGGAAGTCCCGCCCGGCCACCACGTGCGCCGCGTGCTTGCCGGGCTCGTTGGCGCCGGTCACCCAGGACGATCCCGCGACCACCCGGGGGTCGACCAGGTAGTCGATGCCGAGCTCCTTGAGCACCTGAGGGCCGATGTAGCCGCGCACGAGGCCGGGGTGCCGGGCGAAGTCCTCCGCCTCGAAGATCTCCGGGACGCCGGGCGACAGGGACGCCTCCAGGCGCTTGAAGTCCACCTCGCGGTCGCCGGGCACGCCCACGACCAGGGTCCGCACCTCGTCGGAGCCCGGCGTCCGGACCTTCACGACGATGTTCTTCAGCGTGTCGGCCGCGGTGATCCCCAGGCCGTAGTGCTCGTTGACGTGCGCGACGAGCGAGTCGATCGTCGGCGTGTCGGGGGTGTCGAGCACCTCGAGAGGGGGCTGCCCGGCCGTGACGGCGGGCGGCGCGGGCGTGACGACGGCCTCGGCGTTGGCCGCGTAGCCGCAGTTGCGGCAGGCCACGAACGTGTCCTCGCCGGTGTCGCAGGGGGCGAGGAACTCCTCGGACGCCGACCCGCCCATGGCGCCCGACATGGCGAAGCAGATCTTGTAGTCGATGCCGAGACGGTCGAAGATCCGGATGTAGGCGTCCCGGTGCAACTCGTAGGAGCGCTTGAGGCCGTCGTCGTCGAGGTCGAAGGAGTAGGAGTCCTTCATGACGAACTCGCGGCCCCGCAGGATGCCCGCCCGGGGGCGCGCCTCGTCGCGGTACTTCGTCTGGATCTGGTAGAGGGTCACCGGGTAGTCCTTGTAGGAGGAGTACTCCCCCTTGACCATGTCGGTGAACATCTCCTCGTGGGTCGGCCCGAGGAGGTAGTCGGCGCCCTTGCGGTCCTTGAGGCGGAACAGGGTGTCGCCGTACTCGGTCCAGCGGCCGGTGGACTCGTAGAAGTCGCGGGGCAGCAGGGCGGGGAACAGCACCTCCTGGGCGCCGATCCGGTCCATCTCCTCCCGGACGACCCGGGCCACGTTCTCCAGGACGATCTTGCCGAGCGGCAGCCAGGAGTAGATGCCGGGCGCGACGCGGCGGACGTATCCGGCGCGGACGAGCAGCTTGTGGCTCGGCACTTCCGCGTCCGCCGGATCCTCACGCAGCGTGCGCAGGAACAGGGTGGACATACGCAGCAGCACGGCTACTCCTTGCTCGTGAGAGGTCTCGCCGGGGTCTCCCCTGACGCCGGCGCCGGGTCCTGCGCGGATCCCTGCGCGGCTTCCTCGGGAGACGACGTCGGAGACGACGTGAAGAGGACGTGCCTCAAGGTTATCGACTCCCGGCGGCGCACCGCCTCTTCGTTACCGTGCCGCGACTGCGCGCCGCGACGCTGTGCCACGGGAGGGGGCCGCGGGACAGGGCCGCCGGACGGGGCGAAGGCGGAGGCGCTCAGCCGCCGAGCAGTTCCTCCCAGTGCTGCCGCGGGGCGGACCGGCCGGCTCCACTCACCGCGCGGGCGCCGCCGCCCGCGCCGTCCAGCGCCGCCGACAGCCGCCACAGCCCCGGGCGGGCGCGCAGGCGCTCCATCCCCAGTGGGTCGATGGCCCGTAAGACGAAGCTGACGCCCATGACGTCCAGGGCCGCCGTCGTGACCGTGGCGGGCCCGGCCGGCACCGCGAGCGCGGACTGGTCCGGCTCGCCCACCCGGTCCGCCAGCAGCGCCGCGACCTCCGAGGCGTACGGCCCGTCGCGCCACTCCACATGCCAGGAGTGGTCGGCGCCCCGCCACCAGGCGAGGTCGCGGCACGCCTCCAGCATCTCCGCCTCGCAGGCGAGCGCGGCCATGACCCGGCCGAGCGCCTCATATCTCCGGGCGTTGGGCGCGCGCACGCCGTCACCGTCCGCGGCGGGCTCGGCCCGCCCCCCGTGGGTTCCCCTCATGTCTGGGAGGGTCCCACCGTCGCGCCGTCTCGTCCTCGGGTTTCCCCGTCTTTTAGCCCCAGAGCCCACGGGCATCACTTTGATCGTGCGGCTCATCACCCGCAACCCCCGCATACCGGACGACGCGGCGGGGCCACGCGGCGGCCCTGCTGGCAGTCGGAGGGCCTTTGATAAAGAATCGCGAATGTGGCCGCTGCGCGGCCAGGGTGACGGAGGCCAAGGTGACACTGCGCGTCGCGATCGTCGGCTCGGGCCCGGCCGGGATCTACACGGCCGAGGCGCTCATCAAGCAGTCCGCCGCGCCTGTCGAGGTGGACGTGCTGGAGCGGCTGCCCACGCCGTACGGCCTGGTCCGGTACGGCGTGGCCCCCGACCACACGTCGATCAAGTCGATCGCGGGCTACCTCCGGCGGGTCCTGGAGTCGCCCGGCGTGCGGTTCCTCGGCGGGGTCGAGATGGGCCCCGACTTCTCCGCCGCCGACCTGCTGTCCTGCTACGACGCGGTGGTCTACTGCACGGGCGCGATGGTGGACCGGCACCTCGGCGTCCCCGGGGAGGACCTGCCGGGCAGCGTCGCCGCCACCGACTTCGTCAACTGGTACTGCGGGCATCCCGACGTGCCGCCGGATCGGTTCTCCCTGGACGCCGAGGAGGTCGTCGTCATCGGCGTCGGCAACGTCGCGGTCGACGTCGTGCGGATCATGGCGAAGACGGCCGACGAGCTGCGCGCGACCGACGTGCCGGAGGAGGTGCTCGAACGGCTGGCGGCCTCCCGGGTCAAGCGCGTCCACATGGTCGGCCGCAGGGGCGCCGAGCACGCCAAGTTCACGCTCAAGGAGCTGCGCGAGCTGGGCGACCTGCTCAACGCCGACGTGCTGACGTTCCCCGACGAGGTCAAGGTCGAGGACCTGGCCGCGCTGTCGCGGCAGGCCAGGGGCAACGTCGACGTGCTGCAATCGTGGGCGTCGCGGGTGCCGGCCGACCGGCCGCGGCGGCTGGAGGTCCGCTTCTGGCTGCGCCCGGTCGAGATCATGGGCGTCTCCCGCGTCGAGGGCGTGCGGATGGAGCGGACCCGCCTGGAGGACGGGCGGGTCGTGGGGACCGGGGAGTTCGAGACCATCCCGGCCGACATGGTGATGCGCTCGGTGGGCTACCAGAGCGTCGCCCTCCCCGGGGTGCCGTTCGACGAGCGGTCGATGACGGTGCCGAACGCGGCGGGGCGGGTAACCGACCGGCAGTACGTCGCGGGCTGGCTCAAACGCGGACCGACGGGCGTGATCGGCACCAACAAGTCGGACGCCGCGGAGACCGTGCGCACCCTGCTGGCCGAGGCGCGGCCCGGCGTGGCGACGGCGAGGTTCGACGACCTGCTGCGCGCCCGTGGCATCAGCCCCGTGACGTACGAGGACTGGCTGGCGATCGAGGCCGCGGAGGGCGCGCTCGCGGGCAGTCTCGGGCGCGGGGAGCGGGTGAAGCTCGTGGGGACCACGGCCATGCTCACCGCCTGCGGGCGCGGCGGCCGGCCGTCGTAGAGCGCCGACCGGAGCGGTCGGCGGGTCAGTTCCAGTGGGCCGGGCGGTGGTAGACGGCGCCGTCGCGGCCGTGCACGAGCGGCGGAAGCTGGGCGCGGCGGATGACGGCCTCGCCGACGGGGAACCACGCGTCGCTCGCGCGGCGCAGGGCGTCCGACCGTCTCCCGGGCGGGAAGACCGTGATCACCCGGGTCTTCGCGCCGCGCCGGGCGTCGACCCCGCGGACGGCCTCGACGGCGGCGCACAGGTCGGAGTCCGCGGACATCAGCAGGACGACGTCCACCGCGCCGAGCGCCACGTCCGCCACGATCGCGCTGGCCAGAGCGGCGTCGGACTGCTTCTCCTCGTAGCTGCGCCGGGACGTGCCGCACAGCCGGCAGCGGTCCCGTCTCTCCTGGAAACGGCCGAGCACGATGTCCACGCCGAGGGTTTCGAGGGCCGCCTGGTAGGTCTGCTGACGCGCGAGCGCGGCCGGCTCGCCCCTGACGGGCGCGGTGAAGTAGCGGACGGCGCAGAGCTCCTGGCCGGGCTTCAACAGGCGGCGGGCGAGTGCGGACAGATCCAGCCAGAGGTAGCGGCGGCCGGCGAGGGAGCGCAGGCCGTAGTAAAGGTTGAACCCGTCCACGTAGACGCCGACACGCTCGGGTTCGGGAACCGGGTTGTCGCGCACCGGCATCACGTCCTAACATCGAGTCACCGCGCCAGGGGCTACGTCCCCCGGCTCTACGGCCCCCGCACGGGGGCCGTTTCTTTTCGCTCACCCGTTCGAACCAACGATAGCCAACGGAACGTCAGTTCGCAGGCACGTTCCGTGATGTGCTTTTCGCGGTGAGTGGTGGATTCTGCGAGGATCGTCCACATGGAGACGACGCTGACGGGCCTGGACGGGCTGCTCGACGGATTCGCGGAGACCCACCGGGAGCAGCAGGAGCGCTTCCCGGCGCCGGAGCCGGCCTGGCAGCCGGTGCACACGGTCTACGTCCCCGCCGACCGGGTGACGTCGGCGGTCGTCGGCGAGTGGCGGCACGAGGCCACCGAGCTCCTCCACCGCCTGTACTTCACGCCGGCGGAGCTTGCCGCGGCCTTCGGCCTCGATCCCCTGCTGGCGGCCCCCGTGCACGACCGGGTCCGCAGGAAGCTCGGGGTCGAGCCCATCGAGGACCTGCGGATCGACTTCGAGGACGGGTACGGCGCCCGTCCCTCGGAGGAGGAGGACCGGCACGCCGAGAGCGCGGCGGCCGCGGTGGCCGCCATGCACGCGGACGGCACGCTGCCCCGGCGGTGGGGGCTGCGCGTCAAGTCGTTCGCCGACGGGGACCCGCGCCGGTCGATCCGCACGCTCGACGGGTTCCTCACCGAGGTCATGCGGCGGTCCGGCGGGCTGCCCGCGGGCTTCGTCGTGACCTTCCCCAAGGTGCTCATGGAGGACTACCTGCGGCAGTTCGCCCGGTGCCTGGAGGCGCTGGAGTCCACGCTGCGCCTCGACGCGGGCACGCTCCGGTTCGAGATGCAGGTGGAGGCGCCGCAGACCGTGCTGATGCTGCAGCGGTCGCCGGACCTCGTCGCGTCGCTCGGGGGGCGGCTGGCCGCGGCGCACTTCGGCGTGTTCGACTACACGGCCTCCCTCGGGCTGCCGCCGGGCGAGCAGCGGCTCGACCACCCCGCCTGCGACCACGCGCGGCACGTGATGCAGACCGCCCTGGCGGGAACGGGGGTGGAGCTGTCGGACGGCTCACTGGCCGCCGCCCCGGCGTCGGAGTCGGCCGACGACGTGCAGGCGCTGCTCCAGCGGCACTCGCAGACCGTCTCCCACTCGCTGTCCAACGGCTTCTACCAGGGCTGGGACATGCACCCGTCGCATCTGGTCAGCCGCTTCACCACCGTGTACGCCTTCCACCTGGAGTGCTACGAGCGGTACCTCGAGCGGGTGCGCGCCTGGGAGGAGCGGCGGGCGGCGTCCGGCGGCCTGCTCGACGAGCCGGCCACGGTCAAGACGCTGATCGCGGCCATCGCCCGGGCCGACCGCGCGCTCTGCTGACGGGTCCGGAACGCGCCGACCGCGCGCTCCGCCGGCCGGTCCGGGAACGACACGGAGCCGCCGGCGTACGAGCGCCGGGTCCGCCGTGCGCTCCGCCGGCCGGTCAGCCCTGGTCGACGACGCGGCGCCAGCGGCGCACGAGCGCGGAGTCGACCGGCCGGCTCCACGAGCCCCGGACCGCGCTTCCGACGTGGAAGGCCTTGATGCCGTAGTCGAGCAGCACCGGGACGTGCTCCTCCTTCAGGCCGCCTCCGGCGAGCACCAGGGGGCCGTCCCCCGCCTCGCTCCGCGTCCGTAACACCCCGAGCCCGGCGCCCACGCCCTGCGGGGAGCCGGAGGTGAGCACGGTGGCGAGGTTCGGCAGGAGCCGCACGGCCCGCCAGGCCGCCTGGACGTCCGCGGCGTGGTCAACGGCGCGGTGGAACGTCCACGGGAGTGGGGCGACGGCGTGGATCAGCGCGTCGGTCGCCTCCCGGTCCACCGTCCCGTCGGCCGTCAGGAACCCGAAGACGAACCCGGCCGCGCCGGCCTCGGCCAGCTCCTTGACGTCCCTGCGGAGCCGGTCCAGCTCCTCCGGCGTCACGGTGAACCCGGCGTTGCACCGGAGCATGACCATCTGCGGCAGCGCGCACTCCTCCGAGATCGCCGCGACCAGGTCGGCCGAGGGGGTGAGCCCGCCCGCGCCCATGTCGGACACCACCTCGAGGCGGTCGGCCCCACCCTCCTCGGCGGCCGCGGCATCGCGCACGTCAAGCGCGATCACTTCAAGGAGAGATCCGGTCATGAGGTGAACAGTATCGGGTGGCTTTGTTACGCCGTACGGCATCCACCCTGTTCAGGCTGGGATCAACTCCTTGTCGGAAATCGTGTCAGAAGCGCGCCTCGGCCGCCTGGCGCGGGACGCGGACGTGCGCGCGGGCGGCGACCGGTCGCCGCTCCAGGAGCGTTCCCGAGGCGCGCCGCTCGAAGAGCGCGCCGGAGGCCCGGTGCGGGAGGTCGACGGTGCGGACGTGCCGGAACCCCGCGTCCCGGTAGTACGCCTGCAGGCGCCGGTTGTCCTTGGAGCAGTCCAGGCGCAGCCAGTGCCGCCCCTCGGCGTCGGCCCGCAGCCCGGCCCAGTCGAGCAGCGCCTCGCCGAGGCCCTGGCCCGAGTGCGCCCGGCTCACGGCGAGCTTGTGGACGTAGAGCGCGTCGCCGGGACGGTCGGCGGGCGTCCAGAACTCGGGGTCGGCGTGGCCGTCGAGCGCCACGGTCGCCGCGGGGAGGCCGCCCCGGCCGTCGTCCAGCAGGTACAGGACCCCCTCCCGGATCAGCGGCTCGATGCGCTCCGCGGGGAAGCCGTCCGCCGGCCACTGCCGTACGCCCTGGGCGTCCAGCCAGTGGGCCGTGTCGGCGAGCAGGGCGAGGACGGCGGGCAGGTCGTCCGGGACGGCGCTGCGCAGCGTGAGCTCGGCGAGGAGGTTCAGGGTGGTCGCGGGCATGCTTGGTCCTTTCGGTGCTGACGGCGTTCGGGCGATCGCGAAGAGTGACGACGCGAAGGCGCGCGGCCCCGCGTCGCGGACGGACTCAAGATCGCCTCAGGGCGCCCGGGGGCGGCGGGGCGAGGGAGGGCGGCGGGGTCGCGCCGGGCCGTCCCGCCGGCGCACGCGCGGCCGGGACGGCGGACGGTCGGGGGTCGGCGCGCGGGCGGCGGGCGGCCCCGGACCACCCCGGGGAGGGGAGGGCGGCCGGAGGCGTCCCCTCAGCGGCGAGGGCGCCCGGGCCTCGTCAATGACGGTCCAGCTCGTATCGGATCAGGTGTTTGTCGGCGGGGAGCACCGACACGGCGACGCGCACGGGCGTGTCCTCCGTGTCGTAGCCGACCCGGACGTAGACGACGACGGGCGTGCCGGGTTCCAGCTGGAGCCGCGCCGACTCATCCGAGGTCGGCATACGTGCCGAGATATCGTCGACAACCCTGACCTGGGGGTGTCCGAGCTCCTCCAGTACGCGGTTGGCGCCGCGCGTGATATCCCCCGGCCTGCCGATCTCCGAGTCCGCGACCAGGTCGAGCGGGAAGTAGGAGTCCAGCGTGTTGTACGGCTGGCCGTCCACGAACCGCAGGCGGCGGCGTACGACGGCGAGCGCCCCGTCGGCGAGGGCGAGCCGGGTGGCCACGTCCTCGGGGGGCTCCACGATGGACACCTCGATGCGCTGGTCGGCCGTCCGGCCCTCGGCCGTGACGGCGTGCACGAACGAGTCGAAGCGCGGCTCGCCCTGGTCCAGCGGCAGGAACTCGTCCTGGGGGCGCATGAGGAGAGGGCGCCTCTCGCGCACGAACGTCCCGCGCCGGCGCATCCGCAGGATGAGACCTTCGTTCTCGAGCTCACCGAGGGCCAGCCGCACGGTGTTGCGGCTGACGCCATGGGCCTCCATGAGGTCGGTCTCGGTCGGAATCTGGTCGCCTGGCGCGAGTTCGCCCGTGTAGATGGCCCTGCGTACCTCGGCGGCCACCTGCTGGTAGAGCGACGATCGTGCCATCTTTCCTCAATCCACCCTTTTGTTCCAACAAATCTAGAGGATCTCGGTCTTTCAAGAAACAACCCCTTGACCGGAGCGCATCCGGCCGCGCATTATCCAAACGTTGGTACAAATCCATCCAATGGGGGTGGGGCAGGGTGCTAGCGGTTCGTGCGGGTACGCCGTACTTGCCCTGGCGCGACCCCGGCGAGGCGACGCGACTGCTGCGTTACGCGTTGCATCGGCAGGGGTTCACCCACACCTACCAGAGCAACGGGAACGGCATGTCAGTGCTGTCGGTATCCACCGACCTGACCGTCTGGTGCAAGAACGGGTCATTCGTGTGGCATGAGGGGGACGTGGTCGTGACCCACCCCTCGGACGACCCCGACGGCGCGACACGCCTGATCATGCGTCATTACAGGACGCCGGAGCGGCCGTCCGAGGAGGAGGACGACGGCTCCCCGCTGACTCCGCGCGATTGAACGAGGTCTCGACCCCAACCCTCGCCGGGGTCGAGGTCTCGCGCCGGGGCGGTACGCGTCCTGGCGGGTCCCCCACGCCCGCCAGGACGCGTTGCCGTGACCGGGCCCGGGAGTCCATTCGCCCCGATGGGGAATGCACGTACCCGAAGTCGCCTTGAAACTTATTTGGAGGCCCTGTGCCGTCCGGGCACGGTTCCGGGCGGCGGCCGGCGGCGACGGAGGAGGCCCGCGCATGAGCACCCATGTGGCCCGCAGGCTCGGCCATGACGGGGCCCGGACGCTGTCGACCGTGCACCCCCAGCACTTCCGGGCCGTCCTCGGCCGGTTCGCCACCGGCGTCGTGGCGATCACCGCGATCGACCCCGGCACGGGAGAGCCGTGCGGCCTGGCGGCCAACTCCTTCGCCTCGGTGAGCCTCGACCCGCCGCTCGTCTCGTTCTGCGTCGCCCACACCAGCACGACCTGGCCGCGCCTGCGCACGGCCCGTGGCCTGTGCGTGAACGTGCTCGCCGACCACCAGCACCAGGTCTGCGCCCGCCTCGCCTCCAGCGGCGGCGACAAGTTCGCGGGCCTGACGTGGACCCTCTCCCCCGGCGGCGGCCCGGTCATCGACGGGTCGCTCGCCTGGATCGACTGCACCGTCGAGGCCGAGCACGTCGCGGGCGACCACGTGATCGTCGTCGCGCGGGTCCACGGCCTCGACCGCCACGAGGACGGCGGCCCGCTGGTCTTCTTCCGCGGCGGGTACGGCACCTTCCAGCCCTAGGTCGCCTCTGACGGGAACCGAACCCGCGCCGCGGTCCGGGACACGGGAACCGACCGGTCGGTATGCTGCGGCCATGACTCTGTTCTCGGTGGAAGGCAAGACGGTCGTCGTCACGGGCGGCTCGCGCGGGATCGGCAAGATGATCGCCCGCGGGTTCCTCGACGCCGGCGCGACCGTCTACATCTCCTCGCGGAAGAAGGACGAGCTGGAGGCCACGGCCGCCGAGCTCGGCTGCCCGGCCGTCCAGGCCGACCTGTCGACCCCCGACGGCGTCGAGGCGCTGGCGGAGGCCGTGTCCTCCCGGGAGGACCGGCTCGACGTGCTCGTCAACAACGCGGGCGCGAGCTGGGGGGCGCCGCTGGAGGAGTATCCGGAGCACGCCTTCGACAAGCTCTGGAACATCAACGTCAAGGGCGTGTTCTTCCTGACCCGGCGCCTCCTGCCGCTGCTGCGCGCCGCCGCGTCGCCCGAGGACCCGGCCCGGGTGATCAACATCGGATCCATCGACGGGATCCGGGTGCCGTTCATGGAGAACTACGCCTATTCGGCGGCCAAGGCGGGCGTCCACATGCTGACCCGGCACCTGGCCCACCAGCTCGCCGGCGAGTCGATCACGGTGAACGCCATCGCGCCCGGGCCGTTCGAGTCGAAGATGATGGCGTTCGCGCTGGACGACCCGCAGATGCGCGGCGCGATCGAGAGCAACGTGCCGCTGGGCCGCATCGGCCGGCCCGACGACATGGCCGGCGCCGCGATCTTCCTCGCCTCGCGCGCCGGGTCCTATCTCACGGGCGCGGTCATCCCGGTGGACGGCGGCCTGTCCACCCACGGCTGACCGCCGTCCCTACACTGCCTGCATGGTTCAGGTCGCGGTGTGCGGGCCGGGCGAGTGCTCCCCGGAGGAGGCTGAGGCCGCCCGCGCCGTGGGCGGCCTGCTGGCCCGGGCCGGGGCGGTCGTCGTGTGCGGCGGGTACGGCGGGGTCATGGCCGCGGCCGCCGCGGGCGCCCGGGAGGCCGGGGGCACGGTGGTCGGCGTCCTGTCCGGGCGCGACCGGGCGGGCGCGAGCCCCGACCTCACCGTCGCCCTCCCGACCGGGATGGGCGAGGCCCGCAACGCGGTGATCGTGCGGGCCGCCGACGCGGTGATCGTGGTCGGCGGCTCGTGGGGGACGCTGTCGGAGCTGGCCCTCGCCATGCGGGGCGGCACCCCCGTCGTCACCCTGGGCGGCTGGCGGGTCGTCGACGCGTCCGGGGCGCCGGTGCCCGGCCCGGTGGCTGCCGCCGGGCCAGCCGACGCCGTGCGGCTGGCCCTGCGCGGGCGCTAGAGCAGGTCGGCCAGGGCCCGGGCGAACAGGTCGGGGGCGGCCAGCTCGTACCCGAGGAACAGGTACGGCTCGGTCGCCTCCAGCTCCATCAGCACCGGCTCCCCGTCGGGCATGCGCACCACGTCGACCCGGGCGTACAGCAGCGGCCGCCCCACCTGCGCGAGCACCCGCTCGGCCAGCGCGAACTGGTCGTCGTCGGGGTCGCGCAGCGTCGCGCGGTTGTCGACGGTGATCTCGACCTCGGTCAGCATGGGGTGCCGCCGGACGGCGTGGCTGAACTCGCCCCCGAAGTAGAGCATCGACAGCTCGCCCTCGTGCTCCACGGCCTCCATGTACGGCTGGACCATCACGGCCCGGCCCTCGCCGAGCAGCCGGTCGGCGTGGGCGCGGGCGGCGGCCCGGTCGGCGGTGCGGACGGTGTCCCGCGCTCCCGCGGAGACCGTCGGCTTGACGACGAACTCGGCCCAGCCGGGCAGCTCGTCCCCCGGGCGCGCCCAGTGGGTCGGCACGGTCGGCACACCGATGTCACGCAAGTACGACTTGTCGGTGTTCCACTCCAGCACCGAGGCGGGGTTGAACAGCCGGGTGGCCGACTCGACGCGATGCGCCCAGGCGACGAACTCGTCGCGCCGCTCGACGTAGTCCCACACCGAGCGGACCACGGCGGCGTCGAACTGCGACCAGTCGACCCGCGGGTCGTCCCACACCACCGCGGTGCCCTCGATGCCGGCTCCCAGCCAGGCGGCGAGCGCGGACTCCCGCTCGTCGTCGAAGCGGGCGACGGGGTGGGCGGTGGTGACGTAGGCGACGTTCACTCGTGCTCCCGGCTCGGTGTCATCAGCGTCCAATGGTACGGACGTGTCACCGCTGCCCTGTCACCCCGCCTGGGGCGGGCGGGGATCAGAGCGCGCGCAGGCCGGTCAGCACCTCAGCCGCCGCCTGGCCGCACACCCGTGCCGCGCCGTGCGTGGCGATGTGCACCGCCCCCAGGTCCGTACGGCCGGGCAGGCCCATCTCCACGACGATCCCGTCGGGCCGGGCGGCCAGCATCCGCTCCAGCGTGTCCATCTGCCAGGGGTGCCGGTGGGCGTCCCGGACGACGATCACCAGGGGCCGGTCGGCCGCGCCGCCGAGGGCCGCGTCGGGGAGGCCGTCGTGGACGTCCGGCTCGCTGAGCCGGGTGACCGTGGTGCCGGGCAGCAGCTTGCTCAGCGGCTCGCCGGCGCCCCACGGCATGCCCTTGTCGATCGCGAGGTTGGTCTCGGGGGCGAGCTCGACCACGTGCGGGGCGGCGGCCAGCGGGAGCACGCCGTCCACCGGCCCGCGGCGGGTGACCCGTACGGCCCGGCGGGCCGCGACCAGGCCGATGCGGTCGGGCTGGGCGGCGAGGGATGCCTCGGCGTGCCAGGTGGCCAGCGCCCGCACCCGCTCGGCGGCGTCGGCCAGCCGCTCCTCGGTCAGGCGGCCCTCGGCGACGGCGTCCGCGACCGCGTCCCTGATCAGGTCGAGGGTGGCCTCGTCGGCGTTCTGGCCGCCCACGCAGACGGAGTCGGCGCCGGCCGCCAGGGCGAGCGCGCTCGCGCCGCCGATGCCGTACTGACCGGCGACGGCCGCCATCTCGATGCCGTCGGTGACGATCATGCCCTCGAAGCCGAGCTCCTCCCTGAGCAGGCCGGTGAGGACGCGGGGGCTCAGCGTCGCGGGAAGCTCGTCGTCGTACGAGGTGACGAGCAGGTGGCCGGTCATGATCGAGCGCACGCCCTCGGCGATGGCGGCACGGAACGGCCACAGCTCGACCTCGGCCAGCTCCTCGCGGCCGGCCGGCACCCGCGGCACCCCGTGGTGGGAGTCCACGGCCGTGTCGCCGTGCCCGGGGAAGTGCTTGGCGCAGGCGGCGACGCCGGTGGACTGCAGACCGCGGATCCACGCCGCGGTGTGCCGGGCGACCAGGCGGGGGTCGGCGCCGAACGACCGCAGGCCGATGACCGGGTTGTCGGGGTTGGAGTTGACGTCGGCGGCGGGGGCGAAGTCGAGGTTCACCCCCGCGGCCCGCAGGTCGCGACCGATGTCCCGGGCCACCTGCTCGGTCAGGTCCTCGTCGTCGACGATCCCGAGGGCGTAGTTCCCGGGGCGGGAGCTGCCCGTGCGGGCCTCCAGCCGGGTCACCTCGCCCGCCTCCTCGTCGATGCCGACGAGGATGTCGGGGTTCTCGGCGCGCAGGGCCGCGGTCAGGTCGGCGAGCTGGGCCGGGGTGTCGACGTTGCGGGAGAACAGCACCACCCCCGCCAGCCCGTCGGCGATCCGGCGCCGCACCCAGTCGGGCGGCGCCGTCCCCACGAAACCGGGCAGGAGGACCGTGTCGGCGAGCCGCAGCAGCTCGGGGCTCCGCTTCATGCTGTGGCGGAGCGGTCGGGAAGATCAGGGCAGCGCTCAGGCATGCCCGAAATCTAATAGGAAAGTTTCCTATTCGCTAGTGGGGCTGGCCTGGGTTTTCACAGATCGATGCGCTGCAGCTTGTTCTCCTTCACCTGGAAGCTGGCGATCGTGGTCACCGGGGCGCCCGGGCGGTCGACGAAGGCGACCCCCCGGTAGTCGGCCTGGAAGGAGTCCATGCTCGCCGTGCACGAGACGTATCCGCGGTGGCTGTCGAAGAAGGCGAGGTGAGGGTTGGCGGCCAGGATCGCGCTCCCGTCGGTGGCCGGCGGCATGCTGGTGACCGCCGTGCCCACGAACTCCACGCCGAGCGCCTTCGAGGCCGGGTCGTCCCAGTCGGCCCGCAGGTCGCCGGCCCAGTAGTTGTGCACGTCGCCGCTGACCACCACGAGGCCGTCCGGCGCGTGCGCCAGGATCCGGGCGCGGGAGTCGGGGAAGCCGTCCCAGGCGTCGGTGCTGGGCGGCTCCAGCGGGAACGTGCGCTGGGCGAAGAACACCGCCTGGGCGAGCACCTTCCACCGCGCCGTCGCGCCGGTGAGGCGGGCGACCAGCCAGCGCTCCTGCTCCGCGCCGAGCATGTCACGCCCCTCGCGGTACTGCCGCGCGTCCGCGACGACGAACTCGGCCACCCGGCCGTACGGGCGCCAGCGGTAGTTCTGCAGGCTCGGCCCGGAGGGGCGCACCCGCAGCGGCATGTGCTCGTAGTACGCCTTGAAGGCGGCGGCCCTGCGCTTGAGGAACGCGGCCGGGCTGCTGCCGTCGCCGGGCAGCGAGCCGGCCCAGTTGTCCCGCACCTCGTGGTCGTCGGGGAGCGCGATCCAGGGCGCGGCGGCGTGCGCGGCCTGGAGGTCGGCGTCCATCTTGTAGCGGGCGTAGCGGTTGCGGTAGGCGCCCAGCGTCGTGCACTCGGCCTCCGACTCCAGCGGGCGGACGTACCGGCCGGGCCCGGGGTTCTTCGGCTTGCCGTACTCGTAGATGTAGTCGCCGAGGTGCAGGATCACGTCCGGCCGTTCGCCGGCGAGGTGCCGCAGCGCGGTGAAGTAGCCGTGCTCGTAGCGCTGGCAGGAGACGAAGCCGAACCGGACGGGGGCGGTCGAGGCGCCGGCGGGGGCGGTCCTCGTGCGGCCGGTCGGGCTGACGTGGTCGTCGAGCGTGAACCGGTAGAAGTAGTCGGCGCCGGCCGCGAGGCCGGCGACCCGGACGTGGACGCTGTGCGCCCAGTCGGGCTGCGCGGAGGCCGCGCCCGACTGGACGACGCGGGTGAACGCCTCGTCCTCGGCGACCTCCCACCTGACGGTCATCGCCCTGCTGGGCATGCCGCCGGGCCGGGTCGGGTGCAGGGGCTCGGGGGCCAGGCGGGTCCACAGGATCACGCCGTCGGGTAACGGTTCTCCCGAAGCCACCCCCAAGGTGAACGGATAGCCCAATTTCGCCATAGGTTCGATCCTGCCCTACGGGCCGGGCCCGTGGCGGCGGTTGCGGGAAGGCGGGGGGCGTGAACAAGCTCTTGCTTGACAGCCATAATGGGTCCGTGAACCAGCGTAAGGATCCGGGGGGCGCCGCCGCACCCGTGCGCGGCAGGCGCGCGGCGGCGGCGGGATCGGCGTCGGAGCGGCGCGACCATCTCGTGAAGCTCGCCGCCGAGCTCTTCGCGCGCAAGGGCTTCCAGGCGACGACCGTGCGGGAGATCGCGCTCGAGGCCGGAATCCTGTCCGGCAGCCTCTACCACCACTTCGACTCCAAGGAGACGATCGTCGACGAGGTGCTGCGCACCTTCCTCGAGGATCTGATCGCCCGCTACCGGGTCGCCCTCGACAACGGGTCCGACCCGCGGGCCGTCCTGTCGGAGATGGTGCGCATCGGGTTCGGCACGCTGGAGGCCCACCGGGCCGCGATCACCGTGATGCAGAACGACTGGAACTACCTGCGCTCGCTGCCCGGCGACCGGTTCGACTACCTGGTCCGGGCCGAGGACGAGGTCGAGCGCATGTGGGTCGAGCAGATCAAGCGCGGCCAGGCCGTCGGCCAGTTCCGCGCGGACGTCGACCCGAAGCTCACCTACCGCATGATCCGCGACACCATCTGGGTCACCGTGCGCTGGTTCCGGCCCGGCGGCCGCCTCGACACCGAGGGCCTCGCGGACCACTACGTCAAGGTCCTGTTCGACGGCCTGGCCAGCGGCGACGGGGCGAGCCCGCGTCCATGAGCCTCGTCAAGGAAGTACGGCTGGCGCTGACCGAGGCCGCCGACCCCTCCAAGGCCGCCGGCATGCGGGCGTACATGAAGTCGGAGATGCCGTTCCTCGGCGTGCCGGCGGTGCCGCGGCGGGCCGCGCTGCGGCGCGTCTTCGCCGAGCACCGGCTCGACAGCGCCCCCGAGTGGCGCAGGGCCGTGCTGGCGATCTGGCGGGAGGCCGAGTACCGCGAGGAGCGGTACGCCGCCATCGAGCTCACGGCGCACCGGTTCTACCGGCCCTGGCAGACGCTCTACACCGTGCCGATGTACGAGGAGATGGTCGTCACCGGCGCCTGGTGGGACCTGGTGGACGAGATCGCCGTGCACCGGGTCGGGACCCTGCTGCGGCTCTTCCCCGAGAGCATGCGCCCGCTCATGCTGGAGTGGGCGCGCGACGGCGACCTGTGGAAGCGGCGCACGGCGATCCTGTGCCAGAACTCCTTCAAGGAGCGCACCGACGTCGGCCTGCTGTACGCCTGCATCGAGCCGAGCCTGTCGGACACCGACTTCTTCGCCCGCAAGGCCATCGGCTGGGCCCTGCGGGAGTACGCCAAGACCAACCCGGGCGAGGTCGTCCGGTACGTCGACCACAAGAGGATCACCGGCCTCAGCCGCCGGGAGGCGCTGAAGAACGTCCCCGGCGACTAGGCCGTCTCCCGCAGGCTCAGGCCGGGCGGAACGAGTCCCGGGCCGCGGGGGCCGCGTGCTTGATCATCAGGTGCCGGGTCACCGAGTACTCCAGGACGGCCTCCTGGCTCATGTCCTTGCCGACGCCGCTGCCCTTCACGCCGCCGTGCGGGGCCTCCGAGGCGATGGGCAGGTGGTCGTTCACCCAGGTCACCCCCACGTCCAGCCGGTGGGACACGCGCAGCGCCCGCGACACGTCCGCCGTCCAGACCGACGAGGCCAGGCCGTACGGCGTGCCGTTGGCGAGACGGACCGCCTCGTCCTCGCCGTCGAACGGCAGGGCGACGAGCACGGGCCCGAAGACCTCGCCCTGGACGATCTCGCTGTCCTGGTCGGCGTCGGCCACGAGCGTGGGCGGGTAGTAGAAGCCCGGCCCGTCGAGCGGCCGCCCGCCGCAGACGACGCGTCCGGAGGCCCGGGAGACGAACCCGTGGACGCGGTCGCGGTGCTCCGGCGAGATGAGCGGGCCGATGTCGGAATCGGCCGCCCAGGGGTCGCCGGGCCGGACGCGCGACAGGGCCTCCCGAAGCGCCTCCACCGCCTCGGCGTAGCGGGACCTCTCCACGTACACGCGGGTGGCGGCGGTGCAGTCCTGCCCGGTGTTGTAGGTGGCGCCCATCACGACCCCGGCGGCCATGTCCTCCAGCGGGGCGTCGGCGAAGACGAGCGCCGGGGCCTTGCCGCCCAGTTCGAGGTGGACCCGCTTGAGCCCGGCCACCGCTCCCCGCATGACGGCGCGGCCGGTCTCGGTCGAGCCGGTCACGCTGACCATGTCGACGCCCGGGTCGGTGACCAGGGCCTCGCCGACGCCCGCCCCGCCGGTCACGACCTGGAGCAGGCCCTCCGGCGCGCCGGCCCTGGCCATGAGCTCCGCGAGGCGCAGCGTGGTGCGGGGTGTCCGCGGCGCCGGCTTGATCACGACGGCGTTGCCCGCCGCGACCGCCGGGCCGATCTTCCAGACCGCCATGATGAACGGGAAGTTCCAGGGCGCGATCGAGCCGATCACGCCGATCGGCCGGCGCAGCAGCATCGAGGTGTACCCGGCGCTCAGGACGCCCGCGCCGGTCCCGTCGAGCGAGCGTGCGGCCCCGGCGAAGAAGCGGAGGTTGTCGACTCCGAACGGCAGCTCGCCGTCGCGGAACACGGAGGCCGGCTTGCCGGTCTCCTCGACCTCGAGCCGGGTGAGCTCCTCGGCGTCCGCCTCGACGAGGTCGGCCAGGCGCAGCAGCACCCGGGCCCGCTCCCCCGGCGTCGTCTCGCGCCACTGCTCGAACGCCGCGCGGGCCGCCCGCACGGCGGAGGCCACCGCCTCCGGGGGCGTGTCCGGCACCTCTGCGAGCGTCCGCCCGTCGGCGGGGTTGACCAGGACCGTCATGCGAGCTTCTCGATGACGTCGGCGGCCCGGCGCAGGCCGTCTCGGCGGCGGATCTCCTCGCCGGCCGCCGCGAGCCGGGCGCGCAGCGCGTCGTCCCCCAGCAGCCGGTCGATCGCCCCGACGAGCTCCTCGTCGGCGAAGCCGTACGTGTCGAGGCGCACGCCCGCCCCGGTTTCGTGCACGCGCTGGGCGTTGTCGTACTGGTCCCAGAAGAGCGGGAGCACGATCATCGGCTTGCCGAAGTGGAGCGCCTCGGTGGTGGTGTTGTTGCCGCCGTGCGTGATCACCAGGTCGACAAGCGGGATGATCTTCGTCTGGGGCACGAACTCGGCGCCCCACATGTTGGGGGCCAGCTCGATCTCCTCGTGCAGCGGCCCCTTCGAGACGATGTAGCGGTGCGGGGTGCGGGCCAGCACGGAGACGATCCGGCGCATCAGCTCCACGTCGGCCGATCCGAGGGACCCGAGCGAGAAGTAGACGAGCGCGCCCTCGCTCGGGATCTCGGGCAGCGTGAACTCCTCGTCGGTCTCCCGTACGGAGGAGTCGAGCCGGGTCCAGGACGGGCCGAGCGGCCGCTCCGCCGTGTAGTCGAGGATCTCCGGATAGACGTAGAGGTTGGCGTCGCCCTCGTGGACGAACTCCAGGTCGGGCAGCGCCGGGGCGCCCTGCTCCACCACCCACTCGTTGAACGCCGACCACAGCTCGCGGTGCGTCCGGTCGTACTCGGCCCGGAAGGCGTCCCAGCCCGTGCCGTCGGCGGGCAGACCCGAGAAGGGGGGCGCGACGCCCGGGCCCTTCACCTCCAGCGGGTTGCACGAGACGATCCGTACGAACGGCACGCCCGCCGTCACGAGGGCGGGGAAGGCGACGACGTTGTCCTCCACGACCACGTCTGGGCCGACCCGCTCGACGATGGCCTTGAGCTGCGGCTCGCAGTACTTGGCGCCGTCGACCAGCGCCTCCCAGATGGGCCTGATGACCGTGTCGAGCTGCTCCCGCGTGCTCTTGCGGTACTCCGGCGCGGTGTCGCGGATGAAGTCCTTCCAGAACTGGCCGGGGTCCTGCTCCTCCTCGGCCGGCGGAGCGAGGTCGACCAGGTCCTCCTCGAAGCCCAGGGCCTCCAGCTTGCCCTTCCACGACGCCTCGGCGGCGAACACGACCCGGTGGCCCCGGCGGCGCAGCACGTCCCCGATCCCGATGCAGTTGTTGGTGGGCCCGTAGGCGCTCTCCGGCATGAACAGGATCGTCAGCTGCTTGTCCGACATATGGGGACCCCTCCCGCCTCTCCAGTTGAAGCGAGATTCAATTACCTGGCCCTTGCGCCCGTCAAGAGCTGGGAGAGTATGGTGTCGCGGACGATGAAGCGGGGTGCAATGACTCAGCGCAAGAGCAGGGCCGCCCGGCGGGTCGACCTCATCGACGCGGCCCGGCGGGCGATCATCCAGCACGGCGTCGAGGGCGTCCACCTGAACCAGATCGCCGAGGAGGCCGGCCTCACCTCGGGCGCGGTTCTCTACCACTACCCCGACCTGCGCGACCTGCTGATCGAGGCCCACCACGCGGGCATGGAGCGCTTCCATGAGCGGCGGGTGCGGGCGGCGAGCGGCATCGCCGACCCCGCCGTCCGGCTCGTCACCACGATCAGGTCGGGGCTGCCGGACGGGCCCGACGACACGGGCGTCCGGCTGCTGTGCGAGCTGGGCGGCGCGGCCGGGCGCAACCGCGTCTACGCGACGCTGCTCACCACGCTGTTCGACCGCCAGGTGTCCATGTACCAGGCGATCCTGGAGACCGGCGCCGCCCAGGGCGTCTTCCGGCTGGCGCACGACTCCGAGACGATCGGACGCAACCTCGTCGCGCTGGAGGACGCCTACGGCTACCGGGTCATCGCCCGCCACCACTCCATCGACCCCGACACGGCGGTCGAGCTGATCCTCGGGTACGCCCGCCTGGCCACCGGCCATCCGCTCCAGGCGCCGGCTCGATGACGTCCGCAGATCGGGGCTGGCCGTCGGTGGCGGTCGCGGCGGACGGCTCGCTGACCCTCGACCCGGCGGAGGGGGTGACCTCGGCCGTCGTGCGGGCGCTCGCGGAGGGCGCGGCTCCCCCGCCCCCCTTCTCGGCGCGGGCGTTCGCGCCGCTGCCCCCTGTGCCGCCCGGCGAGCGGGCCGTCGCGGTCGACCAGACCAACCGCTCGGTGATCGCGGGTGAGACCGTGGTCGTCAAGTGGTTCCCCCGGCCGTCGCGCGCGCCGCACCCCGCGCCCGGCCTGCTGTCCCACCTGGCCGGTTTCACCCGTACGGCCCGGCCGTACGCGGCGCTGTACTGGGAGGACGCCCTCGTCGCGCTGGTCACGGCCTACCTGCCGGGAGCCCGGGACGGCTGGGAGTGGTGCGTGGACGAGGCGGTGGCCGGCCGCACCGGCTTCGCCGCCGAGATCGGCCGCCTGGCCGCCGAGCTGCACCTCGCGATGGCCACGCCGTCCGAGGTCTTCCCCGACCCGGTGCGGCACTCGTCCCCCGCGGCCTGGGCGGGCCGGGCGGAGGAGGCGCTGCGGGAGGCGCTGACGCTGACGGACGGCGAGGACGGCGCGTGGCTGGCCGGACGGGCCGGCGCGCTGCGGCGCGAGCTGGCCCCGCTGATCGGCGCCGGCCCGTCGCCGCTCATCCGCATCCACGGCGACCTGCACGTGGGCCAGATCCTGCGGTGGAGCGGCGGCTACGCGGTGGTCGACTTCGACGGCAACCCGACCGTGACCGGCGCGGACGCCTACCAGCCCGCGGCCCGCGACCTGGCCCAGCTGTCCACCAGCGTCGACCACGCCGGCCGGGTCGCCGTACGGCGGCGGTCGGCCGACCCGGACGCGACGGCGGCGTGGGCCGCGTCCGCCCGCTCCTCGCTCGAGGCGGCGTACGCGGACGCCCTGGCCGGCGGCGGCCGGGCCGAGCTGCTCGACCTGTCGCTGCTGCGGCCGTTCGAGGTCGAGCAGGAGTGCCGCGAGCTGATCTACGCCGCCCGCCACCTGCCGCGCTGGCGGTACGTCCCGATGGGCGTGCTGCGGTCCTGGTACCCCTGACCACGAAGGGACGACATGTGAACCCCGAGCTCTTCCTCGCCGACCTGGAGGACAAGCCCCGGGCGCTGGAGGCGCTGGCCGCCTTCCTGGACGAGGGCGACCCCTTCGCGGGGCTGCCCCCCCGGGCCGGCCGCCTGGTGCTGCTCGGCATGGGCAGCTCCCGCTACGCCGCAGGGGTCGCGGCCCAGCGGCTGCGGGCGGCCGGGGTCGACGCGGTCGCCGAGTACGCCTCGGCCGCGTACGGCACCCCGTCCGGCCCGGGGACGGTCGCGGTGGCCGTCTCGGCCACGGGCGGCAGCCGGGAGACGCTCGACGCGCTGGCCAGGCACGCCGGCTCGTCGTTCGTCGTGGCCCTGACCAACGTGCCCGGGTCCCCCGTGACCGAGGGCGCCGATCTGGTGGTCCCGATGACGGCGGGCGAGGAGCGGGGCGGCGTGGCCTGCCGGACGTTCCAGCACACCCTGGTCCTGCTGCTCGCGCTCACGCGCCGTCCCGGGCTCCCGGACCTCGTACGGCGGGCGGCCGAGGCCTCCGCCGACCTCCTGGACCGGCGGGGCGAGTGGCTGGAGGAGGCCGCCGCGCTGCTCGACGGCCCGGACGGCGTCTACGCGATCGCCCCGGCGGAGCGGCTGTCGTCGGCCGAGCAGTCGGCGCTGATGGTCCGCGAGGGACCGCGCCGCCCGGCGGACGCCTGCGAGACCGGCGACTGGGCCCACGTCGACGTCTACCTCACCAAGACCCGCGACTACCGGGCGCTCCTGTTCCCCGGGTCGCGGTACGACGGCCAGGCCATGGAGTGGATCCGCGAGCGCGGGAGCACGGTGCTGACCGTGGGCGGGGACGTGCCGGGTCAGGCGGCCTCGGTCCGGTACCGCCACGACGACGACCCGGACGTGGCGCTGCTCACCGAGACCCTGGTCGCCGAGCTGGTCGCCGCCACCTGGTGGGAACGGAGTCAGCGCCAGCCGAGCCGGTTGGCGGCCCCGTCGGGGACGTAGCCGTCGGAGGTGGCCTCGCCGATCCACAGGATGTCGTCGAACTCCGCGAGCGGGCCCACCCGGTAGCCCATCGGCATGCGCGGCTGGACGGCGAACCTGATTTCGAGGTCGGGATCGAACCGTTCCAGGGCCTCGATCAGATCCCCCACGGTCTCGATGCCCTGTGTCTTACCGCGCCTGTGCCTGCCCATGGGTGCTCTCCGCGCGTGTCCGTCCACTCGGGCCGGTGCCGGTCCGGGGTAGACGGAGCGTAGCCCATTCACCCCAGGAGCGCCCGTAATCCCCCCTCGTCGCGACCCCGCCCTGTTTGGATAGCATGGCTATCCATTAGCATCGGTCCATGCGCATCTCCCAGCTCAGCGCCGAATCCGGGGTGCCCATCCCGACCATCAAGTACTACCTGCGGGAGGGCCTGCTGCCCGCGGGCGAGCAGACGGCCGCCACGCGGGCCGAGTACGGCCCGTCACACCTGCGCCGGCTGCGGCTCATCCGGGCGCTGCTGGAGGTCGGGCGGCTGCCGGTCGCGGCCATCCGCCGGGTGATCGAGGCCGTCGAGGACGAGGATCTCCCGGTGCACACGATGCTCGGCACGGCCCACTACGCACTCGGGGCGGCGCCCGAGCCGGACGCCGGCGACGACGACCTGCGGGAGGCCAGGCAGACGGTCGACGAGCTGATCGCCGGCCTCGGCTGGACGGTCACCCCGCTCGCGCCCACCCGCGACGAGCTGGCCCGGGCGCTGGTCACGCTGAAGCGGCTCGGCATGCCGGCCGGCCAGGCCGACCTCCTCCCGTACGCGGCCTCCGCCATGCGGCTCGCCCACGACCACGAGATGAGCAGGATCCCCTTCGACGGGCCGCGCGAGGTGGCGGTCGAGACGCTGGTGATCTGCACGGTCCTGTACGGCCGGGTCCTCGACGTGTTCCGCCGCCTCGCGCAGGAATCCGAGTCCGCCCGGATCCTCGGCGCGACCTAGTGTGAGGGGGTGCCCATGACGACGATCGACGGCCACTGCGACCCCCGCTTCTCGCAGGTGAGGGAGGTGTTCGAGCGCCACTTCGCGGCCGGTCAGGAGATCGGCGCCGCGTTCGCGGTGTTCCTGGACGGCGAGCCGGTCGTCGACCTGTGGGGCGGGCTGGCCGACCGGCGCACCGGCCGTCCGTGGGAGTGCGACACCCCGGTCCTCGCGTACTCCTGCACCAAGGCCGTCGCGGCCACCGCGCTGCTGCTGCTCGCCGAGCGCGGGCTGGTCGACGTGCGGGCGCCGGTGAGCGCGTACTGGCCGGAGTTCGCCGCCAACGGCAAGGCCGGGGTCACGGTCGAGCACGTGCTGAGCCACCGGGCCGGGCTGCCCGCCATCGAGGAGCAGGTGCCGGTCGAGGAGTTCGAGGACCTGCCGGCGATCGCCGCCCGTCTGGCCGGGCAGGCCCCGATCTGGGAGCCGGGGGCCGAGCACGGCTACCACGCCGTGTCGTACGGCTTCCTGGTGGGCGAGATCGTCCGCCGGGTCACCGGGGTGACTGCGGGCGAGGTGGTGGCCGCGGAGATCGCCGGGCCGCGCGGCCTCCAGATGTGGCTCGGGGCCCCTCCCGAGGTGGCGGAGCGGGCGGCCCGCCTGTCCGCAGGACGGCGGCCGGACCACGCGGCGGCCGGGGCGGGCGACGGCGCCCCGGCCGGGAGCGGGCCCGCCGGCGCCGCCACAGGCACCGCGGACACCGCCGCCGCGGAGACCGCGGGCGCCGCCGCCGCAGGGACCGCGGGCACCACCGTCACAGCAACCCCGGGCGCCGCCGTCACGGGGACGGCAGGCGCCGCCGTCATGGGTCGCGCGGGCGCCCAGGGGCCGCCCGGCGCGCCGTACGCCGGGGGCGACCTGATGCTGCGGGCGCTGGGCAACCCGCCGGTCGCCCTGCTGCCCGGCGGCGCGAACAACCCCGTCGTCCTGCGGGCGGGATGGCCCGCGATGGGCCTGGTCACGACCGCACGGGCGCTGGCCGGGTTCTACCGCGACCTGGTCGCCGGGCGGATCCTGCGGCCCGCGACGCTCGCGGACGCCCTGCGGCCGCGGTCGGACGGGATCGACCGCGTGCTGGGCGCGCGGAGCGCCTTCGGGCTCGGGTACATGCGGCCGGCGATGACGTTCCTGACCCCCGCCGCCGGCGTCGCGTCGGCGTTCGGGCACACCGGGCTCGGCGGGTCGGTGGGCCTCGGGGACCCGGAGCGCGGCCTCGCACTCGCGTACACCATGAACCGGCTGGCCACCGAGCTCGGCGACGGCCTGCGGGCGTACCGGCTGACCGAGGCCGTCTACGCGGCGCTGGGCTAGCGAGGCGCGGGCGCCTCGTCCTCGGCGCGCTCGCCGAGGGCGAGCAGCACGTCGCGCAGGAGGTCGGCCAGCGCGCGGACGGTCGCCGGGGGGACGCCGGCCAGCATCTCCCTGTGCGCCCGGGTCGTCTCCATGGCCAGCTCCTCGGCCCGCCGGACCCCGAGCGGGGTGAGCCGCACCCAGGAGCTCCGCCCGTCGGCCGGGTCGGGCTCGCGCTCGACGAGCCCGGCGCCGACCAGCCGCTGGAGGATGTTGCTGGTCCCTCCCGTGGTCAGCATCGAGCGTGCGGCGAGGCGGCTGGGCTTGAGCCGGTACGGCTCGCCCTCCCGCCGCAGCGTGGCGAGCACGTCGAACTCGGCGTAGGTCAGGCCGTACCGGCCGAGCACAACCTGGGTGACCTCCTCGACCCGGCCCTTGAGCCGCCCGGCCCGCTTGACGATCTCCAGCTCGACCGTGGCCGCCTCAGGCAGCTCGGCCCGCCACCCCTCGATCACCTCGTCGACGAGGTCGCGATCGGTCATGGCCTTGAGCCTAGCCCGCTTCCCTGATAGCTTTCGATAAAGCTTTTAGGAAAGCTTTCTCAATGAAGGAGTTCCATGCGCACCGTCATCGTGAACGGCACCGTGATCGACACCGAGCCCGAGCCGCGCGTGCTCCCCGGCGCCTGCGTCGTCGTGGAGGACGGCGTGATCGTCTCGGTCGGGCCCGAGCCCCCGCGCGGCGACCGTCCCAGCGGGGACGTGAACGGCGGGGACGTGAACGGCGGGGACGTGAACGGCGGGGACGTGAACGGCGGGGACGTGGAGGTGATCGACGCGACCGGCCGGATCGTGCTGCCCGGCCTCGTCGACACCCACCGCCACGTCTGGCAGAGCGTGCTGCGCGGGATCGCGGCCGACGCGACGCTCGGCGGCTACCTCGACCTCGTCCTCGGCCGGCTCGCCCCGGCGTTCCGCGCCGAGGACGTGTACGCCGCGGAGCTCTGGGGCGCGATCGAGGCCCTGAACGCCGGCGTCACGACCCTGTACGACTGGTCCCACATCCAGCTCACCCCGGCCCACACCGACGCCGCCGTGGCGGCGCTGCGCGAGTCCGGCGTCCGCGCCGTCCTGGCGTACGCCCATCCGGGTCCCGGCGACGGCGCGCGTGACGAGGCCGCAGTACGGCGGTTCAGGTCCGAGCACTTCCCGTCGGCGGAACCGGGCCTGGTCACCCCCGCCTTCGCGGCCTGGGGCCCGGTTTACGGCTCCGTCGAGGCGGCGCGGGCCGACTGGCTCCTCGCCCGCGAGCTCGGACTGCCGATCAGCCTGCACGCCACGGGCGAGGGCCCGGTCGAGCGGCTGCACGCGAACGGGCTGCTCGGTCCCGGCGTGCTGTTCGTGCACGGCAACGGGATGCCGGAGGAGGCCATGAAGCTGGTCGCGGCCAACGGCGGGACGGCCTCCGTGACCCCCGCGGTGGAGTGCCAGATGGGGCACGGACTCCCGGAGACCGGCAGGTTCCGGGAGTCGGGCGTGCCGACCGGGCTGGGGGTCGACACGGTGACCGCCGTGCCCGGCGACATGTTCGCGGTCATGCGCGCCGCGTTCGCGGCGGAGCGGTCGCGACCGGGACGGCCGGCCGACCGGCCGTTCACCGCCGCGGACGTGCTGCGGATGGCCACGATCGAGGGCGCGACGGCGATCGGGATGGCCGACAGGATCGGCTCGCTGACGCCGGGCAAGCAGGCGGACCTCCTGCTGCTGGACGCCGGGGCGCCGAACCTCGCCCCCGTGCACGACCCGGTGGCCGCCGTCGTCACCGCGGCCGACGTCTCCACCGTCGACACGGTGCTCGTGGCGGGCCGGGTGGTCAAGCGGGGCGGCCGCCTCGTGGGCCCGGACACGGCCCGGGCGCGGGACCTCGCGGAGCGGTCGGCCCGGCATGTGTCGGCCCAGGCCCTCGGCCGGAGTACAACCCCGAGGTGACATTATGCTCCGGTGACAACCGCCGTTCCGGATGAGACCTTGGTTCAGGGCTCTCCGAGGGGGCGGCGGCATGAACGCCTGGTCGGTTCCGGGATACCGGGAAGTGCGCGAGCTCGGCGCCGGTGGCGCCGGGCGGGTCGTGCTGGCGACCTACTCGACGACCGGGGCCTACGTCGCGATCAAGTACCTGCGCGATGAGCTGCGCGCCGACCCCCGCTTCCTGTCGGGGTTCCGCCGCGAGGCCCGGGTCATGGTCGAGCTCAACGATCCCAACATCGTGCGGCTCTACGAGTACGTCGAGTCGCGGGACGGCGCGGCCATCGTCATGGAGCTCGTCGACGGGGTGCCGCTGCGGCGCATCCTCGCCGAGCACGGGTCGACCAGCCCCGAGGCCGCGCTCGTCGTGCTGAAGGGCTCGCTCGCGGGCCTGTCGGTCGCGCACGCGTCGGGCATCGTGCACCGCGACTACAAGCCGGAGAACGTGCTGATCCAGGCCGACGGGACCAGCAAGCTCTCCGACTTCGGCATCGCCACCCCGAGCGGCGCCCCCGACACCCCGGCGGGGACGCCGCCGTACATGGCGCCGGAACAGTGGAGCGGCAACGCGGCCAGCCCGGCGACCGACGTGTACGCGGCGACCTGCGTGTTCTTCGAGTGCCTGACCGGCCATCGGCCCTTCCGCGCCGACCACGTGGCCGGGCTGCGGCACCAGCACCAGTCCGCGCCGATCCCGGTCCTCGAGGTGCCGGGATCGGTGCGAGGGCTCGTCGTGCGGGGGCTGGCCAAGAACCCGGCCGACCGGCCGGCGACGGCCCGGGCGTTCGTGGCCGATCTGGAGGCCGCGGCCACGGCGGCCTACGGGCCCGACTGGGAGCAGCGCGGCCGCCGTCACCTGGCCGAGCTCGCCACCCTGCTGGCGCTGACGTTCCCCCTGGCCACGCCGGCCGAGCCGGTCGAGGTGTCCACGTCGCTCGCCCGGACCGTGCTGTCGAACCGGCTGGCGCACTTCGCGCCCCGGTTCGCCATCGGCGCCGCGGTGCTGTCGGCCGTGGTGATCGCGGCGCTCGTCGCGGCCCACCGGCAGACCCCGGTCGCGCAGGACACCCTGCTCACCCCGCCTCCGCACAGCCGTACGGCGGAGCCGCCCGCCGATCCTCCCGCCACGGCTGCTCCGGCCGAGACGCCGGGCGACACCCCCGGGGCCACGGACGGCCCGACGACGGTCCCGACCGTGGACGCCACCTCGGGCACCGGCCCGACCACCGCGGTGGCCGCGACCACGGCGGCGCCGCCACCCTCTTCCCCGGGCTCCCCGAGCCCACCGGCCACGCCGGCCACGCCGGCGACGCCGACCGCGCCGCTCGCCGTGACGGGCCTCGGCGTGACCGGCTTCGACGGGCAGGCGGCCACGGTCCGGGTCCGGGCCAACGGCCCCGGCCGGATCGTGCTGACCGCGCGGTTCGCCGAGGGCCCCTCACCGGACGGCCTGGTGGGAGGCGACCCGCAGGCGATCCCGCTGGAGGGCGCGCGGTCGTACGAGCCGGGGGTGCAGCAGGCCTTCCCCGCCCCGCCGTGCGGCACGGCCGTCTACCGGCAGGTGGAGGTCTCGACGGCGCCTGCGGCGTCCGGCGGGGCCCGCCGCAAGGTCGTGAAGGTCACCGGCGCGCCCTGCCCGGCCCCCTCGGTCCGCGGCGCCACGATCACCGGATGGGACGGCAGGCAGGCGGACGTCGCGGTCACCACCGACGGCGTCGGCCCGGTCGGGGTGACGGCGCGCTTCACCCGCGACGGCGAGCCCGCCGGGGCCGTCATCCGCACGCTGTCGGGCCGCACGTCCTACGCCTTCTCCCTCAAGGGCGGCCTCGGCCGGCTGGAGTGCGAGACGACCTCGGTGCTCGGCGTCCGGGTGACGACGCGACCGCCCGCGGCCAACGGCCCCCAGACGCGTGAGGTCCGGGTCGAGGGCCCGAAGTGCCCGCCGCCATCCGTCGCCATCGGCTCCTGGAACGGCTCCTCGGCGACGGTGAACGTACGGGCCGGCCGGCAGACCACGGTGACGCTGAAGGTGGGATTCACCCAGCGGCTCACCTACCAGGGCCGCACGCTGACCTTCGACGACTCCGCGGGCGACACGCTGTCGGGCGACACGTCCTACTCCCACGCCTACACGGCGCAGTTCAGGCAGCCGAAGTGCGGGTTCGTCGACGTCAGGACCGTCACGGCCACGGTCTCCCCGGGCGGGGCGAGCGCCTCCCGCACGCTGACGGTCACCGGCCCGCCCTGCTCCGACCCGGGGGACGGCCCCGGGGAGAGCCCCTCGCCCAGCCCGCCTGACACGCCCAAGAGTCCCGATCCGCAGGACAGCCCGCCCCCTCCGGCGATCACCTGACCTATCCCCGGCGAGCGGGCGGGATGAAATGTTCACCGCCGTCCTGACGGCCGGCCTCACCCGCGCCTCCGAAGCGCCTGTTCACCGTGGATTCCCCGCGACCAGGTGAGAACGGCGACGACCACACCTCGTTGACTCGGCTCTCCTTACCGGGATTGACTCGCGGCAGCGGGAGACCACCATGTCCACAGGACTCCGGCGTCCTGAGGTGTTAGCGCTAACGCGACAGGCCGCGCCACCGCCGGGTCCGCATCCGGTGTCTCCACCAGGGCGTTTTCGCCGTCCTGAAAACCCTCGCGTCTCGGAGAATGGGAGAAGCCTGTGCCATTGGACAGCTCTCGCCGGTGGTTGAGCCTGTCGGCCGCCGCACTGCTGACAGCCGGCGTCGGCGTGGCCGGAGTCCACGCCGCGTCCGCGGCCACGGCCGGATGCCAGGTCGGCTACACGGTGTCCAGCGAGTGGCCCGGAGGCTTCGGCGCGAGCGTCAGCGTCCGCAACCTCGGAGACCCGGTCAACGGGTGGAGGCTGACCTGGTCGTTCCCCGCCGGGCAGACCATCACCCAGCTGTGGAACGGCACCTACACCCAGTCCGGCTCCCAGGTCACGGTCACCAACGCCTCCTACAACGCGAGCATCCCCACCGGCGGCAGCGCCGGTTTCGGATTCAACGGAAGCTGGAACGGCTCCAACCCCGCACCGTCGAGCTTCGCCCTCAACGGCGTCACCTGCACCGGCGGGGTCACCTCCCCCACCCCCACCCCCACCCCCACACCGAGCCCCACGCCGACCCCCACGCCCACGCCCACCCCGTCCCCGACACCGACGCCCTCCCCGAGCCCTTCGCCGAGCCGGCCGGTCATCGAGAACAACTTCCCGGTCACCCGGGAGGGGGCGTACGGCACCAACCGGTACACCGTGTTCCGGCCGTCGAACCCGTCCGCGCTCGGGCGCCCCATGCCCGTGCTGGTCTTCGGCAACGGGGCCTGCGCCCACACCAACGGGAGCGAGGTGATCTCGGCGCTGACGTTCATCGCGGCCCGCGGGTTCGTCGTGGTGGACACCGCGTCGGTCGACGGCTCGGCGAACGGGGTGCAGAGCGGGTCTCCGATACCGTCGCTGCTGACCGACGGGATCAGCTGGGCCGAACGGGAGAACGCCCGCACCGGCTCGCCGCTCTACCAGCGCCTCGACCTGTCCAGAGTCGCGGCCGCCGGCCACTCCTGCGGCGGGCTGGAGGCGCTGGTCACCGGCCAGGACCGCCGGGTCGGCAGCGTCGTCTCGCTGGACAGCGGGTTCTTCGCCGACGGCTCGTTCGGCTACTCGCGCTCGGAGCTGTCCAAGCTGCACACCCCGGTGATGTTCCTCGACGGCGGATCCTCCGACATCGCCTACGACAACACCCGCGCCAACTACGACCTGACCCAGGTGCCGGCCGTGCTGGCCGAGCAGCCGCAGGCGGGTCACGTCGGGTTCATCACCGGCGCCCAGATGAACGACGGGATGACCGCGGTGGTCCAGTTCCTGGACATGACGCTCAACGGCAACGCCACGGCGCGCTCGTACATCCTCGGGCCCTCCGGCCTGGCGGCCAAGGCTCCCTGGACGGTCCGCAGCAAGAACTTCTGACCCGCATGCCACGGGCCGCCGGGCGGGCCGCCGCGACGAAGCGGTGGCCCGCCCGGACGAGCGGCCGTGTCACGGGCGGGCGTGCCGGGCGGCGCCCACGAGCTCGGGCTCCGGCGTCCCGGCGGGCGCGTCCTCCTCGCGGCCCTCGATGGCCAGGTCGGGCAGGACGCGGTCGAGCCGGCGGGGGATCCACCAGTTCAGCCTGCCGAGCAGCACCATCGTGGCCGGGACGAGGAAGCCCCTGATCACCGTGGCGTCGACCGCGATGGCCACGGCCAGGCCGACGCCGAAGACCTTGACCAGCGGGTCGGGGTAGGCGATGAACGCGGTGAACACCGCCACCATGATCAACGCGGCCGAGGTGATGACGCGGCCCGTCGCGCCGAGGCCCTCGGCGACCGCGCGCCGGTTGTCCCCGGTCCGGGCGTACGCCTGCCGCACGGAGGTGAGCAGGAAGACCTCGTAGTCCATCGACAGCCCGAACAGCACGGCGAACAGCATCAGCGGCACGTACGTGTCGATCGGCACCGAGAAGAACAGCGTGGACAGGTAGGACCCCTCGACCGACGGCGGCGGGTCCATGCCGACCAGGCGGCTGCCGAGGCCGTCGGAGAACACCACGGCGAGCGCGCCGAACGCGGCGCCCAGCGAGACCAGGTTCATCACGGCGGCCTTGATCGCGACCAGCGGCGCGCGGAAGGCCAGCAGCAGGAGCATCGCGCTCAGCAGCACGACGATGGCGACGACCAGCGGCGTCCTGCCCATGATGCGGGCGCCGGCGTCGGACAGGCCGGCCACCTCCCCGCCCACGTGCACGCGGACGCCGGGCACCTGGAGGGCCCGGACCCGCTCGACGACGTCCAGGGCCCGGTGGTCGCTCGGCGCGTAGTCGGTGACGACCTGGAACAGCACGGACCGGTGGTTCTCGTTCACCTTCGGCGGGGCGACGTACGCGACGCCCTCGGTGTGCTCCAGCCGCTGGCGGAGCACCTGGACGACCGGGTCCGCCGGGGTGCCGTCCGCGATCGCCCGGTCGGTCTCGGCGACGACCATGAGCGGCCCGTTGGCCCCCGGCCCGAAGCCCACGTCGATCAGCTCGTACGCCCGGCGGGCGGGGGTGCCCTGGTCGGAGTACCCGGCGTCCAGCGGCCCCAGTTTCAGCGCGGCCGCCGGGGCGGCGAGGGCCGCCAGCGCCACCACGGTGACGGCCAGCACACGCCACGGGCGGCCGGACACCCAGACGCCCAGCCTGGCCCACCCGCCGGCCTGGCCGCTCCGGCCCGCGACGCGGCCGGAGAACGGCAGGCGCAGCGCGTTCACGCGGTGCCCGAGCAGGCCCAGCAGAGCGGGCACCAGCGTGAGCGAGGAGAGCACCGCGCAGACGACGGAGATCCCGGTGAGCCAGCCGAGCGTGATCAGCATCGGGAAGCCGGTGAACATGAGCGCGCTGAGCGCGATGACGACGGTGCCGCCCGCGAACAGCACGGCGCCGCCCGAGCTCGCGGCCGTCCGCCGCACGGCGTCCCGGACAGGCACCCCGTCCGCGAGGAGCCTGCGGTGCCGGGACAGCAGGAACAGGGCGTAATCGATCCCCACGCCGAGGCCGATCATCGTCGCCATGATGGACGCGGACTTCGGCACGTCGATCACATGCCCGAGCAGCGCGATCACGCCGAGGCCGACGCCGAGGCTGAGGAGGGCCGTGAAGATCGGCACGAGCGCGGCCACCAGCGTCCCGAAGGCGAACAGCAGCACCAGCAGCGCCACCAGGACGCCGGCGATCTCGCTGGTACCGGTCTTGATCTCCTTGTCCGCGGGGGTGGCGGAGGTGGCGGCCACCACCTCGACGCCGGCGTCGGCCGCCGGTTTGGCGGCGTCGGTGAGCTGCTGCGACAGCTCGCCGAGCCTGGTCGAGTCCTGCCCTCTGAGCCGTACGACGATCGTGCCGATGCGCAGGTTGGAGGAGATGCCGCCCACCCGGTACGGCGTCTGGACCTCGGACACGTGGGGCACCCGGCGGATCCCGTCCATGGCCCGCTCGACCGCCCGCCTCGTCGGCGCGTCGATCAGCGTGCGGTCCTTGGAGTAGAGGACGACTTGGGCGGTGCCGCCCACGTCGAGCCCCGGGCCGAAGCCCTCCCGCATGAGGTCGTGCGCGCGCTGGGCGTCGCTGCCGGGGATGGCCACGTTGTTGGTGACCGGCCTGCCCCACACCAGCGTGCCCGCGGTCAGCAGGCCCGCCGCGAGCACCCACAGCGCCAGCACGATCCTGCCGTGGCGCGCGCACCAGCCGCCCAGCCGTCCCAAAAGCTCGCTCATCGTTGACCGCCTGTTTGGGGAGCGTGTCCGAATAGCCGTCCTGTACGGCCGTACAATACGAGCGTAGGCGGATGAGATCTGAAATGCTGTAGCCCGCGGGGAAATGAGATGATGACCACACTGGACCAGGGGAACGAGACCCGTTCCCGCATCCTCGCGGCCGCCCGGGACCTGTTCGCCCAGCGCGGCTACGCCGCCGTCTCCCTGGCCGACATCGCGGCGGCCGTCGGGCTGACGAAGACCGCGGTGGCCTACCACTTCCATCCGAAGGACCGGCTGGCGGCGGAGATCATCGCACCGGCGGCCGACGACCTGATCGCGCTGCTGGGCCGGGAGTTCCCCGACGGCCCGGCCTTCCTCAGGGCGTTCACGTCCTTCGCGGTGAGGCACCGCGCCGTCATCCGGTTGCTCACCGAGGACATCGGCGGCGCCGACAACGCCCCGCCCGGCAGCCCCGGCGAGGCACTCCGGGAATTCGGCAGAGAACTATTCACGAAACTCGCCGGGCCGGATCCCACCCCCGAGGCCCGGGTCCGCGCCTGGGCGGCGCTCGGATCCGTCCAGTCGGCGGTGGTCAAAACCATGGATCTGCCCGCTGAGACGGTCGAACACGCGCTCGCAGAGGCGGCTGTGGCGATTCTGCACAATTGATATCCGAATTCCCTTGCGATCTGCGGGATCCGGAGTCACATTTCCTGTGAACGTTCAAGCTTTCCGCCGCGTCTTCTTGACACCAGCGGGGACGGAAGAGGAAGGCGGGACAGCGCAGTGGGGCGTGCCGGGATCCTGGAGCAGGTCATATCGGCCCTGGCGCGGACGCCGCGGACCGTCCTCGTCTGCGGCGAGGCCGGGATCGGGAAGACCCGTCTGCTCGGGGAGGCGGCGGCCGGGCTGCCCGGCTTCCGGGTGCTGCGCGGACAGGCCCGCGAGTTGGACGGCGGCCGGGCCTACGCGCCGCTCGCGGGAGCGCTGGAGACCCTGCGCGGGGAGGGGGGCGAGACCGGGGAGGCCCTGGCCGCGCTCGAGGACGCAATCGACCGGGCCGCCCTCGGCGCCACCTCGCCCGCCCCCGCCGCCCTGGCGGCCCGGCTGTTCGAGTCGCTGCCCGGGCCCACGCTGATCGCCCTCGACGACCTCCACCTTGCCGACGCCGACACGCTCAGCGTGCTGGGGGCGCTGCCCCGGCGGTTCCCCTGGATCTCGATCCTCGGGACCGCCCGCACGCCGCCCTCGCTCGAGGTCGACCTCGCCGTACGGCTCGACCCGCTGACGCCGGCCGAGGTGGCCGCGATGGTCACCGCCCTGCTCGGGCGCACGCCCAGCGACATCGTGCTGCGGCGCGTCCACGAGGCCAGCCGGGGCAACCCGTGGTTCGTCCAGGAGGCCGTGCTCACGCTCCTCCAGGGCGGCGCGGTCCGGTCGGCCGTCCCCGGTCCCCGGCGCGGCGCCATCCTCAGCCGTCTGTTCCAGCGCGACCAGGGCGGGCGCGACCTCGCCCGGGTCCTGGCGGCCGTGTCGCGCACGCGGGAGACCGCCGCCCTCCCCGAGCTGGCCGAGCTGGCCGGGCTCCCGCTCCCCACGGCCGAGCGAGCGATCGAGGGCCTGGTGCGCGACGGCGTCGTCACCCGCACGGGCGAGGCGTACGCGCTGACGCACCCGCTCGTCGCCGAGGCGCTGTACCAGGACCTCGGGGTGGTCGGGCGCCGGGAGGTCCACGGGCGGATCGCCGCGATGCTGGAGCGCGACGGCCTGAGCGGCTCGCGGCGGGTGCTGGAGTGGGCCACCCACGTGGCCGAGTCCGGGACGCCCGCGGCCCTGCCCGCCGTCCTGCGCGCCGCCGAGCTGACCCGCTGGACCGCGCCCCTGTCGGCCGCCCACTGGTACGGCAGGGCCGCCGAGCTCACCAGCGAGCGGGGCGAGCTGCTGGCCCGGCAGGCCATGGCGTACTGGAAGGGCTCCCGGCCGGCGCTCGCGCTCAACTCGGCCCAGCGGGCGCTCGCCGTGCTGACACCCGGACGCCGGCACACCCGCACCGCCTACACCGCGGTCGGCGCGGCCCACGCCATGGGCTGGTACGAGGTGGCGCTCGACGTCGCCAGGCGGGCGCTTCCCGAGGCCGACGACCCGACCGCGCTGTTCGCGCAGCGGGCGCTCATCGACGCGGAGCTGGGCCGGCCGTCCCAGGAGGCGGCCCGCCGCGGCTGGGAGGGGCTGGCCGACTGCCCGCCTGAGGACCGGGTCATCACCGCGGGGTGCCTGGCCCTCCATGCCCTGATCGAGGGCGACTGGCCGCTGACGCAGAAGGCGCTGGACGACCTGCTCGCGTTCGCGGCGGCGCTGCCCCCCGGCGCCCGGCTGGCCTCGCTCGAGTCCGCCGCGCACGTCCTCACGATCGCGGGGGTGCGCACCCGCGCGGTCGAGCTGCTCGACCAGGCCGAGCAGATCCACCGCGGCCTCGGCTGGCACGACATCGCCGGTCAGCACGTGCGGACCACGGCGGTGCTGCGCCGCCTGGGCGGCGAGTGGGCGCGCGCCCTGGAGGAGATCGCGCCCGCGGAGAGCGCGCTGGCCGATGCCGGGCTGCTGGAGAACCGGGCGCTGCTGCGCAACATCGAGCTGGACATCCTGCTCGACCAGGGCCGGTACGACGAGGCGGCCCGCGTGCTCGCCGAGCCCCCGCCCGAGTGCGCCCTGCAGGTGGGCCTGCGGTGCGTCTCCCGCGCCCGGCTCGCCCTCGGCCGCGGCGACCACGCGACCGCGCGGCGCGAGCTGGACCGGGCCGCCGCCTTCGGCGTGCCCGAGGTGCTCCACCGGGCCCTCGCCGTCCGGGTGCTGCTGCACGCCGCGACGAGGGACGCGCAGGCCTGCGTGGCGACGGCGGCCCGGCTCGACGAGGTGTCCGCGGACGGGACCCCCCGGGCCGTCATGGCCGCCCACATCGCGGTCGGCTGGGCCTGCCGGGACCGCGACCGGGCGGGCGCCGCCCTGGAGCTGGCCCGCGCGGACGGCCTGCCGTTCGAGGAGGCGCGGGCCCGGCTGGTACTCGGCGTGCTGGGCGACCGGTCCCAGCTCCCCCGCGCCCACGCGACGTTCGACCGGCTCGGCGCGGCGCCCTGGCGGACGATCGCCGAGCGGCACCTGCGGGCCGCCGGCCTCCCCGTCGAGCCGTCGGGCGACCTCACCCCGAGCGAGCGCCGGGTGATCGAGCTGGTCGCCGGCGGTCTCAGCAACCCGCAGATCGCCGAGGAGTTGCACTACAGCCGCAAGACCGTGGAGGTCTACCTGACCCGCGTCTACGCCAAGACCGGGTTCCGCTCCCGCGTCGAACTCGCCCTCGCCGTCGAGCGCGGCGAGCTGTGACGGCTGATTCGCGGTGAAAGCGGGACTCTAGGGAGGTCCCTACTGGGCCTCCCCCGGCGAGGAGGCCAGGCTCGGGGCATGGATACACCGATCCTTCAGTACGCCGACAAGCTGTGGCGTGGTTCGGTGCGCCCCGACGAGGTGCCCCTCTCCGAGCTGCGCCGCGGCGGCGCCCAGGAGATCACGTACGGCGTGGCCATGTGGCCGGCCTCCGGCAACGTGTACGCGGTCCGCGGCGAGGACGGGCTGGCGCTCTTCGACACGGGCAACGCGCTCGACGCCCCGGCGATGTACCGGGCGATCAGAGGCTGGTGCGACCAGACCGTCAAGTACGCCGTCTTCTCCCACGGCCACCTCGACCACGTGTCGGGCATGGAGGGCTTCGACGAGGAGCCGGGACCGCGGCCGACCGTGGTGGCCCAGGAGGGCGTCGCCCGCCGGTTCGTCCGGTACGCCCGGACGGCCGGGTACAACACGGTCGTCGACCAGCGGGAGAACGGCTTCGTCCGCATGGGCTGGCCGAACACCTACCGGACCCCGGACCTGACGTACGAGGACCGGCTCACGCTCTCGCTCGGGGACGTGACGCTCCAGCTCCGCCACGCCCTCGGCGAGACCGACGACGCCACCTGGGCCTTCCTGCCCGAACGCGGCGTGCTGCTGACCGGCGACCTGTTCGTGTGGGCCGTCCCGGGGGCGGGCGACCCGCAGAAGGTCCAGCGGTACCCCGACGAGTGGGCGGTCGCGCTGCGCCGCATGGCGACCCTCGACGCCGACATCCTGCTCCCCGGCCACGGGCTCCCGATCGCGGGAGCCGCCCGGGTGCGGCGGGCGCTGACCGACACCGCCGACTACCTCGACAGCCTGGTCGAGCAGACCCTCGACCTGATGAACGCGGGGGCGCGCCTGGACGAGATCCTGCACGCGGTCACCCCGCCCCCCGAGCTGGCCGACCGGGCCTACCTGCGGCCCCACTACGACGAGCCGGAGTTCATCGTCCGCAACGTGTGGCGGCTGCACGGCGGCTGGCACGACGGCAACCCGGCGCACCTCAAGCCGGCCCCGGACGCCGTGTTCGCCCGCGCGGTCGCCGAGCTGTCGGCCGGGGCCGGCACGGTCGCCGGACGGGCGGTCGAGGCCGCCGCCGACGGCGACCTGCGCCTGGCCTGCCAGCTCGCCGAACTGGCCGCGCAGGCCGCGCCCGACGACCACAAGGTCCACGAGATCAGGGCACTGGTCTACGCGCTGCGCGTGCAGCAGGAGCCCGGCGCCATCGCCCGCGGCGTGTACGCGTGGGCCGCGGCCGAGTCCCGCAGCAAGATCACCGGACTCGATCTCCTCGACGTCTACCACGAGGTGACGGGCGGCCGGCTGTGGTGGATGCCCAGCTCCGCCTGTTGAGCCCGGCCGGCGGGCACGAGGAGGGGAGTGCCCGCCGGCCGGTACCCTTCCTGTCGTGCTGGAACAGATCACGGCGACGCGGTACGTCGCGCCGCTGCGCGAGGGCGGGTCGCTGCCCGGCGTCATGGAGGCCGACGACCTGGGCACCTATGTCGTGAAGTTCCGGGGCGCCGGGCAGGGCCGCCGGGTGCTGGTGGCGGAGGTCCTCTGCGCCGAGCTGGCCCGCCGGTTCGGCTTCGCCACCCCCGAGCTCAAGGTCATCGACCTCGACCCGCAGCTCGGGGCGCGCGAGCCGGACGAGGAGATCCAGGATCTGCTCACCGCGAGCGCCGGGCACAACCTCGCCGTCGACTTCCTGCCGGGAGCGCTCGGGTTCGACCCGCTGGCCTGGGAGCCCGACCCGTGGTTCGCCTCCCGGGTGCTGTGGTTCGACGCGTTCGTCCACAACGTCGACCGGAGCTGGCGCAACCCCAACCTGCTCGTCTGGCACGGCGGCGTGTGGCTCATCGACCACGGCGCCGCCCTCTGGTTCCACCACAACTGGCCGACGGCCGACCCCCGCCGCCGCTTCGACGGCCGCGACCACGTCCTCGCGCCGTTCGCCACCAAGCTCGCCGAGGCGGACGCAGAGCTGGCCGAGGCCGTCACCCCCGAGCTGCTGGAGACGGCGGCCGCGCTCGTCCCGGACGAGTGGCTGGAGGACGAGCCCGGCTTCGCGTCCGCCGGCGACGTGCGGCGGGCGTACGTGGACCACCTGCTGGCGCGGGCGGCGGGACCGCGGGACTGGCTCCCGGACCCGGCTCAGGCGGCCCCGCCCCCGCCGAGGCGCGAACGCGGCACGATCGGCGGGTTCTGGCGGACGGCCAGGGGCGAGGGGCGATGACCGGGATGACCAGGGACGTCTACGAGTACGCGGTGATCCGCGTCGTCCCCAGCGTCGAGCGGGGCGAGCTGCTCAACGCCGGGGTGATCGTGTACTGCCAGCCGCGCGGCTACCTGTGCGCCCGCGTCGAGCTGGACGAGGACCGGCTGCTCGCGCTGGGCTGCCCGGTCGACCTGCCCGGCGTGCGCCACGCGCTGTCCGCGTACGAGGACGCCTGCGGCGAGGAGGCGGGGCCGCTGCGCGGCGAGCCGCTCGGCAGCCGGTTCCGCTGGCTGACGGCGCCGAGGAGCACGGTGGTGCAGACGGGCCCGGTGCACGCCGGGCTCACCGGCGACCCGGCCGCCGAACTGGAGCGCCTGCTGGCCCGGCTGGTCAGAACAGCACGGACATGAACGTGTCGACCTCCTGGAACCCGACCCGCCGGTAGGCGGCCCTGGCCGGGAGGTTGAAGTCGTTCACGTAGAGCGTGACGAGCGGGGCGAAGTACTTGAGCGCCTGCTCGACGACGGCGGCCATCCCGGCGGCCGCGTGACCGCGTCCCCGCATCTCGGGGTGGACCCACACGCCCTGGATCTGGCACGCCTGCGGGGTGACCGCGCCGATCTCGGCCTTGAACACCACCTGGCCGTCCTCGATGCGGGCGTACGACCGGCCGATGCGGATGAGCTCGGCCACCCGCGACCGGTAGAGCGCGCCGCCGTCCCCGTTGTCCGGCGAGACGCCCACCTCCTCGGTGAACATCGCCACGCAGGCCGGCAGCAGGATGCCGAACTCCTCGGGCCGGACCCGCCGGACGAGCGGGTCGGGCTCGACGGCGGGGGCCGACCCGGTGGCCATCACGGGCTGCGCCCAGCGGACGGCCCGGGCGCTGCCCCAGTGCGGCTCCAGCCGCTCCCACAGCTGCTCGACCGCCCCGGCCGGGCCGACGATGGACGAGCAGCGCCGGCCCTGCTTGCGGGCCCGGTCGGCGAACGCGTGCACGGCGTCGCGCGAGGCGTTGACCGGCACCATGTTGGCGCCGGCGTAGCACAGGGACGTCAGGCCGCCGCGCGGCCCGTATCCCCACATCTGGCCGCCGAGCCGCGACGGGGCGAGACCCACGGTCCTGACCCGGGATGCGACGAATACGTTGGCGACCGGATCGGCGTCGAGGAGCGCGAGCACCTCGTCACGATCGTTGTCGTCGAGCACGCGCGACGCCGATGTACGCAGCATCACGAGGGCCAGCCTACGCGACCTCGCCGATTTTGGGAGTTACCGGCTCGGTGAGCGGTCCGGGCGTCCGGCGCTCAGCGCGCCCGCCGGGCCGCGGCGGGGGCCTGCGGCTTGGGGTCGGGCAGCGCCGGGCACCACGCGTCGCCCCGCCGCATCCCCCGCGCGGAGGTCCGCCGCTGCGGCAGCAGCGACGCGTCCCGCAGGTAGGCGCTCAGGTACCGGTCGACGCAGGAGTTCCCCGAGAGCGACACCCCGTGGTTGCCGCCGCCCTCGGTCACCAGGCTCGCGGTCGGGAAGCGGCGCCGCAGGTGCACCGCCCCGGCGTACGGCGTGGCGGCGTCGTGCTCGGCCTGGATCAGCAGGATGGGCGGCAGGCTCACCGCGCCCACCCGGACCGGCGTCAGCCCGGGCACCGGCCAGAACGCGCACGGCGCGTTGTAGACCGCGTTCGGCCAGGCCATGAAGGGCGCCTCGGCGTTCACCTTGAGGGTGTCGACGTGCCAGCGGTCCCAGGACCGGGGCCACCGGGCGTCCCGGCACTCCACGCCCAGGTAGACGGCGTAGGAGTTCTCCTCGGTCTTCTTGATCTCGGCCTGGCTGTGGAAGAGCTTGACCAGCGCCGCGGTGTCCCCCTTGCGGACGTACGCGGAGAACGCGGCACCGAGGGCGGGCCACAGGGCGTTGGAGTAGCCCCCGGCGGAGTAGATGTCGTCGAGCTCGCTCGGCCCGACCAGGCCGCCGCCCGGCTTGACCCGCAGCCGGGAGCGCATGGAGTACCACGCGTCGTGGACCGCCTGCTCGGTCGCGCCGAGCCGGTAGGCGTCGTCGTTGCGGGCCACCCAGTCGAGGAAGTCCCGGTGCCGGCGGTCGAAGCTGTAGTCCTGGGAGATGTTCGCGTCGTACCAGACCCCGTCGGGGTCGACGTTGCTGTCGAGCACGAGCCGGCGCACCCGCTGCGGGAACAGCGTGGCGTAGACGGCGCCCAGGTAGGTGCCGTACGAGTAGCCCAGGTAGCTGATCTTGTCCTCGCCCAGGGCGGCGCGGATGGCGTCCATGTCCCTGGCGGAGTTCTCCGTGGTCAGGTACGGCAGGAACCAGGACCACCGGGAGCCGCAGCCCTCGGCGTACTGCCGGGCCCGGGACACGAGCGCCGCCTCGTCGTCCACGGTCTTCGGGACGGCGTCCGGCCGCGGCGGGGCGTAGAAGCGGGCCGGGTCGACGCAGGAGATCGCCGGCTCGCTCGGCCCGACGCCGCGCGGCGCGAAGCCGATCACGTCGTAGCGGGCGGCCACCTCGGACGGCAGCATGGCGGCGACGTACTTGGCCAGGTCGAGGCCCGACCCGCCCGGCCCGCCGGGGTTGACCAGCAGCGCGCCCAGGTGGTCGTCCCGCTGCGAGGCCGTGCCCCTGACCCGGTTGAGCGACAGCGTGATCTGCCGGCCCTCCGGCTCCGCGTAGTCGAGCGGCACCCGCAGCGTCGCGCACTGCACGGCGGCGCGGCCGGGGGTATGGACGGGTGCACGGCGGACGGACGAGGCCGCCGCAGGAGGGCCGATCACGGCGCCGAGGGCGCCGGAGACCCGCGTGACGGCGGCCAGGGCGGCCCCCGCGGAGGGCGCGGCCGTGGCCCCGGCCGAGGCCGCGGCGCCCGCGGGCCGGCAGGGCCCCCAGGCCAACGTCTCCCGTCCCGGCGCCGCGTGCGCCCCCTCGGGCCCGACCAGCCCGGCAACCACCATCGCGGCACCCGCGACGACCCCGACGACCCGCTTCACCGGCACGCTCCTCTGCTCCCCTAAACGGCAGAGGCAAGCTTCCCGGAGATGATCGCGCGGCTACCGCCCGCTAGACCCGATCATTGCCATTGTGTAGCCAGAGCATTGCTTTCTGTAACGGGGGCGTCAGGAGACGACGACCTCGGGGCCGGAGGCGTCGTCGCCGAGGTCGACCTCGACGCCCATCTCCTCGGCCAGGCGCAGCGCCTCCTCGATGAGGGTCTCCACGATCTGCGACTCCGGCACGGTCTTGACGACCTCGCCCTTCACGAAGATCTGGCCCTTGCCGTTGCCGGAGGCCACCCCCAGGTCGGCCTCCCGGGCCTCGCCCGGGCCGTTGACCACGCAGCCCATCACGGCCACCCGCAACGGCACGGTCAGCCCGGCCAGCCCGGCCTGCACCTGCTCGGCCAGCGTGTACACATCCACCTGGGCCCGCCCGCACGACGGGCAGGACACGATCTCCAGCCCACGCTCCCGCAGCCCCAGCGACTCCAGGATCGCCGTGCCGACCTTGACCTCCTCCACCGGAGGCGCCGACAACGACACCCGGATCGTGTCCCCGATCCCCTCGGCCAGCAACGCCCCGAACGCCACCGCGGACTTGACCGTCCCCTGGAACGCCGGGCCCGCCTCGGTCACCCCCAGGTGCAACGGATAGTCACACCGCTCCGCCAGCAGCCGGTAGGCCTGCACCATCACCACGGGATCGTTGTGCTTCACCGAGATCTTGATGTCCCGGAACCCGTGCTCCTCGAACAGCGAGCACTCCCACAGCGCCGACTCCACCAGCGCCTCCGGCGTCGCCTTGCCGTACTTGCCCAGCAGCCGCGGATCCAGCGACCCGGCGTTGACCCCGATCCGGATCGGCACCCCGGCCGCCGAGGCCGCCCGGGCGATCTCGCCGACCTTGTCGTCGAACTTCTTGATGTTGCCCGGGTTCACCCGGACCGCCGCGCAGCCCGCCTCGATCGCCGCGAAGACGTACTTGGGCTGAAAGTGGATGTCGGCGATCACCGGGATCTGCGACTTGCGCGCGATGGCCGGCAACGCGTCCGCGTCGTCCTGCGAGGGCACCGCCACCCGCACGATCTGGCAGCCCGCCGCCGTCAGCTCGGCGATCTGCTGCAACGTCGCGTTCACATCCGCCGTCAGCGTCGTGGTCATCGACTGCACCGACACCGGGGCGTCCCCGCCCACCGGCACCGACCCGACCATGATCTGCCGCGAGACCCGCCGCTTGGCGATCGGCTGCGATCTGACCGTGGGAATCCCGAGATCAACTGGCATTGCAGTCCCTTGTGCGATGGGGTGTCGACTCCTCTCAGTCTAGGCAGTGCCCCGAACCCGCCCGCCCCGGACGTCCAAGTGATGAAGGTTTCATCCATCTCCCTCGCCCCCCGCGATGTCCCGGGCATGTGACCTGCCCGGACACTCCGGACGCCGCCGGACCGCCCGCGGCCCGCTGGGCAGGGCGGACAGACCGGATTTACAGTCTCGAAACGCGCGCGCTTTCGCCTGACCGGTCGACGACCCTCTGATGACCTTGCGAAAGGGTGACCTGTGGGAAGACCACGAAGAGCCAAAGCGGCTCTCGCCGCCGTCCTGACCGCCGCGGCGGCCTTGGTGGCGAGCATGCTGTTCCCGAGCCCGGCATCGGCGCACGGGGCCATGATGATGCCCGGCAGCCGGACGTACCTGTGCTGGAAGGACGGCCTGACGCCGCAGGGACAGATCGTCCCGAACAACCCCGCCTGCGCCGCCGCCGTCGCCCAGAGCGGGACGAACGCGCTCTACAACTGGTTCGCGGTCCTGCGCTCCGACGGCGCCGGGCGCATGTCCGGCTTCATCCCCGACGGGAAGCTGTGCAGCGCCGCCGCCACCGTCTACGACTTCAGCGGCTTCGACCTCGCCCGCAGCGACTGGCCGGTCACCCACCTGACCTCCGGCGCGCAGATCCAGATGCGGTACAACAAGTGGGCCGCCCACCCGGGCACGTGGCGGATGTACATCACCAAGGACTCCTGGAGCCCCACCCGGCCGCTCGCCTGGAGCGACCTCGAGTCCACGCCGTTCGACAGCGTGACCGACCCGCCGAGCGTCGGCTCGCCGGGCAGCGCCGACTCCTACTACTACTGGAACGCCACGCTGCCCTCGAACAAGACGGGCCGCCACATCATCTACTCCGTGTGGCAGCGGTCGGACAGCAACGAGACCTTCTACAACTGCTCCGACGTCGTGTTCGACGGCGGCAACGGCGAGGTCACCGGTGTCGGTCCCGGCAGCGGCCCCAGCCCCAGCCCCACCCCGACCCCGACTCCGACCCCCACGCCGACTCCCAGCCCCAGTCCCTCCCGGACGCCGACCCCCACACCCACACCGACCCCCACGCCCACGCCCACGCCGACCCCGACTCCCACCCCCACCGGGCCGGGCGGATGCGCGGCCACCTACAAGGTGGTCAGCTCGTGGAACAACGGCTTCCAGGGCGAGGTCGCGGTGCGCAACTCGGGCAACGCGGCCATCTCCGGATGGACGGTCAAATGGACGCTGCCGAGCGGCCAGACCATCACCCAGCTGTGGAACGGCACGCTCACCCAGTCGGGCAGCGGCGTCTCGGTCCGGAACGTGAGCTACAACGGGTCGCTCGCGCCGAACGCGTCCACCACGTTCGGATTCCTGGCCAGCGGGCCGAGCGGCTCGAACCCGGCGGTGACCTGCACGCCGGCCTGACCGTCCCGCTCCGGGGCGGACCCGCCTGACCGGTCCGCGCCCTGAGGGAACCGGCCCCGATCCGGGGCGGCGCACCCCGCCGCCCCGGATCTCACCGCGTCAGCTCGGCCGCCCGGGCCCTGGCCCACGCGTCGGCCGACAGGACCTCCTCGACCGTGGAGGCGGCTCCGGCGTCGTGCTCCGACACCACCCGCTCCACCGTGTCGACGATGGCGAGGAACGGCAGGGCGCCCTTCAGGAACGCCTCCACGCACACCTCGTTGGCGGCGTTGTAGACGGCCGGGGCCGTCCCGCCGATGGAGCCGACGTGGCGGGCGAGGCCCACCGAGGGGAACGCCTCGTCGTCCAGCGGCTCGAACGTCCACGTGTGGGCGGCCGTCCAGTCCACCGCCGGGGCGGTGTCCGGCACCCGCTCGGGGAACCCGAGCGCGAGCGAGATCGGCAGCCGCATGTCCGGCGGGCTCGCCTGGGCGACGGTCGAGCCGTCGGTGAACTCCACCATCGAGTGGATCACCGACTGCGGGTGGACGACCACCTCGATGCGGTCGAAGCCGATGTCGTACAGCAGGTGCGCCTCAATAACCTCCAGGCCCTTGTTGACCAGGGTGGCCGAGTTGACCGTGATGACCGGGCCCATGCTCCAGGTGGGGTGGTTGAGGGCCATCTCCGGCGTCACGTCGGCAAGCTCGGCCCGGGTCCTGCCCCGGAACGGGCCGCCGCTCGCGGTCACCACCAGGCGCCGTACGGCCCGGGGGTCGGCGCCGGACGGCCCGGCCGCCCACAGGCACTGGGCGAGCGCGGAGTGCTCGGAGTCCACCGGGACCAGCTGCCCGGGCGCGGCCAGCCGTTTCACCAGGGGGCCCCCGACGATCAGCGACTCCTTGTTGGCCAGCGCGAGCACGCGGCCGGCCTCCAGGGCCGCCAGCGTCGAGGTCAGGCCGAGGGCGCCGGTGATGCCGTTCAGCACGACGTCGCAGGGGGCGGCGGCCAGCTCCGCCACGCCCTCCGGCCCGGCCACGACCCGCGCCCGCGCGCCGCTCGCGGCGAGCGCCTCCCGCAGGGCGGGCACGGCCTCGGGGTCGGCCACGGCCACGGCCTCCGCCCCGAAGGCGGCCGCCTGCCGGGCGAGCAGGTCGACCCGCCCCCCTCCCGCTGCGAGCGCGGCGACCCGGAACCGTCCGGGGTTGCGGGAGACCACGTCGAGGGCCTGGGTGCCGATGGATCCGGTCGAGCCCAGCACCACCAGAGACCGGGCCGGCGTCGCGCCGGCGGCATGAGACGTCACGCACCCCATTGTCGCCGAAGGCCGGCCGGGCCCGAAGTGGGGACGCCCGGGACGGACGAGAAACCAGCACATAAATGCCCGAATCTGCCCATAACCGTATACGCGAATGATGAGAAATCCGGCGAGACGCCTCGCTACCTTCGCGCGTCAGGACATCCGACACGGAGGTACGCATGCACCCCACCGCACGACGTCTCGCGACCCTGGCCGTCCCCACCCTGGCCGCCGCGGGGGTCATGCTCCCCGCGGCCCAGGGGGCCACGGCCGCGGCGGCGAGCGCCGGCCCCCGCCCCGTCGCCGTTCACGACGCGGCCGACACCAAGGCGGAGCAGCGCAGCGTCAAGCAGTTCTGGACCGAGGCCAAGATGGAGGCGGCCAAGCCGCTCGACGCGCCGGGCGACGGCTCCCGCCGCTTCGCCAGCGCCGCCACGCTCCTCGACGGCCCGGACGCCACCCCGGCCACCGTGGGCCCGACCACGGTGAAGGCCGACGCCGTCGCCGGCTCGGCGGCGGCGGCCTCCTCCCGCAGCCCGGGCGCGGCCTGGACGGCCGGCGGCGCGGTCACCAAGACGACCGGGCGGGTGTTCTTCACGATCGCGGCGGGCTCGGACGCCGGGCGGAACGCCTCCTGCTCGGGCACCGCCGTGACGAGCGCCAACAAGAGCGTGGTGATCACGGCCGGGCACTGCGTGAAGATCGGCGGCGCCTTCCACACCAACTGGGTCTTCGTCCCCGGCTACGACCGGGGCGACCGGCCCAACGGCACCTGGCCGGCCACCAACCTGCTCACCACCCCTCAGTGGAACTCCGGCGAGGACATGAACTACGACGTCGCGGCGGCCGTCGTCGCGCCGCAGAACGGCCAGAGCCTGACCGACGTCGTGGGCGGGCAGGGCGTCGCGTTCAACCAGCCCCGTGGGCGTCAGATGTACGCCTTCGGCTACCCCGCGGCCTCGCCGTACGACGGGTCGAAGCTCGTCTACTGCAGCGGGCGGGCCTTCGACGACTTCCTCAGCTCGGAGGACCAGGGCCTCAACTGCAACATGACCGGCGGCTCCAGCGGCGGGCCCTGGTTCACGAGCTTCAACGAGAGCACCGGGGCGGGCCTGCTGAACTCGGTCAACAGCTTCAAGTACAACTTCGCGAACTTCTGGATGTTCGGCCCGTACTTCGGCCCGGAGGCGCAGGCCGTGTACGACGCGGCGCAGAAGACCTCGCTCACCTGATCTGCCTATTCACCAAAAGTAGCGGCGGCGTCACCTCTCGTGGTCCACACTCGGGAGCCATGAGTCCCAGCCTCCCCTACTCGGCCTCCCTCATGCTCGCCGCCGGGCTCCTGGGCACGCCCTCCGCGCCGGTCGCCCCGATCCCGCTCCCCCACGTGGCCGACGTCGTCGCCCACGCCGCCCCGCCGCCCTCCGGCACGTACTGGACCCCCGAGCGCATGGCGCGGGCGCTCCCGATCGACCTCCACGGGGCGATGGACCGGACCGTGTCCGCGGTGCGGCGGGTGGGGGCGGTCGCCGCCGGCGTCCTGCCGCCGGTCGCCCCGCCCGTCCGGATCCCGCAGGCCGCGATCCCCGCCGCCCGTTCGGGCCCGATGCGGGCCGCCGCCCTGCCCGCCACCACCAGCGGCTCCCGCTGGCCGGCGGGCGGGCAGGTCACGAGGACCACCGGACGGGTGTTCCTCACCATGGACGGCGTCGACTTCGTCTGCTCGGCCAGTGCGATCCGCAGCGCGAACCGCGACGTCGTGGTCACCGCCGGGCACTGCGTCAAGGACGGCGCCGGGTCCTGGGCCGAGAACTGGACGTTCGTCCCCGGGTACGACCAGGGGCGGCAGCCGTACGGGGCGTTCCCGGCGCGGCGCATGTTCGTCGCCGGGCCCTGGTCGCGCAGGGGCGACGACGACTACGACGTCGGCATGGTCGCTGTGTCCGCTCCCTACGGCCGCCACCTGACCGACTCCGTGGGCGGCCAGGAGATCGGCTTCGACACCGCGCGGGGACAGCGGACCTACGGGTTCGGGTTCCCGGCCGACCCGCCGTACGACGGGCAGCGGCTGCTGTACTGCGCGGGCCTCGTCCACGGCGACCCCCAGCGGCAGACCCGCGACCAGGGCATGCGCTGCGACCTGACGGCCGGGGCCAGCGGCGGGCCGTGGCTGAGCGGCTTCGACCCGGCCACCGGCCGCGGCCTCCTCACGTCGGTGAGCAGCTTCAAGTACAGCAACGACCACCGGACGATGTACGGTCCCTACTTCGGCGCGGCGGTCAGGGACCTGTACCGCGCCGCGGCGGGGGCGTGACCGCGCCGATCAGTGGTCGAGCAGGTTCGGCGACTCGGCGTTGTCCTCCTCGAAGATGTCGGCGGCCGACCGCACGATCAGCGGGTCGGGCTTTCCGACGATCCTGTGGTCCTTGTCCTCGTAGTCGAACAGCGACAGCACGTGCCGCATGGCCTCCAGGCGGCCGCGCTTCTTGTCGTTGCTCTTGATGATCGTCCAGGGAGCGTCCTCGGTGTCCGTGTTGAGGAACATGTTCTCCTTGGCCCGCGTGTAGTCGTGCCACAGGTCGAGCGACGCCACGTCCATCGGCGACAGCTTCCACTGCCGGACGGGGTCGACCTGGCGGATGATGAACCGGGTCCGCTGCTCCGCGCGCGACACCGAGAACCAGAGCTTGACCAGGCGGATGCCGTCCCGGACGAGCATGCGCTCGAACAGCGGCGCCTGGTTCATGAACTCCTGGTACTCCTCCGGAGTGCAGAAGCCCATGACCCGCTCGACGCCGGCCCGGTTGTACCAGGACCGGTCGAACAGCACGATCTCCCCGGCGGCCGGCAGGTGGGCGATGTAGCGCTGGAAGTACCACTGGGTGCGCTCGCGCTCGCTGGGCTTCTCCAGTGCGACCACCTGGGCGCCCCGCGGGTTGAGGTGCTCCATGAAGCGCTTGATCGTGCCGCCCTTGCCCGCGGCGTCCCGGCCCTCGAACAGGATGACCATCCGGCCGCCCGTGGACTTCAGCCAGTACTGCAGCTTGAGCAGCTCGATCTGGAGCAGCCGCTTGTCCCGGTCGTACTCGTGCCGGCTCAGGCGCTCGTCGTACGGGTAGTGCTCGCGCCAGGTGTCCACGGGGCGTCCGTCGGACCGCACCAGGACCGGGTCGTCGTCATCGTCGTCCAGCACCTTCAGGCCCGGCGTCCGGCGGAGCAGTTCGACGCCGTCGCTCTCCGACATCCCGGTCATTTCGCCAGCATGACATAAAGGCCGAGCAACGCCCCGGCCAGGACCAGCGCGAAGCAGACGGCCGCGACCACGACCCCGGCCGGGCGGGCCGCGGTCCCGTCCTGCGTCCTGGCGGCGGCCAGGCCGACCAGGCCCAGCGCGTACAGGGCGACGAGTCCCGCGCCCGCCACCAGGCCGGCGACGAGCACCTTCCACAGGGCGTCGACATCGATGTACTGGCTCATGCCACGGGCTCCTTGACCGGGACCGAGGGGACGAGTCTCCCGCTCCACTCGGCGTTGACGTTGGCGTGGGTGACGGGCTCGCGCCGGGCGGCGAGGAAGAGCGCGCCGGCGAGCACCGCCGCGAGGGCGAAGACGACGGCGACGCCGCCCGCCCCGCCGATGGCGTCGGCGCCCTTCCAGACGACCGCGCCGGTCAGCGCCGCGGCCGGGAGCGTGAACAGCCAGGCCAGCACCATCCGGCCGGCGAGGCCCCACCGGACCTCGGCGAGCCGCCTGCCGATCCCGGCGCCCATGATCGAGCCGCTGCAGACGTGGGTCGTCGAGAGGGGGAGGCCGAAGTGCGAGGCGGCGAAGATGACCGCCGCGGAGGAGCCCTCGGCGGCGAAGCCCTGCGGGGTCTCGATCTCGGTCAGGCCCTTGCCCAGCGTCCGGATGACCCGCCAGCCGCCGATGTAGGTGCCGGCCGCGATCGTGAGGGCGCAGGCGACGATGACCCACAGCGGGGTGCCTGCGTCCTTGTTGATCGTGTGGTTGGCCACCAGCGCGAGGGTGATGACGCCCATCGTCTTCTGGGCGTCGTTGGTGCCGTGGGCGAGCGACACGAGCGAGGCCGAGCCGATCTGGCCCAGGCGGAAACCCCGGCCGCGGACCCGGTCGGGGACGTTCGCGGTGATCCGGTAGACGAGGTAGGTGCCCACGGTCGCCACGACGATGGCGAAGACGGGGGCGAGGACGGCGGGCACGAGGACCTTCGCCACGATGGCCTGGCCCTTGACCGCCGACGAGCCGGCCGCGATGAGGGTCGCGCCGACCACGCCGCCGATGAGCGCGTGGGACGAGCTGGAGGGGATGCCGAAGTACCAGGTGAGCAGGTTCCAGGCCAGGCCTCCCAGGAGGCCGGCGAACACGACGGTCAGCGTGATCGCGCCGCTGTCCACGATCCCGGTCGCGATCGTCGCCGCCACCTTGAGCGACAGGAACGCGCCGAGGAAGTTGAGCACGGCCGACAGGGCCACCGCGATCCGTGGCCGCAGCGCTCCGGTGGCGATGGACGTCGCCATCGCGTTTGCCGTGTCGTGGAATCCGTTGGTGAAGTCGAAGGCCAGCGCCGACGCGACGACGACGCACAGGAGTACGGTGTTGGCGTCCACGACCTGTCATCTGCACGGTTCGCGAGAGAATAATCCCGCAAACCGCGCAGTTCTCCTAAATTTCATTCAGGGGTCGGACGCTCAGAGCGTGAGCCCTGTCAGGACCATCACCTTCTCGTAGGTGAAGTCCTCCATCGCCGACCGCAGCCCCTCGCGGCCCACGCCCGACTCCTTCACCCCGCCGTACGGCATCTGGTCGGCGCGGTAGGAGGGGACGTCGCCGATGATGACGCCGCCGACCTCCAGCTCCCGGTTGGCCCGGAAGGCCATGTCGAGGCTGCGGGTGAACACGCCGGCCTGCAGGCCGTACCGCGAGTCGTTGACGGCGGCGAACGCCTCGTCGACCGAGGCGACCCGCTGCACGATCATGACGGGCCCGAAGACCTCCTCGCGGGCGACCTTGGCGTCGGCCGGGACGTCGGCGAGGACGGTGGGCGTGATCGTCGCGCCGTCCCTCGTGCCTCCGGCGAGCAGGCGGGCGCCCGCGGCGACGGCCTCGTTGACCCAGCTCTCCACGCGGACGGCGGCGTCCTCGCTGACCAGCGGGCCGACCTGGGTCTTGTCGTCCCCGGGGTCGCCGGTGACGAGCGCGCCCACGGCGGCGAGCAGCCTGTCCGTGAACTCGTCCGCGACCGCGTCCTCCACGATGACGCGCTGGACGGCGATGCAGCTCTGGCCGGCCTGGTAGTTCGAGTAGAGGGCGATCCGGCCGGCGGCCCAGTCGAGGTCGGCGTCGGCCAGCACGACCGCCGCGGCGTTGCCGCCGAGCTCCAGCGTGACGTGCTTGCGCGGCACCCTGTCCATGATGGAGAAGCCGACGGGGCCGGAGCCGGTGAACGAGACGACCGGCAGCCGGGGGTCGTCCACCAGCGACCCGGCGCGGTCGTTCGGCACCGGGAGGACCGAGAAGAAGCCCTCGGGCAGGTCGGTCTCGGCCAGGATCTCGCCGAGCACGAGCGCGGACAGCGGGGTCGCGGGCGCGGGCTTCACGATGATCGGCGCGCCGACGGCGATCGCCGGGGCCACCTTGTGGGCCACGAGGTTCAGCGGGAAGTTGAACGGCGTGATCGCCAGCACCGGGCCGTACGGCACGCGGGACACGTAGGCGAGGCGGCCCTGGGCGGCGGGCTCGGTGTCGAGGCGCTGCACCTCGCCGCTGAACCGGCGGGCCTCCTCCGCGGCGAAGCGGAACGTGGAGACGGCGCGGCCGACCTCCCCGCGCGCCCACAAGACGGGCTTGCCGTTCTCGGCGGTGATGAGCCGGGCGATCTCCTCCGACCGCTCCCCGAGGCGGCGGGCGACGTGGGCCAGCGCCTCGGCGCGGACGTGGATGGGGAGCGCGGCGGCCCGGGCGCGCACGGCGTCCGCCGCGGCGACGGCCTGCTCGACCTGGTCCGGCGTCGGCACCGAGTGGACGCCGGCCACGCGGCCGTCGAGGGGGTTGGTCACGGTCTGCTCGGCGTCTCCGGTGGCGGGACGGCCGGCGAGCCAGAAGGGGCGAGGATCGGAAGTGCGGCTCACGTCCATGTCCCTCACGCTATGCCAGCGGGTGGCGCCGGGCGCTACTCCCCCGAGCACAATCGGGCCGGAACGGCACGCCACTGTGGACAAGTTTGTGATGTCACAGATGCGCGGCAATTTCGGGATGTTTTCCGTTTCACAGCGGTTTGAAAGCCGAGCCACGTGGTTAAGTCATCATCCGGGTCTGTCGCGGGACCCCAATATGGGAAGGGCTCGTCGCTGATGAGTACGCCGGCGCCGCTCGGGCTTCAGGGTGCCTACGCGCGCGGCCACCGCAGCACCTACGACGAGCTGAGGACCCGCCTCCTCGAGGTCGCGAACGGCCTTCTCACCTCCGCCGGGCCCGAGAGCCTCACGGTCCGCAGGATCGCCGCGGAGGCCGGCTGCTCCACCCAGCTCATCTACACGATGTTCGGCAGCAAGGAGGGCCTGGCCGAGGCCCTCTACCTGGAGGGGTTCGAGCGCTTCCGCCGCAGGCTGGAGGCTGTGCCGCAGCGGGGCGACCCGCTGGAGCACCTGAGCGCGCTCGGCCCGGCCTACCGGGAGGCCGCGCTGTCGGAGCCCGGCTACTACAGCCTGATGTTCGAGCGGGCCATCCCCGGGTTCGTGCCGAGCGAGCGCGCCCGCACGCTGGCCAGGGCCGCGCTCAACATCGTCGACCGGGTGATCGCCGACTGCATCTCGGCCGGGCACCTCACCCCGACCCAGCCACGCAAGATCGCCGACGCGCTGTGGGCGGCCGCCCAGGGCGCGCTCAGCCTGGAACGTGCCGGTCACCTGCCCGACGGCAAGACATACGAGCTGGTCACCACGGCCGCGATCAGGTCGTTCCTGGCGCGCAAGAGCGGCGACTGACGCCCGGCGGGCCGCCCTACAGGCACAGCGCGATCCACAGCTCCGCCCGGGCCGCCGGGTCGTCGAGGTCGCGCCCGAGCAGCTCCGCCACCCGCCGCATGCGGTACCTGAGCGTGTGCCTGTGCACCCCGAGCCGCTGGGCCGCCGCGTCCCAGTGGCCGTTCGACGCCAGGTAGGCGCGCAGGGACTCCACCAGGTCGGCGCGCGAGCCGTACTCGCGCAGCGGCGCGAGCAGCGCGGCCGCGAACGACGCCGCGGCGGCCGGGTCGATCAGCGACAGCAGCCCCTGCCCGGCCAGGTCGGCGAAACGCGCCACCGGGGCGGCCGACACCAGGGCGCGCCTCGCCTGGTCGAGCCCGGTGGACAGGCCGGTCCCCCGCGGCTCCCCGCCGGGAGGCCGGCCCAGGACCACGCCGGGGGCGCTCACGCCGACGCGGCCGTGCCGGGCGGCGCGGGCGGCGTGCCGGTCCGCCTCCTCCTCCGGCACGAGGGCGACGAGCAGGTCCTCCCAGGGCGCGGTGAAGCAGGGCAGGGCCTCGGCCAGGGCGTCGGCGTCGGCCGTCTCGCAGGCGAGCACGGAGACGGGCTCGCGCGGCAGCCGCCCGCCCAGCGCCTCCAGCGTCTCGGCCGCCGCCTCCGCCTGCCCGGCCAGCAGCAGCCGCAGCACGGCGGTGCGGGCCCGCGCCGCCGCGGCCCGCTGCTCCCTGCCCTGTTCGAGGGCGAGCGTGAGCAGCGACCCGGCGGCGTTGACGACCGTGTGCGCGATCGGGGAGAACGGCCGGGACGACCCGACGGCGAAGAACCCCCGGCGCCCGAGCGGCTGCACCACCACGTGCTCGCCGGGGGTCGACAGCGCCAGGCTGGCGAGGGACGGCGCGCCGCGCAGCCGGGCCAGCTCGGGCTCCAGCGCGCGGGCCACGGCCTCGGCCCAGCCCTGCTCGCCCTCGCGGCCCGCCGCGTGCCGTACGGCGCCGGTGTCGTCGAGCAGCAGCGCCCAGCCGCCGATCTCCTTGGCGAGGCGGCCGATCACGCCGGCCGTGCCCTCCCTGCGCAGGGCGGCGCGGGTGAGACGGCCCTGGGCGGCGAAGGCGCGCCTGATCTCCTCGTACTGCTCGGCGGCCAGCAACTCGCTGACGGCCTTGCCGATGGCGATGAACGGGGTGTCCCTGGGCACCTCGAGCAGCGGCAGCCCGGCCGCGGCCGCCGCCTCCAGCAGCTCGGGCGGCACGGCGTCGTGCCCGAGTCCCACCCCGAACCCGAGCCCGGCCGCCCCCCGCGCCATGAGCCGGGAGACGTACGCCGCGGCGCCCGCGCCGGTGAGGCGCATGCCCGTGGTCAGCACCAGCTCGCCGCCCTCAAGGAACGGCGTGGGATCCTCCAGTTCGCTCACGGCGACCCACCGGACCGGCCGGTCGAGCGCGCCCGCCCCGGCGAGCACCTCCAGGTGGAGGGGCGCCATCGCGGTCACCCGGCGCAGCGTGGGCGCCATGGCCGCCTCCCCCCGACTTGTCCGAGTTGGCCAAAACTGCGCCCTCATTCTGCCATGCCGACATATCGGCAGGTGGGGGCGGCGGTCGTAGCGTCGGAACCATGAGCACTGCCACCACGCAGGGCGGCCCGGAGCTTCCTCAGGAGCGCCGCCTCGTCACCGAGATCCCCGGCCCCCGCTCGCGGGAGCTGTTCGCGCGCAAGCAGTCCGCCGTGCCTCCGGGCATCGGCACCACGCTCCCGGTGTTCGTGACCCACGCCGGTGGCGGTGTCGTCGTGGACGCCGACGGCAACTCTCTGATCGACTTCGGTTCCGGGATCGCGGTGACCAGCGTGGGCAACGCCGCCCCGCGGGTGGTGGAGCGGGTGCGGCGGCAGGTCGCCGACTTCACCCACACCTGCTTCATGGTCACGCCGTACGAGTCGTACGTGGCCGTCTGCGAGAAGCTGAACGCGCTCACGCCGGGCGACCACGACAAGCGCACGTTCCTGGTGAACAGCGGCGCCGAGGCCGTGGAGAACGCGGTGAAGGTGGCCCGCCACGCCACCGGGCGGCAGGCCGTCGTCGTGTTCGAGCACGGCTACCACGGACGCACGCTGCTGACGATGACGCTGACGGCCAAGAACATGCCGTACAAGCACGGGTTCGGGCCGTTCGCGCCGGAGGTGTACCGGGCGCCGCTGGCCTACCCGTTCCGCTGGCCGACCGGGCCGGACGCCTGCGCCGAGGAGGCCGCGGCGCAGGCCATCGACATGATCGACAAGCAGATCGGCGCGGAGAACGTCGCGGCCGTGCTGATCGAGCCGATCGCCGGCGAGGGCGGCTTCGTCGTCCCGGCGCGCGGCTTCCTGCCGAGGATCCTGGAGTTCTGCCGGGCGAACGGCATCGTCTTCATCGCCGACGAGGTGCAGACCGGATTCGCCCGGACCGGCGACCTGTTCGCCTGCGAGGACGAGGGCATCGTCCCCGACATCATCTGCACCGCCAAGGGCATCGCCGGCGGCCTGCCGCTGGCCGGCGTGACCGGCCGGGCCGACCTGCTCGACTCCGTCCACGTGGGCGGTCTCGGCGGCACGTACGGCGGTAACCCGCTCGCCTGCGAGGCTGCCCTCGGGGTGCTGGAGACGATCGAGCAGGACAAGCTGGTCGAGCGGGCCCGGCACATCGGCGAGATCATGCTCCCCCGCCTCGAGGCGCTCAAGGAGCGGTACCCCATCGTGGGCGACGTCCGCGGGCGCGGCGCGATGGTCGCGATCGAGCTGGTCAAGCCGGGGACCACGGAGCCGGTTCCCGCCGGGCCGATCGCCGCCCGGTGCCACGCCGAGGGCCTGCTCGTGCTCACCGCAGGGACCTACGGGAACGTCCTGCGCTTCCTTCCGCCCCTGGTGATGCCCGATCACCTGCTGGAGGAGGGCCTCTCGATCCTGGAGCGCGCGATCAGCCAGGGATGAGACCGTTTAAATAGCACTAAAAGGGGCACCCGGGTTGAGACAGGGTGTCCCTTTTGTGTCGTAAGGCTTGCGTTATGCCTCGATTTAACCGGAACTTGAGCCGCCCCTCGCCGATCACGAAGGGTAACCGCGTTATAACGGTTCCGATAGGCGATCGAGGGGGGACGTTGATGGGCTGGAACCCAAATGGAGCCGAACGCCTCTTGCTGACGTTCGATCCGGACGGCCTCACCATGACGCAGCGGGACGGGGACGCCTGCGTGGTGTGCCACAAGAAGTGGCCGCGTCCCCGGGTCAAGGTGGGCCTGCTCCCGGACAACGCGCCCGTGCTCGCCTGCGACGACTGCGCCGAGGCGCTGCTGCCCCCTCAGGAGGGGAACGTCCCGCTGCCACGCCGTTCTCGTGCGGCCATGTCCTAATTGACCGGCTATTACCCGCTGATGTCGTAATTCGCGACTTCCGCCTGGCTTGGGCCTCCCTTTCCGAGATCACGGGCCCGATAATCGCCCGATGGGTCCGGCCGTCGGCGGACCGGCGACGCCCTGGCACCCGCACACGGCGCCCTGCCTGCCGGGCGACTGCGCCACCGGCCAGGCCGGCGAGTCGGACATGCTGCACGTGTGGCTGGTGGACTACCCCGGCGGCCCGTTCGGCGACATCAGCGGGCCGGCCCTGCGGACGGCCGTCGCCCGCCTCTGACGGGCCGGCTCAGCGGGGCCGGGGGGCGATGCGCGACCAGCGGTCGGCCCACTGGGCGTAGTCGGGGGGCCGGACGGCGAAGAAGACCCCGGCGAACGCCTTGGCGTCGCCCACGCGGTAGTCGGCGCAGATGCGCCGGATGGCCCGGGCCCTGCCCTTGCAGGCGTCCGGGTCGGCCGGGGCGAGCCCGTTCCACATGGCGGCCCTGCGCTGCACGTCGGGCGAGGCGTTCCACTCCAGCCACTGGTAGGCGCACGACGGGTGGGCGGCCTGCGCGGACACCATCCACGAGTCGGCCCAGCCGGTGACGGGCCGGTCGGTGACGGCCCTGACCTTGGTGTGGCCGCGGGTCAGCACGTCCAGCAGATACGGCGTGCCCTGGGCGAGCCGGGCCGAGCCGGTGGCGAAGGCCTGGACGACCTCGATCGGGTCGCGCCAGAACAGCCGCCGGCCGGGCGCCGCCTTCTCCGACGAGAACAGCGCGGCCGCCTCGTCGAGCTGGGCCGGGGTGAGGTCGAACGGGTCGGCGATGTCCGCGCCGCGCTCCTTGAGGACGAGGGCCGCGTCGGCCAGCGACAGCGGGCTGTCCCGGAACACGACGGGTCCCTCGTCGGTGAAGATCGCCTCCGCTCCCGCCGGCCTCACCTTGGCCGAGTCGTAGAGCACCTCGCTCGTCCCCCACAGGAACGGCACGCCGTACACCTGGTCGTCCTGGTTCACCGAGGCGAGCTCGCGCAGCGTCCGGGGGATGCGGTCGTACCCGCCGACCAGGGTCGTGTTGAGCGGCGCGACCTTCCGCTGGGCGATCAGCCGCCCGCCGACCACCGGAGTCGCGGAGATCACGTCGAACGACGACGGGGAGAAGTCGTCCGGCTTCTCCTCCTGGTAGGGGTCGTAGTAGCGGATGCTGACCTTGCAGCCCGTCTCCTGCTCGAAGCCGGCCACCCACTTGACCTTGGGGTCGGTGCCTCCCCACTCGGCGTATCCGTTGAGCGTGAGGACGCTGAGCGCCCGCTCCCCCGGCCCGACGGACGCGATCGGGGACGGCACAGGACCGGACGGCGACGGGGAGGCCGAGGGGACGGCCGGGCGGGACGGCGTGGTGGCGGCGGCCGACGGGCTGACGGAGGTGGAGGCGCCCGCCCGGCTCACCGCATCGGCGACGCGGGGCTCGTCCGTCCCGCAGGCCGCGGCGAGCAGCCCCGCCGCCGACAGGGCGGCCACCAGGTGTGTACGGCGAGACGCCACGCGGACGACCCCTCTCACGAGACGGACCCCACGAGCCTACTGGCCGCGGGGTCCGCCGGGACGTCAGGCGTTCGTGGGGAAGCCCAGGTTCACGCCGCCGTGGGAGGGGTCAAGCCAGCGCGAGGTGACGACCTTGCCCCGGGTGTAGAAGTGGACGCCCTCGGTGCCGTGGACGTGGGTGTCGCCGAACAGCGAGGCCTTCCACCCGCCGAAGCTGTAGAACGCCATCGGCACCGGGATCGGCACGTTGATGCCCACCATGCCGACCTCGACCTCGTTCTGGAAGCGCCGGGCGGCGCCGCCGTCGTTGGTGAAGACGGCCGTGCCGTTGCCGTACTCGCCGGTGTTGATGAGGTCGAGGCCCTCCTCGTACGACCGCACCCGCACGATCGACAGCACGGGCCCGAAGATCTCCTCACGGTGGACGCGGGAGTTCGGCGGCACGTGGTCGAGGACCGTGGGGCCGAGCCAGAAGCCGTCCCCGCGGCCGCCGAGCACGGGCGTCTCGCGGCCGTCGACGACGAGCTTGGCCCCCTCCTCGACGCCCAGGTCGAGGTAGGACGCCACCTTGTCCCGGTGGGCGGCCGTGACGAGCGGGCCCATCTGCGAGGCCGGGTCGCCCCCCGGGCCCACCGTCAGGTCCCGCACCCGGGAGACGATCTTCCCGACGAGCTCGTCGCCGATCGGGTCGACCGCGAGCACGACCGAGATGGCCATGCACCGCTCCCCCGCGGAGCCGAACCCTGCGGACACGGCAGAGTCGGCCACGAGGTCGAGGTCGGCGTCGGGCAGCACCAGCATGTGGTTCTTCGCGCCGCCGAGCGCCTGGACGCGCTTGCCGTGGGCGGTGCCGGTCTCGTAGACGTACCGGGCGATCGGGGTGGAGCCGACGAACGACACCGCCCGGACGGCCGGATGCTCCAGCAGCCGGTCCACCGCGACCTTGTCGCCCTGGACCACGTTGAACACCCCGTCGGGCAGCCCGGCCCGCTTCCACAGCTCGGCGATCAGCAGGGACGCCGAGGGGTCCTTCTCCGACGGCTTCAGCACGAACGTGTTCCCGCAGGCGATGGCCACGGGGAACATCCACATCGGCACCATCGCCGGGAAGTTGAACGGCGTGATCCCCGCGACGACGCCGAGCGGCTGGCGGATGGAGTAGGAGTCGACCCGGGTCGAGACGTTCTCCGAGAAGCCGCCCTTGAGCAGGTGGGGGATGCCGCAGGCGAACTCCACCACCTCGATGCCCCGGGCCACCTCGCCCAGCGCGTCGGCGTGGACCTTGCCGTGCTCGGAGGTGATCAGGGCGGCCAGCTCGTCGCGGTGCGCGTCGAGCAACTCGCGGAACTTGAACAGGATCTGCGCCCGCTTCACCAGCGAGGCGTCCCGCCAGGCCGGGAAGGCGCGGGCGGCGGCGTCCACCGCCGCGTCGACCTCCTCCGCCGTGGCGAGCGCGACGCGGCCGGCGACCGCGCCCGTCGCCGGGTCGTAGATCTCCGCGGTGCGGTCGCCGGGCCCGGCAGGGGAGCCGTCGATCCAGTGGCTAACGTGCTTCATCGTTGACGGTCTCCAGAGCCGTGACGAGGATGCCCAGGCCCTCGCGGGCCTCGTCCTCCGTGAGCGTGAGCGGCGGGGCCATGCGCAGGGTGCTGCCGTACAGGCCGCCCTTGCCCGCGAGCAGGCCGAGCCTCTTGGTCTCCTCCATGAAGCGGGCGGCCAGCTCGGGGGCCGGCCCTCCGGTGGCGGGGTCGATCAGCTCGACCGCGAACATCAGGCCGCGGCCCCGGACGTCGCCGACGACCGGCAGGCGGCCGGCCGCCTCGCGCAGCCCGCCGATGATGATGTCGCCGGTGCGCGCCGCGTTGGCCTGCAGGTCGTGGTCGAGCACGTAGTCCAGCGTGGCGTTGGCCGCCGCGGTGGCGATCGGGTTGCCGCCGAACGTCGACAGGCCGATGGCCTGGGGGCCGTCCATCAGGTCGCCGCGCGCGACGACGCCGCCGATGGCGAAGCCGTTGCCGAGGCCCTTGGCGAAGGTGATCATGTCGGGGACCACGCCGTGGTTCTGGATGCCCCAGAACGCCGAGCCCGTCCGGCCCCAGCCGGTCTGCACCTCGTCGGACACGAACAGGATGCCCTCCTCGTCGAGGACCTCCTTGTACGCGGCGAACAGGCCGTCGGGGGCCGCCGTGAACCCGCCCACGCCCTGGATCGGCTCGGCGATGAGCGCGGCCACGTCCTTGCTGACGGCGGTGGCCAGCACGTGGCGCAGGTCGTCCGTGCAGGCCGCGATGTAGTCGGCGTCCGGCATCCCGCGGAACTGGGCGAGGTGGCGGTCGGCGCCGTGCAGGAAGTGCACGTTCAGCGGCGACAGGGAGTTGTTCTTCCACGAGCGGTTGGAGGTGACGCTGATCGCGCCGAACGACCGGCCGTGGTAGCTCTGCCGCATGGCGAGGACCTGGTCCGACCCCCGCGCGTAGGTGGCCAGCAGCAGCGCCGTCTCGTTGGCCTCGGTGCCGGAGTTGGTGAAGAAGACCTTGGCGTCGGGGATGCCCGACAGCCGGGCGATCTTCTCGGCCAGCTCGACCTGGCCGCGCAGCAGGTAGAGCGTGGAGGTGTGGACGACCCCGGTGGCGAGCTGGCGCTCGACGGCCTCCCGCACCTCGGGCACGTCGTACCCGATCATGTTGGTCAGGATCCCGGCGAAGAAGTCGAGGTAGCTCTTCCCGTTCGCGTCGACGACGCGGTTGCCCTTGCCGCCGACGATCTCGATGGGCTCGTTGTAGTACAGGGCCATCCAGTTCGGCATGACCGCGCGATGGCGTGCGAGAAGGTCCGACATGTTTCGAGTATCCCGGCTGACGGATGGACGGTCCCACCCGTCAGCCTGTCGGGATGCTTCGACTTTCCCTTACACAGTGGTGCGGCAGGTCATCCCACCGGCTGGGGCTCGGACACCGGCTGCGCCGCGGGCCTCCTGCGCAGGACGAGCAGCGCCACGACGGCTGCGGCGACCGAGCATCCCGCCCCCACCAGCGAGCCGACCGACATGGCCGAGACGAACGCGTGGCGGCCGGCCGCCGCGATCCCGGGGTCGCCCAGGGCCAGCGCGCCGCTGATCGAGTCGCGCGCCACGGCGGGGGCCGACTGCGGCATCGACGCCGTGTAGGCGCCCGCGAGCACGCTGCCGAGCACGGCCACGCTGAGCGCCATGCCGACCTGCTGCACGGTGTCGTTGAGCGCCGACCCGACGCCCGCGTGCTCGGGCGGGACCGCGCCCATCAGCGTCGCGTACGCCGCCGGGCCGGCGAGGCCGCCGCCCACCCCCATGATCATGAGACTGGCGATGAGCGTGCCGTACCCGCCCGTGAGCGTGGACAGCAGGCCGAAGCCCGCCGCCATCACGAGCAGACCGGCGACGATCAGCGTGCGGTTGCTCACCTTCTTCCCGAGCGCCGCCCCGAGTCCGTTGAATACCATCGCGGCCGCGACGTACGGCAGCAGCGCCAGCCCGGCCTTGAGCGGCTCGTAGCCGAGCACGAACTGGAGGTACTGGGTGAGCGCGAGCATCAGCGCGCCCGCGCCGAACGACAGCAGCACGATCGACAGGCTGGAACCGCTGAACGAGCGGTCGCGGAACAGGCCGAGCGGCAGCATCGGGTGCGCCGTCCTGCGCTCCCACAGCACGAAGGCGAGCAGGGCCACGACGGCCACGGCGACCACGAGCGGGTTGAGGTGACCGCCGGGTGCGGAGATGACCGCCCACACCAGCGTGCCCATGCCCACGATCGACAGAACGACGCCGACGGGGTCGACCCCGCGCGGCGAGCCGTGCGTCTCCGGCATGAGGACGAACGCGGCGGCGATCGCCAGCGCCGCGATCGGCACGTTGAGCAGGAAGACCGATCCCCAGTAGTAGTGCTGGAGCAGGAACCCCCCGAGCGTCGGGCCCGCGATCACCCCGACCATGGCGACGGCGCTCCAGGCGGCGATCGCCTTGCGCCGCTCACCCTCGTCGAAGACGGTGATCAGGATCGACAGCGTCGAAGGCATCACGCACGAGCCGCCCACCCCCATGAGCGCGCGGGCGCCGATGAGCTGCCAGGGCTCGGTCGCCAGCATGGCGGCCAGCGACGCGCCGCCGAAGAACGCCAGGCCGATCACGAGCATCCGCCGCCTGCCGTACCGGTCGGACAGGCTCCCGGCGGTCAGCAGCAGGCCCGCGAAGACCAGCACGTACGCGTCGATGACCCACTGGACGTCGGACGGCGTCGCGCCGAGGTCCCGCATCAGCGACGGGATCGCGAGATTGAGCACGGTGTTGTCGACGACCAGCGTGAGCAGGCTGAGGCAGAGGACGCCGAGGATCCACCATCGGCGGGGGTGCGACATAAGTCACCTCGAACAGTGTGCGAGTAATAGGGAACACTGTACGACAGCCGTCGCACACCGTGCGAGTGAATATTCTGAAGTGGTGCAGCCGAAGCCGTTCACCTCTGTCTGGACACGCGAGCGCAAGGGCCGGCGCGAGCAGGGCCTGAGCCGTGACCAGATCGTCAAGGCGGCTCTCGAACTGCTCGACGCGGAGGGCCTCGACGCGCTCAGCATGCGAAAGCTCGGCGCCCGGCTCGGCGCGGGCGCGACCAGCCTGTACTGGTACGTGGCCACGAAGGACGAGCTGCTGGAGCTCGTCATGGACGAGGTCTACGCCGTGGTCACGGTGCCCGAGGACGTGGACTGGCGCGAGGCGGCCAGGGTCTTCGCGTACGGCCTGCGCGGGGCCATCCTCGGCCACCCCTGGAGCGCGACGCTCGTCGGCGTCGTCCCCGCCCTCGGCCCGAACGCGCTGACGGCGGCCGACCGGCTGATGGGCGCCTTCGTCCGCGCCGGCTTCGACGGCATCGACGTCGACTACGCCATGACGGCCGTCGTCTCCTACACGCTGGGCTCGACGATCCCCGAGGTGGCCTGGACGAGCGCGGTCGCCGCGTCGGGCACGGACGTCTCCCGGCTGCAGGCGGAGGTCGGGCCGGTCGTGATGGAGCTGTCGGCCGACCGGCCGCACCTGCGTGAGCGCTACGCCGCGTACGTCGGCAAGGAGCTCGACCCCCTCGTCGCCCGCCGCCTCGCCTTCGAGTTCGGGCTGTCCGCCCTCCTCGACGGGCTCACCACGCGGATCACCCGGGGCCGCTGACCCGGACAAAAGGGGCCGCAGAGTGTCAGCTACTGCACGGTCGTCTTTACATAATGATCAGGTAGCCTCTCACCATGCTGCCCACCGTCGCCGACGTGCTCGCGCTGGACGCCGTCCGCCGCGGCAACCCGCGCGTCGTCGCCGGGGGCGACCGGCTGGACACCCGCGTCCGCTGGGTCCACGTGGGCGAGGTGCACGACATCGCCCACCTGCTGCGCGGCGGCGAGCTCGTGCTCACCACGGGCGTGGCGCTGCCCGGGGAGCCCGACAAGCTGGCCGAGTGGATCTCCGACCTGGCCGCCGTCGGCGCCTCCGGGCTGATCGTGGAGCTGGGCCGGCGGTTCGTCAGGGAGCTGCCCCGGGCGGTCGTCAAGGCGGCGGAGGAGCACGGCCTGCCCCTCGTCACCCTCGCCCGCGAGACGCCGTTCGTGCAGATCACCGAGTCGGTGCACGCGCGCATCATCGACATCCAGCTCCAGGAGCTGCGGGCGTCCGAGCAATTGCACGAGGTCTTCACCGAGCTGTCGGTCGAGGGCGCCTCCCCCGCCGAGGTGCTGAGCCAGGTGGCCCGGTTCTCCGGCCGCCCGGTGCTGCTGGAGAACCTGGCCCATCAGGTGCTCGCCTGCGACGCGGCCGGCGGCGACACCGGCACCGTGCTGGCCAACTGGGAGACCCGCTCCCGCTCGGTCTCGCCCGGAGAGCGGACCGCGTACGACGCCGCGGCGGGGTGGCTGGTGACCATGGTCGGCGCCCGCGGCCAGGACTGGGGGCGGCTGATCCTGCTGTGCGACGGCCCGCCCAGCCCCCGGGACATCGTGCTCGCCGAGCGCGCCGCCACCACGCTCGCCCTCAGCCGCCTGCTCGAACGCCATCAGGAGTCGCTGGAGCGGCAGGCGCACGGCACGATCATCACCGGCATCCTCACCCACGCCTATTCCGACCCCGACGAGGCGGCCGCCCGGGCCCGGGCCGTCGGGGTGCCGCTCACCGGCCGCAAGCTGATCAGCGCGGTCATCCGGCTCACCGCGTCCGGCGGCACCGCCCTGGGCGAGCAGGCGAGGCTCGGCGAGCTGGCCGAGGCCACGGCCGCCGCCTGCCGGGACGCCCGGCTGCCCGCGCTCGTGGGCGCCCTCGACCAGAGCCGGGTCGGCATGCTGCTCCCGCTCCCGCCGCGCTCGGTCGCGGAGACGGCCCTCGGGGTGCTCGCCGACCGGCTGCGGGCGACGTTCCCCACGCCGTTCGTGCTGGCCGCCGGATCGGTCGTCGAGTCGATCAAGGATGTGCGGCGCAGCTTCATGGAGGCCGAGCAGGTCGCCGAGGTCGCGGTGCGCCAGCCCGACGGCCGGCCGTTCTACCGCCTGCCCGACCTGCGCCTGCGCGGCCTGCTCCACCTGCTGCGCGACGACGCCCGGCTGCAGACGTTCGCCGAGCGGGAGCTCGGCGCGCTGCTCGCGCACGACGCCCAGCGGCACGGCGACCTCACCCGGATCCTGCGGATCTACCTCGACGCGGGGAGGAACAAGGCCGTGGCAGCCCAGAAGGCCCACCTGTCCCGGCCCGCGTTCTACGACCGCCTGCGCCGGCTGGAGCGGATCCTCGACACCGACCTCGACGACGTCGAGTCGTGCCTGTCCCTGCACGTCGCGTTGCTGGCGCTGGAGACGTTCCGCCGCGACGCCCTGTGAGCGCTGTCCGAGAACGAAAGGCGTTTCCCCCGTGAGAGCCCGCGACTTCGCCATCGTGGTCGGCACCGGAACCCCGGGGCCCCACAACGCGATCACCGACGTCCCCGGCGTCCGGGTCGGCCACACCACGCTGGTCGCAGGGACCGGCCCGCGGGTCGTCGGCCGGGGGCCGGTCCGCACGGGCGTGACCGTGATCCTCCCGCACGAGGGCTCCGCGTTCGACGAGCCGCTGTACGCCGGGGTGCACTGGCTCAACGGCAACGGCGAGATGACCGGCATGCCGTTCCTGCAGGAGTTCGGCCTGCTCGCCTCGCCCGTCGGGCTGACCAACACCGGGTCCGTCGGCGTCGTCCGCGACGCGTTCGTCGAGATCGAGGTCGGGTCGCTCGCCCGGGGACGTCAGGCCTGGTCGCTGCCCGTCGTCGCCGAGACCTGGGACGGCCTGCTCAACGACATCGACGGACAGCACGTGACGGCCGCCCACGTCAAGGAGGCGTACCAGAGCGCCTCGGGCGGACCGGTCGCCGAGGGCGCGGTCGGCGGCGGGACCGGCATGATCTGCCACGGCTTCAAGGGCGGCATCGGGACCGCCTCCCGCGTGGTGGACGGGTACACGGTCGGCATGCTCGTGCAGGCCAACCACGGCCGCCGGGACCGGCTCACGGTGAACGGCGTGAACGTCGGCCGCTCCCTGCCCGCCTCCGGCCTGGCGAACGAGGAGGCCGGCTCGATCATCGGGATCGTCGCCACCGACGCGCCGCTGCTGCCGCACCAGTGCCGCAGGCTCGCCCAGCGGGCCGCTCTCGGCGTCGCCAGGACCGGGGGCGCCGGGGAGAACTCCAGCGGCGACGGCTTCCTGTGCTTCTCCACCGGCAACCGGAACCTGCCCGCCAACGCGCTCGACGCGCGGGGGCCGCGCACGTTCCAGGTCACCGTCCTCGCCGACGACTACATCGACCCGCTCTTCTACGCCGTCGTCGAGGCGACGGAGGAGGCGATCGTCAACGCGCTCGTCGCGGCCGAGACGATGACCGGGGCGGACGATTTGACCGTTCCGGGGCTTGATGGGGCTTCGCTCGCGAAGATGCTGAACCCCGGAGCGTAGGTATGTCGTCCCCGGTGTAAGAGCTATGCCACTGGCTACTTTCCGTGCACTTCCGTGTACGGACTGAATCGTGCTTCCCTCGGAGGGTGCAGACGACGAGCGAACCTCAAATCAGCCCGGCGATCGTGGTCCGGGCCCTGTCCGCCCGCTTCCCCAGGTGGACGATCTGGTGGGGACAGGCGACCTCACGCTACTGGGGCATGTCCCGCCGACGCGACGGGCTGCTCGTTCACGTCGAGGCCCGGTCGGCTCAGGAGTTCGTCCGGAGGGCGAAGGAGATCGATGCGGGAAGGACCTGATCGCACCGTTTAGGCGCTGATGCGTGGTTCGTCACCGGCAATTGCTACCGATTCCCTCGCTCTTTGCGCGTTTCGCCCATCTTCTCCCGTCATTCTCGCCACGATGGTCCCGCTGAGGATCACCACTGGGGAGAAGACCACATGAGACGCCGCCAGATCGTGGGAGCCGCCGCCGTCCTGGCCCTGACGACGACCGCCCTTCCGGCCCCGGCGCTCGCCGACCCCGTCACCGGGCTCCCGGCGACGTCCTTCCCCCTTGGAGCGCCGGGGATCCCGAAGTACACGTCCAAGACCCTCGCCCCCGGCGTCAGCTACTTCTCCGTCGGCCACGGCTCGTCGAAGGACGGGTACACCGTGAGCGTCGTGGTCGCCGGCAAGGACTACATGTCCGAGGCGGCCGCCCAGGAGCAGGCGGCCGCCGTGGAGGCCGCCGGCCTCACCCCCACGGTCGTCGCGTTCACCCGGCCCGCCGTGGCCGACTACCCCGCCGCCAACGGCTGGATGGTCCGGGTCGGCTCCTGGCCGCTGAGCGGCAAGGCCGACGCGGCCGAGGTCGTCAAACAGCTCAAGGACGCGGGCGTCTCGGCCAAGGTGGACTTCCAGGGCGACGACGGCTTCATCACGACCGGCCCCTGGAGGGTCAGGGTCATCGTGGTCGACCCCAAGGCGTTCCGCGGCTCGTTCCGCTCCTCCCTCGGCACGAGCGTCGCCAAGCGGGAGAAGGTGTCCGCCATGGCCTCCTCCGCCAAGGCCATCGCGGCCGTCAACGGGGGGTTCTTCGACATCCACACGCTGCCGGCCTTCCGCGGCGACCCCACCGGCATCTCCGTGGTGGGCGGCAAGCTGCTCAGCGAGGCCGTGCCCGGCCGCGTCGGCCTCGTGCTCAAGGGCCGTACGGCACGGGTGACGGAGCTGTCGTCCACCGTCACGGCCAAGGCCTCCGACGGCGCCGCGACCGAGGTGACCGGCCTGAACCGGGTGCCCAAGCCCGACGAGCTCGTGATGTACACCGAGGAGCTCGGCCGGGCCACCCCCGCCGACGACGGCGTCGAGGCCGTGCTCGACGCGTCCGGCACCGTGACCGCCGTGCGCGACCCGGGCGCCGCCGTCGCCCGGGGCACCCGTGTGCTCCACGGCGTGGGCGCCGCCGCCGACTGGCTCTGGCAGCACGCCGCCGAGGGGACCAGGGTCGCCGTGACGACCCGGGTCACCGACATGCGCACGAAGAAGGCCGTCCCGCTGACCCCGCAGACCAACATCATCGGCGGGGCCGTCGGCCTGGTCCGCGCCGGCCGGACCGCGATCACCCCCGGCCGCGACGGCATGGCGAACACCAACATGATCCTCCGGCGCCACCCCCGCACGCTGGCCGGAGTCGCCAGGGACGGCAGGCTCATCATCGCCGTCGTCGACGGCCGCGCCCCCGGCAGCACCGTCGGCGCCTCGTTCTTCGAGGCGGCCGCGCTGATGCGCTGGCTCGGCGCCCGCGACGCGATCAACCTGGACGGCGGCGGGTCCAGCACCATGGTGGTCGGCAAGAAGGTCGTCAACCACCCGTCCGACGGCGTCGAGCGCGGCGTGGGCGACGCCCTGCTGATCACGCCGTAACGGCCCGCTCCCGCGCGGGGCCGTCGCCTCGTCAGGTGGTGGGGGCGTGAGAGGCGAGGCGCCGGACGGCGTCGTCGTCGCAGGTGTCCCAGAACTCGCCCACGACGTCTTCGAGCTGGTCGAACGAGGCCGCCTCGAACAGCGTCTCCTGATACTTGGTGATGTCGTACGCCGTGGTGCCCATGTCGACCAGGTCGAGGGGCCGGATGTCCATCCCCCGGAACTCCTCGATCTCGCCGTACGAGCTGAGGATGCCGGCGCCGTACGCCCTGAGCTCGCCGTCCTCCCGCATCACGCCGAACTCCAGCGTGAACCAGAACACCTTGGACACGAACTCCAGGGCCTCGTCGGTCTCGACCCGACGGGCCGCCCGGCCAGCCGCGCGGTACAACTCCGCGAAACGCGGCGACGCCAGCGTGTTCGCGTGCCCGATCACCTCGTGGATGACGTCCGGCTCGGGCGTGTAGAACGGCACGGAGTGGTGCCGGATGTACTGCGTGGAATGGAACAGGCCGTCCGCCAGCACCCCGTAGAACTCCCGCAGCGGCACCAGCCCGGCGGCCGGGAGGTAGCGGAAGCCGGTCAGCGGGTGCAGGAGGTCGCTGACCTCCTGCAACTGAGGAATGCGGTCGGCGGGAAGGCCCAGCCGCGCCGCCGCGTCGAGGAACTCGCGTACCGCGTACTTCTCGTGCTTGACCGCGAGCTCCCTGGTGACGAGCGCCCACACGTGGTGCTCCTCGTCGGTGTACTCGGCCACGGGGATGGGGTCACCCGGCGTGTGGTTCAGCGCCAGCGCGGCGATCCCGTTGCGCCGCTCGCGGTACACCGGGTCGGCGAACCCCGGGTGGCTCGTGGCCAGTTCCACGACGACGGACCCGTCATCCTTGGTCGCAACAGGGGCGAAGTATTGAGCTTCCTCAAACATATCCCCATATGACAGCAAGTCGCCGATTCACTGACAAGAGTGACCAGTTGGAGTGTGCGGATCGCACAATATCGGCGACTCTCAGGGGATTTGGCTGGCCGATTCGACCAGCACGGGCGTACCCTCTGCGCATGCTCGATTCCCTCGACAGCCGGATGCTGATCACCATGCGGGCCAACCCGCGGATCGGGCTCACCGAACTGGCCCGGCTCCTCGGAGTGGCCCGCGGCACCGTCCAGGCCCGGCTCGAGAAGCTCACCATGCGCGGCGTCATCACCGACTTCGGCCCCACCGTCGCCACCGAGGAGATCGGCTACCCCATCCTCGCCTTCGCGTCCCTCCAGATCGCCCAGGGCCGGCTCACCGAGGCCGTCCAGACGCTCGCCGGCATCCCGGAGATCCTCGAGGTGTACGGCACCAGCGGCCAGGCCGACCTCCTCTGCCGCGTCGTCGCCCGCAGCACACCCCACCTCCAGGAGATCATCGCCCGCGTCCTCGCCTCCCCCGCCGTGACCCGCACGGACACGACCATCGCCCTGTCCACCCAGATCCCCTTCCGCATCGACCCACTCCTCACCGCCGCCGTCGCCGATCCGAACGCCTGACGTACGCGGATGTCGTTTGATTGGTCGTCATGCCGGCTGGGGGTGACGCTGCGAGGTGTTTGTTGTGCGGGGTGGTGGGGTGCGTGACGCTGCGCTCGGCTCGGAAGCGTGCGGGCCTCGCGAAGCCCGCTTCGCTGGGCCTTCGCTGCGGTCCGCGCTCCCAGCCGGACTCCGCTCCCACAACCCCTACCGCGATCGCCCTCGGCGCATGGCTCCCTGACTGATTGCCCCGCCGATCCGTCCGGCATAGACGACTGCCGGCCCGTCATGGCCTCGGTTCACGGAGCCATACCGTCCAGTGCGGGGGCGGCCACCTCTAGCGGGTGGCGAGTACGTCGCGGAGAACCTGGGCGATCGTCGTCCGCGTCAGCTTGGCGCGCAGGGTGTCCTCGATCTCGTCGTAGACCGACTGCATGGCCGGCTGGATCCCGAAGCCGACAGGGCATTCCGCGTTGGGCGGGGTCCGGTGCATCCCGAACAGTGGGCCTGGCTCCACCGCCTCGTACACGTCCAGCAGGGTCATGGACTCGAGTGGACGGGCGAGCGACCAGCCGGCGCCCGCCCCACGACGGGATTCGACGAGTCCCGCCTCACGCAGTTGCCCGAGCAGGCGCCGGATGACCACAGGATTGGTGTTCACGCTCTCCGACACCTGTTCCGAGGTGGCGATCGGATGGCCGAAGCTCTCGTTGAGCCCCATCCACGCCAGCGTGTGCGCGGCGATCGTCAGTCTGCTGTTCGCGCTCACCGGCCTCCCTTCCCTCCGCGACCATTCAAGCGCACGTGGCGGCCACCCCCGTCACCTGCGGCGGGATTCGCCGCACCGACCCACCCGGTACGTCTCGCGGCGCTTGACACCCTCATTGTAACCGCTATGGTTACATCCATTCCAACCGACGGCCTCGCGTCTCATGCGCGGCAGTGTCGTAACAAGATTGGTTACTTCTTCAGGGGGAGACCTATGGGACAGCTCGACGGAAAGACCGCCGTGGTCACCGGCGCCAGCAGCGGAATCGGCCGCGCCACGGCCCGGCGCTTCGCGTCCGAGGGTGCCCACGTGTTCGTGGCCGGCCGCCGGCAGGAGGCGCTCGACACGTTGGTGGCGGAGATCGGCGTGAACGCCACAGCGGTGCGGACCGACGTATCCGACCCGGTGGACCTCGACCGGCTCTACGCGACCGTCGCCGAGCGGGGCGGCGGCATCGATGTGCTGTTCGCCAACGCCGGCGGAGGCGAGTTCTCCCGTCTGGAGGACGTCACCGAGAAGCACTTCGACACGACCTTCGGCACCAACGTCCGAGGGCTGCTGTTCAGCGTCCAAAAGGCGCTGCCCCTGCTCAATGAGGGCGCGTCCGTGATTCTCACCGGTTCCACCGCGGGCAGCAGCGGCACCGAGGCATTCGGCGTCTACGCCGCCTCCAAGGCCGCCGTACGGTCCCTCGCCCGTACCTGGGCGAACGAACTCAAGGGCCGCGGGATCAGGGTGAACACGCTCGCACCCGGGCCCACGGATACGGAGGGCATCACCGGGCTCGCCCCGACGCCGGAGCAGGCGGAGCTGCTCAAGGACCACCTGAGCGGCCAGGTTCCCCTCGGCCGGATGGCACGTCCGGAGGAGACCGCCGCGGCCGCCCTCTTCCTCGCCTCCGCGGACAGCAGTTTCGTCACCGGAATCGAGCTGTTCGTCGACGGCGGCCTCAACCAGGTCTGACAAATAAAAAAGCCACCCCTTGATGGGATGGCATGAAAGATGTGAAAGGCCGCCCCCGATACCCGGGGGCGGCCCTTCACACTC